>NZ_LFBU01000001.1:0-682092 GCF_001045555.1 Marinobacter subterrani
CCAGCACCAAGGCAGCGGAACCGAATACCCAACCTGGCCAGGGCGCCAAGGAAACCGAAGCAACGGAGCCGGCCAAGGACCAGGCCGCCAAGGAAGGCACCACCGATAACGCCCAGGCACCGCAAGCGCCAGAGAGTGCGAGCGCCACGGGCGAGGCTGGGCAGCACGTTGCAGAGCCGGCTGGCGACGCCAAGCCCGAGGACGCCCAGGTGACAACACCCAGGAAACCGGCAACCAGAATGACCAGGGCGAGCAGACCCCAGACCCGGAGGGCGACAACGACAACCCGCCCGAGGGCGAGAAGGCCGCGCTGTGGGTGCGTACCCGCCGCCGTGTGGGCAGTCGCCGGCGTGCCGGCATTCGCTTTGGCCGCGAGCCCATCGGTGTGGACCTGGAGTCCCTCACCGACGAGCAGGTGAAAGCGATCAAGGAAGACCCGGCACTGATTGTCGAGGACGTGACCTACCCGGCCGAGTCCGAGGAGTAAGCCATCATGCCTACTGCACCCTGGATGACCTGATCGAGCGGTTCGGCGAGAACGAGCTGCTGGATCTGGTGCCTGACAGCACTGGGGCAGTCATCGACCAGTCGGTGGTCGACAAGGCCATTGAGGACGCCAGTGGCGAGATCGACGGCTTTGTGTCTGCCGGTGGCTATCCGGTGCCGATGGACCCGGTGCCGCGCATCGTCACCGCCTACTGCACGGACATCGCCCGGTACCGGCTCTACGACAACCGGGCAACTGATCAGGTGACCAAGCGCTACGACGACGCGGTCAAGTTCCTGCGCTCCGTGGCCAGCGGCCAGGTAAAGCTGGGCACCCGGGTACCGACGGAATCCTCGGTTGGTGACGCGCAGTTCGACACCGGCCGGCGCACCTTTAACGGCGGTGGCTTCTGATGCTGGCCACCATTGAGGACGCCATCATCGAGCGCTGCCAGGCGGTGCTGGGTGCGCACGTGCGCACGGTGGAGGATCTGCCGGGGCGCTGGAGCGAGGCCACCCTGCGCGCAGCGCTGCGAAGAACACCAGGTGTTTACGTGGCCTGGGGTGGCAGCAGCGCGGTGGGCGACAACACCCAGCCACCACCAATGCCCGATACGTGGTTTACGTGGTGACCTCCCACGCCAGTGGCGAGCGTGAACGCCGCCGGGGCAACAGCCGCCAGGTGGGCGCTTACGAATTGGTGGAGCGCGTGGCGCCTGCCGTGCATGGGCTGAAGGTGGACAATATCGGCAGCCTGAGCCTGGAGAGCATCGACAACCTGTACTCCGACCGGTTCGACAAGGAAGGCGTGGTGATCTACGGCCTGGCCTACCGGCTGCGGTTGACCTTCCCGCCCGCCTTTGATGTGAACACTTTGAACGATTTTGAGCTTTACACCGGCACCCATCAGGTGGGTGATGCGGACGATCCCGAGCTGCAAAGCCGGGCAGATCTGAACCAGCCAGAGTAGGAGGAGTGATCCGTGGCCAAAGAACGCATTTACGTGAAGCCTCGCCAGCGTGACCCGGCCAAACCCGCCGCCGGTGTGCTGCAGGTGCGCCGGGAGAACGGCACGCCGATCCCGGACGAGGGCGCCTGGGTAGAACCCAGCCAGTACATCCGCCGTCGCCTGCGCGATGGCGACCTGGTAACGGCCACCGCCCGAAAAAGGCGAGTGCCAAAACCGCCGCCAAATCCACTGACACCCAGGAGTAAGCCATGATTACCGCCGGTGTATTCAATGACATCCCAGCGCGCTGCGCATTCCGGCGTGTTCATCGAGTTCGATGACCGCCTGGCCAACAGTGGCGTATGGCAGACCGCCTGCTGGTGCTGGCCAGCGCAGCGCGGCTGCTGAAAAGCCCGCCCTCTCGGTTGAGCGGGTCACCAGCGCCGAACAGGCCGACCGCTTCTACGGCCGCGGCTCCATGATCGCCGAGATGATCCGCGCGGCACTGGAGATCGACCCCTACATGGAAACCTGGGCCATCCCTCTGGATGACGACGGTACCGGCGTGAAGGCTACCGGGAGCATCACCGTGGCTGGCACGGCCACCGTGCCGGGTACCCTGGCGCTGTACATCGCCGGTTACCGGGTGCGTGTTGCGGTTGACGCCGCCGATGCGGCCGCCGATATCGCCCAGAGTATGGTTGCGGCCATCACCGCTGACGATCGTTTGCCGGTGACCGCGGCCGTGGACGGCGTGGATACCACCAAAGTGAACCTCACCTGTCGCTGGGCTGGCGAGACCGGCAACGACATCGATCTGGATCTCAACCGCCAGGACGAGGTAAGCCCGAATGGCGTCACCCTGACCTTTGGGGCGATGGCCAACGGGGCCGCCAATCCGGATCTGGCCGCTGCGATCGCCGCCATGGGTGACCAGTGGTACCACTACATCGCCTGCCCCTACAACGACACCGCCAACCTGGGAGAGCTCAAGAACGAGCTGGACCGCCGCTGGGGCCCAATGGTGCAGCAGGGTGCCCGGGCGTTCACCGCGTTCCGGGGCACTCACTCTGAGACGGGCACCTTTGGCAGCGGCCACAACAACCCGCACCTGACCGTGATGGGCACCAACCTGGCAGCCAGCCCAACCTGGTTGTGGGCGGTGACCTACGCCATGGTGTCGGCGGGCTCACTGAGCAACGACCCGGCCCGGCCGCTCCAGTACCTGGCGTTGCCAGGGCTGATCGGCCCGCGTACCTCTCTGGCCTGGACCAAGGCCGAGCGCAACCTGCTGCTGTACGACGGCATTGCCACCTTCACCGTGGCCAACGACGGCACCGTGCAGATCAACCGGGAGATCACCACCTTCCAGACCAACAGCGCCGGCGTGGCCAGCGATGCCTACCTGGACATCCAGGTGCCGGAAACCCTGGAGCGGATCCGCTACGAGCAGATCAGCCGCATCCTCTCGAAGTACCCGCGCCACAAGCTGGCCGGCGATGCCGACGCCGGCAACTACGGCGCTGGCCAGCCGATCGTGACGCCCGGGTGATCAAGGCGGAGCTGCTGGACCTGTACCGCGACTTCATGACCAGCGGCTGGGCCCAGGACTACGCCGGCTACGCCGAGAGCCTGACCGCCAACATCGACCCGGCCGACCCCAAGCGCATGAACGTGATTGACTCGCCCAAGCTGGTTGGCCAGTACCGCATCCACGCCATGCAGACCCAGTTCCGCCAGTAAGGCCTGACGCCCCTGGCATTGAGAGACAGGAGTAAAGAGACATGAGCCAGATTACCGGCAAAGCCACCGTCAAGGTGGATGGCGAGGAGCTGCTCACCGACGTGGACGCCACCCTGAACGTGGGCGGCGTGAGCCGCGAGGCCGTGATGGGGCCCCGTGGTGTGCAGGGCCACCGGGAAACCCGGAAGCCCCAACGCTCACCACCACGGTGCGCCACACCGAAAACACCGACCTGCTGGCCCTGGGCCGCATTACCGGTGCCACCGTGCTGTTTGAGACCGACACCGGGGATGGCTACATGCTGCGCCGCGCGTTCGTAACCGACACGGTCGAGCTGAGCAGCGGCAACGGCGGCGTGCGGCTGAACTGGAGCGGTTACGGCGTGGAGCGGATCTGATGGCGGGCGCACGAATCACCGTTGCATTGATCCATGGCCTGGCCCTGGGTGAGGAGGTGCACAAGGAAGTGACCCTGCGTGAGCCCACGGCCGGCGACATTCTGGACGCCCAGGAAGCCTCCGAGCGCCTGATGATGGTGCCCACCGGCGACGGTGGCGTGGAGCCCATGCTGGTGAGCAGCCCATCGCGCAGCAGCATGGAAGTGCTGCGCCGGCAGATCGTCAGCGTGGGCGACATCAGCGGCCCGCTGGACATGAAGCTGCTGCGCAAGCTGGACCCCGAAGACCTCGACCTGCTGCTGGCCACGACCGGCAACCTCAACGCCGGCAGTATCAACCAGGTGCAGCAGGAGGTGGTGAAACGGGGGCGAGGCGAAGGCGGCCGTCCGGACGCTGACTAAAGCGATCTGGAGGGTTGCCACCCACACCGGCTGGAGTGAGGCCGAGCAGCGCGGCATGACACCGCGCCAGTTAATGCGATACATCCAACAAACCCGGAAGGACTCAGCATGAGCGAATTGCGCGCCAGCGTGGTGATGAACCTGCGGGGCAACCTGGAACGAAACGCCAGGCGTTACGAAGGCTCCATGCGCCAGCTGGCCACCAACGGCAGCCGGCACATGAGCCGCCTGCAGCGGGTGACCAGTGGTTTGGGGCGCACCCTGGAGTCCCTCGGCGGGCGCTACACCGCCATGCTCGGCGGTGCCGCTGCCGGTTACGCGGGTGTCCGGCTGGCTGTTGAGTCCGCCAAGTTGGATAAGCAGCTTATCCAGATCCGACAGACTGCGGGCGCCACCGTAGAGCAGTCTCAGTTGCTCAGAGCCGAGCTGCACCGGATGAGTGAGGAGACTGGCCAGTCTCTCGGATCCTTGCTGAACGGCTTTAACAGCCTTATTCAGGCTGGTCAGAGCTGGGAGCAGGCGCTGGCCACGATTATGGCCATTAACCCGGCCATGGCGGTGACCGGTTCTAACGCTGAAGTGCTTGCCTCGGCTGTTGGAGTTGCTGGAGAGGCATTCAAGTTTGACCTTTCTAACCCGAAAACAGCGCTGGCCTTGATTGATCAAATGACCAAAGCCGGACGACTGGGTAATGCCGAGCTGGAGGATTTGTCGAGCATTTTTGCCCGAGTCGGTGTTAATGCCAAATCTGCGGGCCTCGAATTTGCGGACACCCTGGGCTTCATCGAGCAGCTCTCGATGATCGAGAGAAACCCGGAACGTCTGGCTACCTTAGTTGATTCGACTCTGCGGTTATTCACCAATTCCAAATACATGGAGCGTGCTCAAAACGCGACGGGGGTTAGCTTCTATAACGCCGAGGGTGACCGCCGTGCAGCTTTCGACGTGCTGGACGATATTGCATCCAGGTATCAGGAGCTGGAGACCGATCAGCAGAGGGCCGGCGCTATTGAAGCAGCTTTTGGCAATGCTGACCTCGACACAATCAAGGGTCTTAGAACGCTTTTGTCCGGGGATGCGATTGCCGGCGCCAGAACCAAGACCAGAGACATTTTGAACAGCGCTGGCACGATCAGCAGGGATCTCGAAGAGGCGTTGTCGAATTCGGTTGATCAGGTCGCCCGCCTCAAGAATGCTCTCTCTGGTGCAGCAGATGAGTTCGCAAAGCCAATCAATGAGGCCGTAGAAAACGCAGTCAAATATCTTCTGGATGAACAGAATCTCAGCGGCAAGGAAATGATCGGCGGCGGGCTGGCGGCAGCGGCCGGCGGTCTGGCTTTGGCCAAAGGTGGCGGCAAGCTGCTGCAACGTTTCGGAGGCTTAGGTACCGGTGTTGCAGTTGGCAAGGCTCTTGAGGAAGCGTCCGGAGTTCAACCCGTCTATGTCGTCAACATGCCGGGTGGTGGGTTTGGTGCTGGCGCTGATGCTCGTGGCGGGGCTGGTGGTTCCAGGGGTAACAGGCGCCGTGCAAACCGTGTCAGCAACTGGCGCATGGCGCGCCGTGCGCCGTCTTTGAGAATGTTGCCAACCGCAGGGCTCGGCGTGATGGGTACGGCAGGGTTGGCAGTGGGAGCTGCTGGCGCTGCTGGATATGGAGTGGGCTCACTCGTCAGCAATAAGTTGCTGACCGATCAGGGGATGCTGGGCACTGAGACCGGCCGCAACATTGGCGAGGCTATCGGCGAGAGCGTGGCCCGCGTATTGGCTGCGTTCGGCAACGATGAAGCGCAGCGGGCTATCCGCTACAACGAAGGCCGTGGCGAGAGCACTGTGAGGATTCAGATCGATCAGGATGGTCGAGTGCGTGGGGCGACCCCAGAGAAAGGTCCGGGTGGCCCGGACCTGGACGTTGACTCTGGGGCATGGGGGATCTGGCCGTGAACTCAGTTTTTGTAAATATCTGGTTGGCGTCCTCAGCAAGTTGCAGCAGCTTGAAGTAGCTCCCCTCATCGGTCAGGTGTTCCTCTGCCAGGAGGGTCACATCGTGCTCGGTCAGGTAGTAGGTCTCCAGAAAGGGGCCATCCCCGGGCCGGACACAAGCGCCGTATCGGTCTTTCCCGTGAGAGCAGTAGATGAGTTCCACGCCCTCATATCTGGCTTGCCGATCACAGTCCTTAGGTTCGGTCCAGGTGCCGCAGTCACCAATGGCCGGCAGGTGGTACCGGAACCTTTCCAGGGTGTCCAGCCGCCACTCGCGATAGCTGTACCTTTCTCCATGGCTGAGTCCCAGCTTGCTGGCGATCGCTTCGGATTCGGCTTTCTCGGCCGGGTCGATAGTGACGCCGATAGGGGCGTTACTTTTGGGCTCGCCTTTGGTGTAGACGACGGTGTCTCTGCCGGCTTTTCCTTGGCGGCCGCAAAACTCAGCCCCCTGATGCTTCTGTGTAAGCCATACATCGTCCCACAGGTAATAATAAACGTGGTGACCGCTGGCCACGCCGCCATCAGGGGCAACCACGAGACTGACTTCCACTTCCAGGGGCCAGCCGTAGGTGTCTTCTCGATACGGCATGGGGCTTTTCAACTCAATAGTGGGGCCTTCAACAATGCGGTCTTCGAATTTGTTAAAGAGGGTTGGGCAGGTCTCCAGAAAGCCGGCCAGGTAGCCCTTAGCTTTTTGAATGTCTTCTTGGGTCGCCTGTTCGGCGCTGATTTTCATCTCCAAGGTGCGGTCATCCCCGGCTTGAGAAACCACGATGTAAATCAACAGGCCGGCCAGCATTCCCAGCGGGACTCGAATCCAATTGCTCATCATTACACTCCCTCCATCTATCCGAGGAGCATAGCCCAATGACCTGGAGAGATCGAATCGGAGACGGCACCGCCGAGTTCCGGGGCGTGGTGCTTTACCTGGAGCGCGGCTCCATCTCACCTGGTCGCCGTGTGGAAGTGCACGAGTACCCCCTGCGCGATGAGCCCTACGCCGAAGACCTGGGCCGCAAGGCGCGGGAGTGGCAGATCACCGGCTACCTGGTGGGTGACGATTACGACGCACAGCGCAACCGCCTGGCGGATGCCCTGGAGCTGCCGGGTGCCTTTGAGATGCGCCACAGCTATTACGGCACACACCAGGTGGTGGTGATTGGTGAGCCGCGCATCACCGAAACCACCCGCGAAGGCGGCATGGCCCGGGTAACCCTTACCGTCGTTCGGGCGGATGACAAGCCCCGGTACCCGCGTGCGGTGGCAGACACCCAGAAGGTGGTGGAAGACCGCGCCGAGAGCGCCTTCGATGCCCTGCAGGCGGAGTTTGAGGAGCAGTTCGAGATCGTCGACCTGGCCGCTGATCGGGTGGAAGAGGTGGAAACCGCCATTCTGAATGCCCTTCAAGACGCGGAAGGCATCGCCGGCGATATCGGCGGCACCATTGCCCGCGTAATCCGCACGCCAGGTGAATTGGGCGTGGCCATCATAGACAGCCTGGTGGGCATTGCCGATCGGCTGGCCGAGCCATTGCGGGCACTGCGTTCCTATGAGGCGCTGTTCGGTGCCGGTGAGACCCGGTCCGCATCGCTAACCGCTCCACTGGACACCCGCCTGCAGGCCCAGGCGCAGACCGCTGCCGTTAACCTGGTTCGCCGTGGCTCAGCCGTGGCGGCTGCCCGTGCCTCTGCCAGCTGGACCTACAACACCCGCGACAGTGCCCAGCAAAGCCTGGAGACCATCCACCGTGGCTTGACCGACCCGCTCTCCACCACGGAGCCACCCACACCGGCAACCACTCAACGCCTGGTGTCTCTGCGCGCGGCCGTGGTGGATGACCTGCGCCGGCGCGGTACCGCCCTGCCAGAGCTGACTGTATTCAACACCCGCCGCGCCATGCCGGCGCTGGTGATCGCCCATCGCCTGTATGGCGACGCCACCCGCAGCGAGGAGATCGTGGCCCGCAACCGCGTCCGTCATCCAGGTGCGGTGCCCGGTGGTTCGGAGCTGGAGGTGCTGAGTGAGTGAGCTGATGTTGCGCGTAGATGGAAAGCTCCACGGCGGCTGGAAGAACGTGACCATCCGCCGGAGCCTGAAACAGATGGCGGACACCTTCGAGGTAAGCCTGACCGAGAAATGGGCGGACTCACCTGAGCCCCGGCCGCTGCGCCCGGGCCAGTCGGTGACGGTAGAGATTGACGGCGAGCGCGTGATTACCGGTTACATCGACGACGTGCTGCCTAGTTACGACGCCCGCACGCACAGCCTGGTGGTTAGCGGCCGTTCTAAAACGGCAGACCTGGTGGATGCCTCCGGTACCGCCCAACCGATTGAGACGTCCCAGACCGTGCTGCAGATCGCCCGCAAGCTGGCCCGGCCTTTTGGCATTGAGGTGGTGGCCGAGATCAACGTGGGCGGGCCGATTCGTAGCCTGGAGGTGGAGCCTGGCCAGACCTACGCCGAGGCCCTGGCCCAGATTGCCAGTTACCGCGCACTCATTCTGGTACCGGATGCCGATGGCCGCCTGGTGATCACCCGGCCGCCGCGCGGGCGCTTGAGCACGGAGCTGGCCCTGGGCGAGAACATCCGCACGGCCAGCGGCCGCTTCAGCGATCGGGACCGGTTCAGCGAAGTGATTGTCCAAGGCCAAAGCGTGGCCGACGACGCCATCTGGGGTGAAACAGCCAGCGAGCCGGAGGGCCGGGCCAAGGACACTGGTATTGGTCGGTACCGCCCCACGTTGGTGGTTTGTGACACCGGTGTGGATCGCAGCTCCTGTAAGCAACGGGCGGATTGGGAAGTGCGCCGGCGCTGGGGTGAATCCCGGGGCGTGACTTACACGGTGGCCGGCTGGCAGCACGCCCAGGGCATCTGGCGGCCGGGGGACATCGTGCCAGTGCGCGATCGTTGGCTGGGGCTGGATGGCGTGGAGTGGCTGATCACTGAGGTGCAGCTGCTGCTCGATGAGCGCGGCGAACGCAGCGAGATCCGTGTGGCCCCGCCCAGCAGCTTTGACCTGCAGGCCCAGCCGGAGCCCGAGCAAGAGGAGAGTGTGTGGTGAATGCGCGCGAGGCTTACAAACTGCTGTCGCCGCTGTGGCGCCGCCTGCGCCTGCTGATCAGCCGGGGCGTGGTTGGCCGTACCGAATCCAGCGCAGGGCTGCAGCGCCTGCAGATGAGCCTGCTCAAGGGCGAAACCCGCAACCTGGAGCACATGGAGCCGTACGGGTTTACGGCTCGACCGCTGAAGGGCGCGGAGACCATCGCCGCTGCCGTGGGCGGTGCCCGTGGCCACCTGGTGGCGCTGGTGGCCAGCGACCGCCGGTACCGCCGCAAGGGCTTGGCCGAGGGTGAGGTGGCGCTTTACACCGATGAGGGCGACGAGCTGGTGTTCGCGCGCGGTCGCGTGGTGCGCCTGAACGCCGGTAACGCGGTGGAAGTGACGGCGCCGGAGGTACGGGTGATCGCCAGCACGTCCGTCACCCTGGACACGCCGCTGACCACGGCCACCGGCAACCTGGTGGTTGAGCAGAACATCAACGCCGGCGGCAACATGGTGGCGGCCGGCCAGGTGCAGGACGGCGTAGGCACCATGAGTGACATGCGCGGTACCTACAACAGCCATACCCACAATGAAAACGACAACGGTGGGCCGACTGATTCGCCCAACCAGGGGATGATCTGATGGATGTGCGCCTAAAGGGACTCAATGGGGAGCTGGACGTGTCTCTTGGTACCAACGGCGACCTACTGGCTGACGATGGCATGCGCACGGCCGTGGCGCTGTCACTCCTGAGCGATCGCCGCGCCCGTGCGGACGACGCCTTGCCAGACGGCACCACCGACCGGCGTGGCTGGTGGGCCGACGCCCTGGCCGATCGGCAGGGTGACCAGTTTGGCTCGCGCCTCTGGCTGCTGAGCCGCGAGAAGGATCTGGAGGAAGTTCGCCGGCGTGCCGAGGGCTACGCCCGGGAGGCGCTGCAATGGTTGCTGGATGACCGCGTGGCCACCGATATCGAAGTGGAAGCGCGCACGGTGGGTGGTGACCGGCTGCTGATCGACGTGGCTGTGATCCGTGGTGACGGCACGCGCCTGGCGCAACAATTTGACTATGTGTGGAGGTAATCGATGCCCTGGAACTCGCCGAGCTTAACCGAACTGGCCGAAGGCGTCCGGGCCGATATCCGGGGTCGGGTGTCGTCGGCACGTCCGGAGTTGCGCCGGTCGCTACTGCGGGTGATTGCCGATGTGGATGCCGGTGTGGCTCATGGCCTTTATGGCTATCTGGCGTGGCTGGCCAAGCAACTGATGATCGACACTGCGGATGCGGAGTACCTGGAACGCTGGGCAGGCATCTGGCGGATCGAGCGGGAAGAGGCGGTGTCTGCCACTGGCCCGGTGCTGTTGACCGGCACCTCCGGCGCGCAGGTGTTGCAGGATACAGAGCTTGAGCATGACAGCGGTGCGGTCTACACGGTGGACGACACCGTGACTCTGGATGCTCAGGGCAATGCGGTGGCGCAACTCACGGCTGTAGAGCCTGGTGCCTCCGGCAATCTGGATGCCGGCGCCACGCTGCGTTTTGTGGAACCGGTAAGCGGCGTGAATGCTGAGGCCACAGTAGATACAGAGGGGCTCACTGGCGGCGCCGATCAAGAGGACATTGAGCGGCTCCGGGAGCGACTGCTGGAGCGGATTCGCCGGCAGCCCCATGGGGGCAGCGAGGCGGATTACATTGGCTGGGCCCTCGAGGCGCATCCGGATGTGACCCGGGCCTGGGTTTACCCGCATCAACCGGACGAAGGGGAGGTGTCCCTGCGCCTGGTGTGCGACGAACTGGCCAACATTATTCCCACCGATGCCGTCATACAGGCGGTCGAGACCTACATCGATGGGGAGCGTCCGGTGGCCGCCAGAGGGTTTTATGCTGTTAAACCAGTGGCCAAACCGTTAGATCCGAGCATCCGTCTAACGCCTGACACCCAGCAAGCCCGCGATCGGGTAAGTGCCGCACTCAAGGACTTTCTGACCGATGTGGCCAAGCCTGGTGGCACTCTATATCGAGAGCAGCTATCCGGTGTCATCTACGTAGCCGCCGGAGACAGCCGCCATGAACTGGTGATGCCTGACACGGATGTGGTGCATGCCATTAACGAAATCGCCGTTCTGGGGACACCGACATGGCTTTAAGCCGTGACCAGTATAAAGACCTGATGAATCAGCTGGCTCCGCCCGGGGCAGCTCTGCCGCAAGCGCCCGAGAGCCTTTGGCAGCAACTTCTGGCTGCTCGGGCTGGCGCGTTCGAACGATTGGACGGTCGGGCGGATGTGCTGATCAACGAGGCGGATCCGCGTACCGCCTATGAGCTGCTCAGCGACTGGGAGCGAGTGGCCGGCTTGCCTGATCCTTGTGTCGACCGTGAGCAGACCATCGCAGAGCGTCGAGCGGCCCTGTTGCGAGTGTTCACGAGTACCGGCGGTGCCAGCCGCAAGTACTTTCAGGAACTGGCGGCGGATCTCGGTTACGCCGTTGCGGTGGAAGACTACACCGCGCATACCGTTGGCGACCCGGTTGACAAGCCGATCTATGGCATCGCCTGGCGATGGGCTTTCACCGTGCGCAGCGCCGAGGAAACCGTGATCTATCACTCCGTCATCGGCAACGTCGGCGAGGCCCTTGCCACGTGGGGCAACGACCGCTTGGAGTGTGTTATTGAGCGCCTGAAGCCGGCGCATACCCGTGTTCTATTTGCTTATGGAGAGGACTGATGGTCGATAGAGTTTATGAGCGCAATGCAACGCAGTCGGCGCCGCAGGCTCCACAAACGCCCAGTGCAGGTTATCCGACCGATGGCAACCCCGCGCAGGGTATCCCCGCGACAATTCCGGGTGCTTACTGGTACCACATGATTCTGGAGAGCCTGGTGGCCTTGGTCTCGAAATCAGGCCAGCAACCGGATCACACGGACTTGCAACAGGTGGTCGAAGCTGTAAGTCGGCTTTCTGCCCGTGGTGTTACGACCGTTACCAGTGCGGACTCGCCGAAGTCCCTGACCGTGGCCGAGGCCGGGCTGGTGCTGGTGGATGCTAGTGCAGGCGATGTGACACTGAATTTGCCGGCCTCTGCTGGCAATAAGGGCCTGGGCTACACAATCGCCCGCACCGACAGCAGCGCCAACGCCGTGACGGTGACCCCGGACGGCACGAACCCGGACACCATCGAGGGTGCTGCCAGCCTGTCCCTGACCGTTTCCCGGCGCTTAGTGCTCATTGCGGACGGTGTGACCGACTGGACTGCGCCGGTGTTGGTGGCGACGGATGCCGAGGCTCAGGCCTTCGACGCCGGACGGTTGATCGATGGCGCAGCTTTGTTGGCAGCATTTAAAGGCGGGAACCAGAATCTGGCGGACAGTGGTTATCAGAGGCTTCCAGGTGGTCTGATCATTCAATGGGGTAAAGCAGCTACCGATAGTCAGGGCTTCATAGCAGCTTTCTTTCCGATCGCCTTCCCAAACGCGTTCTTGGGCGCAGTATTAACTGAGGCAAATGCGGATTCAGCTACTGGAGGACTTTGGGACACGGACACCGCGACTGTTTACGGAACCAACGGTAATAGCACTTTGACGGAAATTCGAGGCGCGGGACGCAGGCTCGACCCTACAGGCCCTTCCAAGCAGGCAGGGATGGCTGCTCAATACTTCGCTTTCGGATACTAGGAGTCGTATATGGCACTTTACTTTAGCAAGACTGCCGGTGGATTTTTCGATGACGCCATTCACGACAACCTGCCTGCCGACGTTGTCGAGATTTCATATGAAGATCACGCTACATTGATCAACGGGCAGGCGGACGGAAGCACGATAAAGGTTGATTCAGATGGCAGGCCGTACTTGGAGTCGAAGCCGATACCCGTTTTGGCCGATCGGCGAAAATCAGCCAAGCAAGCCATCGACCGGGCTGCGGGACAAGCCCGCCAACGCTACGTAAGTGATGGCCAACTGGTGGAGCAGGAATATCGCCAGGCGCTGGAGGCCACAAAAGAGTGGCGTGCGGCCGGCAGTCCGGCAAATTCGGTGCCGGCAGATATTCAGGTGTGGGCAGACGCTGCAGGTATTTCTGCAGAGGAATCGGCCCAGAACATCGAAGCTACTGCCGCAGCCTGGACACAAGTTCTCAGTAACATCCGCCAGATCCGCCTATCTGGGAAAGCCGCTGTCGACGCGGCCACCGACCAGTCATCCGCACATGACATGGAGGTGGTCGCCCAGCCTTATATAGACCAGCTAGAAGCCCTGAAACCATGATCACCCTGCAATTCTCCACCACCAAAGGCATCGGCAACCGGGTGATCCGCTGGGCCACCTGGTCGCCGTTCAGCCATGTGGACCTGGTTCTGGACGATGGCCGGCTGCTGGGCGCCACGGCCCGTTTCGGTGTCTCCGTGCGAGATCCCGAGCCGGTTAAGGCGTCTGTTCGCTTCCAGGTGGCTGCGCCTGCTGAGGTTGTTGAGGCCGCCCGCAGCCAGATTGGCCGGCCCTACGACTGGCCCGGCATCTTTGGATGGGGCTTTCGCCGTAACTGGCAGGAGCAAGACTCCTGGTTTTGTTCTGAGCTGATTGCCTGGGCTTTCCAACAGGCCGGGCATCCGTTGCTCCGTTTCGACAAGGTATGGAGGGTCACCCCCCGCGACATCCTATTGTCTCCACTGCTGGAAGCCATCGATTAATTTTGAAGAAAAGAGAAAGCGACCCAATAGCGCTGCCACGCTAGAGGGCCACCAGAACACAGCGAGCTAGGCGCTGTGAACCAGCCAAGGCTTTCTCACCGCGACGTCACGGCGCGAGAAAGCCTACCAGAAACAAGGTAGGTTCACATGCATAACATCCGTTGTGGTAGTTGCAACAGGCTGCTCGCTAAGGGTTTGTTTGAACAACTAGAAATCAAATGCCCGCGCTGCGGGAAAATCAACGAGAGGACCGCGAGTCCCATGGAAAAGGATGTGAAGTACTCCCATGGCAAAACCTCTCGTACCCTGGATCGGCGGCAAACGAAAACTCGCTGATCACATTATCCCGCTGTTCCCAGACCACAGCTGCTACGTAGAACCATTCTGCGGCGCAGCTGCACTGTTTTTCATGAAGGATCCTTCCAAGGTCGAGATCTTGAATGATGTGAATGGCGACTTGGTTAACCTTTACCGCGTGGTCAAGTACCACCTGGAGGAGCTGTACAAACAGTTCAAGTGGCTGCTATCGAGTCGGCAGCACTGGGAGTGGATGAGCCAGACCCCGCCTGAGACCATGACGGACGTCCAGCGGGCTGCGCGCTTCCTATACCTGCAAAAGCAGGCGTTCGGTGGCAAGGTCGATGGTCAGTGCTTTGGAACAAGCGCCACCAGCCGTCCTCGGTGGAACATCTACACACTTGAGCATGACCTGGCCGAGGCCCACTATCGGCTTTCGGGCACAACGATCGAGCACCTCGACTGGAAAAAGATAATCCAGAAGTACGACCGCCCCGGCACTCTGTTTTACCTAGACCCACCATACTGGCAAACCGAAGGATACGGAGTTCCTTTTGGGTTCGAGGAATATGAGTCTATGGCGTCTCTCGCCAAGTCAATCGATGGTGAGATGATCATAAGCATCAACGACCATCCTGATGTCAGATCGGCCTTCAGTGGCCTTCACGTTGTAGAGGTCGATTATCAGTACACTGTGGGTGGTTCAGACAAGCCCTCAAGCTGCGTTGAGCTCATTTACGGAAGCTGGGAAAAGGCTCCGGTCCCGAGGGGGCAGGCTGGTCTATTTGAGCGGTGATTTACCGTGGTTTGCGTGTGCCAAGTCCGGCGCCACTCGGTGCCAAATCCGGCGCGCGTTTACACAATTTCTGATTTGCGAATTTTGGACGATCCCGGAACCTGTTCGTAGGCCTTTCGCTCGGCGCGGGCCCGTTACCAGCCCCAGAACAGCAACCACCAGGCCGCCGCGATCACGGCGATTGCTGCCGCACCAAATCCTGTCGCAAACAGTCTGCGAGTGGAGGAGCGGGTGTACAGCCCGGTGATCTGCCAGAACAGCTTCAGAGCCCAGGTGCCGGCGGCGGCGAGCAGGGCGGCGCGGGTTGGTCCGACCCAGAACAGCGGAACGTGCTCCGCCCGGAGCATGCTGATGGTCACAGCGGAAAGCCCCAGGAACACCCCGACGCCGGCAAGCGGAATCAGCGCGTGGGAAAGGTGGTAGAGCATCCGCTTGTTGAAGTGTGAGAGTGCACGCTGCGAGGCCACCAGCAACCCGGACAATGCCGTACCCATCACCAGGCCGGTAGCTGCGATATAAGCCAGCAGGAGAGAGCCGTCCAGAAGATTAAACACATCGTTCTGCGCGGGGTAGTTGGTGAAAATCCACCAGGGCATGTGGGCCTGCAGCGGCCACATCCAGTCATGGCTGATCAGCCACACGGCGAGGGTCTGTTTGAGTTCGATGAACCAGGGGCTGGCAGACCAGTGAAACGCCCCGACGGCGATGCCACAAAGGCCGAAGGTGATCAGGATGAAGTCGCCGAACGTCGCGCGACGGCCGCTTTCATGGACGACTTCGGAGCCTGGTGCCCGGGCGGTCAATTCGATGGCGTCGCGGTGCCCCTCGCAGCGGCCGCACACGTGGCAGTCGCTGGCGGTTTGCAGATCCTTCAGTGACAACAGGGTGGGGCAGTTGACCGCCTCCGGCCTTTCGCCCCGGGCGCGACTGGTCTGCCAGAGTTCCGGATCCGCCCGGTAGTGTACCGGCGCGAGTTTCGACAGCAGGCTGAAGACGCCGTTCACCGGGCAGAGATAGCGGCACCAGACGCGGACATTCCGCCCGTAGAGATAGCCAATGATGATGGCGCCCAGGGTGGAGCCGCCGAGAATGAGGAGAGTGGCTTTGGGGTATTGGTAGACACTGATCATTTGGCCGTACACGGTCGTGCCCACAAACGCCACGAACGGCCAGCCTCCCCAGCGTACCCAGCGGGGTATCGCGCCACCGCGGCCATTCCGGCTCGCCCACTCGCTCAGGGAACCCTCAGGGCAGAACACGCCGCACCAGATCCGCCCCATGAGCACCATGCTGATCAGCACGAACGGCCACCATATGCCCCAGAACAGGAACTGGGCGAACAGGGTGAGGTCGTTCCAGATGTGGGCGGTGTGGGGTGGCAAGGGGCGCACCGCCGGCACAATGATCAGCACGGCATAGAACGCCACCACCAGCCACTGGACGCGGCGAATGATCCGCTGATTAAGCCGCATCCACTGCCCGAAGGCTGCGAGTTTGCCCTGCGGCCGGGGTGCCTGGGTTCCGGTGCGGTCGGTGGCAATGATGGTCGGCATGACACCCTCAGGCATTGGCGCTGACGGTCTGTCGGCTCTGGTACCTGAACAGGCCCAGAATCACAATCCAGAAGCCGACCCAGGCGACCACGTCTGTCAGCGCAGGGTAGGCCCGGTAGCCGGTCAGCGCCGAGATCACACCGCCCAGGCGGCTGCTGTCACTGAGAATGGCCGAGGTGTCCCAGAGCGGGTCGATACCGGCGGGCAGCCAGCCGAGGCCGATCAGCTTGTCGATCGCCGAGAGCAGCAGGGCGCTGGCGAGCAGTAGCAGCATGACTTCCGTCACCCGGAAGAAGTGTTTCCAGGAGAGCCAGTAGCGGCCGGCCTGCAGCAGATAATAGGTGAGCCCGGCCAGAGCCAGGGCCAACGCCACTGCGCCGGTAAAACCGACCCAGTCCTGCATGCTCTGCTGGGCGTAGCTCATGCCGTACAGGAAAATAACCGTCTCGGAGCCTTCCCGTGCGATAGCGACCGCGACCAGGATGGAGATGGACCAGAAGGTCCGGTTGTTGATCGCCTTCCGGGTCTGATCCCGGAAGTGGCTGTGCAGGTGGCGCCCGTGTTCACGCATCCAGAGCACCATGTGAACGATCAGAGCCATCGCCGTCAGCATCATCACGAGCATGAAGATTTCCTGCCCATTGCCGCTGAGGAACTGTTGCATGCCCAGCAGGGCGCCTGCCAGGGCCAGTGCGGCAACCACACCGCCGGTTACCCCGAACCACAGGTATCGCAGGGTGCCGTCGGCGCCGAACTGCTTGAGCCAGGAATAGAGAATGCCAACCACGAGAAGGGCTTCGATGCTCTCCCGCCAGACGACGAAAATGATCTGCTCCATGGGTCACTCCTACTGCGCGATGATCCTGCCCTTGGCGTCAGGAAGGTGGAATTCATCAAAGAACTCGTACTCGTCCTTTTTCAGGGGCGGAATCACCACAAACGATTCGGCGCCGGGCGCCAGCACCTTCTCCTGACGGAGCCGCGGGCTCTCGAATTCCACCGGGCCCATGCCGGTGTTGTGCAGGTTGAGCTTGAATCGCTCGCCAGCGTTCACTTTGAGGGTTTGCGGGTTCAGAGCGCCGTCCTTCAGTTCAAGATCGTAGGACGGCAGGCCCGCAAATGCGGGCGTGACGACTCCGAATGACAGCAACACCAGTGATGCCCGGAGAAACCTGGACACGGTTAATACCCTCCCTTTTTGCCGGTTCCGGCATAAACAAAGTCATACTCCAGAGTGAACGGATCGAACCATTCAGCCACCCCGGTATCGCGGTCGACGTGCCGCATGAACGGTTTGCCCATGTAGGTGGGCGCGTGAATGGTGTATTCGAGGTGGTACTTGCCCGGGCCTTCGAGTTTCACGTTGGCGCCATAGTGGGTGCCGTCACTCGCGACCATCGGCATGAAGGTGCCGGACACTGTCTTGTCGCTGCCTTCCCGGCTGAGTACGTAATCCACGGTGAGGTAGGGGACCCAGGCACCGGCCGGAATACCGTTCGGGTTTTCTTCCAGCGCCATGATGTCGGCTTCGAGATGAACGTCCGCCTGTTTGGCGGGCAGGTTGCCCGCAGGTTCCATGATGACCGGTTGCAGGTAAACGGCAGCCACTTCCATCCCGTGCGCCTGCTGGGGGTGACCGATGGGGTATTCCGCCGCATTGGCCAGGGGAGACGCGGCGGCTCCGGCAAGCAGCAGGGCAGAGGCGGTTAAAGAGGCGTTCAGTCGTTTCATGGGCAAGGTTCCTTGGTTGGGGGGCTGAATGAGTCCTGATCAACTTGGGAAGCAGTGTACACAGACAGTCATGGATATAAAATAGAAAGATTCGCATTTAGATTAAGTTGAAATGACTCAGGTCAATTGCGGATGTCAAATGCGCTCGAAATAATCCGGGGATGGCGTTGCCCCGAGCTCTGTGCCCGGGGCCGGGCCCGGAAGGTGACGGATACGACATTGCTTGTCGCTGACTACCGTTACGATATCTGTTACAAAGTCCCCGGTGGCTGACGCCGCCCACCATTTCGAACTGATCCAGGAAAAGCACGATGCCCAAGTTTTTGCACACGGCAGACTGGCAGATGGGGCGCGCCTTCAGCCGCTTCGAAACAGAAGACGGGGCGGCGTTGGTCGAAGCCCGGTTTGAGGCCATTGAAAAGATCGCGCGGCTGGCCAATGAGCATCAGTGTGATGCGGTTCTGGTGGCCGGGGATGTTTTTGACGCCCAGACTGTCGCAGACCGGACCATCCGCCGGGTATTCAACGCCACCGGGGCATTCAGGGGTCCGTGGGTGATGTTGCCGGGTAACCACGATGCGGCCCTGGCCGAGAGCGTCTGGACGCGAGCACAGCGCCTCGGCGCGGTGCCGGATAATGTCCATGCGGCACTGGAGCCCGGCGTGATCAACCTCGAACCCCAGGGCCTGGCGATCCTCTGCGCTCCGCTGACACAACGCAACACCTACAGTGATCTCACAGAGGCCTTCAGTACCTGGGAAACCCCGGAACGCCTGATCCGGGTCGGCCTTGCCCACGGCAGTGTCCAGGGCGTCCTGTCTGATGACATTGACTCGGCCAACCCCATATCGCCGAATCGCGCAGAGGCTGCCCGCCTGGATTACCTGGCCCTGGGCGACTGGCACGGCACCAGGCAGATTGACGGGCGCACCTGGTACAGCGGTACCCCGGAGCCGGAGCGGTTTCGTAACAACAGTGCCGGCTATGCCCTGATCGTTGATGTGCCCGGGCCAGGAGCGTTGCCGCAGGTAACGCCCCTGGAAACCGGCCGCTACCAGTGGCACCAGTGGCGCGAAACCCTGACGGTGGAGTCCGACCTGGACCAGTTGCTGGAGAGGCTCGGCGAATTACCCGAGCCTTCCGTCGTCGATCTTCGCCTGGAAGGCGCGATCACTCTGGCCGGCGAGGAGAGGCTGACTAATGCGCTGTCGGTAGCCGAGGCCAGGTTCCGAAGCATCCAGTGCGATCGCAGCGGATTGCAACTGGCGCCCACCGATGACGATGTTGCCGCCCTCAAGGCGGACGGCTACGTGGGGGAGGTTATCGAGCATTTGAGGTCTCACCAGCAGGACGATGACGCTGAAGCCGCGCGGGATGCGCTGGCCATTCTGGCCGGACTGCTGAAAGACCGGAAACAGGAGACCAGCGAATGAAACTCCGTCGTCTGCAGGTGGAGCAGCTTCGCCAGTTCCGTCAGCCATTTGTACTGGACAGCCTGGAGCCGGGCCTGAACCTGATCCACGGCCCCAATGAGTCCGGCAAGAGCACTCTGGTGCGGGCCATTCGTGCCGCCTTTTTCGAGCGCTACCGGACCAGCTCCGTGGACGACCTGCGCCCCTGGGGTGATTCCGCTGCAGCCCCGACCATTACCCTGGACTTTGAGGCCCGCAGCCAGTCCTGGCATCTGGTCAAGAGTTTTCTCCAGCGCAAACGCTGCGACCTGACGATCGATTCAGCCAGCTACAGCGAAGACGAGGCCGAAGAGAAGCTCGCGGAGCTCCTTGGCTTCCAGTTCTCCGCCAAAGGTGTCAGCAAGCCCGAACACTGGGGTGTGCCCGGGTTGCTGTGGGTTGAGCAGGGCACCGGGCAGAACATCGAGCAGGCGGTGGAGCATGCCGGCGATCATCTGAAATCCGCGCTCAACTCCCTGGTGGGCGAAGTGGCCAGTACCGGGGGTGACGAGCTGATAGACCAGGTCAGAACCCGCTGGCGGGAGCTGTTCACACCCACGGGTAAGCCCCGTGGTGACTACCAGAAACTGGAGCGGGAGCGGGAAGAACACCAGCAGGCGATTGACGAGCTGCAGGCCCGGATCCGGAAATACCAGGAGCAGGTCGACCGACTTGGCAAACTCAAGCAGGACCATGAGCGTATCCAGCACGAGCGCCCCTGGGAGGAGGCCGAGCGGCAGCTTGAACACGCCAGGGAGCGGTTCCGGCAAGTCGAGAAGCTGGAGCAGCAGCAGGCACAGGAAAAAGAAACCCTGGCCCACCTGCAGAGCAACCGGCAACTGCTGCGGCAGAACCAAGAGCAGCTTCAGAGCCTGAGCAGGAAGCTGGATGTCCGCACGGCAGAACTGGAGAAAGCCAGGCGGGAACTGGAGCAGACCGAGGCCCGAAGCGCCTCTGTTGCGAGCAATATCGAGGCCGCAAAAGCCGCCTATGAGGCTGCCGCCCGGCAGGTTGAGCAGGCTCGTCTGCAGGAAACCTGGTCCCGGCTGGAGCAGGATATCCGCCGGCTGGAACAGCACAACCAGACGCTGACCGAGAACCTGAAGAGCGCACAGCAATACCAGCAAGCGCTCGAGCAGGCGAGAGAGCAGGCCCGGGAGAACCGGATTGATGCCGCCGCCGTGAAGGCGCTGAAGAACACGGAGCACCAGTGGAACGAAGAAAGCATCCGCTCGCAAGCCATCGCGACCCGGTTAACCTGGCAACTGGAGCCAGGCGCAAGGCTGGCGCTGAACGACGAAGCCGTGGAAGGCGAGGGCGAGCGACAACTGCTTGAGTCATCCCGCCTGGTGATACCGGGTGTGGGTACCCTGGGCATTACCCCCGGTGGCGAAGACCTGGCCAGTACCCGCCGTAAGCTTGCTGCTCTCAGGCAAACCCTGGCCGAACAGATGCAGGCGCTGGGCGTGGAATCCGTGCAGCAGGCTGAGCAGCGGGTGGCGGCGCATGAGTCGGCCGAAAGAACACTACAGCACACCCTTGAATTGCTCAAGTCTGTGGCGCCCGTGGGCATCGAGCAGCTCCTGGCCGACCAGAAGGAAGCCGAGTCCCGGCTGCGGAAGGCAAAAACCGAACTGCAGAGCCGTCGGGCACCGGAGGGTCCAGCCGGGGTCACCGACGTTGCCTCCGCAGAAGCCGGTCGAGCCAAGGCCGAAGCCCGACTGGCCGAAGCAGAAGCGGAGGAGCGGAAGCATCAGACAGAGCTTCTGACCCGCCGGCAGAGCCGGGACAGTGCAAACTCGGAATGGCAGCAACTGCAGAACGAGGTGCAGAACCCGGAGCATCAGAAGCAGCTCCGGAAACTCGCCACAGAACTGGCGGACATCGACAGGAAGCAGGGCAGTCTGGAGGCAGGGCTGCAGGCCCGTGAACAGGAAATACAGCAGGCTCACCCGACAATCCTGAAGCAGGATATCGACCGCTACCAGCGCAGTATCAGTAACCTGCGCCAGGCCCAGGAAGACCGGCAGCGGGAACTGCGAGACATACAGGTGAGGCTGGAGGCCTGGGGAGCCGAAGGCCTGGAAGAGCAGTTTAACGAAAAGGCGGCTGATCTGGAGCAATGCAATCGTCGCTATCAGGAACTGCATCGCCGCGCCCGGGCCCTGGACCTTCTGCTCTCGCTGCTGACGGACAAGAGACAGGCACTGACCCGGCGCCTGCAGGCGCCCCTGCAAAAGCACCTCGACCACTACCTCTCGCTGCTGTTCCCGCAGGCCACCCTGGAAGTGGATGAGCACCTCAGGCCGGGTACGTTTACCCGGGGCGCTGAACTGGGCCAGATCGCCGAGCTGAGTTTTGGTGCCCGCGAGCAAATGGGCCTGATCAGCCGTCTGGCCTACGCCGACCTGCTGCGTGAAGCCGGAAGGCCTACCCTGGTGATCCTCGACGACACGCTGGTACACAGCGATACGGACCGCCTGGAAGACATGAAGCGCATTCTGTTCGACGCCGCCAACCGGCATCAGATATTGCTTTTTACCTGCCACCCGGAAAAGTGGAGTGATCTGGGCGTGGTGCCCAGGGATATCCAGGTTATGAAAGAGCGTCTCGAAAACCCCGGGTAGCAAGCCGCCAATGACATTTGTGTTATGGAGCGGCAAGGCCGGGAGACAGGTTGGCGGGCAGGAAAATGTTTTTATGTCAGTAACTTCCACTATGTCATTACCGAAACCTGACGGGAAATTGACAATTTCGTAACTAGAAAGATGACATGCTTCACATCGATAATTCGCCGCGTTTTATACAATTTCATATAACCGACGAATTATTGGTGTTAACTGTCCATGAAACGCGTCATAACAATGTCAAAGGCATGGATTGCCGCGTTTATTCTGGGAGTCTTACTATCGGGGTGTGGAGGTTCCGGCAGTTCCAGCGGCCAGGCCTCAACGCAGGAGGGCACCGCCGTCCTGAGCTGGAGTGCACCGAAGAAGCGGGTCAATGGAGAGGATCTGAGTCGGTACGAGCTGGAAAAATATACCATCCGTTATGGTACTGAGCCGGATAATCTGAACCAGGTTGTGGTGATTGACAATGTTGGGGGCCTCATTGAACTGAGTCATGAGGTGACCGATCTGTCCACCGGCACCTGGTACTTCACTATCCAGGTTCAGGATGCCAATGGTTTGACCAGCGAACCCTCCGACGTGGTAAGCAAAACCATCAGTTCCTGAGCCCGGTAGTCCATGGCCTGGTGTTATGCAGTCTCAGGCCAGTGGGTCGGCGATTGGCAGCTTCAGGGTGAAGGTCGAGCCGTCGCCCGGGCTGGACAGCACTGAAATTTCCCCTCTGTGTTTTTCCACCACCGTTTTGACAAAGGAAAGTCCGAGCCCGGTGCCATGCACCCCAGCCAGCTCGCTGCTTTTCTGCCGCCGGTAACGGTCGAACAGGAAAGGCAGTTCTTCCGGGTCGATGCCGGAGCCCTCGTCAGCAATGGCAAGGCAGGCCTGATGACCGGCCTGGAACACCTGGATGCTGACAGTAGACCCGCCAGGGCTGTACTGGACCGCGTTGGTGAGCAGGTTGATGACCGCCCGCTCCAGCAACTCCGCGTTACCCCGGAGCCAGAGGTCTTCAGTGCCCTGTAGCTGAAGCTGAATCTGTTTCTCCAGCGCCTGTTCACTGACGCTGTCCCGGGCGTTCTCCACGATGGCAAGGAACTCGCACTCGTAGAACCGGGTTTCCGTGAGCTGTTCCGCCCGGGCAAGCTGTACGAACTCCTCCGCCAGATGATAGCTCCTGCGGGCAAGCCGGCTCAGTTGTTCCAGCTGGCTTTGCTCGATGTGGCTGGGGTCGCGTTTGAGCTGTTCGATCAGGGCCAGTTGGGAGACCAGCGGCGAGCGGACATCGTGGGAAATGAAGTCGATGGCCTCGCGATGCTGGCGCTGTTGCTCCCGCAGTTCCGAGATGTCGGAAATGTTGGCGATGATGCCCTGCTGGTTGCTGTCGGGCAGAGAAAACGGCGCGAAGTGAATCAGGAAGTCCTTGTCACGGATTCTCAGATCCACGGTGCGGCTTTGCCTGAGGGTCAGGGTGTCGGAGACGGTTTCATGCCAGGGCGGCGTTTCCCTGGGGTCGTGGCCCTCTAGGAGTCGCACCAGAGGCAGGCCGCCCAGGCTCGGCATGGGTTCCCGGAACCACTCTTCAATGTGGCCGTTGGCGAAGCGGATAACGCCCAGCTCGTCGGTCACGATGATGCCGTCGGGCATCCGTTCAAAGCTCCTGTGGATGAACTGCTGCATGTGATTCAGCCGGTCGGTGGCAACGCGAACCCGTTCGATCCGTGCGGAGATGTTCTCGCTGTGCCGGGAATTGCGATTTGCCGGTGCCGTCTGCTCAAGATGCAGCCGTTGAAGGTAGCGCTGAATGGCCTCCCGGCCAAGGTCGTTAGGCAGGGCCAGGCCAAGGTGATAGCGGGTACCTCCCCGTAAAAGCTGGATCCAGCTTCGGTTGCTGTCGTGTAGCCAGAGCCCGGGTGTCAGGTCTTCCGGGATGTCGGCGGGGCGGAGGTCCTGCCTGGACAGAACATTGCGCTCCTCGGTCAGCAGCCATCCGGTGGGCTGGAAAAGCGCTATGAAATGCTCCAGCAGTTGGGTCGGGTGTCTGCCTGAAGGCGCGGGCAAGGCAACCTGGGGGCTTCTCGCCAGGCCATCCAGTTGGCGGTTCAGGAACCTGTTGGTCATGGCAAGGCGAAGACCGCTGGAGATCGGGAAGGCAAGTAAAGGCACCAGCATGGCGTTCGCCATGGGTATCCACCACCCAAGTACCCGTAGTGTGAACAGGTAAAGCCCGATGAGCGCAGCCGCACCGGACACACAGGCAATAAGGGTGCGCGCCGGCCGCAAGGGAGGGAGGGCAAGCGAGTACATCAGAACCATCGCCAGTGCCAGAACAGCCGATACCCACTCCGGTGCCCGGCGCATAAGCAGGCCCCTGGACTGTGCGGAAAACACATTGGCGTGGAATTCCACGCCAGACATGGGGCGGCTCAGGCCGGAGAACGGGGTTGGCAGTATGTCTCCCAATCCGGCCGCCGTGGCACCGACAAACACGGTCTTTCCACTGAATCGTTCCGGCGCCGGTGGCTGGCTCAGTACCTGTGCGAACGAATAGCTGGGCAGGGAGCCGGCGCCTCCGATCAGAGGCACCGCCCGATATTCATCCCGAACGTTCACGTAGGGTGGAATGTTTCTGGCCGCGGGGCTTTCTGGCCCGGCACCCCGGGCGGCCAGGGCGAGGCTGGGCCAGAGCCGATTGCCAAGGCCGTTGAAAAGATACAGGCCGCGGGCAACGCCGTCACTGTCCAGCTCCACATGGGCATGGCCAAGCCCGGCTGCCGCCGTGGCGAGGGTGCTGACCGGCAGTTGTTCGCTTAAAAGGTACTGGGAGGTCGGCGGTGACAGGTAAACCGGCAGAATCACATTGCCGTGATTGCGCATCTGCGCAGCCAGTGCATCGTCGTCTGCCGAGGGTTCTGCGAAGAGTACATCGAACACAATGGTTCTGGCGCCCGCCCGGGTCAGTTTGTCGATCAGTTCGGCGTGCAGGCTCCGGGGCCACGGCCAGCGGCCCAGACGGTTCAGGCTGGGCTCGTCGATGGTTACCAGAACAACGTTATCCGAGGCGTTCACCGGGTTGGCGGTGATGGCACGGTCGTACAGCCAGTAATCAAGGCGCTGGGGCAGTGCGGTAAGCTGTATCAGCAAAAGGAGGGCCAGCAGGATCAGGCCCAGTGTCCAGGGGGTCGTTTTTATTGGCAGCCAATCCCGGTTCATGAGCCCTGCTGTGTGTTTCGGTCGATCAAAGGTTTATTCCAGGTACAATTCCCTCCCAGGTCCCCAGCGGCTTTGCAGCGGACCATCAGAAAGAGCTTTCAGGCGCACAAAATACCGCCTTCCGGGAATCAGACGCAAGGCTGCGGTGGTATCAGACAGCGTGGCTTCCTTGATGATGTTATTGAATCCCGGCTCTTCCGAGAGTTGCAGGCGGTAATCCGTGGCTGTGTCGACTTTCTCCCAGAACACCCGTACCTGGCTGTCGATGTAGTTCACGCTGAGGATGCGTACAGGTGGCAGGCTGCCATTCACCACCACTTTGCGCGGCTCGGTCGTGGCCACCGAATTGCCGCCGGCCTCGGTCACAACCCGCCAGTAGTATTGGCCCGGGCTCAGAGGGCGTGATGGCAGGGCCGAGGTTTCCGGCGCCCATTCGCTAGTGGTGATCAGGTTGCTGAAGGCTTTGTCTTCGGCGATTTCCACCCGGGCCACTTCGTTATCGCCGTTGAGCTGCCAGCGGAATTCCGGCATGTCATCGTTGACGGTGCCGCCGTCGGCAGGTGATACCAGCGATGCAGCGCGCGCCTGCAGGTCAACCTTGACCGGCACCACCCCCGGCATTCCGGCGATGCCGCGACTGTCCAGGGCGGCCAACTGAATCTCATAGCTGCCGTTGTCCAGCAGGCCGATATCAAAGCTGTTGCCGGTCACTCTGCGGCTCTCCACCCAGCGGCCACTGTCGGCCTCGAAGATGTCCACCCGGTACATGGGCGCCAGGCTTTCCTGCCAGGTCATGGTTGATGGCAACTGGGTCAGCGTGGGTGGTAGCGGGTTGATTTCCGGCGCGGGCGGCAGGCGGCGAATTTGCAGACCAGTGTGGCTGTTGGTAGACAGGCTGGCCCCGTACCCGGCGGGAATGCGCTGGGTTTTGCCGGGTGCGCCAAAGTCCACGACGCCCTCGGTTACCTGCAGGCGCGTGCCTTCGGGCGAGGCCTGGAGAACAAAGGCCGTGCCACGCACCGCAGCCACGGCAGACGGCGTTTCAATCTCAAAACGTGCGCCGCCTTCCATGACCGGCTTCACCCGGGTATGGACTTCCCCATGGTTGAGCCGCAGGCGGGTATCGACCATTCCGGCTTTGCCGTACTGGGTCAGGCGGTTGAATATCAGGCGCGAGTTGGGCGAGATCCGTACTTCCGAGCCGTCGGCCAGTTCGATGGTCGCGGTGCCTGAGGCGGACAGAATCTCGTCACCGACCCGGATCAGGGTGTTTTCACTCAGTTGTATCTTGCGGCCGGTGCTGGCGGAAATCAGTTGAACGCTCCCCGAGACGCTGATGGCCTTTGCCGGCTGGGGCTGTCGCTTGAGCCAGGCCAGGGGAATGCGAATGCTGTCGCCCTCGCCGAGGATAGCGCCGTTACTGATCTTGTTGTACTGCAGCAGTTGCCTGGTGTGGTAGTTCGGGGCCAGCAGGTCGTTTGCCACCTCGGAGAAACTCTCGCCCGGGTGAAGGGTGTAGATCCACTCCGGCACTGTGCTGGCAGAGGAGGTCTCGGTATACTGCCCGGCGGACCCGCGGGTGATCGACAGGTCGGCGCTTGCCGGTCCGGCGCAGGCCAGAAGGGCAAGGATCAACAGCAGAACAGGTAGCTTGGGCGCCGGCGTATCAGTCATTGGTGAGGGTTTCTGCCTCGGGCGAATCGGCGTCCGGTTCCTGGGCTTTCATGGCCTCCAGGCGGTAGCCGCGCTGGTAGATGGTCTTGATCCGGAAACCGTTTTCCGGATTGAGGCCCAGCCGCCGGCGCAGACGGCTCATGTGGGTGTCCACGGTGCGGGTGTTGATGTCCCGGGCCAGGCCCCAGACGCGCTCCAGCAGCATTTCCCGGGTAAGCAGGCGGCCCTGGTTCTGGAACAGAAACAGGGTCAGGTCAAAATCCTTGTCGGTCAGCGTGAGTTCTCTGCCGTGCAGGGCAATCGTGCGCTGTTGTGTGTTTATTTCAAACGGTCCGTAAAGCAGCAATTCCTTTTCGCTGTCCGGGTTCGTGCGTCTGGCCAGGGCGTTGATACGCGCCACCAGTTCGGCGGCCCGGGCGGGCTTGGCGAGGTAATCATCAGCGCCGGCATCCAGTGCCCGCACGATGTCGGTTTCGCTGTCTCTCTGGGTGAGGAACACCACGGGAATCGGCCAGTTTAGCTGCGCCCGGACACTCTCGAGAACGTCGATGCCCGTCATGTCGGGGATCTGCCAATCCAGGATCAGCAACTCGTAGCTTCGGTGAAATACGGCACTCAGGAAACTCTGACCGGTAGGGAAGCTGTCGCAATGATGACCGCGCTCAGACAGAATTGACTGGATGTGCTGTGCCTGTTCGGTTTCGTCTTCAAGCAAAGCAATGCGCATTAAACCTCTCCCGGGTGTCGCCTTGTTGTTTCCTGGCAGGGTGCAGGCCGATAGACGGACTGCCCTGTTATACCTGCCGATTATCACAAAACGTGAATAAGTGTTCAGTATCGTTATGTAGACTTGCGTAACGGAATGGCAGGCTTTCCGTTGTCGTCGTCGAGTGTTTGTCGGCAGCCGGGGAAGTTACTGCAGCCCCAGAACCAGCCTTTTTTACCTTTGCGCCGGACCAGCGGTGAAAAACAGTGTGGGCAGGGGATGGGCTTCTGGCTGGTGCCATCCTCAGGGCTGGCCTCTTCCAGCGGCCGGGTGCCGCGGCAATCCGGGTAGCGGGTGCAGGCATAGAAGCGCCCGAACTTGCCGTCTCGCTCGAGCATGGGGGCCCGGCATTTAGGGCAGTGGGGCAGGTTTTCCGGTGCGGCGGTCTCGGGACCCGTGGAGCCGCCCGCTGGCTGGCCCTGGGGCTGATTCAGAAAGCCGCGAATTTCCTGCTGCAGGGTTGCCAGGAACCTTTTCGGGTCGCCTTCGCCCCGGCGAATGCTCTCCAGGGTGGCTTCCCACACCGCTGTACGATCCGGCTTGCTGACCGATTCCGGCAAGGCGCTGATCAGTGCCTTGCCTTTGTCGGTGGCGCGTATGTGGCGGCTGTCCCGGTACAGGTACTCCCGTTTGAACAGGGTGTCGATGATGGCCGCGCGAGTGGCTTCGGTGCCCAGGCCGTCGGTTTCCCGCAGCGTTTTGCGCAGCTCGGCATCGGTTACAAAACGGGCGATGTTGGTCATCGCCGAGAGCAGGGTGGCATCGGTGAAGTGTTGGGGTGGCTGGGTCTTCCGTTCGGCGATGGCGCTGTCTTCACAGAGAACCGGCTCGCCTCTCTCCAGCCTGGGCAGCGGGGTTTTCTCCGGCTCAGCGCGCCCTTCCCGGAGTTTTATTTCCAGGGCTTTCCAGCCGGGCAACAGGATGGCGGTTTCCGTAGCCCGGAAGTGGTGGTCTGCAACCTGTACCGTGAGCTTGCCTTCCCGGTGAACGGCATCGGCTGCGAGCTGCATCAGGTAGTAGCGGCTGATCAGTCCGTAGATCTTTGCCTCCGCCGCACTGAGCTTGCCGTTGGGGGACGGCCGGCTGGTGGGGATGATGGCATGGTGGGCATCCACCTGCTTGTCGTTCCAGGCGGCGGTTTTCCGGTTCAGGTCTGCGCCATCGCAGGCCTCCTGGAGATCCGGTGCCACCCGGCCGATCGCCCGAACCACCTGTTCCCGCTGGCCATAATGCCCCTCCGGCAGATACCGGCAATCGGATCGGGGGTAGGTGATGAGCTGGTGGCGCTCGTACAGATTCTGGGCGGTATCCAACACCTCTTTTGCGCCCATCCGGAACAGCCTGCCGGCTTCTATCTGCAGGGCGGACAGGGAAAACGGCAGAGGCGGCGCTTCTGGCCGGTCCCGGAAGCGGGCTTCGGTGATTTTGCCGGGCCGGCCTTGTACGCTTTCGGCGATCTGTGCGGCGACTTCCCGGCTGAGCAGGCGGTTTTCTTCGTCCAGGTAATCCTGGAACTGCTCGTTTGGCTGCCAGCGGGCGGTGAAGCTCTGCTGGTCGGCCTCATCTTCCTGGGCCCTGAACCGGGCCTCAACCCGGAAATAGGGCCGGGGCTGGAAGTCTTCGATGGTGTTGTCCCGTTCCACCACCAGGCCAAGTACCGGGGTCTGCACCCGACCAACGGAATAGACGCCCTGTTCGCCCAGTTGCTGGTAGCTGAGGGTGTAGAAGCGGGTCAGGTTGATACCATAGAGCCAGTCTGCCCGTTGGCGGGCCAGGGCAGAATGGGACAAGCGGCGGAATTCGCGGTTGTCTTTTGGCTTCTGGATAGCCCGGGCCACGGCGGCCGGCGTCAGGTCGTTGATCAGAATGCGCTGCACCGGTGCGCTGGCGCCAAAGTAGCGGATCACTTCATCGACCAGGAGCTGGCCCTCGCGATCCGGGTCGCCCGCGTGGGTGATGGTGTCGGCCTGGCGGATCAGGGACTCGAGGACTTTGAGTTGCTGGCGTACGCTGTCCTTGGGCATGACTTGCCATTTTTCGGGAAACAGGGGCAGGTCTTCCTGGCGCCATTTTTTCCAGGCCGGGTTGTAGCGGGCGGGTTCTGCCGGTTCCAGCAGGTGGCCGATACACCAGCTGACGGTGGCGGCCTGCTCGCCCTGGCCACAGCGTATCCAGCCCTGGCCTTTCTGGTGCGGGCCCGGTAAGGCGGCGGCGATGGCGCGGCCGAGGCTTGGTTTTTCGGCGATGTACAGGTGCATGGGGTCTGGTGTTTTGGAATCGGGGTGGGAATGTGGCGCTTTGGCTTTATGCTGTCAAGGTTCGGGTGGCGGCGGTATGTGTAGTAGACTGAAAACGTTGGGGGAGGCGGCTGTGAAGATGGCCGTCCCAAAAGACGCCGTGAACCCATCCATGGGGGCTTGGTGTTGCCATCCATGGCAACACACACTTTTGGGACGGCCATCTTCACACCCGCTTCTGGCCAGGTGCAATTCGCTCACTTTCAACCGAGGTTGAGCCGTAGGAGTCTCGAAACATGAAAATCCAGAATGCGATTGAAACCAAACTGAACGACGCATTTGATTCGCGTCTTCTTCAGGTGGAGAACGAGAGCCACAAGCACAGTGTGCCGCCGAACTCAGAAACCCATTTCAAGGTGACGCTGGTGTCGCCGGAGTTTGAGGGGCAGATGAAGGTTCGGCGGCATCAGGCGATCTACAAGGTGCTGGCCGAGGAGCTGGAAGGCGGGGTGCATGCGTTAGCGCTGCATCTGTATTCTCCGGCGGAATGGGAGGCATCCGGGCAGGCGGTGCCGGAATCGCCGAATTGTATGGGCGGGTCCAAGAAGGATCCGGTGATGGCGGCACGGATCGCTCGGGGAGAGGGTTAATGAGTCAGTTTTTCCAGATCCATCCGGAGACGCCGCAGAAGCGTCTGATCAACCAGGCGGTGGATATTCTTCGTCGCGGCGGGGTGATTGTCTATCCCACGGATTCCGCCTATGCCATTGGCTGTCACCTGGGTGACAAGCAGGCGGCGGACCGGATCAAGCGGATTCGCAGGCTGGATGACAAGCACAATTTTACGCTGGTGTGCCGGGATCTGTCGGATATCGGGGTGTATGCCAAGGTGGACAACACCCAGTACCGGTTGCTGAAGAATTTCACGCCGGGCCCCTACACCTTTATTCTCGATGCCACCAGCGAGGTGCCGCGCCGGTTACTGCATCCCAAGCGCCGCACGGTGGGGGTTCGGGTGCCGGATAATGCCATTGTCCAGGAATTGCTGGGCGAGCTGGGCGAGCCGATCATGAGCAGTACCCTGATACTGCCCGGCGAAACCGACCCGATGACCGACCCCTACGAAATCCGGGACACTCTGGAGCATGAGCTGGATCTGATTATCGATGGCGGGTTCTGCGGTATGGAAGCAACCACGGTGGTGGATTTTACAGGCGAGGCGCCGGTGGTGACCCGGGTTGGCAAAGGGGATCCGGCACCTTTCGAAGTCTGACACCCGCGACTTCTAAAAGCCGGAATCAGGCCCGGGCGTTCAGGTTAAAAGCGTACGACCGGGTGTTTCCTGCCGCTTCTATCTGCTCGGCGCTTACGGATCGCCGTAGGGTGTCGTAGCGGTGAACCAGGTCCTGCAGGCCGTTGAACTGCTGGTTATCACTGATCAGGGTATCCAGTAACGGGTTATTGACGCCGTAGGCCTGGTTGAGTTTCAGCGCGTTGTCCATAAAGTGCAGCGTCGGCTCGTTGACACTCAGGCGGCTGAAGGCGTCCTTGAAGTTTTTGTTCACGTTGAGATCTTTCTCGATCAGCGTCCTTGTTTTTTCGGCAATTTTCCCATCTACGGCAATACGACCGCTCTCATCCTTGCTCACATTGAGCGCGGTTGCCGGGTGCAGGTTGTATTCGGCAAGTTTATGCCGCAGCGTTTCCCGCACAAAGGCAAGATCCTGCCCCACGGTCTGCTTGTAGTCGACCAGGGATAGCTTGCGGGATTTCAGGCGGGCGAGGTCGGCCTGGTTGTTGTCCGAGGGCGTGAAGCGGTCAGCGCCCGGTACCGGCTCGGCTTCGGCTGGTTGGCTCCGGGGCGTGCCGGCAGAGGCGTCCGCGCCGGTGACTGGGGCCTGGCGTTTTTCCATGGCCTGCTGGAACTGGGTGCTCGCCCGGATCAGAGACGTCAGTAGGGACATGGGTGGTTTTCCTCCTTCGGCTTACCCGATTGCGGGCGCCGAACCGTCAGCGTTGGCAATTTCTGGTACTCACCACTCGATTTAGCAGCTTTCGGGCCAACTCTTGCCCTGCCTTTTTTGCTCCCTGCGCAGTTGATGCTACTGACCTTTCCCGGATCTGATCTGGATCAGGAAATAGTTGGCGCAAAGTTATAAAGTTCCGCGGCAGTTAACCGTCATCATAACCAGTGAAAACAATCGTCAAGTCGCGGGCTGAGCGGCTTCTGTGCCGGGTTACCATGAAAAAACACTATTCCATCCGTTTTCTGCTTCTCGCTGCCCTGGCGGCGGCTTTCTCACTCGTGCTTGTGCTTACCGTGCTCTACAACGCGGATTCGCAACGGGATCATATGGAAGCGTTCAGTCAAAAATATGTTGACGGGTTGGCCAAGTCCTATTTCGACGGGCTGAACACCATGATGGTCACTGGCACCATCGCCAACCGGGACGTGCTACGGCAGAAGGTGATGGCCCCGGAGGATGTGCTGGATGTGCGGGTGATTCGCGGTGACCACCTGAACAGTATCTTCGGCGACGGCAAGGCAACGGAACAGAAGCGCGAGCCCCTGGACCGGAAAGCGCTGGCCGGTGAGCGGGTGGAGGCCTACTCCAGTAATGAAGACGGACGGGTGTATACGCTCATCAAACCGGTCATTGCCACGGAAAATTACCAGGGCGTGAACTGCCTGGGTTGCCACCAGGCCAAGGAGGGGACGGTACTGGGTGCCATCCGGATCGACTATTCCCTGGCCGAGGGCGACGCGCGCCTGCACCGACAGCTACTGACCAGTGGTGGCATTCAGATTGCCATCTTTGCCGTGGTGTTTTTCCTCACCGCAGTGGCCCTGAGCCGCCTGGTGTTTTCCCGCCTGCGCCGGCTCCATGACCGGATGGACGAGATTTCCCGCAATTCCGACCTGACCATTGAGCTGGAGGTTACCCGCAATGACGAAATCGGCTCTGTCTCCCGTGCCTTCAACCGGATGATGGTGAAGATTCGTGCAAGCATGAACACGGTCATGGATAACGCTGGGCGGGTTGAGCAGGCGGCCCGCAGTATCGCCAGCAAGGCAGACACAACCGAGCATGAAGTGCTGGCCCAGCGGGACAACACCGACCAGGTAGCGAGCGCAACCACGGAAATGGCCGCGTCAGCCGTCCAGGTGCGGGAAAATGCCATCCATACCACCCGCAAATCTGCCGATACCGCAGAATCAGCCAGCAAGGGAGAGAGGCTCGCGCGCACTGCGGTGGAAGGCATCGAGGCACTCAATACAGAAGTTCAGAGCGGCGCGAAACGGATTGAGCAGCTTGACCAGCGAACCGGCCAGATGTCCGACATGCTGGCGGTGATTTCCAAGATTGCCGACCAAACCAACCTGTTGGCATTGAACGCCGCCATAGAAGCGGCTCGGGCTGGCGAGCAGGGCCGTGGTTTCTCGGTGGTGGCGGACGAGGTGCGGGCCCTTGCCTCGCGCACCCAGGATTCCACCGAGGAAATCCGCAAAACCATCAATGGCCTGAAGGGCGAAGTGGTGGACTGCGTAGCCACCATGCGCCACGCCTCGGAAATGGCGGAACAGCAGGTGGCGGCCATTCTGACTGTCGAATCCGAGCTGCAGGCCATCGCAACAGCCGTGCGTGAGATTACCGATCTGAACGAGGAAATGGAGAGTGCCGCCAACGAGCAGAGCGACGTTTCCGAATCGATCAATCACAACGTGATCGAAATCAGCCGGTCTGCGGAGCAGACCTCCGGCGATGCCAAGGAGACCTCCCGCATTGCCGGCGACCTGCTGGCCATGGCGGAAACGCTGAGAGAAACCATCGAGCAATTCCGGCTCAACCAGGGCCGCCGCGACTGACAACGCCAGTCCGGGCCGGCCCTGTGGCCAGCCCGACGGGGCAAAAGGACTTACCAGGCCAGCCAGATCACGTGGCGCGCACCCTTACCCGGGCGAAGAGCCCGCACGGTTACCGGCTCCACGGAAAACCCGGCACGGCGCAGGCGCTCGGTAAATGCATGCTCCGGGCCGGCGGACCAGTAGGCCAGGATGCCCTCCGGGCGAAGGGATTTCTGGGCGGCGGCGATGCCGGCCGGGGAGTAAATCCAGTTGTTCTCCTTGCGGGTCAGCCCTTCCGGGCCATTATCCACATCCAGCAGGATGGCATCCCACTCGCCCTCGCTGCTTCTGAGCAATTCCGCCACATCACCGATATGGATACGGGCCCTGGGGTCGCTCAGCGGGTTGCCGGCGGCAGCACCCAAGGCCCCCCGGTTCCACGCTTCCACTTCGGGAACCAGCTCAGCCACGGTAACCTGCGCGTCGTCGCCCAGTGCTGCTAACGCGGCCGCCAAGGTGAACCCCATGCCCAGCCCGCCAATCAGAACCCGGGGCGAGGGTTGGTCGGCAATGCGCTCGCACGCCAGCGTGGCAAGTGCATCCTCCGAGCCGTGTACCCGGCTGTTCATCAGCTCACCGGTGGTGCCGGCAATCTTGATGGAGAACTCGTCATTGCGTTGCAGCAGGCGCAGCCGGGTTCCGTTGCCGGGAATTGTTGCGGTGCCGATTTCGGTGAAGCGGGCCATAGGGGGTCCAGATAGCTGAGCGGGCCCGCAGTTTAACCTGACCGGACGGATTTGAAGAACAGGATGAGGAAAAACCGGCACTTTTCAGCCCAGCTCCACCTCGACAAAATGCTCCCCGCGGTCATCGGTCAGGGGAATGCGCATGTCAGCCTGTTCGGCACCGTCCAGGGTTACACGGCTTACCTGTCCCGACGCCTCACCGCGGCGGCTGATGGTGATGTGGTAGACGGTGTCACGATACCGGTAATGGATTTTGTAGCTGTCCCACTCGGCGGGCACACAGGGGGCAATGCGCAGGTGGTCCACTTCCAGTTGCAGGCCCAGCAGGGTTTCCACGGTCAGCCGGTACATCCAGCCTGACGCTCCGGTATACCAGGTCCAGCCACCGCGGCCGATGTGTGGCGCCACACCATAGATGTCCGCGCACATCACATAGGGCTCGACCTTGTAGCGGTCGATGGACTCGGGCGTATTGCCGTGGTTAACAGGGTTAAGCATGGCGAAAAATTCCCACGCGCGTTCGGTGTCACCCAACATGGCAAATGCCATCGTGGTCCAGATTGCGGCGTGGGTGTATTGGCCACCGTTTTCCCGCACGCCCGGGATATAGCCCTTGATGTAGCCCGGCTCCAGGCCGGATTTGTCAAAGGGCGGATCGAGCAACTGGATGATCTGTTTGTCGCGCCGCACAAGGCGCCGGTCCACCGCCATCATCGCCTGTCGGGCCCGCAGTTGATCGCCGCCTTTCGAGATGACCGCCCAGCTCTGGCTTATGGAATCGATCTGGCATTCGTCGTTACTGTCTGAACCCAGTGGGGTGCCGTCATCAAAATAGGCGCGCCGGTACCAGGCACCATCCCAGGCCTTGGCTTCGATGTAGTCCCGCAGTTGTGCGGCCTGGGCGCGGCACAACTCGGCAAATTCCTGGTCATTGCGCTCACCGGCAAGGTCGGCGAACAGCTCAAGATTTTCCACCAGGAACCAGGCCAACCATACACTCTCGCCACGGCCGTCCTTGCCGACCAGATTCATTCCGTCATTCCAGTCGCCGCAGCCCATCAGCGGCAAATGATGGGCGCCAAACTTCAGGCCGTACCTGAGGGCCCGCACGCAGTGCTCGTAGAGACTGGCGGCTTCGGGTGAGCGTTGCGGCTGGTCGTAGTAAGCCTCTTCGTCGGTGTACAGCTCACGGCCCTCCAGGAAATGGATGGGCTCGTCAAGCACGCCGGTATCGCCGGTCGCCCGCACATAACGGCAGGTGGCATACGGCAGCCACAGATAGTCGTCGGAGAAATGGGTTCGTACGCCCTGTCCGTTGGGTGGATGCCACCAGTGTTGCACATCGCCCTTGAGGAACTGGCGACCGGCATGCCGAACCAGTTGCTCGCGGGCGAGCCAGGGCGTGGCGTGGACCAGCGCCATGGTGTCCTGCAACTGGTCGCGGAAGCCGTAGGCGCCCCCCGACTGGTAATAGCCACTGCGGCCCCACAATCTGCACGACAGGGTCTGGTAAACCAGCCAGCCGTTGGCCAGTACGTTCAGCGCCACGTCCGGTGTATCGACGCTGACGGCCCCCAGGGTGCGGTTCCAGTATTCCCACACCGCTGCCAGCGCCTGGCGCGCGCCCGCCTGGCCGCCGAATTGCTGGATCAAATGCCGCGCTTCGTCGGCATTGGCAGCTGCCCCGAAGACGAACACGATCTCCCGTTCCTGGCCGGCGTCCAGTTCGATCCGGGTCTGGATAGCTGCGCACGGGTCGAGGCCAGCACCGGTCCTGCCCGACAGGCGCTTCCGGCGCATTGCCGCCGGACTGGCGAGGGTGCCGTTGCGGCCGATAAACTCAGTGCGGTTGCCGCTCACCGACCGCCCCCGTTCGCTGACCTGCGCAAACACAACCCGGTTGGCACACTCGCGACCGTAGGAATTGCGGGCGAACAGTCCGCCCGTGGGCAGGTCGATTTCGGTGACGATGTGCATCAGGTTGGCGTGTCGCAATTCGCCGAGCACCAGTTCCCAGTAACCGGTCAGCGACAGCTTGCGCGATCGCCTGGACTGGTTGTGCAGTTTTACCACCAGGAATTTGACCGGCGCATCCATGGCGACGTAGGTGTACAGTTCCGAGGCGATGTCGGCCTCCAGGTGCTCAAACACGCTGTAGCCGAAACCGTGTCGGCATACATAGCCGGAACGCCCGCAGGCAGGCAGTGGCGTTGGCGACCAGAATGCGCCGGTTTCCTCGTCGCGGAGATAAAGCGCTTCGCCGCTAGTGTCGGAGAGTGGGTCGTTGTGCCAGGGGCTAAGCCGGAATTCGTGGGCGTTGCCCACCCAGGTATAGGCGCTGCCGCTCTCGCTGACGACGGTGCCGATGTGTGGGCTGGCAATGACATTGGCCCAGGGCGCCGGTGTGGCTTGTCCGGGTTCAAGGGTAACGACGTATTCGTGGCCGTCGGGCGTGAAGCCGCCGAGGCCATTGCTGAAAATACGCTCGCGCGGCGCCAGCGGATAAACCGGCTCGGTCTCGGCCTGCTTCGAAGGCTCCAGAAGGTCCGATGTCCGTTCCGGTGATACTCTGCGGTCCACCTGCTCAATCAGGGTGTCAGCGCTGTCGCTGAACACGATGCGAGCCACGGTCTGCAGCAATACCCGTTCGTCTTCGGAAAGTTCTTCGGCCCGTCGCACGAAGACGCCGCCCGGTTTATCGACCACCTGGGCCTCGGGGCCCGCGTTGATCAGCCCCATGATCTGGTCCTGCAGCTCCGCCCGATAGCCGGAGAAACCCTCGTTGACGATCACCAGATCAACCGCAAGGCCCTTCATGCGCCAATAGGCATGGGCCTGCACCACCTGCTTGACCAGATCAATCCGGCCGAGGTCACCGATAAGCAGCAACACGATGGGCAGATCGCCGGAGATGGCAAAACGCCACAATCCCGACTGGCCCAACTGATTGCGGGCGATGACGCTGGGCGCCGCGCGGCGCAGTGCATTGCTGTAGATGACAGAACTCGCCAGACGGCCAAAAATCTGGGCATCGGCTTCGGTGGCGCTCAGGTGCCGCAATACTTCCTGGCTCTGGAACCAGGCCATCTCGAACGCGCGCTCCACGAAATGGCGGTCGCCGTATTTCTCGATCAGGACCAGTGCAGCCTCGCGGGTGTCCGCGATACCGGAAATGATCTGTACGCTTGCCGATCTGTCGGGCAGCAGGGTCAGCGTACTGCGGATTGCCACAATGGGGTCCAGCACTGCGCCCTGGGTATTCGACAGGGCCGAGCGGCGGCCTCCACTGTCCAGCACGACCGGATTGGCGGGGGTGCGACCGCGCCCGATGAACCGCGCGCGGTCGGTTTCAAAGGAAGGTTCGTTGGCCACCGAACCCGGCGCCGCCAGCAAGTGAAACATCCAGGGCACCTGTTCGCCCGGGGTGCGGGGGCGTCGGGTGCAGAGGATGGCCTGCCGCCCGGGCAGGATTTCGGTCTGCACGAACAGATTGCTGAACGAGCGGTGGGACAGGTCGGCGCTCAGCGGCGCCAGCACCACTTCAGCGAAGCTGGTCACCTCAACGTGGCGGGTGCGCGACGACTGATTGGTGAGCGTGACACGACGGATCTCGACGTCATCTTCGGGAGACACACTGATCTCTGTGTGCGCTTCGATCGCATGGTCGCGCCGCCGGTATTCGGCGCGGGCCTGCACAAAAATGGCTTCATAGTAATCAGCCTGGCGCAGGGTTGGCTGGTGCGCCGTGGACCAATACTTGCCAGTGTCGCGGTCTCGCAGGTAAATGAACGTACCCCAGCCATCGCAGGTGGCGTCCTCGCGCCAGCGGGTGACGGCGAGGTCGCGCCACCGGCTGGTGCTGCCGCCGGCGTGGGTTGCCATCACGTGATAGCGACCGTTCGACAGCAGGTGAACTTCGGGGAGCCGCGTGGCCGGGTCGGTGAACACGCGCATGATGGCGCCGGCCTCCGCGCTGGGCGGACGGGCGGCGGCGCTGACTTCGGCTGCGTGCGGGTGCAGGGTGTCACTCCTCTTCGGTACTCGCTCCTGCAGCAGCAACTCGGTCGCCCGCGCGAGCGGATCGGCCATGAAGCGGCGCTGCATCGGCTGGTCAAACAGGACATGGGCAAAGGCCAGGAAGCTCATCCCCTGGTGGTGCGCCATGAACGTCTGCACGATGGCGTGCAGCTTGCCCCGGGGCACGCGCGTGGGGGTGTAGTCGATGGCTTCGTAGAAACCGTAGGCACCGAGGAATCCCTGGTCAGCCAGCCCCTGCAGATTACGGCAGGCCTCCTGCGGCATCACCGTCAGTGCCAGCGCGCTGGCATAGGGCGCGATCACGAGGTCATCGCCCAATCCGCGCTTGAAGCCAAGGCCGGGTACGCCGAACGCCCGATACTGGTAAACCTGATGGATGTCGGTGAGGTTGTAGCAGGATTCGGAAATCCCCCAGGGCACCGCCCGCTGCCGGCCGTATTCGATCTGGCGTGAAACGGCTGCCTTGCAGCTATGCTCCAGCAGGGTATTGCCATAGCTCGGCATAACCAGCTGTGGCATCAGATATTCGAACATGGAGCCGCTCCAGGAAATCAGGCTGACGTCACCGCCATGGCTGGTCAGCAGGCGGCCGAGCGCGAACCAGTGCTTCTGGGGTACCTGTCCCTGGGCAATAAGCAGGAAACTGGCCAGCCGCGCCTCGGATGCCAGCAGGTCGTAGCAGGCGCGGTCACGGCGCCGTTCACTGACGTCATAGCCAATGGTCAGCAGGCTGCACCCGGCATCGTAAAGAAATTCGAAATCCATTGTTGCCAGAACCTGGCAGCGGTCTATCAGGCTGTCGATGAGGTCGAGCTGCTCCTGGGCGGCCGGGCCCGCGCCCGAATCATGGCTGCCCGCCAGCGCCATCCGGCTGGGGAGGCCGCTGTCCTGCCAGGTAGCGGGTACCAGAAAGGCGAATTCGTCGCGCAGCGCACGCAGTTGCTGATGGAATGCCCTGGCCCAGTACGCCAGTTCGCCATCGATGTCGGCATCGGCCGAAAGCCAGGTAAAAAGGGGACCGCCGGTGCGGTCGATCTGGTCCAGCGCGCTGGCGGTGCCGGCCAGTGTGCGGGGTGGACCCTCCAGGGTGAGGGCGCGCAGGGTGTCCTGCAGTACACGGATATTCTCCGCCAGTTCGGGGGTGAGGGCGGCGGGCAGCTCGTCGGCCAGGGCCTGCAAGGTGTCCTGCAGGCCCTGCAGTGCGCAGGTCGACGGCACCGGCTGGTACTTCAGCTCGGCCAGCCCGGCCTTCAGCGTAAGCAGGGCGCCTACCAGATTGCCACTGTCCACCGACGAAACGTATTGCGGGTGGAGTGGCTGCAGCGTTCGGGTGTCGTACCAGTTGAAGAAATGGCCGCGGTAGCGTTCCAGCTTTTCCATGGTCGCCAGTGTGTTGTCGATGCGTTGCAGGCACTCGCCAACGGTGAGATAGCCGAAATCGACGGCAGCCAGATCCGCAAGCAGCGCCATGCCAATGTTGGTGGGTGAGGTGCGCGAGGCGATGGCGGGGGCAGGGTAGGCCTGGAAGTTATCTGGCGGCAGCCAGTTGTCCTCCGGGCCGACAAAGTCCGCGAAGTAGCGCCAGGTGCGGCGGGCCGCTTTGCGCAGGAAAACCTCCTGCCCTGCACTCAGGCCTGGGGTGGGGGCGGGCAACGGGCGGCTGAGCCACCAGCCAATGGTGGGCGCCACCAGCCACAGCAACAGAACGGGAAAGGCGGCGAGCCACACCGTCGGCGGGCTGTCCGCCATAACCAGAGCCGCAACCAACCCCGCCGCCAGACCCGGGGGTACCCACATTTCCCGACAAAAATCCGCCAGTGAACGGCATGCGTTGCGGCGTGTGTATCCGGGCAGTTGCCACAGCAACAAACCGCGCCGGGTGAATGGCATGCGCGCCCCGGAGCGCAGAATCGCCCCCAGGATTATGTGGGTGTCGTAGGGCAAAAATGCGAGGCTCAGGAGGGCGAGCGCTAACGGCCGGCCGGCGGAGTTTCCGGTCATGCCCAGGTGTACCAGCCAGTTGCACTCTGCCGGCTTGCGAGTCAGCTCGATCAACAGGGACAGCAGTGTGGGCAGGAATAACACCGCCAGGACCAGCCCAGTCGATGCCCACAAGTAGCCCGTGCCCCAAAGCCATCCCGCCACCAGCAGGACAAGCAGCGCCGGTGTAACCAGGCTGCGCCGGAGGTTGTCGAAGATCTTCCAGAGCGACAGGGCCGACAGCGGGTTGGCCTGCCGCTTCGACCCTGCACCCTGCAAGCCGGGCGCCCCTGGCACCCGTGGCAGCAACCATCCGGCCAGTTGCCAGTCACCGCGTATCCAGCGATGGCGCCGGCTGGACTCGATCGCGATACTGGCCGGTTGATCTTCGATCAGGTCGACGTCTGTCACCAGCGCGGATCGCGCGTAGCCGCTTTCCAGCAGGTCGTGACTGAGGATGAGGTTTTCCGGAAAGCGACCGTCAACTGCCTGGCGAAAGGCATCGACGTCGTAGATGCCCTTGCCGATGTAGGAGCCCTCCGCAAACACATCCTGGTAGACATCCGACACCTCGCGGGTGTAGGGGTCGAGGCCCGATTCACCTGCGAACAGCCGGGTAAAGCGTGACTGGCCGGCGCTGGTCAGGCTGATTGAGGCGCGTGGCTGGAGGATGGCGTAGCCTTCGACGATGCGGCCTTTGGCAGCATTGAAAACCGGGCGGTTGAGCGGGTGCGCCAGGTTGCCGACCAGGAGGCGTGCCGCCTCGCGCGGCAATTGGGTATCGGTATCCAGGGTGATGACATAACGGATCGAGCCCAGGAGCGACTGATCACCGACGATGTCCGAGAACGCCGTGGACGCTTGGCCCCGGAGCCGGGCGTTGAACTGCTCGAGCTTGCCGCGCTTGCGCTCGTAGCCCATCCACACTCGCTCGAAGGGATTCCACTGCCGCGGTCGGTGGAACAGGTAGAAGACACAGGGGCGATCGTCGCGGTAGGTGTCATTGAGTGCCTCGATTCCCGCTCGGGCGCGGGCGAGCAGGGCCGCGTCGTCTGGCAGTGTTTGCTCGGGTGCGTCGGGAAAATCCGTCAGCAGGGCAAAGTAGAGGTTGGCATCGCGGTTGCCGAGATAACGTATCTCGAGGGCATCGAGCAGATCATCAATTTCCTGCCGACTGCTCAGCAGGGTGGGAACGATCACCATGCTGCGGTGATCGGCAGGGATGCCCTGTGAAAAATCCAGTCGTGGCAATGCCCGCGGCGGCACGAATAGCGTAATCGACCGATTGACAAGCGCGAGCGCGAGTGCCGAGGCTCCGGTCATGGCGGTCATCGCAAAAATCCAGTCGCGCCAGGCCTGGAGTGAGATGCCATCAAGCGCGGACTGGGCGGCTGCCGTGGTGAGCAGTGTCAGTAACACTATGCCCCCCAGATACAGGGGCAGGCGAACAGGCCTGCAGGCCCGGTTCAGGCGCGTTCTCAACGACAGGCGGCAGCAGATCGAATGCTCCAGGCGTGGCCGCCCCCGGTCGATCAGGTAGTAGCCGACATGGGCGCTACGGTCGTGCCGGCCCTGTTGTGCCGCTGCTGCGTGGGCCAGAACAATGGCTTCCCGTGCCACGTCCAGTTCGCCACACAGGCTGCCCCGCGCCAGGTCCTCGATGACATGCCGGTAGCGGTCGCGGGTCGCGAAATCCTGGTGGGCGTGCATGCCCGACGGGTCTTCGCGCAGTGTCTTTTCCACGACACTGAGGGATTCGACGTACTCCTTCCAGTCCATGGCGCCGATAAAGCGCAAACTGCCAATGCTGTTGGCGATGGATATCTGGTTGGCCGCGTCGGTGTGCCCGGCCGCTTCCGAGAGCTGGGTTGCGGTCACCCCCTGTCCGAGCAGTTTCTGTTCCACCCAGGTCTGCACGAAGGCCATGACGGACCCCTGCGCCTGGAGCCGGTCGTAGAATTCCTCCACGAACGGCGCGGTGAGTGGGACATCGGCATGGGCAAACTCGGCGAGCAACAGGATCAACTGTTTCGGATCGCTTTCGGCTGCGACAAGCATGCGATCCGCCCAGGTGGCGGCCGCATCACGCTCTTCCCGCCGCTGGGCGATGCGCACGCTGACCCGCCGCAGGTTTTCCAGCAGCGCCAGTTGCAGCATGATGGGAAAGGCCCACAACTCGCCTAGCCTGAAGGGTTCCACGGTCTGATAGGCGGCGATGAACTGGGTGACGTTGTCGCTGTCGACGCGACCGTCCATGTGGGAGATCAACTCCAGCGCCAGGTCGTAGATGCGGGGGAAACCGGCCGAATGCCCCTCGGCCAGACGCGGCAATTGCCGGCTGTATCCGCGAGGAAGGTGACGACGTGCCAGGCTGATCTGCTGTTCGATCAGATAAAAGTTGTCCAGCAACCAGGCTTCGGTCGGCGCGGTCCGTTGTCCCGGCGCCACGGCAGCCGTAACAACATCGTAGGCTGCCAGCAGAACCCGGGCATTATCCGCCAGCCGTGGCAGTAACCGGTCTGCCCCCGGTCGCGGTTCAATCCGGTGCTGACCCGCCAGGGTAACCGCATGGCGCTTGAGCTGCTCAATACTGAACAGCTCCGCCCGCAACAACTCGGTATCCCGGTCATGGCGCAGCTCATTCCGTGTGCGTGCCAAAAACCTGAACGGTTTGATGATTAATGCTCCCTGCTAACCCTGAGCCTCTCCGGGATACCACCTCGCAGCATCGGTCAGGGCTTTGGTTTCAATGTCTTCAGTGCTACGCCACGATTCAGAAGTTGTAACCCAGACCTATGGTGTAGGCCCAGGCGCCGCTGTCCTGGAACGCATCATCGGCATCATCCGCGTCGTTAAAGAAGAACTGGTACTCCGCCCGGGCCAGGAAGTAGGTCTTGGTCTGAACGTAGTATTTGATACCGGTTTCCAGGCCGGCAAAGGCACTGTCCTTGACGCCGTCGCCGTAAATACCGCCGAGGCTGCCGCCCACAAAGGGACGTGCACGATCGTTGAGGAACTGATAGTCGAGGTAACCCCGGGTTGAGCCGTTCCAGAAATCGTCCTCGATATCGGCACCTTCGATGCTGGCGTAGTTGACGCTTTGGCGGACACCGCCAACCATGTTATCCCGCAGATACCAGCCCAGATCGCCGGTTACGCCGAAGCTGCCACTGTTGAAATCCCGGTCGTTACTGCCGGTACCCGAGATGGAGAATTCGCGATCTCCCTGATCAGGACCAAACTCTGCAGATTGAGCGGCGGCTGCCAGGGGCAGTGCGCCAAGAAGACAGCTTAATGTGATAGCCGTAGTGTGGATTCTGGTCATGAGAAGCTCCTTGCTTGCATTTTTCAGACGGCATTTCCGGTGTATGCCGCCGGTTGCCCGGCGTCGACTTGGCCCCAACCTGACAGGGCAGGGCGAGTCTTTGCCGGGGCAGACCCTCAGGATCGGCGCTTGCTGGCCGGGTGGTCTGTTCGCAAGCACACACAGGAAGCGGAAAAGGAACTGCGGCATTGGCATCCCGGGCCTGTCGGGCGCCAGCAAGCTTTTATTTTTCGTCGGAAAAGCGCAGTCTTATGGCCAACAATGCGAATGCCGAGACTCGATTTTCGGTCGCGGACCGAATGGGTGTGGTTAATTTCCAGTCAATAACCATTTCTGACAGGATCAGCAGCGTGAGTACTCGCGACGACACTCCTCAGCCCCGATTGCCCGCCGGGATCTGGGTGCTCGGCTTCGTAAGCCTGTTGATGGATATTTCGTCCGAGATTATTCACAGCCTCTTGCCTGAGTGCCTTCTATCCGTGCTTGGCGTCGGCGCCCTTGCCGGCTCTGTGGTTTGGGGCTTGCACATGGGTATGACCCAGGGATTGCTCGCAACTATGGTTGCAAATGCGGCACCCAGAAGCCTGCGCGGAACTGCGTTTGGTTTTTTCAACCTGGTGTCGGGCATTGCCCTGCTGATCGCGAGCGTGCTGGCGGGGCTGCTATGGCAATACGGCGGCCCAGAAAATAATTGACGTTATCTCCCCGCGTCGCACCGACAATCGCAAAAAAACAGCAGGCCTCCGAGATCAAAATACCCCTGCCCAGCCAGCATGCCCATCATGAGCAGCAGGGCCGAACCGACAAAAACAAGCCAGGTAAAAAACCGTTTCGGCCAGGGCGGCAAAAAATGCAAACCAGTAACCCCACAAGCCGACACTTTGCGCCAGTGACATTGCGGACTGTGTTAGGGAATCCATCTTCGGGTATTTCCTGAATTCAGGAATTTCAATATGGTGCAAGTTTAAAACAGAAGGATATGAGGGGCATTTAAAGAGATTGGAAGTGCGGTTGGTACCCCCGGCAGGACTCGAACCTGCTACCTTCCCCTTAGGAGGGGGACGCTCTATCCAGATGAGCTACGGGGGCATTATCGCGAGAAGGGCGGTATGATAACGGCCTGAGCCCCGCGGCTCAAGGTGCAGTCCTGTTTCGGTGAATCTCACGGAGTGCGTGTTGCCTGAACCTTTCTCGTTGAGCGTGATCATCCCGGTATGGAGGGAGGCGGCCGGTATTACCGAAACACTCCGGGCCCTGCAGCCGATTCGTGGCCGGGCGCATGAAGTGATTGTGGTGGATGCCGGCAGCACCGATGGCACCGCTGAACTGGCGCGGCCGCTCTGCGACCGGGTGGTGAACTCTGAAAAGGGGCGGGCGGCACAGATGAACGCCGGAGCGGCGGTGGCCAGAGGCGATCTGTTGCTTTTTCTGCATGCCGATACCCGCCTGCCGGAAAGCGCCCTGGAGCATCTTGCCGACTTTGCCCATTCTCATCGCGCCTGGGGGCGGTTTAATGTGCGTCTGAGTGGCCAGCGGCCGGTGTTCCGGGTAATCGCCTGGTTTATGAATAAGCGTTCCCGCCTGACGGGTATCTGCACCGGTGATCAGGCGATGTTTGTACGCCGGGATGTGTTCGAGGCGCTGGCCGGTTTCCGTCCGATGCCGTTGATGGAAGACGTGGAATTTTCACGCCGCCTTTGCCGAATGTCGCGCCCCTTCTGTATAAAAGAACCTGTCGTAACCGATAGCCGCCGATGGCAGACGCATGGTGTCTGGCGAACGATTTTCCTGATGTGGCGGCTGCGCTGGCGTTACTGGCGCGGTGAATCGCCGGAATCTCTGGCCCAAATCTACCGATCGGATGTACGCAATGCCTCAAAGTAACCCTCCCCTGGCGGTATTTCTCCAGTTTGCCAAGTGGCCGGAAGCCGGCCGTGTGAAAACCCGGTTAATTCCGGAGTTGGGCCCGGCTGGCGCGCTCGAAGCCCATATAAGGTTGACGCTGGCGGTGCTCGATAACCTGTGTGCTACCGGTTACGCGGTGGAATTCTGGTGGGACCGGCTGGTGGACGATCACCCTTTGGAAGCCGCCTCTATTCTTGAAGAAGTCGATGGAGCCGGTCTGGTTCAGGGGGTGCAGCAGGGCGATACGCTCGGGGAGAAGATGTTCGCCGCACTCAGCCAATCGCTTTGCGACTATGACCGTGCCCTGGTGGTCGGCAGCGACTGCCCATCGGTTGATCCTGAGTATGCCCGCAGGGCCGTGGCCTGCCTGGCGGATCATGATGTGGTGCTGGGGCCCTCCGACGATGGTGGTTACGTGCTCATCGGCGCCTCAAGGGTGGTGGATGGAATGCTGGACAACATCGCCTGGGGAACGCCGGACGTTCTGGCCCAGACCTGCGAGCGGCTGGATGCAGCGGGGCTAAGCTATGTCTTGCTGGAGCCCCGCTGGGACGTGGACGAGCCCGAGGACTGGGCCCGTTTTCTTCGCATCGTCTGACGCTGTCAGCTGGCGGGCACAAGTGGCAGGTCGGTCAGCTTGCCAAGGGCTTTGTCCGCTTGCAGGCCGTCGCCACCGGTAACCACCCGCAGTGCCTGCTCTCGCTCCAGCACCGCATTGCGGAAGGTGGCCAGTAATTCCTCCTTGCTGACCTTCTTCACCGCCTCGGCCAGGCGCTCCCGCGAGTTGAAGTAGTCTGCGCCACGGTCAATTTCGCGCCAGTAGCGGCTGGAGATCTCGCCGAGTTGCCGATCCTGCTCCAGAAGTTTGCTTACCACGGCCTGTTTTTCCTGGTTGAGCCGCTCTTCGGTCAGCCCGGCCAGTGTTTTATCGAATCCTTTGGCGAATTCTCTGACCGCCTGGTCAATCTCGGATTGCGAGGCAGAGGGTGACTGCACCACAAAACCCAGTGCCGGCGTCTCCAGCATTTCGTAGGGAGTGGCATACACAATGTAGCCAAGTTGGCGGGTGGTGCGGATTTCCTCGTAGAAGGGGCTGCTGATGATCTGCCCCAGCAACTGGAAGCGGGCCCGCTCCTCGAAACTGGTATTGTCCCCCTGCATATACAGGGTGTAGCCGGTATCAGGGTGATCCACCTTGAGGGACACCTCGGTCTCGCGCTCCGGCAACTGGCGCACCTGGCTGCGATCTACCCGGGTGTTTTCGCTGTTGCGAAGCACGATGGCGTTGATCTGGCGAGCCAGGTTCAGGGCCGAGGCCTCGGTGAGGTTGCCGTGCGCCATCATGACAGGGTCCACCTGGGCGAAGGCGTTCTCAGCGAAGGAGCGCAGCTCATCAAAGGTGACCTCTTTCGCTGCCCGGAGTTTGGCCGCCGTGCTCCAGGCGCCTTCGATCAGGGCCGTCTGAACAAACTCCGAGGTCTGTTCCACCGGGCGGTCCTTGGCCTGGTTCTGCAGGCTGTCGATCAGGTTCTGCCGGGCAATATCAAAGCGCTGCCGGGTCAGTTCCGGCACCGCCACCTGCAGCAGGATGCGGTTCATCAGGGTGTGCAGTTTGTCATTGTAGCCGCCGACGCGAACGGTGATGCCGCGCAGGTGCGGATAAACGCTGTAATCCAGCCCGGCCAGACTGGCGGAATAGGCCCAGGCGTTGAGGTTGGCGTTGATGGAGTCAACCAACAACTGGGTCAGTACGTGGCCGCGTGCCGATACCGTAGCAGCAGGTGTCCTCAGGCTTAAAAACACATTGGCTTTGGGCGTATCAAACCGGGTATCCCGGGCGAACCAGATGTCCATGCCGTTCAGTGTGCCCAGCATTATGGGCTTTGCCATGGTCTTTCCGGGCACCAGTTCCAGGTCCTCGGGTATGAAAGGGTTGGCCGGCGGCAATTGCAGCTGGCTGGCAAGTTTGGGCAGGCCGGTTTGTGTCAGGGTGTCCGGGTTCAGTGGTTCTTTGGTCCAGCGTGCCTCGTACCACTTGGTGAGGTTCGGGTTTTTCAGCTCCGGGTCCGGCGCAAGGACGAATACCAGGACATTATCCGGCGTCAACCGTTGCAGGATGTCCCGGTATTGTTCAGGGGCATAGCGCTCAACCAGCCAGGGCGCGCGGAGCAGGTCCTCTGGCGGGTATTCCAGGAGCTGGCTGGCCAGGCGCATGGCCTCATGCAGCGGGCTGCCCTGTTCACGGAACCGGAAATCGATGCGCGCCAATTTTTTCATTTCCCGGAAGCGCTGCTCGCTGATGCCGTTCTCGCGAATCTGGGCGATGTAATCAAAAACCAGTGGCAGGATTTCCTCTTGGCGGTTCAGGCCTTCCGGGGTCAGCGCGATGCTGATCTCGAGGGTGGCGTTTTCGCCGGTATCCATGCCAAGCCCTGCTGACAGGCTCTCGGCAAGCCCTGCCCGTTTCAGGACGTCGAACAGGCTGCCTGGCCCTTCATGGCCCAGCAGGTTGGCCACGTAACTGGCTGGTTTGGTGCGATAGTTGTCTTCCTGGGAGGGAATGGGGAAGGTGAGCGTCAGGCTCCGCACATCCTTGATGGCATCCGCTGTTACCTTTGCCGGCAGCTCATCCTGCTCCAGGAGGCTGGCCATATGGCGCTTTGGCTCCAGATGGCGGTTCTCGATGGCATCAAACCGCCCACGCACCATGGCTTCCAGGTCATCCAGCGGTTGCGGGCCGTAAACCGCCAGGGACATCAGGTTGGCCGAATAGTGCTGTTTCCAGAATTCAATCAGGTCCGGGCGCAGCGGGTTGTCGTCGGTATTTTCAAGGGTGCTCAGGTTGCCAACGGCAAACTGGCTGAAGGCACTCTCCGGGTTGCTCACGGCCTTCTGTACCGAATAGAACCTGCGGCCATCGTCCTTCTGCTTGGAACTGAACTCCGAGTGAACGGCATTGCGTTCCCGGTCTACCAGTTTTGCCGTGAACAGTGGCGCTGCAAACTGCTGGGCAAACCGGTCCAGTGCCGGCGCGAGAAAATCGGCCTGAATATCAAAAAAATAGTTGGTGTCCTGGAACGCGGTGAAGGCGTTGTGCTGCCCGCCGTGGCTCTTGATGAATTGCTGGTACTCGCCGGGTTCCGGGTATTTTTCGGTGCCCAGAAACAGCATGTGTTCCAGAAAGTGGGCGATGCCCTCGCGGTCTTCGGGGTCGTCTCCGCTGCCAACGGCCACATTCATTGAGGCGGCGGCCTTGTCTGCCTCCTTGTCGGAAACCAGGATGACCTTCAGGCCGTTCTCCAGTTCAATGAACCGGTACTGGTTGTCGTCGTTCGGGCTTTTTTCCGGTATCTGGGCGGCGAGGCTCAGGGTGCTGATCAGCAGGAGTGTGAGCAGGGCAAACAGACGCGCCATCTGGCTTTGCATTGGGTGTTTTCTCGAGATGCGGGTGCTCATAGGCTCTCTGATATCCGGTGAATGTGGTCTGGCGTTCAGTGCATCAGTGTGTTGCGTGTGCTTTCCGGCTGCCGGTCCAGTGTTTTACGGGCAAGATCCGCGGCCTTTTCGGCGTCCAGCTGGCCAGAGGCAATACGCTCAAGAACGGTTGCCATAACGGCCACGGACTGGCGGTAATCGGCGAACTCGGATTGAAAGGCACTGTCGATGGCCTCGTAAACCGCCTGGATTTTCTGCTCGCGGGAACCGGCGTTCTCGGCGGAGTCGTTAATGGCCTTGAGGCAGGCCCGGGCAATGGAAATGTAGCGTTCTGCGTTGGGATTGTCTTTTTGCATGATCGGGTTTCCGGAGGTCGGTTGTCCTGTGAGATAGAGAGATGCCAAAAGGCCCTAAAAGTTCCTGATTATGTCATTGCTGGCGGGGTGTTTCATTGCTTTGTGGTAATCCAACAATCGGGCAGGCAGACGGCCATTCCTGTGCTAGTCTCAACAGCATTATGTCGGCAAACCGGATAGGCCCGCCAGGTGCGGGAGAGTGAATTTTTAGAGTAATAGCTCTATTTAAAACAAAGGCTTACGGAGTAAAAACTCTAAAAAAGTTCGATACATGAAGGTTGCAATTAAGTACAATTCCGGCGTTTCCGGATTAACCTAAGACTTTAGTCGTATGGGTGCCGGCACGGATAGACAACAACTGAGCAACAAGCAGGGTGGAAGATTGATGAACTATTTCCTGACCGGTGGCACCGGATTTATTGGCCGATTTCTTGTGGAGAAGCTGCTGGCGCGCGGCGGCACGATACATGTGCTGGTCCGTGAGCAGTCCCTGGACAAGCTCGACTTACTGCGTGAGCGCTGGGGTGCAGACGAAAGCCAGGTGAAGGCGGTGATAGGCGACCTTACCAGCGAGAACCTCGGGATCGATGCCAAAACGCTCAAGGCCCTGACAGGAAATATTGATCACTTTTTCCACCTCGCCGCGGTGTACGACATGGGCGCCGACGAGGAGGCCCAGCAGGCGACCAATATTGAAGGTACCCGGGCTGCAGTGAATGCGGCTGAGGCCATGGGCGCCAAGCACTTCCATCACGTGTCCTCGATTGCCGCCGCTGGCCTGTTCAAGGGCATTTTCCGCGAGGACATGTTCGAGGAAGCGGAGAAGCTGGATCACCCGTACCTGCGCACCAAGCATGAGTCTGAAAAAGTCGTGCGCAAGGAGTGCAAGGTGCCGTTCCGCATCTATCGGCCGGGCATGGTCATTGGCCATTCTGCCACCGGTGAGATGGACAAGGTGGACGGGCCCTATTATTTCTTCAAGATGATCCAGAAAATCCGCCACGCACTGCCCCAGTGGGTTCCCACCATTGGCATTGAAGGCGGCCGCCTGAACATCGTGCCGGTGGATTTTGTGGTTAATGCCATGGACCACATCGCCCACCTGGAAGGCGAAGACGGCAAGTGTTTCCATCTGGTTGATCCGGATCCGTACAAGGTCGGTGAGATTCTCAATATTTTCAGTGAGGCGGGCCATGCGCCCAAGATGGGCATGCGCATCGACTCCCGCATGTTCGGCTTTATCCCGCCGTTCATTCGCCAGAGCCTGAAGAATCTGCCGCCGGTAAAGCGGCTCACCGCGGCGGTGCTGGACGATATGGGTATTCCGCCTTCGGTGATGTCGTTCATCAATTACCCGACCCGGTTCGATGCCCGGGAAACCGAGCGGGTTCTCAAGGACACAGGTATCGAGGTGCCACGCCTGCCGGATTTCGCACCGATAATCTGGGATTACTGGGAGCGTCACCTGGATCCGGACCTGTTCAAGGACCGCACGCTGCGCGGTACCGTTGAGGGCCGGGTCTGTGTGGTGACCGGCGCAACCTCCGGTATTGGTCTGGCCACCGCCCAGAAGCTGGCAGATGCCGGCGCAATTCTGGTGATCGGTGCCCGTAAACGGGAGCGCCTCAAGGAAGTCACCGCGGAACTGGAGTCCCGCGGTGCCAGCGTGCATGCGTACCCGTGCGATTTCTCGGATATGGAAGCCTGCGACGAATTCGTTAAAACAGTGCTGGATAATCACGGCCATGTGGATGTGCTGGTCAACAACGCCGGCCGTTCGATCCGCCGGTCACTGGATCTGTCCTTCGACCGTTTCCACGATTTTGAGCGTACCATGCAGCTCAACTACTTTGGCTCTGTGCGCCTGATTATGGGCTTTGCGCCCACGATGCTGGAGCGCCGCCGTGGCCATGTGGTGAATATTTCATCCATCGGTGTGCTGACCAATGCGCCGAGGTTCTCGGCCTATGTTGCCTCCAAGTCCGCGCTGGACGCCTTCAGCCGATGCGCCGCCTCGGAGTGGTCTGACCGTAACGTAACCTTCACCACCATTAATATGCCGCTGGTGAAAACGCCCATGATAGCGCCGACCAAGATCTACGATTCGGTGCCGACCTTGTCGCCGGATGAAGCAGCGACGATGGTGGCTGATGCCATTGTTTACCGGCCGAAGCGAATTGCGACCCGTCTGGGCATCTTTGCCCAGGTGCTGCATGCTCTGGCGCCGAAGATGGGAGAGATTGTCATGAACACGGGTTACCGCATGTTCCCGGATTCACCGTCTGCTGCGGGCAGCAAGTCCGGCCAGCGGCCCAAGGTGTCTTCAGAGCAGGTAGCCTTTGCGGCCATCATGCGGGGCATTTACTGGTAATCGGTTGGATCCTGAAACAAAAAAACCCGCTTCGGCGGGTTTTTTTCTGGCGGTTACTCGGTCTCTTCCGGGATCAGGGGAGGGGGAAAACCGCCCAGCTCCTTCCAGCGGTTCACAATGCCGCAGAACAGATCAGCCGTCTTTTCGGCGTCATAGGCGGCCGAGTGGGCTTCCTTGTTGCTGAACGGAATGCCGGCCAGCTTGCAGGCCTGGGCCAATACGGTGTGGCCGTAGGCGAGGCCCGCCAGGGTGGCTGTGTCGAAGGTGGAAAAGGGGTGGAAGGGGTTGCGGCGGATGTCGGCACGCAGGGCCGCGGCGAAGATGAAGTTGTGGTCGAAGGTGGCATTGTGGCCCACCAGCACGGCCCGTTTGCAATCGTGGTTTTTCACGGCCTTGCGGATCGGGCTGAAGATTTCACTCAGGCCTTCGCGCTCGGGTACTGCTTCCCGCTCCGGATTCCAGGGGTCAATGCCGGTGAAGTCCAGGGCGGACTGTTCCAGGTTGGCGCCTTCAAAGGGGTCAATCTGCTGTACGTGGGTTTCAGTGCGGCGCAACCAGCCATCGTCGTCCATAGTCAGGATAACGGCCGCCACTTCCAGCAGAGCGTCCCGCTCGGGGTTGAAGCCGGCGGTCTCCACATCCACAACAACAGGCAGAAAGCCGCGGAAACGGCGGGACATGGGGTGCGGTGGTTTGTTTTCGTCAGTCACTCAAGCTCCGGTCTTGGCCGTGTGTGATAGGGAATAATCGATAGTTACGCGAGCTGCCAGTGAACGGTTTCACCGGCCTTCAATGGCACGATGGTGCCGTCAGCCAGGGGTAGTTCTGCCGGCATGGTCCAGGGTTTACGCACCAGGGTGATGGTGTCGGTGTTGCGCGGCAGGCCATAGAAATCGGCACCGTTGAAGCTGGCAAAGGCCTCGAGCTTGTCGAGAATGCCCAGCTCCTCGAAGATGTCGGCATACAGGCCGATGGCCCCGAAGGCCGAATAGCAGCCGGCGCACCCACAGGCCGCTTCCTTGCGGTCTTTGGCATGGGGGGCTGAATCCGTGCCCAGGAAGAAGCGTTTGTCGCCGCTGGCAACGGCATCCCGGAGTGCTTTTTGATGGCGGTTGCGCTTCAGAATCGGGAGGCAGTAGAGATGCGGCCGGATACCGCCCACGAGCATGTGGTTGCGGTTGTACATCAAGTGCTGAGGCGTCAGGGTGGCGCCGAGATTATCGCCGCTGTACTGGCGGACAAATTCCGCCGAATCCTCCGTGGTGATGTGCTCCAGTACGACTTTCAGGTTGGGAAAGGCCGCAAGCGTCGGCGCCAGAACGCGCTCCAGAAAAACCTTCTCCCGGTCAAAAATATCAATGTCGGCGTCGGTTACTTCACCGTGCACCAGCAGCAGCATTCCACAGTCGGCCAAGGCCTCCAGAACCGGATAGATGTTGCGGATGTCCTTCACGCCCGAGGCGGAATTGGTAGTGGCACCGGCCGGGTAGAGTTTGGCGGCTACAACGCCGGCGGCTTTGGCCTCCCGGATGGTTTCCGGGGTGGTGCTTTCGGTCAGGTACAGGGTCATCAGTGGCTCAAACCCGGTGCCGTTGGCGGCGGCCAGGATCCGGTCGCGGTACGCGGTGGCATCGGCTGCCGTGGTTACCGGTGGTACCTGGTTGGGCATGATGATGGCCCGCCCGAAACACGCCGCAGTCGCAGGTACCACGTGCTTCAGGACATCGCCATCCCGAACATGGAGGTGCCAGTCGTCGGGGCGGGTAAGAGTTAGCTGGTCAGTCATGGCAGTTGTCCGCAATACCTTGGGAGAGTCGAGTCCGGAGCCGAAAACGGCAAGGCCGGGGGGTGGTATTACACAGGCCCCGGAAAAATTTGGCGAATTATACCAGAAGGTGCCGGTGATTGTTTTCTGTCCCGGAGCTAAAGAAACACCACCCTGGGCCGTTAAACTCTCAGAGCCTGTTAACTCCCTGATACCGATGGCAACCGATATGGGATTCCGCCCCCGCAATAATCCGATCACCGCGCTGGCTGCTGGCCTTCTCGGCCTGTGTTTGCCCGCGATTGGCGCAGCTGCAAGTTATGGTGCCGGCATTGAAAACAGCCAGTGGTACCTGGCCGAATCGGTTTTTGAATGTCGGCTGGTGCATGAAGTACCCGGGTATGGGCGGGCGGTGTTCTATCATCGCGCAGGCGAGAGCCTGTCGTTTTTTCTTGAATCCGACGCGCCGCTGATGCGCCCCGGCCGCGGCAGCCTGGTGGTTGAAGCACCTTCCTGGCGTCCGGGCGTGGCTCCGAGGCCGCTGGGCACCGTGCATGTTTCCGATGGCCGTCGCCAGGTTGCCCTGGATACCCGCCAGGCCTTTGTTCTGGCTCGCGGCTTGCTTGATGGCATGCAGCCGACTGTTACCCGGGAATCCTGGTTTGATGGCCGCCCGGTGCGCGTGCAGGTTTCCAATATCAATTTTGCCGGTGAGTATCAGCGTTACCAGCGCTGTACCAACAATCTACTGCCGGTGAACTTTGATCAGATCCACCGATCGAGAATTCCCTTTGCCAGCGGCAGTACCGAGTTGTCCGCCGCCGACCGGCAGTTACTCGACAATATCGTGGCCTACGTGAATGCCGACTCCACCGTGGAGCGGATTTTTGTCGACGGGCACAGCGACAGCATTGGCAGCCGGATCAACAACCGGGCGCTGTCGGAGGATCGCGCCAATGTGGTGGCCGATTACCTCAAGGCCCGCGGCATTGATGAAAACCTGATTACGGTCCGGGCCCACGGCGACCAGTATCCGGTTTCAAACCGCCCGGCGGATAATCGACGCACCAACATCCGGTTGCAGCGTGCTGGTGACCAGCCGGAACTGCAGCAGGCGAATGGCTACGGCGGGGATCCGCTAGGTTAGGCGGAATCAGTAAACCGAGTCGAGCACTTCCAGGTGGGCATTCACGCTCTCGGCCAGGGCCTGAAGGTGATAGCCGCCTTCCAGGGTTGAAATGATCCGGTCATTACTGTGCTCGCCGGCCACCTCCACAATCATTTCTGTCAGCCAGCGATAGTCTTCAGTCTCCAGATTCAGCTCCGCCATCGGATCCAGCCGGTGGGCGTCAAAGCCTGCGGAAATAAGGACAAGCTGGGGTTTGAAGTCGTTCAGTCGCTGCAACCAGCCGGCTTCCACCTGCTTCCGGTACTCCTCAGACGAACAGTTCGCCTCAATCGGAATATTCACGATGTTGTCCGCCTGCCGGTGCACATGGGAGTGCGGATAGAAGGGGTGCTGGAAGCTGGAGCACATCAGGATTCGCTCGTCGCCACCTACGATGTCCACCGTGCCGTTGCCCTGGTGCACATCAAAGTCGATGATCGCCACCCGCTCAAGGTGGTGGAAGGTGAGGGCGCGCATGGCGGCCAGCGCGATGTTGTTGTAAAAGCAGAACCCCATGGATTTGGCGCGCTCGGCATGATGCCCCGGAGGGCGGGCGCAGACAAAAGCATTGGTAACCTGGCTACTCATCACCATATCCACCGCCTGGACATTGGCGCCGGCGGCCAGACGGGCAGCGCGCAGGGTATCCGGCATCATGGCCGTGTCCGGGTCGGTAAACACCCGGCCCCGGGTAGGCTGCATCAGATCGAGCTGGTGCAGGTATTTCTCAGGATGCACCGTCAGCAACTGGTCACGAGTGACTTCTTCCGGTCGGACCCAGTCCAGTCTCTGGTCCAGACCGGTATCCGCCAGATAACTGATAATGGCCGCAAGCCGCTCCGGGCTTTCCGGGTGTTCCGGGCCCATGTTGTGCTTCATGAAGTCATCGTGGGAAAAGAATGCCGTGGTCATACGTCTGGGGCTGCCTTCGAATTGCTTATATTTTCTTCAAGCTTATCAGGGAAAACCACAGGGTGCCGTGTTTCTTTGGTCTTATGAGCTCGATAGTCATTTCATATCGGAGGATCAGCGCCTAAGATAAGAGATGCACCTATAAGTAACCTGTTTTATTACACTTATTACCCGACTGGCCCTGGGCCGGACAGTAAGGAGAGTCAGCTTGAGCACCCGGTATCTGGAAAGCCTGTTCAACCCTGCATCCATTGTGGTGATCGGTGCATCAGAGCGGGGTGATAACCTTGGCGGCATGGTGCTGAGGAACCTGATGGGTGGCGGTTATCCCGGGCGCCTGCTGGTGGTGAACCAGAACGATTACGACAACGTGCACGGGGTGCCCTGCGCCCGGAAAGTCTCGAAAATGGACTTTACTCCCGATCTGGCAATCATCTGTACGCCGCCGGATACTGTGTCCAAGACCATCAAGCGGCTCGGAGAGGCGGGGGTGCGCACCGCCATTGTGATGACCGGCGGCATGTCCCGTACCCACAGCAAAACCGGCCAGCCCCTGATGTACTCGGTGCGGGAAGCCGCCCGAGAGACCGGCATACGGGTGCTTGGCCCAAACACCATCGGCCTGATGGTGCCGGCCCGCAGTCTCAACGCCACCTATGCCCACATGGGCGCGATTCCCGGCCGGGTGGCGTTCGTCGGCCAGTCCGGCACCATTGCCAGCTCGGTGATCGACTGGGCCTTCGCCCGGGGCGTCGGGTTTTCCTATTTTCTGACCCTCGGCGATGGCATGGACATCGATCATGACGATCTGATCGACTACCTGGCCCAGGATACCCAGACCCGTGCCATTCTTCTGCATATCGAGAACATTCCCAATGCCCGACGTTTCATGTCCGCTGTTCGGGTTGCCTCCCGCACCAAACCGGTGATTGCCGTGAAATCCGGCCGGGTGCCGGAATCCGAATGGTTCCCCCATGAGTTGCCGGCGGGGCTGAAACGCAGCGACCCGATCTACGATGCCATGCTTCAGCGCGCCGGTGTGCTTAGGGTGGACGGCCTGGGGCAGATGTTTGATGCCCTGGAAACCCTGACCCGCATGCGCCCGTTGCGCCGGGAGACCCTGGCGATCATGGCGAACGGGGTTGGCCCGGGTGTCCTGGCTGTGGACCGGCTGGCAGACCTGGGTGGCGAGCTGGCAGAGCTGTCGGAATCCTCTATCGAGGCGTTGGCGGAACTGCTGCCGCCGTACTGGACCCGGAAAAACCCCATTGACCTTAACTACGACGCGTCTCCAGAGCTCTACGGCAAGGCCATCAAGATCCTGGCGAAGGACCCGGAAGTGGCCAATGTGCTGGTGATGTATGCCCCCAGCCTGACCGAAGACAGTCTTCAGATTGCCGATGCGGTGGTGCAGGCGTCCAAGGGTACCCGTTTGAATGTGTTTACCTGCTGGCTTGGCCAGAGCACGGTGATGGATTCGCGGGAGGAATTTTACCGGGCCGGGCTGCCGTCGTTCTTCAACCCGGAAAAGGCGGTAATGGCGTTCATGCAGCACGTTCGCCACCAGCGGGTGCAGCGGTTGCTGACGGAAACCCCGGAGTCCTTTACCGATCATTTTGCCGACCGCACGCACACGCGCAAGGTGGTTGTGAGGGCGCTGCGCTCCGGGCGCCATCATCTGTCCAACCGTGAGGCCCGCGAGCTTGTGCGGGATTATGGCATCAACACCATTGATACCCTGTATTGCGACGATATGGAGGAGGTGCTCGAGGTGTTCGCGGTTGAGCGCCGGCCCATCGACATTGCCATTATTCATGAGCAGGCCTGTCACCCGTTCCTGAACCTGAGCCCTACCCAACGTCGCTACAAGGGCACAGTACAGAAGCTCAACAGCGAAGCGGCCATCATGGATTCCTGCCGTTACCTGATGGAGGAATACCAGACCCACTTCCCGGACAGCGGTTTTCTGGGGTTTGCCGTTCAACGCTCCTACCAGCATGTTGGGGGTATCGAGTTCAGCGTGGGCATCACCCGGGACAAACTGTTTGGCCCTCTGGTCGTATGCGGCGCCGCCGGCGCCCAGATTAACGTGATGACCGACCGCCAGATCGCTCTGCCGCCCCTGAACATGGTGCTGGCAAGAGAACTGCTGCGCCGTACCTACATGTACAAGCTGCTCAAGGAGCACAGCCTGAAGCCGGAGGAGGATATCCGGGCCGTCTCTGAAACCCTGGTGACTCTGTCACAGATCGTGATCGACATCCCGGAAATCCAGGGCCTGGAAATTGCCCCTTTGCTGTTCAACGAACAGGGCGCCGTGGCGGTCAATATCGCCATCAACCTGGCGGACACGCCGGGCCGGCCAATTATCCAGCCTTACCCCAGGGAGCTTGAGGAGTGGATTGTGCTGCCCAAATCCGGCCGCCGGGTGATTATCCGGCCGGTACTGGCGGAAGATGAACCGGCCCACCGCGCGTTCCACGAGTTGCAGTCACCGGAATCCATTCGCTACCGGTTCTTCCAGTACCGCAAGCATTTTTCCCGGGAGGACGTGGCCCAGATGGTGCAGATCGATTACGACCGGGAAATGGTGTTCATCGCCAATGCACCCAGGGAAGACGGCGAGGGCGAGGAAACCCTGGGGACTGTCCGCACCTGGACTGACGCCGACAATCTGCAATGCGAGTTCGCCGTGATGGTGCACGACAAAATGAAAGGCGAAGGCCTGGGCGTGGCCCTGATGCAGAAGATGATCGACTACTGTCGGGCCCGTGGCACCATGGAAATGGTCGGCAATGTGCTGCCGGACAATCGCCCCATGCTGCAACTGGCGGAACACCTGGGCTTCGAGATCAAGTTCAATACGGAAGAGGAAGTGATGGATCTTCGGCTGGTGCTGAACGAGCCGGAGAAGGACTGGCAGCGGGAGCGGCTGGGAAAAATCGCGCACTGAAAGTGGGGTCAGATGAAAATGGGGTCAGATGAAAAGTTCATCTGACCCCATTTTCATCTGACCCCGAGTTCACGTTTTTAGTCTTCGACAATCGCCGAGCGGTCTTCTCCGCCCAGGGCCTCCAGCAGGCCCGGGATCAGTCGGGACAGCTCCAGGGTCATCAGGGTGAAGGCGGCGTCAAACTTGGCCGCGGCGTCGTCGACGTCAACGTCGTCGAGCTGCTCCTGAAGGGTTTCGCCGAATTTCAGGCGGCGGATGCCCAGTTCCTCGTCCAGCACAAACGAGACGTTGTCGTCCCAGGTGAGAGACAGTTTGGTAACCTGCATGCCGGCGTCCAGGTGATTGCGGATTTCCTCGGCTTTCAGATCCAGGCCTTTGCAGCGCACCACGCCGCCGTCTTCGGACGGGTCTTTCAGCTCGCATTCGCTACCCAACGTCACTGAGCCGGGCAAATCAATGGACTCGTTCAGCCATCCGGTAAAGGTGAAGGCGGGTGCCTGTTCCACCGCTGGCGGGCGCACGGGCAAAGAACCCAGGCTCTTGCGCAGGGTTGAAGCCAGGTCTTCCGCCTGTTTCGCCGAGCCCGCGTCCACCACCAGCACACCGTCCTGGGGCGCGAGGTAGGCAAAGCAGCGGCGGTTTTTGGAGAAGGCCTGGGGCAGCATCTCCAGCATCACCTGTTCCTTGATTTCGTCCTTTTCCTTGCGACGGACCTTGCGGTTCTGCTCGAATTCAATGGCTTCGGCTCTTTCCTCGACGGCTTCCTTGACCACCGGGCCCGGAAGGATTTTCTCTTCCTTGCGCAGGGCGATCAGATGGTAGCCATTGGCGCTGTGAACCAGTTGTTCACCCCGCTTGCCCAGCGGTGGTACCCAGCCCTGACGGCTGGTTTCCTGGGGGCCACAGGGTTTGAACGCATCGGCCTGGAGTTTCTCTTCCAGATCCTCGGCGGTGATATCAAACGGCTTGGTAAAACGGAATATTCGGGCGTTGCGAAACCACATCAGGGCTGGTCCTTGTCTTTCATATTTGCATGATCTCTACGAGTACGGTTTTGACGAGAAAGCCCACAACACCTGCACCGAGAACGGTAAACAGGGCGATGGTGCCAAACTTGCCAGCCTGGGATTTCTTGGCCAGATCCCAGACGATGAAACCCATCCAGACAATCAGGCCGGTCAGAAACACCAGCATGGCGATCTGGGAAAAAACTGCTTCGTTCATTGGTTAACTCCGATTTAAACGTCGATCACTGTTCGTCCCGCAGGAAAACCCAGTTGTTCTTATCGGATTGGTCTTCGCTGAAGTAGTAGCCTTCGAGGTTGAACCCCTTGAGGTCGTCGGCCTGGGTAATGCGGTTCTGAATGGCAAACCGGGCCATAAGGCCGCGGGCCTTCTTGGCATAGAAGCTGATCATCTTGTACTGGCCGTTTTTCCAGTCCTTGAACTGGGGTGTCACCAGCCGGCCTTCCAGGTCCTTCTTCTTTATGCTTTTGAAATACTCGTTGGAGGCCAGGTTAACCAGTACGCCGTCGTCATTTGCCAGCAGGCAATTGATTTCATGGGTGATCTTGCTTCCCCAGAAGGCATAGAGATCCTTGCCGCGGTGGTTCTCGAACCGGGTGCCCATCTCCAGCCGGTAAGGCTGCATCAGGTCCAGCGGTTTGAGAATGCCGTAGAGACCGGAGAGCATGCGCAGGTGCTTCTGGGCAAACTCGAAATCCGCCTCACTGAAGCTCCCGGCATCCAGGCCTGTGTACACGTCGCCCTTGAATGCCAGCACGGCCTGGCGCGCGTTTTCCGGGGTGAACGGCGTGTGCCAGTTCCGAAAACGCTCCGCGTTCAGCTGGCCCAGCTTGTCGCTGATGCTCATCAGGTTGCTGATCTGGTGCGGTTCCAGCTTCTTGAGCTGATCCACCAGTTCGCAGGCGTCATCAAGAAAGTCCGGCTGGGTGGTCTTGTCGGTCGCCAGCGGGCTTTCGTAATCCAGTGTTTTGGCAGGGGAAACAACCATCAACATGTCAGGCAATCCTCATTGCAGGAATGTGAGTAAATCATCCCTGGTAAACGGCCAGTCCAGCTCCGCACCGTTATCATTACGGCGCAACACCGGGATACGGGTGCCATATCGCTCAACCAGCTCGTCGGACTGGGCAATGTCCACCACATCAACCGGAATCGGTTCCGGCATCGGTGTATTGACCAGCAGGGCTTCGGCCAGCTCGCACAAGTGGCACTGGGACGTTGTGTAGAAAAGCAGTTCCATTATTTCGGCTGTGCGTCCAGCTTCTGGCCGGTGACGCCCTGGCTGTCCTTGCCCATGAGATACAGGTAAATCGGCATCAGGTCCTCCGGTGCCGGATTCTGCTGTGGGTTTTCCGCCGGGTAGGCGTGGGCTCTCATGTTGGTACGGGTGGCGCCGGGATTCAGACTGTTCACCCGTACATTATGGCGTTCATCGTCCAGTTCATCCGACAGCAGCTGGCTCAGGCCTTCAACGGCGAATTTGGAGACGGCGTAGGCGCCCCAATAAGCCTTGGCTTTCCGGCCGACGCCGGAGGACGTGAAAATAACCGAGGCCGCATCGGATTTGCGCAGCAGGGGTATCATGGCGCGGCTCAGCAGGAACGGCGCCGTGGTGTTAACGTGCATGACCTTGTTCCAGGTTTCCGGGTCATACAGCTCCACCGGGCTGCGGTCGCCCAGAATGGCCGCGTTGTGTAGCAAGCCGTCGAGCTGGCCGAAGTTGTCTTCGAGGGTCATGGCCAGCTCCTCGTAATCCTTCACCGCGGCCCCTTCAAAGTTCATGGGTACAATGGCAGGCTTCGGATGGCCTGCGGCCTCGATTTCGTCGTAAACCGTCTCCAGCTTGCTGACAGTGCGGCCCACAAGCACCACGGTCGCACCATGGGCTGCATAGGCCTTGGCGGCCGCCCGGCCAATGCCGCTTCCGGCGCCGGTAACCATGACGATACGGTCTTTCAGAAGATCGGCGGGTGCTTGATAATCGTGCATAACCTGTCTCCGTACAAGGCGTTTACCGGCAGCGATACCGGATCCTGAAATTGGCCGACTATTGTAACAGCTTTGCCAGATCCGTGACGGTGTCGGCGATCAGATCGGCTTGCCACAGATCAACGCTGTCCGGTTGTTCGATATAGCCGTAGCGAACCGCAATGGTCTTCATGCCGGCATTGCGGCCAGCCTCGATATCACGCTCGTGGTCGCCTACGTAGATACCGGTGCCCGGGGCCGTTCCCATCTGCTGGCAGGCGAGGAGGAGGGCTTCCGGATGTGGCTTGCGCTGGGCGACGTGGTCGGGGCATACCAGAGTTGCGCAGCGGTCGGCCAGGTTCAGCGCCTTGACCAGCGGCACCGCGAACCGGGCCGGCTTGTTGGTGACGATACCCCAGGGGATACGCCGTTCTTCAAGCGTTCTGAGCAGCTCGTCCATGCCTTCGAACAGGGTGGTCTCAATCGCCACGCCCGCATCGTAGAGGTCCAGAAACGCCGTGTGCTTTACCAGATAGTCCGGGTGCTCCGGCTCCAGCCCGAACCCCACCCGGATCATCGCCCGGGCGCCATTGGAAACGGAGCGCCGAATCTGTTCGGCGGGCAGGGCGGGCAGGCCGTGCTGATGGCGCAACTGGTTCAGGCAACGGATAAAATCCGGCGCCGTGTCGATCAGCGTTCCGTCCAGATCAAACAGGACCGCGGAAGTTTCCGGGGTGACTTGAGGGGCGGCTTCAGGCTTCACGGACATCCCTGGCATGCATCAGGTAGTTCACATCGACATCCCGGCCCAGCTTGTACACCTTGGTAACGGGGTTATAGGTCATTCCGGTGAGTTCGCGGACATCCAGCCCGGCATGGCGCAGGTGATCGGACATTTCCGACGGTCGGATAAATTTCTTCCACTCATGGGTTCCCTTGGGAAGCAGCCCGAGCACATATTCAGCGCCGACAATGGCAAACAGGAACGACTTGGGGTTGCGGTTGATCGTTGAGACGAACAGGTGGCCGCCGGGTTTCAGCATGCTGGCGCAGGCTTTGATAACCGAGGCCGGGTCGGGTACATGTTCCAGCATCTCCAGGCAGGTAACGACATCGTACTGTCCGGCATGGGCCTGGTCCTGGGCCAGTTCCTCGACGGTGATCTGGCGGTAGTCGACGCTGATCCCGGTTTCCATACCGTGTAGCCGGGCTACCGACAGTGGCGCCTCCCCCATGTCGATGCCGGTTACGTGGGCACCGCGCTGGGCCATGCCCTCGGACAGCAGGCCGCCGCCGCAGCCGACGTCCAGCGCCCGCTTGCCGGCCAGGGAGACGCGCTCGTCGATATAGTTCAGGCGCAGGGGGTTGATGTCGTGTAACGGCTTGAACTCGCTGGTCGGATCCCACCAGCGGCTGGCCAGGGCCTCGAATTTGGCGATCTCATTGCGGTCTACGTTCTGGTTTGTCATGGTTGCTTCTGCCTGGTGATTCAATAGAAAATCGGTTAGTCAGCCTGTCTGCGGATTCGTCCCGCCCAGTCGTCAACCCGGAGCATGAGATCGGCAACATCAATACGGGTAAGCCGGCCGTCCTGTACTTGTGGTACGCCGTTAATCCAGCTGTGGCTTACCGACCGGCCATGGTTGCTGTACACCAGGTGCGACGCCGGGTCGTAGACCGGTTGCAGGAACGGGTCGCTCAGATCGATGGCAATCAGGTCGGCCAGTTTTCCGGAAACCAGCGAGCCCAGTTCGTGATCCCGGCCAAGCGCTCTGGCCCCGTTGATGGTGGCCATTGCCAGTGCCCGATGGGCCGACACGGCAGCCGCGTCGCCGGCCACAACCTTGGCCACCATGGCGGCGGTGCGCAGTTCTCCGAACAGGTCCAGGTCGTTGTTGCTGGCTGCACCGTCGGTGCCGATGGCGACGTTTACGCCGCTATCGAGCAGTTTCTGGACCGGGCAAAGGCCGCTGGCCAGCTTCAGGTTGGACTCCGGGCAATGGATAACCTGGGCGCCGGACTGCTGCAGCAGGCGGATGTCGCTGTCGTCGATCTGGGTCATGTGCACGCACTGGGTCTCCGGGCGCAACATGCCAAGCTCAGCCAGTCGGGCCGTGGGGCGCCTGCCCTGCTTTTCAGTGGCTTCCTCAACCTCGAAAGCGGTTTCATGCAGGTGTATCTGGATCCGGGCGCCAGTGGCCTCGGACAGCCGGACGGCCTCGGCCATGGGGCCATCAGAGACCGTGTAGGGCGCATGGGGGCCAATGGCAGGCATGATATAGCCATCGTTTTTCCAGGTATCGATAAAGGCGGCGCCCTTGCTCAGATATTCTTCCGGGCCGGAACCCCAGATAGTGGGGAAATCCAGTAACGGGAAACAGATCTGGGCGCGCATGCCAGCATCGCAGGCAACCTGTGCGGCAATCTCTGGGAAAAAATACATGTCCGAGAAGGTGGTCGTGCCTGTGCGCAACATTTCCGCCATGGCCAACTGGGTGCCGTCGGCAATGAACTGTTGGCTGATGTGGCGGCCCTCGGCCGGCCAGATGTGGTCGTTCAGCCAGGTCATCAGTGGCAGGTCGTCCGCCATGCCCCGGAAGAGCGTCATCGCCGCGTGGCCGTGCATATTGATCAGGCCGGGCATAACGACATGATGTGGCAGATCAACGGTTTCACGGGTTCTGAACTCCCGGTTTGCCTGCGCCTGGGGAATAACCGCGGCAATCCGGTTTCCCTGGATGATCACGGCCTGGTTGTCGAGCACTGTGGCCGCCGGTTCAATCGGAATCAGCCAGCGTGCGTTGATGCGAATATCGGCTGCGGTGATGGTATCTGCCGTCATTAACCCTGCCTTACAGCGATTGGCGCGGTGCGGCCGCGCCATGGAAATGTAGCGGGCAAGTATAACCGTTATACTGGCGGTTTTCAGCGCTGGCAAAGCGGAGCAATTTTCATGGCAGAATCCCCGAAACCATCTTCCTCCGGACGCAGTATTGGCACGTTTGCGATGCGCTGGCATGGCAACAGCCTGGAGCTGCTCGACCAACGCCTGCTGCCCGGAGAAGAACACTGGATCACCCTTGAGGGCGCCGCCGGTGTGGCCCAGAGCATTCGGGATATGGTAGTGCGTGGCGCTCCCGCCATCGGCATCAGCGCGGCATACGGTGTTGCTCTGGCAGCACGGCATGCCGGCGGGGGTGACTGGAAAGCGGAAATCAAACAGGCCATCCGGGAGCTGGCGGCCTCACGCCCGACGGCAGTCAATCTGTTCTGGGCGCTGCAGCGAATGGAGCAGGTATTCCATGAGTGCCACTCCCTGGCGGAGGCGGTGAAGCGGCTGGACCAGGAGGCGGTGGCGATTCACCAGGAGGATCTGGCGGCCAATATTGCCATGGCGGACCATGCCCTGGAATTCATGGCGCCGGCCAGCCCCATATCGGTACTCACGCACTGCAACACCGGCGCCCTGGCCACCGGCGGCTACGGGACAGCTTTGGGGGTCATCCGCCGGCTGCACGAGGAGAAGTTGCTGAAAAACGTTTTTGCCGATGAAACCCGGCCCTGGCTTCAGGGCAGCCGTCTGACAGCCTGGGAGCTGGCCCGGGATGGTATCCCGGTAACATTGAATGCCGATGGCGCGGCGGCGGCGATCATGGCCCGGAAAAACGTGCGTTGGGTGATTGTGGGCGCGGATCGGATTACCGCCAACGGGGATGTCGCCAACAAGATTGGTACCTATAGCCTGGCGGTTCTGGCCCGTCATCACAAAGTGGGCTTCATGGTGGTGGCGCCCTCAAGCACCGTGGATATGTCCCTGGCTTCGGGCTCGGACATCCCCATTGAGGAGCGGGAAGGCCTTGAGGTGCGGGAGATACGGGGGATTCCGCTGGCCCCTGCAGGCGTCAGGGTGTTTAACCCGGTGTTTGATGTAACACCGGCCAGCCTGATTGACGCCATCGTTACCGAAAAGGGCGTGGTGCATAACCCCAATATTACCGGTATGCGGGCGCTATTTGGCTGAGGGGTTCCTGGTTGAGGAGGCCTTTTCCTCGTAAGCCGCCCGCAGCTCCTCCACCTGCCGTTCCTGCTCTTCGACAAAGTGCAGGGACATCTCGAAACTGTGGCGCGTGAATTCCAGTACCTTCTGGAAGCCTTCGTCTGAAAGGGTGCGGGCGTCGTCATGCCGGCGAAAGATATTGATGAATTCCCGTTCGCGTTCAAACTGCAGTGGCAGCCTTGCCACCCCCCAGTCGTTCAGAAGCTGCCAGACTTCGGGGTTGTAGTTGCGCGTGGTGCGCATGATGAACGGGATGGGATCGTTCCGGGCGATGAGGGCGGCGAGCCGGAGAATCAGTTCGAAGGAGAGGGTGGCGGTGCCGTTCTCAATGGCCTCCAGTACCGATTTATCACGGAGGTTCAGGGCCTCGCTCATTTCCGAAAGCGTGAGCCCGGCCACTTCCCGGATATCCTTCAGGGATTGGCCCGCCGTCAGCATGGCCCTGAGCTGATCCTGTGAGTTGATCAGGGCCCGGCCTACCCGAAGAGACCTGTCCGTGGCTTTTACTCCGAACCGGAGCGCCGAACCGGTCAGGCTGGCCAGCCGGTCAAGCAGCCCCTCCGGCCCGGGTTCCTGTGCCGGGGGCTTTTCCAGACCTTCAACTTCTTCAAGGGATCGCATGGCATGCAGGGCGTCCAGGAGCATATCCTGGAGTGCTTTTGCCCTGTGCCGGTTGTCTTCCCTGTCAGTCATTGAAATGGCTGGCCTTTTTCTAGGGGCTGGAGGTGACTGCGGGCGTCTGTGCAGCCAGTTGCTGTGGGGTCAGGATAGATGCCATGCGGCTATTCAGGTCGAGCATGTCCGCCATGATCTGGCCGCCCTCGCGAATAATGAAATCCACCTCGTCGTCGGTCGAGGCCAGATCCGCGGCTTGCTGATCCTGCCAGTCTTCAAGCGCCTCAAGTGACTCGAACGGCGGCTTCCCGTCGAGCTCGCGCCGGGCATTGGCAATCGCCAGGCGCGTGCGTTCGATCTGTTCGTACTCTTCCCGACGCTCATTCAGATTCAGGCTGACTCTGTCTGTGGCACGCTGTTTGGTCAGGAAGTCAATTTCCTTCTGCAGCAGGCTGAATTCAGGGCTGGTGGCAAAACGCTGGTCATGGCGCTGCCGGAGTTCATCAATGATGCTGCTGAAATCGTAGTACCGGGTGTGGGGCACCGCCTCGATCTGATCCCAGGGCAGGGCATGCTCGAGCGCGTCCTCACCGATGCGGGTCTTGTCGATGCGGGAGGGAATCTCGATATCGGGAATCACGCCCTTGTGCTGGGTTGAACCGCCGGATACCCGGTAGAACTTCGATTGGGTGATTTTGAGCTGACCATGATTCAACGGGCGAACGGCCTGAACCGTGCCCTTGCCGAAGGTCTGCGATCCGACCACCAGCCCGCGGCCATAGTCCTGAATGGCCCCTGCGAAAATCTCTGACGCCGAGGCGCTCATCCGGTTGGTGAGAACCACCAGCGGGCCGGCGTAGGCGACGGAGGGATCCTCGTCAACCAGCACCTGAACGTCATTGTTGGCGTTGCGGATCTGCACGGTCGGGCCCTTGTCAATGAACAGGCCGACCATGTCATTGGCCTCATGCAGAGCGCCGCCACCATTATTGCGCAGGTCGATCACCAGTCCGTCGACACCTTCGGCTTTCAGTTGCGTAATCAGTTCGCGGACGTCGCGGGTTGTGCTCTTGTAGTTGGGGTCACCGGCCTGCATGGCCTGGAAATCCGCATAGAAAGTCGGAATGGTAATGACACCGATGGTGTATTCCTTGCCGCCCCGCTGCAGATGCAGGGTGTCCTTGCTGGCGCTCTGTTCTTCCAGCTTTACCTCATCGCGGGTGATGGCGATGGTTTCGGTCATGGTTTCATCGGAGGCCGTCGCCGGAATCACTTCGAGGGTGACGCTCGAGTTACGTGGGCCGCGGATCAGGTCCACAACTTCGTCAAGGCGCCAGCCGATCACGTTCACGGGCTTTTCGCCTTCCTGAGCCACTGACACAATCCGATCCGCAGGTTGCAGTTCACCCTGCTTGGAGGCCGGGCCGCCGGGTACCAGCCGGACGACCTTGGTGTATTCGTTATCGGACTGGAGAACCGCACCGATCCCCTCCAGGGAAAGGCTCATGTTGATGTTGAAGTTCTCGGAGGTACGCGGCGAGAAATACGAGGTGTGCGGATCCCACATACCGGTAAATGCGTTCATATAGGCCTGAAACGCATCCTCGCTCCGGGCCTGGTAGGCGCGCTTAAGCTGCCCTTCGTAACGGCGGAGCAGGGTATCTGCAATCGCCTCGTCCTTGGTACCACTCAGTCGCTGTGCCAGGACGGCATTCTTGATGCGCTTGCGCCAGAGTTCATCCAGGGCCTTGGAATCGGCTACCCAGTCGGCTTCCGAACGGTCGACCAGAATGCTTTCGTTCTCAGTGAAATCGAGCTTGTCGATGCCATTCTCGATAACACCAATGGCAAACTTCAGCCGTTCAATGACTCGCTGCTGGACCAGGTTATAGATATCGAACCCGGGCTGTAACTGGCCGGTTTTCAGGGCTGAACCCAACTGGCCCTTGATCTGGTCGAACTTTTCAATGTCCGCTTTGGTCAGGTAAATCCGCTGGCCGTCGAGGTAGTCCAGATAGGCTTCAAACACGTTAGCGGACAGCTCATCGCTGATGTTCAGATCCCGGAAATGGGTGAACTGCAGCTGACGGGCAATCAGGATATTTGCCCGTGCCTGCTCAATGGTCGGTGCCACCGGCTCGTAGACCGAGGCTGGATCCACCTTGGCTTGCAGTCCAAGCGGCGTCGAGAGCAACAGGGCAACGGTGATTGCCCGGCATACTCCGCCCCGGATGTTCGGAACCGGAGAGCGACGGGCCATAATATTTTCCGCAATGGTCATACATGCATACCTGACGGTGTTGGGCAGAAAAGCACGGCTGAGACACTTTTTCTGACCGTGAACGATAGATTTATTGTAGGCAAGCGCTACACCTGTTGCCATAGGCAGCGAGTATCGGTTCGTGACAATCTGTCCATGAAGCCGGCAGGTTGGTAACCGGGAAACTGCATGTCGTCGCAATCTGCATGACGGGCAAGGGGGCGCCGGAAGGGAGTGTCGCGCCTCCCGGCGTGATGCCTTCAGGCGAATACCGAGTTGCTCTCGGCTTTCTCCAGCAGCAGCCTGGGTGGCGTAAATCGTTCACCATAGAGGCGGGCAAGTTCTGTTGCCCGTTCTGTGAACGCTCTCACGCCATATTGGTTAATAAATTGTATAGCGCCCCCGGTCCACGGGGCGTAGCCAATGCCAAAAATACTGCCGATGTTGGCGTCTTCCACCGTGCGCAACACGCCTTCCTCGAGACAGCGGACCGTTTCAATAGCCTGGATGAACAAAATACGATCTTTGAGTTCCTGGAGTTCAACGTTCCGGGCCCTGTCGACATCGACAAACCGTTTTTCCAGCTCGGGCCAGAGGTGTTTCTTGCCGTTGGCCGGGTAATCATAGAACCCTGCACCTGCCGCTTTACCCTTGCGGCCGTGCTCGTTAACCATCGCATCAATTACGGCTTCCGCCGGGTGGGCGTTCCATTTACGGCCTGAGGCATCGGTGTCCTTCATGCTCTGGTCCCGGATGTGCTGCATGAGGGTCAAGCTGACTTCGTCGGAAATGGCCAGCGGGCCCACAGGCATGCCTGCGAGCAACCCGGCGTTTTCAATACTGGAGGGGTGAATGCCTTCCCCGAGCATGCAGATACCTTCGTTGACAAAGGTGCCGAAGACCCGGGAGGTAAAGAAGCCCCGGCTGTCATTCACCACAACGGGGATCTTGCCGATCTGCTGCACGTAATCGAACGAGCGTGCCAGGGTTTCATTGGAGGTTTTTTCACCGACAATGATTTCCACCAGTTGCATTTTATCCACCGGTGAGAAGAAATGCAGGCCGATGAAGTTCTCAGGTTTTGCCGAGGCGCCCGCAAGCTGGGTAATGGGGATGGTGGAAGTGTTAGACGCAAAAATGCCGTTGGCAGCGAGTTTCGGCTCGGACTCCCGGGTTACTGTGGCCTTCAGCTCGCTGTCTTCGAATACCGCCTCGATAACCAGATCGCAGCCTTCCAGATCGTCCGCGGAATCCGTGGCTTTGATGCGGCCCAGGATTTCTGCTTTTTGGTCTTCGGTCATCCGGCCACGGCTGACCCTCTTGGCCAACAGTTTCTCGGAGTAGCTTTTGCCTTTCTCGGCATTTTCCACGGAGACGTCTTTCAACACCACGTTGATACCGCGTGTGGCCGTGGAATAGGCAATGCCTGCGCCCATCATGCCGGCACCCAGCACACCTACCTTGCGGAAGGTTTCTTTTTCAACGCCGTCGGGACGGCTGCCGCCTGCCTTGATTGCGTTCAACTGGAACCAGAAGGTGCCGGTCATGTTCTTGGCGACCGGGCCGATCACCAGTTCGGCAAAATACCGGGTTTCGATCAGGCTACCGTTGTCGAAATCCACCTGGGCACCTTCGACTGCGGCGGAGAGGATGCGCTCCGGCGCCGGATAGCAGCCTCTGGTTTTCTGCTTCAGCATGGCTGGGGCGATGGCCAGCTTCTGGGCCATGGCGGGATGGTGAGGCGCGCCGCCGGGGAATTTGAAGCCCTTCTGGTCCCAGGGCTGCTGGCATTTGGGGTTGGCGTCAATGAATGCCCGGGCCCTGGTAATCAGGTCGTCGGCAGAATCTGCCAGCTCGTCAACGATGCCGGCCTTGAGGGCGGCTTTCGGATTTACCTTCTTGCCCTCCATCAGGAACGGGAAGGCGGCCTCCAGGCCAATCATCCGGGGCAGTCGCTGGGTGCCGCCACCGCCGGGCAGCAGGCCCAGTGTCACTTCCGGCAGGCCCAGTTGAATGCTGTCGTCGTCAATGGCGATGCGGTGGTGACAGGCCAGGGCGATCTCAAGCCCGCCGCCCAGGGCAGAGCCGTTAATGGCGGCAACTACCGGTTTGCCGCTGGTCTCGAGAAAGCGCATGTCGGCTTTCAGGCTGTTGACCATGTCTTCAAAGGTCTGGGCATCCTCCCGGCTAACCTTGTGCAGCTCGTTCAGATCGCCGCCGGCGAAGAAGGTCTTCTTGGCTGACGCAATGATCACGCCCCGTATACTGTCCAGGTCGCCTTTGACCTTTGCGGCGGTTTCCGAGAGGGCTTCCCGGAAAGCGGCATTCATGGTGTTGGCGGACTGGCCGGGCATGTCGATGGTGAGGGTCAGGATCTGGTCTGAACCCAGTTCGTAACGGATGGCGCTCATAATCGGTTCTCCTTGAAAAGTGGACGGGGTCAGACGCGCTCGATAATGGTGGCAATGCCCATGCCGCCACCCACGCACAGGGTAGCCAGGCCGAAGCGCAATTCGCGGCGCTCCAGCTCATCCAGCAGGGTGCCGAGGATCATGGCACCGGTGGCACCCAGCGGGTGGCCCATGGCGATGGCGCCGCCGTTCACGTTCACTTTTTCATCGGGAACCGAAAGCTCCCGCTGGAAGCGCATCACCACGGAGGCGAAGGCTTCGTTCACTTCAAACAGGTCAATCTGGTCGGCGGTCATGCCCGCTTTTTCCAACGCCTTGCGCGCGGCCGGCGCAGGACCGGTCAGCATGATGGTCGGGTCGGTGCTGGTGACTGCCGTGGCGACAATGCGGGCGCGCGGTGTCAGGCCCATGGCCTTGCCCTTGGCGTCGCTGCCAATCAGCATGGCGGTGGCCCCATCCACAATGCCGGAGGAATTGCCGGCATGGTGTACATGGTTGATCTTTTCCACGTAGTGGTACTTTTCCCGGGCCACGCCGTCGAAGCCCATCTCGCCCATCATCTGGAACGAGGGTTTGAGGCCAGACAGGGATTCGACGGTGGTGTTGCCGCGCACATGCTCGTCACGGTCAAGAATCACCACGCCGTTCTGGTCAGTGACGGGGATAATGGACTTTCCGAAGTGGCCGTTTTGCCAGGCGTTGGCGGCCTTTTGCTGGGATCTCACCGCGAAGGCATCAACATCCTCGCGACTGAAGCCCTCAAGCGTGGCGATCAGATCCGCGCCGATCCCCTGGGGCATAAAGCCGGTGTGCAGGTTGGTCTGTGGATCGGTCGCCCAGGCCCCGCCGTCCGAGCCCATCGGAACCCGGGACATGGCCTCCACGCCGCCGGCTACGACCATGTCTTCCCAGCCGGACCGTACTTTCATGGCCGCCAGGTTGACGGCCTCCAGGCCCGAGGCGCAGAAGCGGTTAAGAGTGACACCCGCTACCGTTTCATCCCAGTCAGCGGCCAGTGCCGCCGTCTTTGCAATATCAGCGCCCTGGTCGCCCACTGCCGTCACACAGCCCATCACAATGTCATCCACCTGAGCTGTGTCCAGGCTGTTCCTTTTTTGCAGGGCATTGAGCACGGTGGTCAGGAGTGTAATAGGTTTGACACTGTGGAGTGATCCGTCTTTTTTCCCGCGCCCTCTCGGCGTGCGGACTGCATCGAAGATATACGCTTCGGTGGTCATTGCCTGTCCTCTGGTGATGTTGCTTTCTGGATTGTCTGATCAATGACTCAACCATAGCCGGTTGCAGCAGCGGCGGGTAATGACGCTGGCTGCCAATCGCATTGGCAAAATTGCTCATGAACCATGACAAGCGGACGGGTGACTTCTATGGTGATAGAAACCGCAGACGAATTCAGGAGGCGCGAGCCATGTCTCTGCGAGATGCAATCGACAATTTCTACGAGCGACTGGTGGTGGATGCGATCGACGCGACCCGGGAGGAGGCCGACACCGCAGATTTTCTCACCGATGTGATGTGTGTGGCCCTGAACCGCCTGCCCACGCGTTATTACCGCCACTCCATCGATATGATGTTCTATCTGGGGGATGAAGAATTGAAGGAGATGAAGCAGAAATCCCTGGCCGCCGTGAAGGACGCCAGGGGTTTCGTCAGAGGGCATCAGCGGGAGTGACCCGCTGAATCTTTCAGGGCTGGTTCAGGTTTGAAAGCGCGTTGTTCAGACGTTCAGCCAGGTCTCGGTTAGCAGACTGGCCGGCTTCGCCCAGGCACCAGTTGGCGACCAGCTTTTCCACATCCTGCAGTTGATCGCTACCGTTGTCCGCGGAGCCCATGCCATCGGCCAGGCGCTGGACCTGGATCTCCATGCGCCGTTGCTGGTCCGAATCCGGTGATGGAACGCCGCACAGGATTTCTGCGCGGATGACCAGCTCCGTCGGATCACCGATCTCAGAGGCTTCGGCCAACGGCTGCCAGTGCTCCGGTGCCTGGTCATCCGAGACTTCGCCGGTTGCCGCTGCCAGCACCAGCGACTGCCAGGATGCCATTTTCGCCCGCAGCTGCAGACCGGAGAGGGTCTGGTTGAGCCGCTGCTTTTCCTGCTGGACATGCTCCCTGAGATTTTTCGACAGGGCCGAGGCATCGATGTCCCGCAGGCTTGCCAGCGCTGTGATTACCGACTGCTCGTCACTGTTGCCGGTGACCCCGGACGATTGCGCCAGGACTGCCTGCGCGGATTCGTCCGCGGCCCGGGAGGCCAGCTGCTGCTCTGAGCGCTCGGCATCACGGCGGGCGAAGATCCGGTCGCAGGCCTTGCGGAAGGCCTGCCAGAGTTTCCGGTCTTCCCGGTGGCGGGTAATTCCGATGGCTTGCCAGTCGGATTGCAGTGCCTTGGCCTGATTCATCGCCTCCTGCAGCGGTTCGTGATCCACCAGTGCCTGGGCTTTATCGACAATCGCCTGCTTCAGGCTTTCGTTTTTCCGGCGCTCCTCATCCAGCGGTGCTTGCAGTCTCTTGAGCAGCTCATCGAATCGCTTCTGGACGGCCCGGTTGTCGCGGAACTCCACCGGCCAGGCTTCCTTCCATTCCTGGCGGGCGGTCTGGTGAATCCGTTCGGCGGCTTTCCAGTCGATGGAAGACCAGTCGGCGTTGTCCAGGAAGGTTTCCAACTGTTCGCAAATGGCAGCTCGTTTCTCCAGGTTGGCCTGTTTCAGGCCGGATTTGGCGGAGAAGTACGCCTTGCAGGGTTCATAAGCTTTGTCCGAAGCGGCCTTGAAGCGGGACCAGAGGTTTCGGTCGGACGATCCGCCCAGATCGCGCCACGCGTTCTGCAGTTCCTTGATTCGGTCGGCCTTGGCTTCCGGGTCCATGGGCTGGTCGGCCAGGTATTCCATCTGTTCACACAGGGCAACCTGCTTCGGCTCGGTGGCAAAGCCCTGCCAGTCGGTGAGCTCTCTGAGTTGCCCGGTCAGTAGCTGCATCCGTGCCTGGAAGGGTTTGCCGTGGCGATGGTCAAGATCCCGGAGGTGCTGTTGGGCGGTCTTGAACAGTTGCTTCGATTCTTTAAGCTGCTTTGCCTCAAGTGCCTGTTCCAGCTGTTGCAGGTCGGATTGCAGGCGTGTCGCAAGGGCTTTCTGTTTTTCCTGGTCTTCCGGAGCTTCAACGCGGGGCTTACGCTTTCCGGCCAGCTTTCGTAGCGGCTCCAGCAGGGCCGGGGCGGGATAGCCTTCCGGCCAGTTAATTTCCTGGATCAGGGTTTTGGCCCGGGCACGCTGCTCGTCGGAGGCCTCATCATGGCTATCCAGAACGGCACCGAGTTCGTCAATGGCGCCTCGCTCCTGGCTGATGCGCCTGACCGCGTTCAGGTAATTGCGCAGGGCAAGCATGGCGGTCTCGTAGGATTTCTGCTCCTGTTTGTCTACGCTGGTATCCCGGGTTGCTTCGAGCCAGCGGTTTTCCTGGGTCTTCTGCAAGGCATCCAGGGATGCAATGGAGGGCAGGGCCTCCGGTGCTTGCGCCCTGAGATCGTCCAGGGTACCGGTCAGCATGTTCAGGGTTTCCCGGCGCTGCAATGACTGCTCGCGCTGACGTTTTTCCGTCTCGGCAGCCGTCTGGATAGCGGTAATTCTCTCCCTGCACCGATGAGCCGCCTCAAGGAACGCCTGCGCCTGTTCAGGAGTTGTGTGCGTTTCCACCCCCGACCATTGCTTGAGCAAGGCCTCCAGCCGGGCTTCATAGAGTTTGGTGTCGTCACTTCGTGCCTGATCCTGAGCGTGGCGGATCAGGCTGGCGATGGTCTGGGCAATGCCTTCCTGGCGGGCCTGTTCGTCCCTCTGTTTCTGGAGCGCCAGCTTGACAGTCTGATAAACCCCTTTGTCTCTGCCCTTGGCCTGCTTCTGAACCTGTTGCAGAGTGCTTTCGTCGGTCAGCAGGCTGGCAGCGCCTTGTCGGATCTCGGCCGTTGTGCCATCAATTGCCAGCTTTGCCAGCACATCCTGTGACGGCGAGCCCGCCAGCGTTCTGAGCTGCTCCTCTCTTTGGCCCGCCCGGGTGTCTTCCTGCTCAATGGGGGAAGGTTGGGGAGCTTTTTGACCTTTCTGAGGGGCAGCGGTTGTCTTGCGGGATCTGAACAGTTTCTGGATGAACGCGGCCATAAGAGTATCCTTTGGTGTTGAAACCAGTTCACGGTGTCGGGCACAGTTGAGCCGCCACCGGCCATCGGCCTCCTGGAGTGGATGCCGGGTAGTTTCGCTGGCCAGGCTGGCTGGTCAGCTGATGGAATTCGCGGCTAGTCTAGCGTTTTGTATGCGTATGCGGAAAGGGTCTGTATGGCAAAACAGAAAAATCAGGATGATCAGGAATACAAGGCCCGGGCAACGGCCCTCAGGCTGCTGGCCAGACGCGAGCACAGCCGCTTGGAACTGAGCCTGAAACTCCGCCAGAGGAAAGTCCCGGGAGCTATTATTGAGACGGTGCTCGACGACTATGAGAACGAGGGCTGGCTTGACGATAACCGCTTTGCCGATGTCTATGCGCGCCAGAGGCTGGATCTGGGCTACGGGCCTTTGCGAATTCTCGGCGAGCTTCAGCAGCGAGGGGTTCACCGTTGCCCGGAGTGCCTTGATGAAATTACGGAGGAGGGCTGGTGCCAGAGGGCCATCGGTCTCAGGGATAAGCGGTTTGGCCTGGCGGATCTCAGTGAGGACTGGGATGAGAAAATGCGCCAGGCAAGGTTCCTGTACCGGCGGGGATTTTCTGCCAGTCAGGTGGAGTGTGCGCTTGAGGCCCGGTCACCCTGGCCGTCTGTAGACGCTGACCAAGCTTGACGGTTACAACGTAGGGGGAATCATCCCCAGTTCCGGTGGCAGGGCGGCCCTGAGTTCGGAGCCAGGGCGCGAGCCCTTCGGCTGGGCACCTTTGTCCTTTTGGCCATCCAGTTGCACGAACTGCGGTTTTTTCTCGGGAGGCTCGGGGCTCGGTTCGTGAAGGCGCGCCAGCACATCGTAGTAGCGCCGGATATTCTGGACATAAGCGACCGGCTCATTGCCCCGCGCGTAACCGAAGCGGGTTTTGGTATACCACTCCTTCTCGGCAAGCAGGGGCAGAAATTCCTTGACGTCCATCCACCGGTCGGGGTCTTTTCCGGCACTCTCAGTCAGGCGCCGTGCGTCTTCCAGATGCCCGAAGCCCACGTTGTAGGATGCCAGGGCAAACCAGCTCCGGTCAGGTTCCGGAATGCGCTCCGGGATCTTTTCGTGAACGATTCTGAAGTACTTGGCGCCGCCCTGAATGCTCTCCTCGGCATCCAGCCGGTTATTGATTCCGATGTGGCTGGCGGTGTTGCGGGTCAGCATCATCAGGCCGCGCACACCGGTGGGCGATACGGCGTTGGGGCGCCAGTGGGATTCCTGGTAACCCATGGCGGCGAGGAGGCGCCAGTCAATGTTATATTCCCTGGCGTATTCCCGGAACAGCGGCTCGTATTTGGGCAATCTGTTATCTACGTGGTGCATGAACGTGCGCGCGCCCACATAGTTCAGTTGGTCCAGGTGGCCGTAAAAGCGTTCCGAAATCTGGGCCAGTGCGCCTTCTTTACGGAGCTTCGCCAGAAACTTTGCGGCGGCATTGGCCAGTGATTTGTCCTGTGCGGCCGGGAAAAACCAGGCCAGCTCGCTGACAGGGCCGATGGCGAAGGCTGCTTTTACCATGGGGTAGAACACCTGGTTCATTTCAAGCACATTGGATGAAATGACCGCGTACCGAAATTCACCGCTCTGAACACGGTTCAGAACGCCGGCGGCGTCCAGGCCGGGGTGGACCTGCCACTGAAGTTCCGGGAAGTCCGGCTGGATCCGGGCCAGGCGTTGCTCATGATTGCTGTCTGCAACCACGTGAACCGTTCGGCCGGCAAGATCCGCCAGGGATTCCGGGCTCTCAACGTCACGGTTGTAGATCAGCACCGACTGGGCAGTGATGCCTGTCGGAACCGTATGATATTCGCCGGCAAGTGCGGTCTGGCTGGACAGGCCCGCCATCCCGATATGGGCATAGTTTTTCCTCAGCACCGAGAGAATTTCGGTATTGTCGTCGGCAACCCGCACGTTCAGCTTCACCCCCAGCTCTTCGGCAAAGAGTTTCGCCAGCTCGTAGTCGTAGCCGGTCGGCCCGTCCTCTTCCTCAATATAGATAGAGGGGGCGACCCGGGTAATAACATGCAGAACCCCTTCTTCACGAATCTCTTGAAGAGTGGAGGGCTGTGAGCAACCGGTAATGATGAGGGCAACACCAAAGAGAAGAAGCGTCCTGGCGGATGCGCCTGCTATCGCAGTACTAAACATGGACAAATCCCTGGTCTCCGTTACAGCTGGATCATCTGGTTACGGCGCCTTTGTGCTTCCGTATCCTTTTTTATCTTGAAAGTGGGATTCCGTTCCGCCCTCCCAATGATCCTTTGTGTCGGGTGGCTGGTCAATCAATCTGGTTAATTAATATGCAAAACAATGTCAATTGTACAGTCCGGGATTAACGTTCTCAGCGCTGTATCCTGACCCCGCTTTCGAGTATCATGGCGGCCTTTCAGAATTGCACCCGGTCTTCCCCGTTTCGCGCGATACAGGTTGATATCATGCTTGAACTTCGCGGCGCGCCCGCGCTTTCGCCATTCCGCTCACGCAAACTGCACTCCCGGATTCAGGACATCCTGCCTGAAATCGAGCATGTCTACGCCGAGTTCATGCACTTCGTTGATCTGGAGGCCGACCTCTCCGAATCCGAACAGGCCATACTCGACCGGCTTCTGACTTATGGGCCCAGTGTTCCCGTCGAAGAGCCCGATGGTGTGCTGTTCCTGGTGGTGCCACGCCCGGGCACGCTTTCTCCCTGGTCCAGCAAGGCGACCGATATCGCCCGGAACTGCGGGCTTCGGCAGATTCACCGGATAGAGCGAGGTACGGCTTACTACGTTCGGTCGCGCCGCAAGCTGGGTCTTGAGCAGCGGGAGAAAATCGCGGCCTTGCTGCACGACCGTATGACCCAGAAAGTGTTCCACGAAATGGGTGGCGCAGAATTGCTGTTCAGCCATGACGAGCCCCGGCTTCTTGGCCGGGTTCCGGTATTGGCGGGTGGTCGGGATGCGCTGGTAGAGGCGAACTCACGCCTGGGGCTGGCGCTCGCGGAAGACGAAATCGACTACCTGGTCAAATCCTTCACGGATCTGGCGCGGGATCCGACCGACGTCGAACTGATGATGTTCGCCCAGGCGAACTCCGAACACTGTCGGCACAAGATTTTCAACGCGTCGTGGGATATTGACGGTGAAGGCCAGGAAAAATCGCTGTTCGCCATGATCCGCAACACCTATGAAATGAACAGCGAAGGTGTCCTCTCTGCGTACAAGGATAATGCTTCGGTCATAAGGGGCAGCCGTGGTGGCCGTTTCTTCCCGGACCCGGAAACCGGGGTTTACGGCTACAACCAAGAAGAAATCCACATTCTGATGAAGGTGGAGACCCACAACCACCCGACGGCCATCGCGCCGGCGGCTGGCGCGGCGACGGGCTCCGGCGGTGAAATTCGGGATGAAGGGGCGACGGGCCGTGGCTCCAAGCCCAAGGCCGGCCTGACCGGCTTTACGGTCTCCAACCTGAACCTGCCCGATGATCCCCAGCCGTGGGAAATCAACTATGGCAAGCCAGAGCGGATTGCCTCGGCCCTGGATATCATGATTGAAGGGCCTATTGGTGGCGCTGCGTTCAACAACGAATTTGGCCGTCCCAATCTGGCCGGCTATTTCCGCACCTTTGAAGATAAGGTGCCCGGGGCTGCCGGTGAGGAAGTGCGCGGGTACCACAAGCCGATCATGATTGCCGGTGGTCTCGGCAATATTCGCGAAGAGCATGTGGAGAAGGGCAACATACCGGTCGGTGCCAAGCTCATCGTTCTGGGCGGGCCGTCGATGCTCATCGGTCTTGGCGGCGGTGCAGCCTCGTCGATGGATTCCGGCTCAAGTAACGAGAATCTGGATTTCGCCTCGGTGCAGCGTGACAACCCCGAAATGGAGCGCCGCTGCCAGGAGGTTATTGATCGTTGCTGGCAGATGGGTGCAAGGAATCCCATCGCGTTTATTCATGATGTCGGCGCCGGCGGCCTGTCCAATGCCATGCCGGAACTGGTGAAAGACGGCGGTCGTGGCGGCAAGTTCGAACTGCGCGACATTCCCAGTGACGAACCGGGCATGTCGCCCCTGGAGATCTGGTGTAACGAATCCCAGGAGCGTTACGTTATGGCGGTGGCTCCGGAGAATATGGAGTTGTTCGACGACCTTTGTCGGCGTGAGCGCTGCCCGTATTCGGTGATCGGCGAGGCCACGGAAGCCCACTACCTTGAGCTCGGTGACTCCTATTTTGACGATAAACCCGTTGATATTCCCATGGAAGTGCTGTTCGGCAAGCCGCCACGCATGCACCGGAGCATCAACCGTGCGTCGTTCACCAAGCCGGTATTCGACTCCACGAAGATTGACCTGCACGATGCTATTCGCCGAGTCCTTCGCCTGCCGTCGGTGGGCTCCAAGAGCTTCCTGATCACCATTGGCGACCGCACCATCACGGGCCTTGTTGCCCGCGATCAGATGGTGGGGCCCTGGCAGGTGCCCGTTGCAGATGTGGCAGTCACTGCCAGTTCATTCGATGTCCGCACCGGCGAAGCCATGGCGATGGGTGAGCGTACCCCGGTTGCCACCATTGATGCGCCGGCCTCTGGCCGTATGGCGGTGGGGGAGGTCATTACCAATATGGCCGCGGCACCTATTGCCCGGCTTTCCGACATTCGGTTGTCCGCCAACTGGATGGCCGCGGCTGGCCACCCGGGCGAAGACGAAAACCTCTACGAAACAGTTCGGGCGGTGGGCATGGAACTCTGCCCGGAACTGGGCATTACAATCCCGGTGGGCAAGGACTCCATGTCCATGAAGACCATGTGGGAAGAAGACAATGGCGAGCAGAAAAGCGTTACTGCGCCACTTTCGCTGATTGTCAGCGGTTTTGCACCGGTCACTGATGTTGCGAAAACGCTGACCCCACAACTGAAAAAGGATGTTGGTGAGACCGATCTTATTCTGGTGGATCTGGCAGCGGGCCAGAACCGACTGGGAGGCTCGGCGCTGGCTCAGGTCTACCGCGCCGTAGGCGCTGTGGCGCCTGATCTGGATGATCCGGAGGATATCAAGGCCTTCTTCGCCGTTATCCAGGGGCTCAATGCGGACGACAAACTGCTGGCGTACCACGACCGGTCGGACGGGGGCTTGTTCGTTACCCTGGCGGAAATGTGTTTTGCAGGCCGTTCCGGTGTTGATATCAAGCTGGATGGACTGGCAGAAGACCGTACCCAGTTTGCACGGGAGCTGTTCAACGAAGAGCTGGGCGCCGTTATTCAGGTTCGCCGCGACGACACTGGCTTTGTTCTGCAGCAGTTCTCGGCAGCCGGGCTTGGGGATTCCATCAGCGTTATTGGTAGCCCCAACAACAGCGATCGCCTGCGCCTGACCTTTGAAGGCTCGACAGTGGTGGATGAGGCCCGGGTTGAATTGCAGCGCCTCTGGGCCGAGACGAGCTATCGTATCCAGTCCCTGCGCGACAATGCCGACTGCGCCCGGGAGGAGTTCGATAACCTGCTGGATGCTGAAGATCCGGGGCTTCATGTCGACCTGTCCTACGATATCAATGAGGACGTAGCTGCGCCGTACATTAACAAGGGCGCACGTCCGAAGGTGGCCGTTCTCCGTGAGCAGGGGGTGAACGGGCAGGTGGAAATGGCTGCGGCCTTTGATCGCGCCGGCTTTGAGTCTGTGGATGTGCACATGAGCGATCTGCTCTCAGGACGTGTAACCCTGGAGGGCTTCAACAGCCTCGTTGCCTGCGGTGGCTTCTCATACGGTGATGTTCTCGGTGCTGGTGAAGGCTGGGCAAAGTCCATTCTGTTCAGCGACCGGGTGCGGGACCAGTTCGCTGGTTTCTTCAACCGGCAGGACACCCTGGCCCTTGGCGTCTGTAATGGCTGCCAGATGCTGTCAAACCTGCACGAGCTGATTCCCGGTAGCGAAGACTGGCCGCGATTTGTGCGCAACCAGTCAGAACAGTTCGAGGCGCGCCTGGCGATGGTCGAAGTTATGCCGTCGCCGTCGGCCTTCATGGACGGTATGGCCGGTTCGAGGATGCCGGTTGCAGTCGCCCATGGTGAGGGCAGAGTTGAGTTTGCCGGTGGCACGTCAGCCGCGGGGTTGGCTGAAAATGAACTGGTGGCCCTGCGTTTTGTCGATAACCGGGGTGAGGCGACCATTCGTTACCCATACAACCCGAACGGGTCAGAGGCGGGTATTACCGGCGTCACCAGCCGCGATGGCCGTGTCACCATTATGATGCCCCACCCCGAGCGGGTTTTCAGGGCGGTACAGCACTCCTGGCATCCGTCGGAGTGGCAGGAAGACGGTTCGTGGATTCGCATGTTCCGAAATGCGAGGCGCTGGTTCGGCTGATCAACCGTCCCAAATTCAAGCCGGCTTTGGATGCACTCATTATGGGCGCTGACATCAAAGCCGGCTTTTTTGTTTGAAGCCCTGTTCTGAGCATTTTTTCAAGGGGAAAAAGCCGGGAAATCGGAAAAAATCCCTTGACTCAGTATTCTTATGCACATTTCTGGTGCCGTGTTGTGTGTTCTGTGAACAAAGCACGGGAGTTCGGTTCAATTTTTGCGCATGAATCGTAAGGTTCTGATTATTAAAGAATAAATGAATCAGGTGAATTTGTCGCCAATTTGACAAGAGTGCAGTGATTACGGGGTTCGGGGGCGTGTTCCCAAAAACTTTCCCCAGAGTTATCCACAGATTCTGTGGGTAAGTGTCTAAGCTATTAATCTGTACAAAAAATATCCGATCAGGAGGAGGGTTTTCGATGTACAAGATGTGTTATTTCGTTCCGGAAACTCATGTTGGGGCAACCAAGCAGGCATTGTTTGATGCCGGGGCCGGTCGCATTGGCGATTACGACAGTTGTGCCTGGCAGTGCCTCGGCAGAGGCCAGTTTCGCCCGCTGGAAGGAAGCGATCCTTTCCTTGGCAAAGCGGGGGAGGTTGAAACGGTCGATGAGTACAAGGTGGAGTTGGTTTGCGAGGACGACTTCATCCGGGATGCGCTTGCGGCGCTTAAACGGGCTCACCCGTATGAAGAGCCCGCCTACGAAATCTATCGGCTGGAAGAGTTCTAGCGCCCTGCGCGGAAACCCCCTCAGTCGGTTTTGGCCCGGGCGGCTGACATCGAATGACGAATGTCGCTGACATGAACGCCGAAGGATTCGTTTCTCGCGTCCTCAAGGAAAAGTTCAAGAGTGCGCCTTACGGTCGGGAAGGAGATCTCGTCCCAGGGAATCTCGTCAAACCCGAACAGTTTGCTTTCAAGAGACTCCTCACCGGCACCGAACTGCCCGTCCTTGAGGGTCGCCCGATAGAACATGTGCACCTGGTTAATGTGCGGAACGTCGATGATAGAGTAGAGGCCTTCGATGTTTACCTCGGCGAGGGCTTCCTCAAGAGTTTCACGTTCAGCGGCTTCAACAGTGGTCTCGGCGTTCTCCATAAATCCGGCAGGGAGTGTCCAATAGCCATAACGCGGCTCAATTGCCCGTCGGCACAGGAGTATTTTGCCGCCCCAGACCGGAACCGTGCCGGCGACAATGCGCGGATTCTGGTAATGTATGGTTTCGCAGCTGACACAGACATAGCGGTGGCGGTTATCACCTTCGGGGATGCGTTGTTCAACCGGATGGCCGCAGGTGCTGCAGTACTTCATGATTTTCCCCGTTTACTGGAATTGGTGTATTTAGTCAGTTTAACGATCCAGGCTGGCTCTGTCTCATCCGGCATCAGGATGTACCATGGAGACAAAATTTGCGTGATTTACTCGCCGAGCGCCTCGCCGGCTATGCCCCCCGGCAATTAGCGCTGGACTATCCGGAAGCCGGTATATTAGTACCCATAACGGACGATCACCGTAACCCGGAAATGATTTTTACGCTCAGGTCGGAAAATTTGAGCACTCATCGGGGACAGGTTGCGTATCCGGGCGGAAAACGTGACCCTGGCGATCCTTCGCTGGCGGCCACGGCGCTGCGGGAGACCCACGAAGAGATTGGTCTGCCACCGGATCAGGTGCAGATTATTGCACCGCTCAGCCAGGTTATGTCCCGTCACGGTATTCTGGTAACGCCCTACGTGGGTGTCATTCCCGGGGATCATCCTCTGGAGGCTAATCCTTACGAGATTGAAAGCATATTTCGGGTGCCACTCTCGTTTTTTCTTGAAGATCGGCGGGAAAGAACGGATGCTCTTTACTTTCTGGACCATACCTTTTACGTGCCATGCTATCGCTGGGAGCGATACCAGATTTGGGGGCTATCCGCGGTGGTTCTGGTGGATTTCCTGAACGCTGTTTATGGTGCCGGAATTGACTTGCTTGAGCCGCCTGAAGGAGGCTGACATGTTTTACCAGCTTAACGACCGAGTGCCCGAGTTCGAGGGAGAGGGGCAGTTTGTCGCTGAGAATGCCTCGGTGATCGGCCGCGTCCGCCTCTTTGAAAATTCCAGCGTGTGGTTCAATGCGGTTATCCGGGGTGATAACGAGTTGATTACGATCGGGCCGGAATCCAATGTTCAGGACGGTGCGGTTCTGCACACCGACCCGGGCATACCTCTGACATTGGGGCGGGGGGTCACCGTTGGCCACAAAGTGATGCTGCACGGCTGTGAGATTGGTGACTATTCGCTGATTGGCATCAATGCAGTGGTTCTCAACGGCGCGAAGATTGGCAAGCATTGCCTTATTGGTGCCAACGCGCTGATCCCGGAGGGTATGGAGATACCGGATGGCTCGATGGTTATCGGCTCGCCCGGCAAGATCAAGCGGCAACTGAACGACAACCAGCAGAAGATGCTGGAAATGAGCGCGCAGCATTACGTGGAGAATGCCGCCCGTTACCGCAGGGAGCTGAAACCCTGGGAGCCGGAAAGGTGAGCAGGGCTGACAAGGTGCGCTCTCCTTGTGTAAGCATTTGCGCTCTGGATGATGACGATGTTTGCGTGGGCTGTCATCGAAGTGGTGATGAAATTACCCGATGGGCCCGAATGAATAATGAGGAAAGGCGGGACGTGCTCCGGAAGGTCGCGGAGCGTGAAAAGAAATCGCTGATTCAGAGTTAAAAGGCGCTTATAGATAATGACTGACATTGTGCGAATTGGTACTCCTCTGAAAGGTAACGCGTTCAGGGTTCTCTTTTGCGGCTCTGGCGAACTTGGCAAGGAAGTGGTCATCGAGTTGCAGCGTTATGGCGTCGAGGTAATCGCGGTCGATCGCTACGCTGATGCGCCGGCTATGCAGGTTGCCCATCGAAGCCATGTTCTCGACATGCTGGACGGGCAAGCCCTGCGCCGCATTATTGAGCAGGAAAAGCCGGATCTCATCGTCCCCGAAATCGAAGCCATCGCAACGCCTGAGCTGGTCAAGCTTGAGGAAGAGGGGTATCGCGTGATTCCGACAGCCAGGGCGGTCAACCTTACTATGAACCGTGAAGGTATCCGACGTCTTGCTGCGGAAGAACTGGGGTTGCCGACCTCTCCTTATCGGTTCGCCGGAACACGTGAAGAGTACCTGGCCGCTGTAAAGGAGGTCGGGTTGCCACTGGTGGTGAAGCCGGTTATGAGTTCCTCCGGAAAGGGGCAGAGTACTGTCAAGGCAGAAAGCGATATTGAGGCGGCGTGGGAGTATGCCCAGTCCGGTGGTCGTGCCGGCAAGGGCAGGGTGATCGTAGAGGGGTTTGTGGATTTTGATTATGAGATCACTTTGCTCACGGTAAAGCACCGGGGTGGCGTTTCTTTCTGTGAGCCCATAGGTCACCGGCAGGAAGAAGGGGATTACCGCGAATCCTGGCAGCCTCAGGCAATGGCGCCCCTGGCCTTTGACCGCTCGGCAGAAATTGCCCGTGCCGTGGTCGAGAACCTGGGTGGCTATGGCATTTATGGGGTTGAGCTATTTGTTAAGGGCGATAATGTCTGGTTCTCAGAGGTTTCCCCACGCCCCCATGATACGGGCCTGGTAACGCTTGTTTCCCAGGACATCTCGGAGTTCGCGCTTCACGCCCGGGCCATACTCGGTTTGCCCATTCCGTCGATCCGGCAGAATGGCCCCTCGGCGTCTGCGGTTATTCTTCCAGAAGGTGAATCATCAGAGGTGGCGTACTCCGGGCTGGAAGAGGCTCTTGCAGAGCCGGACACCCAGCTACGCCTGTTCGGCAAACCGGAGCTCAAGGGTCGGCGCCGCATGGGTGTGGCACTGGCAACAGGGGTCTCGATCGAGCAGGCGCGTGAGAAAGCCCGTCGTGCCGCGGGTGCCGTGAAGGTTGAGGTTTGACTTCTGCTTCTGCTGACTGGATTTATGGTGGGCGCATTTTGGCAGTTTTGGTTGTTCTGAAAAAAAAGTTAAAGTGAACCGTTGACACCCCGGCGCAGGTCTGTAGAATGCGCATCTCTTTCGAGGGGCAGGCCACTGAGTCGGCTCCGGATTCGGAAGGCAACTGTTTGAAAGTATTCGAAAATTTGCAGCAGAAAATCTTCGAAATAAACGGTTGACAAGGCGGCGGAAGGATGTAGAATACGCCACCTTGATTGAGCAACGGCTCAAACGCTCTTTAAAAAGTTAACCAAGTAATTCGTGTGGGCGCTGGCCGAGGTATTTCGGATACGAAATATCAGGACAGTGACTCGTCGAAATTGAGTTTTGTCTTGAGCAAGAATAGAGGATCTTCGGATTCTTGTATGATTTAAACTGAAGAGTTTGATCATGGCTCAGATTGAACGCTGGCGGCAGGCTTAACACATGCAAGTCGAGCGGTAACAGGGGGTGCTTGCACCCCGCTGACGAGCGGCGGACGGGTGAGTAATGCATAGGAAACTGCCCAGTAGTGGGGGATAGCCCGGGGAAACCCGGATTAATACCGCGTACGCCCTTCGGGGGAAAGCAGGGGATCTTCGGACCTTGCGCTATTGGATGTGCCTATGTCGGATTAGCTAGTTGGTGGGGTAAAGGCCTACCAAGGCGACGATCCGTAGCTGGTCTGAGAGGATGATCAGCCACATCGGGACTGAGACACGGCCCGAACTCCTACGGGAGGCAGCAGTGGGGAATATTGGACAATGGGGGCAACCCTGATCCAGCCATGCCGCGTGTGTGAAGAAGGCTTTCGGGTTGTAAAGCACTTTCAGTGAGGAGGAAGGCTTTCAGATTAATACTCTGGAGGATTGACGTTACTCACAGAAGAAGCACCGGCTAACTCCGTGCCAGCAGCCGCGGTAATACGGAGGGTGCAAGCGTTAATCGGAATTACTGGGCGTAAAGCGCGCGTAGGTGGTTTGATAAGCGAGATGTGAAAGCCCCGGGCTTAACCTGGGAACGGCATTTCGAACTGTCAGGCTAGAGTGTGGTAGAGGGTAGTGGAATTTCCTGTGTAGCGGTGAAATGCGTAGATATAGGAAGGAACACCAGTGGCGAAGGCGGCTACCTGGACCAACACTGACACTGAGGTGCGAAAGCGTGGGGAGCAAACAGGATTAGATACCCTGGTAGTCCACGCCGTAAACGATGTCAACTAGCCGTTGGGACTCTTGAAGTCTTAGTGGCGCAGCTAACGCACTAAGTTGACCGCCTGGGGAGTACGGCCGCAAGGTTAAAACTCAAATGAATTGACGGGGGCCCGCACAAGCGGTGGAGCATGTGGTTTAATTCGACGCAACGCGAAGAACCTTACCTGGCCTTGACATGCAGAGAACTTTCCAGAGATGGATTGGTGCCTTCGGGAACTCTGACACAGGTGCTGCATGGCCGTCGTCAGCTCGTGTCGTGAGATGTTGGGTTAAGTCCCGTAACGAGCGCAACCCCTATCCCTAGTTGCTAGCAGTTCGGCTGAGAACTCTAGGGAGACTGCCGGTGACAAACCGGAGGAAGGTGGGGATGACGTCAGGTCATCATGGCCCTTACGGCCAGGGCTACACACGTGCTACAATGGCGCGCACAGAGGGCTGCAAACCCGCGAGGGGGAGCCAATCTCACAAAACGCGTCGTAGTCCGGATCGCAGTCTGCAACTCGACTGCGTGAAGTCGGAATCGCTAGTAATCGTGAATCAGAATGTCACGGTGAATACGTTCCCGGGCCTTGTACACACCGCCCGTCACACCATGGGAGTGGATTGCACCAGAAGTGGTTAGTCTAACCTTCGGGAGGACGATCACCACGGTGTGGTTCATGACTGGGGTGAAGTCGTAACAAGGTAGCCGTAGGGGAACCTGCGGCTGGATCACCTCCTTAAACGAAGCCGAATGCTTCGGTCAGAGTCCACACGAATTACTTGGTTGGCTAATAAAGAGAGCAAAAGGGTCTTTGCAGGCCCGATGGCTGCGACGCTTTAAAGTGAAGCAGGCATTAGCGCTGTAGATTGTGACAGCTGACAAGGCGCAGGCTGAGAGAGCGAGGGAGCGTACATAAGTACGTGACCGAGTGAACGAAGACTGCAACGCAGCTCAGGTGGCGCAAGATGCAGTGATAATTGGGTCTGTAGCTCAGGTGGTTAGAGCGCACCCCTGATAAGGGTGAGGTCGGTGGTTCAAGTCCACCCAGACCCACCAGAATTGCGTGGCTCGTCGTTGTGTCCGGACTTGCATAGCAGGCTATGCGGCGCCCAGACACGCCTAGATCCACACAATTCTATAGCTTAGGTTAAACGGCCTGGCTTGTGTGGAAGATCGAGGGGCCATAGCTCAGCTGGGAGAGCGCCTGCCTTGCACGCAGGAGGTCGGCGGTTCGATCCCGCCTGGCTCCACCAAAAGCCTGAACGATCGATGCTTACATAACTGACTAACTTCGGTTAGCAGTGTACAGAAACGAATGTTTCATGATGATGAAGCCTTCCTTTCTGATCACTGGGTCAGATTTGCTCTTTAACAAATTGGACGAGATAGAACACGATTGATGGATTCCATTATCTCCGGAATTCATTGATCAGAGTGATAACGATTTCAAGCGTTATCCGGTGTTGTCGTTGAAGTGGTTGTTATATCGCTTCAAGGAACTGTCTCCACTTATTGACGCCCTGGGTTACCAGGTGGTTGATAGTTGGAACACAGTTGTCTTGGGGTTATATAGTCAAGCAACTAAGCGCATACGGTGGATGCCTTGGCAGTCAGAGGCGATGAAAGACGTGGAAGCCTGCGATAAGGCTCGGGGAGCTGGCAAACAAGCTGTGATCCGGGCATTTCTGAATGGGGAAACCCACCGACTTTCGGGTCGGTATCTTGCACTGAATACATAGGTGTAAGAGGCGAACCGGGGGAACTGAAACATCTAAGTACCCCGAGGAAAAGAAATCAACCGAGATTCCCTAAGTAGCGGCGAGCGAACGGGGACTAGCCCTTAAGCTGGACAACTGGTAGGAGAAGGCTCTGGAAAGTGCCGCCATAGTGGGTGATAGCCCCGTATCCGAAACCTGAGTCTGGTGAAATCGAGTAGGACGGGACACGTGGTATCCTGTCTGAACATGGGGGGACCATCCTCCAAGGCTAAATACTCCTGACTGACCGATAGTGAACCAGTACCGTGAGGGAAAGGCGAAAAGAACCCCTGTGAGGGGAGTGAAATAGATCCTGAAACCGTATGCGTACAAGCAGTCGGAGCGGACTTGTTCCGTGACGGCGTACCTTTTGTATAATGGGTCAGCGACTTATGTTCAGTGGCGAGGTTAACCGTTTAGGGGAGCCGTAGGGAAACCGAGTCTGAATAGGGCGATTTAGTCGCTGGGCATAGACCCGAAACCGGGCGATCTATCCATGAGCAGGTTGAAGGTTGAGTAACATCAACTGGAGGACCGAACCCACTGTCGTTGAAAAGCCAGGGGATGACTTGTGGATCGGAGTGAAAGGCTAATCAAGCCCGGAGATAGCTGGTTCTCCCCGAAAGCTATTTAGGTAGCGCCTCGGACGAATACCACAGGGGGTAGAGCACTGTTTCGGCTAGGGGGTCATCCCGACTTACCAACCCGATGCAAACTCCGAATACCTGTGAGTACTATCCGGGAGACACACGGCGGGTGCTAACGTCCGTCGTGAAGAGGGAAACAACCCAGACCGCCAGCTAAGGTCCCCAAGTACCAGTTAAGTGGGAAACGATGTGGGAAGGCTCAGACAGCTAGGAGGTTGGCTTAGAAGCAGCCATCCTTTAAAGAAAGCGTAATAGCTCACTAGTCGAGTCGGCCTGCGCGGAAGATGTAACGGGGCTCAAACTGGTCACCGAAGCTGCGGCTGCATACATAGTATGCGGGGTAGGGGAGCGTTCTGTAAGCCTGCGAAGGTGAGTTGAGAAGCTTGCTGGAGGTATCAGAAGTGCGAATGCTGACATGAGTAACGACAATGCGGGTGAAAAACCCGCACGCCGGAAGACCAAGGGTTCCTGCGCAACGCTAATCGGCGCAGGGTGAGTCGGCCCCTAAGGCGAGACCGAAAGGTGTAGTCGATGGGAAACGGGTTAATATTCCCGTACCTTGGATAGCTGCGATGGAGAGACGGAGAAGGCTAGGTGAGCCGGGCGACGGTTGTCCCGGTTTAAGCATGTAGGCAGTGGGGTTAGGCAAATCCGGTCCCACAATGCCGAGACGCGACGACGACTGCTCTTAGAGCGGGAAGTCATTGATGCCCTGCTTCCAGGAAAATCTTCTAAGCTTCAGGCTATTCGAGACCGTACCCCAAACCGACACAGGTGGTCAGGTAGAGAATACCAAGGCGCTTGAGAGAACTCGGGTAAAGGAACTAGGCAAAATGGTGCCGTAACTTCGGGAGAAGGCACGCCGGTATTACGTGAAGCCCCTGCGGGTGGAGCGGAAGCCGGTCGAAGATACCAGGCCCCTGCGACTGTTTATTAAAAACACAGCACTGTGCAAACACGAAAGTGGACGTATACGGTGTGACGCCTGCCCGGTGCCGGAAGGTTAATTGATGGGGTTAGCGCTTGCGCGAAGCTCTTGATCGAAGCCCCGGTAAACGGCGGCCGTAACTATAACGGTCCTAAGGTAGCGAAATTCCTTGTCGGGTAAGTTCCGACCTGCACGAATGGCGTAACGATGGGGGCGCTGTCTCTACCCGAGACTCAGTGAAATTGAAATCGCCGTGAAGATGCGGTGTATCCGCGGCTAGACGGAAAGACCCCGTGAACCTTTACTATAGCTTCACAGTGAACTTTGAGCATGTTTGTGTAGGATAGCTGGGAGGCTTTGAAGCGGTGACGCCAGTCATCGTGGAGCCAACCTTGAAATACCAGCCTGACCTGTTTGAGGTTCTAACTTCGTCCCCTGATCGGGGATAAGGACACTGTGTGGTGGGTAGTTTGACTGGGGCGGTCTCCTCCCAAAGCGTAACGGAGGAGCACAAAGGTGGGCTAAGCATGGTCGGACATCATGCGGTTAGTGTAATGGCACAAGCCCGCTTAACTGCGAGACAGACACGTCGAGCAGGTACGAAAGTAGGTCATAGTGATCCGGTGGTTCTGTATGGAAGGGCCATCGCTCAACGGATAAAAGGTACTCCGGGGATAACAGGCTGATACCGCCCAAGAGTTCACATCGACGGCGGTGTTTGGCACCTCGATGTCGGCTCATCACATCCTGGGGCTGAAGCCGGTCCCAAGGGTATGGCTGTTCGCCATTTAAAGTGGTACGCGAGCTGGGTTTAGAACGTCGTGAGACAGTTCGGTCCCTATCTGCCGTGGACGTTGGAGATTTGAGGAAAGCTGCTCCTAGTACGAGAGGACCGGAGTGGACGAACCTCTGGTGTTCGGGTTGTCACGCCAGTGGCATTGCCCGGTAGCTATGTTCGGACAGGATAACCGCTGAAAGCATCTAAGCGGGAAGCCCCTTCCAAGATGAGATCTCCCTGGCCCCTCGAGGGCCCTGAAGAGCCGTTCAAGACCAGGACGTTGATAGGTCGGGTGTGTAAGCGCTGCGAGGCGTTGAGCTAACCGATACTAATTGCTCGTGCGGCTTGACTATATAACACCCAAGACAATTGCGGATAACGCAAGAGCCAAAAGCTCTGAAATCAACATCACACCGTTCCATCTCGTCCCCCAGTGATCAACCGTTTTGCCTGACGACCATAGCGGTCTGGAACCACCTGATCCCATCCCGAACTCAGAAGTGAAACAGACCAGCGCCGATGGTAGTGTGGCGTTGCCCATGTGAGAGTAGGTCATCGTCAGGCGCCTAATGCCTTAAACCCCAGTATCCTCGATGCTGGGGTTTTTTATTGCCCGGAATTTGGGAAATCTTGGTTTAAAACGCGTTTGTCATGGCAGCCAGATCTCGAACACCCCACCACCCAGGCTTCCTCCGTTATGCAGCTTGATGGAGCCGCTTCGGTCTCCCTCGCTGTGAAGCCTGGCAACGGAGGATGCGAAAAACAGTCCCAGGCTGGTACTGCCGCTTTTGAAATCGAGGGATTTGAAATTCAGGGTACCGGCGTGCTGCATACTTTCCGGGTAGCCTTCTCCATCATCTTCGACCCCGATCACAAGATAGCCTTCCCTTTCACCGGCGGTGAGGCGGATTTTTTTTCTGGTATAACGGATGGCGTTGTTAATGGTGTTGTTCAATACACCGGTCAAAAGGTCCTCGTCGAAAAAACCGTTAATGTCGTCGGCTTCGATGGAGCAGTGGATGCCTAGCCCCTCAAGCAAGGGTGTATGCCGGGCGAGGTGCTCTGAGAGGAAGTCTGGAACGAAATGTTCCTCAATGTGAGCGGACAGATTATTCTCGCCCAGGCGGTAGATACCCAGGAGCTGAACGAGATCGTTATGCATGCGCTCTGCTTCATACTGCAGGGTATTGAAGCGTGGGGATTCTCCCAGGCTATGCTGTTGCTCGCTCCTGAGCTCGTCCAGGGAGTTCAGGAGCATGCCAAGCGAGTTCTTCATATCGTGAACCGCGGAGGCAAGGACCATCGAAAAATCTATGTTCTGATTGTTCATTCCATCAGCCCCTTGAGCTTGCGTTGTAAGGCGATATAACGCCGGTATTGACGGTGTTGTTCGGGCAGGCCGGATAACCGGTCCAGGCAGGACTGACAGCGACTGAGCAGGCCGGAGGCCGCCGGATTGCTGTCGTATTCCTTCATCAGTACCTGAACCAGGTTAAGGTTCAGGGCGGCGTGCTCCGGCACGATTTCCAGGGCCCTGGCGAAGGTCTCCGCAGCTTCCTGCAGGTTGCCTGACTCGAACGCCCTGATGCCATCCCGGTTCAGCGTACGGGCTTTGATCTTCTGCCGGAATCCCACAGGTTCATCCAGAAGGTTTTCGATTTTCTGCAGAGTTTCAGGGTCCTCACTGCAGCGTTGGGCCATATCTGCAAGCAGGTGCTTTGCCTCGGCATCATGGTTGAGTCGGAACAGGGTTTTTGCATAGTCGAGGCCGGTGTCCGCATCCAGCGATGAGGTGTTTTCAAGGTCAGGGCGGATTGCTTCTAGAATGTTTTCGGCCTGTCTGTGTTGGCCCTGGCCTGCAAGCACCCGGCACTGGATGATCTGGCTGCGGACACTGATGCCTTCCTCTTCCGCAAACCGCTTCTCCATCTTCTTGAGTACGGCAAGTGCTTCCTTTGCCCGGACGGCGCCGTCCTCTTCCTGGTCGCCCTCGCTCAGATCCGAAAGCGTCTGGCCGAGCGCCAGGTAGTGGGCAGAGCTGTCGTGAATCGAATGTGTGCCCAGTTCAACGGTCCGGCGCCATGCATCGGACGCGGTGTCCATATCCTGATTGGAACCCGCCAGTTCTGCCAGGTGCTTTTGTCTGAGCAGGGCGTTCGGCGAGTGCTCAGTGGCCTTCTCGAGGATTTGTTGTGCCTGGCTTGGCCGACCCTGACGTTCAAGCCCCTCCGCCAGAAGATCGTAAGCCTCCATATAGTCCGGATGTTTGGCGATAAGCTCACGGAGGCCCTCTACGGCTTCGTCGAAGCTTCGTTTGGCGAGAAGTACCTTGCAGCGGCCAAGTTTTGCCCAGGAGAGCTCGCGCTGGGCAAGAACTTCATCATAGACCTTGATGGCGTGGGCCAGGTCACCCAGCCGGAAATACAGGTCCCCCAGGGTTTTCATCAGCCAGGTTTTGTAGCGGGGTTGTCGAGGCAATGCCTGAAGACACAGGGAAATGGCTTCCGGATAATTTTCCCGGTCCATTTCCCGGTTGATGGGCATGAGGGCATTGCGCTGGCTGATCAGGCTTTCCAGGCGCTTTTCAAGAACGGCCCGGTTAATCGGTTTGGTGAGGTAGGCGTCCGGTTGATATTCGCGGGCGCCCATGACCATTTCCTTGGAGGTTTCTGCGGTTACCATCAGGAACAGGGACGACCGTTGCAGGAGCTTTTTGTGGCGTAGTTCCTCCAGGATGTGCTGGCCGTTTTTGCCCTCGCCAAGGTTAAAGTCGCAGAGCACTACATCAACGTGGTTGTAGGTGCAGTATTGAATCGCCGGGGTGGCGTGAGCGACCAGTTCGATTTTGTCAGCCCCGCAGCTACGGAGCATCTGCCGTATTGATAAACGGAAGTTCTCGAAGTCATCGATAATCAGGTAGGTCAGTTTTCCGAACGGATTGAGATCAGCTTTGGGGTCGGTCATGAGCGTTTCTGCTTGAGTAACTTGTTAACCAATGCGCGCAAGGCCGCGGGTTTTACCGGCTTGTAGAGAATCTGGTAGCCACGGGACAAGGCATCTTCCCGAACGTCCGGCGCCATATACCCGGTAATCAGTATCCCCGGGATATCCTCGCTGAGAGCATCGCGGATGCCGTCCATGGCGTCCAGGCCATTCTTGTTATCATCCAGCTGGTAGTCGGCAAGTATAATGTCCGGCTTCTGGCCGGCCAGTTTTTCCATGGCATCGTTGAGGCTTTCCGCCGCCGTTACGTCACACTTCCAGTTACCCAGCAACGCCACCATGCCCTGCAGGATGGCAGGATCGTTATCAATACACAGGAAATGCAGGCCACCCAGGTTAGACACTCGCCGCGAGCTGGAGGCAGATTTCGTGACAGAGGGTTCGCTCTGCTCCGGTGCCGCGACGGGTACAGTGATTCCAAACACACTCCCACGGCCCTGAACCGAATGCACGCTGACCGGGTGGTTCAGCATGCCACTGATCCGGTCCACGATGGCCAGGCCAAGCCCAAGACCTTTTTTGTCTCTGCCGTGCTGGAAGCGGCGGAACTCCTCGAAAATATGGGCCAGCTGGTCGTCGGGTATGCCTGGACCGGTGTCCCAGACCTCGATACGGAGATACCCCTTCAATCGCCGGCAGCCAAGCAGAATCTTGCCTTCCGGGGTGTAGCGTATGGCATTGGACAGAAAATTCTGGATCACACGGCGCAGCAATTTGGCGTCTGACCGGATCCAGACGCTGCTGGGTACAACATGTAGTTCAAGGTCCTGATCCGCAGCAATCGCTGAAAAATCGGTGGCCAGATGGCGCATGATGTCGTTGACGGGGAAGACTCCGATGTCCGGCTCCAGCGCACCGGCATCGAGCTTGGAAATATCAAGCAGTGTGCTGATGATTTCTTCAGCGGCCCCGAGAGAACTGTCGATATGGGTGACCAGATCTTTCATCTCGGTGTTCTCGGCCTTGCCTGCCAGGGCCGAGGTAAACAGCCGGGCCGCATTGAGAGGCTGCAGCAGGTCATGACTGGCGGATGCCAGAAACCGGGTCTTGCTCTGGTTGGCCTGCTCGGCAACCGATTTTGCCTTGAGCATCTGTTCGTTGATGACCTGCAGTTCCTGGGTTCGCTCTTTTACCCGCTGTTCCAGATAAATGTTGGTTTCCTTCAAAGCCTGCTCGGTCCGACGCATGGCGGTAATATCCTGGAATGTCGTGACATAACCACCGCCGGGAATAGGGCTGCCGTCTATCCTGAGGACAGTGCCATCCGGCCGCTGCCGCTCATAGGACATGGGGCGCCCCTCCCGCATGCTGGCGCATCGGTCCGCGATCACTTCGTCAATTCTGCGGGCCGACAGGTTGGCGTTCGTCAGGTTATACCGCATCAGATCTTCCACCGGGCGTCCTACTCTCACAAAGCCCTTGGGGTAGGTAAACTGTTCAAGGTAGCGGTGATTCCAGACCACCAGTTGTTGCTGGTGGTTAACCACAGAAACGCCCAGGCTGATATTTTCAATGGCCGACTGCAGTAGCTCGCGACTGAAGGTCATGGCCTGTGAGGCTTCGTCGACAATGCTGACCACATCCTCGATCTGCATATCACGGCCGGTCAGAGTGGATTCGAGTACCACCCGCGCCGTGGATGCCCCGATTACCGAAGCCAACTGACGTTCGATATACTTCATGAGGTGGGCTGACGCGGGCCGGTGCAGATGCAACCGGATGGCGTTACGACGCTCGTAGTTCCGGAAAATTGTTTCCGAGCGATCCTCACCCATGAACCGGTCCGTCAGGGCCTGTAGATCGGAGGTCAGGATTTCGCCTTGCCAGCTCTGGTGCTGGGCAGTTTCCGCCCTGGGGTGGGGGTCGTGAAAAAAAGACGCAATCTGGATTTTCTCGCGCACCCGCTGACGGGTCAGCATCGAAAGTACGATGTAGACCACCGTATTGATACCGAGGCTCCAGATAATGCCATGGCTGGTCTGGTCCAGCTCTGAGCCGAATAACGCGGTGGGGCGGGTCCAGCTCAGGCCCCAGATGCCATGGTTTATCAGGGTATCGGTTACCCATCCTGTGGTTGCCAGGGCGGGCAGGAGCAGGGTGTAGCACCACATCAGAAAGCCCAGCCCGAGGCCCCATACCGCCCCCGTGTAATTGCCTTTTCGCCAGATTATGCCGCCGACAAGCGCTGGCCCAAACTGTGCGGCTGCAGCGAAAGAGAGCAACCCGAAGGCCGTGAGACTGTAGTCTTCCCCGGCCATTCGATAGAAACCGTAGGCCGTCAGAAGAACCACAAAGATGGCCACCCGCCGGATGCTCAGCAGCAGATAACTGAGGTCGTTACGCCGATTCATGCCTGGCCGGAAGAATTTCAGCAGGGCGGGCATGATGATTTCGTTACTGACCATGGTGGCAATAGCGACCGAACAGACTATGACCATGGCAGCGGCAGCCGAACCACCACCGAGGAAGGCCAATATGGCGAGCCATTCCTTACCTGCCATGATTGGCAGTTGCAGGATCAGGATATCAGGGTTGCCTGCTGCTGCTTCCGGCGATAAAAGTCCCGCGGCAGCGATGGGAAGCACGAATGCACTGGCAACGATGAGGTAGATGGGCATTGCCCAGCGGGCAATCTCGAAATCGCGATGATCAGTATTTTCCACGACCATGACATGGAATTGCCGTGGCAGGCAGATAATTGCCAGCATCGCGATCAGAGTCTGGGTGATAAACGCCGGGGCCTCGACGCCGTTGGTAGTGAGCGTACCAATCAGGTCTGCTTCTCTGGCCCGGGCAAACAGGTCACCGAACCCGCCATACAGCCCGTAGCCCACGAAAAGCCCAACGGCAACAAAAGCCACGAGTTTGATCAGTGATTCGAAGGCAACCGCCTGGATCATGCCTCTGTGGTGCTCCGTGGACTCCAGGTGTCGGGTGCCAAAAAGCACTGTAAAGACTGCCAGCGCCAAGGTGATGTACCAGGCGGAATCGTTCCAGGCTGCCGAACTCAGTTCTGCATGCCCTGCGCCCGTCGCTGACAGCACGTTGAATCCCATGGCAATCGCTTTCAACTGCAGGGCAATGTAGGGAACGCTGCCAATCAGCGCAAAGGTCGCAATCATTGCGGCCAGTAGTTGGGATTTTCCGTAACGGGAGGCGATGAAGTCGGCGATGGAGGTGCTGTTATTGCGCTTGCTGATGTAAATAATGCGGCGTAGAAGGGGCGCGCCAAAAACGAAGACCAGCAGCGGCCCGAGATAGATCGGCAGAAAGCCGAGGCCTTCCTGGGTGGCTCGGCCAACAGCACCGTAGAAGGTCCAGGAGGTAAAGTAAACTGCCAGTGACAGGGCATAGATATGGGTTCGTGCCAGGCGCCGGCGATACAGCCCCGGATGTTTGTCGCCCGCCCAGGCGATCACAAACAGGACTGAAATGTAGGTGATTGAGATAAGAACCAGTAGCCAGGCACTAATCATCAAAAGCGCTTCCCGTTAAACCAGTACCGGATCCTGAGCCCGGACCACTGCGTTTTGCAGTAGATTAACGAATTACCCGGTCGGGTCGCTAGTCTGTGCAAACCGTCTCAACCAGTTGATCGTCAGGCGCCAGGATTTTCATGTTATCGACCCGGGGCGTTCCATCCGAGCCCAGGGGCACCAGTTCACGGGACTGGCAATTCATGATGTGGACCCGGTGAGAGACAGCGTCCGCGAGTTTCTGTTCGAACCGGTAAAGGGTGAAGCGCACGATATCCGGGTTGCTGGTGTCACGACTGATACTCTTAACATCCACCGTCGAGAATGCAGTGACATAGGGGAACACAAAGGTCCATGGGCGCCACAGGATCCCATCGCTTTCAGTGTCGACGACAATAGCCTCCTCTGGCAGCAGCGTTTTCTTGTGGTCGTACCAGGTGTATTCACCATAGATGAGATAACCGAGCATGCCGGCGCCGGCGAATACCGGTATCAGCCACCGGGGCGCCTTGTTACGGCTGACGGCGCGGATACCCAGGGCGATGCCGGCAGCGCCGAGGCCGCAAAAGACAGTGGCAATCAGATTCCAGAACATAAAACGACTTCCTCAAAAAAAGAACGGGCTTCCTCATTGAGGAAGCCCGCCCAGTTTCAACCCGTTAACTCATTGAGTGAATCAGGTTGAGTTGCTGCTTAGTGGTCTTGAGCCTGACTCGCCCCACGTGGGTAACGAACGCTTTCAACCAACTCCTGAATCTCAATGGGCGGTTCTTCAGTTGCGTTGGACACAATGAAGGCTACCGCAAAGTTGACGGCTGCACCAATCGCGCCGATAGACAGCGGCGAAATGCCCAGTACCCAGTTTTCCGGAGTATCAGGAAGGTTGTTGGTGCCCGGGATGAACAGCCAGCCCTTGTATACAAAGATGTAGGTCAGGGTGAAGGCCAGGCCTGCCAGCATGCCGGCAACTGCGCCCTTGTTGTTCACCCGCTTGGAGAAGATACCCATCATCAGTGTCGGGAACAGCGAGGCTGCGGCAATACCGAACGCCAGTGCCACCACCTGTGCCGCAAAGCCCGGAGGGTTGGCGCCCAGGTAAGTGGCTACCACGATGGCTACGGCCATGGAGATCCGGGCAGCCATCAATTCGCCTTTCTCCGAGATATTCGGGTTGATCGAACCCTTGATCAGGTCGTGACTGACAGCCGACGAGATCGCCAGCAACAGACCTGCCGCCGTCGACAGTGCCGCTGCCAGACCACCGGCTGCAATCAGACCAACAACCCAGCCCGGAAGGTTGGCAATTTCCGGGTTGGCCAGCACCAGGATGTCCCGGTTAACTACCAGCTCGTTGCCTTTCCAGCCACGACGGTCCGCTTCCTGCTCGAAGGAGGGCGCATCGTTGTAGAGCTGGATGCGGCCATCTTCGTTTTTGTCCGTGTACTGGATCAGGCCGGTAATTTCCCATTCCTTGATCCAGTTAGGCCTCTCATCATACTGGATCGGCGCCGCGGAGGTGCCATCCGGATAGATGGTGGTCATCAGGTTCAGGCGCGCCATGGAAGCAACTGCGGGTGCAGTCAGGTACAGCAGGGCGATGAACACCAGAGCCCAGCCTGCAGACCAGCGGGCATCAGCGACTTTAGGTACGGTGAAGAAGCGGATGATGACGTGGGGAAGACCTGCAGTACCGATCATCAGGGTCAGGGTGAACAGAACCATGTTCAGCTTGTTGTCGATATCGGCAGTATAGGAATTGAAGCCCAGGTCGGTGATAACCTGGTTCAGTTTGTCCAGGATGGGCATGCCGGAATCCACGTGGGTGGAGAACAGGCCCAGGGCCGGAATGGGATTGCCGGTCAGTTGCATTGAGATGAAAACTGCCGGAATGGTGTAGGCGACGATCAGTACACAGTACTGGGCAACCTGGGTGTAGGTGATGCCTTTCATGCCGCCGAGTACGGCGTACACGAAGACCACCACTGCGGCGATGATCAGACCCATGGTGGCGTCTACTTCCAGGAAGCGGGAGAAGGCAACACCGGCACCGGCCATCTGACCGATTACGTAGGTGACAGACGCCACGATCAGGCAGATAACCGCCACCAGGCGGGCATTCTTGCTATAGAAGCGATCACCGATGAACTCGGGAACGGTGAACTTGCCAAACTTCCGAAGGTACGGAGCGAGCAGCATGGCCAGCAGAACGTAACCGCCGGTCCAGCCCATCAGGAAGGTAGAGTTGGCGTAACCACCGGCGGCAATCAGGCCAGCCATGGAAATGAAGGACGCCGCTGACATCCAGTCTGCACCGATCGCCATACCGTTGGTAATCGGGTGAACGCCGCCGCCGGCGACATAGAAATCCTTCGTGCTACCGGCCTTGGCCCAGATAGCGATAAGGATGTAGAGGAGGAAGGAGCCCCCTACAAAAATCAGGTTAATCGCAAATTGGCTCATCGCTGCTTACTCCTCGTGCACGCCGAATTGTTCGTCGATCTTGTTCATACGCCAGGCGTAGAAGAAGATCAGGACGATGAACGTAAGAATGGAACCTTGCTGGGCAAACCAGAAGCCCAGGTCCGTTCCACCGACGTGAATGCCGGCAAGCATTGGTCGAAGCAGAATGGCAAAGCCATAAGAAACCAGGGCCCAGATAATCAGACTCCCGAATATGAGGCGCAGATTCGCCTTCCAGTACTTCTCAGCGTCGTAGCTATGACCTGCTGACATAGGATCACTCCTGTGTTGTTTTTGTGGAGGTTGGGTGGATTTCTGGTGAGGCACTTCGGTTAGAGAATTTATTATTCATATAAGTACTTCTCCGACTAGTTGTCTCTACTGACTTTACCGGTCAAGCGATTTATAGATATTGGCAAAAGGTCTAATTCTCAGTAATTTGCCGCACATTTGATGAAATTCTGCGAGCCCGTTCGTGGTTTAGAATCAAAAGCGATGCATGTTTTTGAGACGGCGGTGGTAATGCAGCTTTTGATGCAGATCCTTCAGGGTTTTTACGCCGCCTTTTTGGGCCTTGTTCAGGGCTGCCAGCGTTAACTCGGCAGTTGCCAGTGCGTCGGAAGCGGCGTGGTGCCGTTCGCTGACCTCCAGGCGGAAATACTCCGCCCAGTGGTCAAGCCCTTTGCCGCCGGTATTTGCCTCGGGGAAAAAGGCGGGCATCAGGTCGGCGACGTCCATCCAGGTGTGGTTTGATGTGTAGCCAAGCTGGGCTCGCAGGGTTTTCTCCAGAAACTTCTGATCAAAGGCTGAGTGATACGCCAGGATCGGGTCGCCGTTCATCCATTCAAGCAGATAGAGCAGGGCGTCCTCGGTTTCGTGTCCCTGGGTCAGTGCCTCGGGCCCGATCCCGTGAATAAGGACGGTTTCCCGGATGTCCAGCTCAGGGCGCCGCAGAATCAGATCAAACTGGTCGCCAAGGTGGATGATGCCACCCCGGATAGCTACCGCTCCGATGGCGATCACCTCATCCTTTGCCGCATTCAGCCCCGTGGTTTCAAGATCAAGCACCACCAGCCGACAATCGGAGAGCAACTGGTCACCCGGTGTCTTCGGATGGGGCAGGTTGCCCGGGTCGTGGCTGCCAATTTTTCCGCCCCGGCGATGCGCAATCCATTGTCTGATCTGTTCCAGCATGTGGCGTTGCCCGAGGGTCAGAGTTGATAGGTGAGTTCGAGTTTCTGCTGCAAACGCTGGGCTTGCCTGAATGATTCCCGAAGGATGCGACGGTCCAGAGGGTTCAGGTCATCAGGATCGATATAGTTGGTGAGTTCCTCACCCTTTGCCAGCATTTCCTGATGGGCCCGCATCCGGATGGCCTGGATCAGGCTGTACCCTTCCTTCCAGGCGTTGGCGTCCTTGGGATCGAACACGCCCTTCTTCGCCAGCGCATCCATCCTCTCCAGGGTGTTGGCCGTTTCTACGCCGTTGGCCAGGGCGAAAACCCTGACGGCTTCCACGAAGGGCGCCAGGCCCTGGCGTTTGAGATCCAGCGCACGCTTGTTGCCCTCGGAAAGGTAGCGGAAGCTCCGGAACATGGTCAGCGGGGGCTTGCGCTGGAAGGCATTGCCCGCCAGCATTTTCTGGAACAGCAGGTTTTTACGGATGCGTGACAGAACCTTTTCGAGCAGGGCTTGCAGCGGCAACGTGGGGCCGAAAACCGCTCTCATGTCCAGAAAGATCGAGGAGTACACCAGGTTCTGCGGCGTTGAGGCATCGATGAACCGGATAAACCAGTCGTCCCACTCCCGGTCGCTCAGACACAACTTGGGGTTGCTGGCCATGATGTTGCCCTTGCAAAGGGTAAACCCGCATTCCGCCAGTTCGTCGTTCACCCTGAGGGCAAACGGCAGGAGAATCTCCCGTACCTGGTTGTCGGTCATGCCCTCCGGAGTCTGGAACAGGATGCCGTTGTCCTGGTCGGTCAGCAGCGTCTGCTCCTGGCGACCCTCACTGCCAAAGGTAAGCCAGGTGAAGGGGATGCCCGGATCGTTCTTCTTGATGTTCAGTTCCAGAACCCGTCGCACGGTGACGTCGTTCAGGGTGGTAATAATCTTGACCACCTGCCCGGAGTCGGCCCCATGGGCGAGCATGGCGTCCACCAGGCGGGAGACCTCTGTGCGAAGGCTCACCAGAGTGCGCAGGTGGGTGGCGGTGCCGATGGTGCGGGCCAGGTTGACCAGGTCGACGCGCTGCAGCGAGAAAAGGTCACGCTCTGAAACCACGCCAATCAGCTTGAGCTCGTCGTCGACCACGCACAAATGGGCGAAATGATGCTCGGCCATCAGCATGGCCGCTTCAAAGGCGTCGGCCTGGGCCGGCAGGCAGGAAGGATCCCGGGTCATCACCTGGCGGATCGGTGTATCCAGTGATCCCTTGTCCTCGGCAATCATCGTGCGAAGGTCCCGCAAGGTAAAGATGCCGACGGGATGACGACTGTCGTCGGTGATAATAATACTGCCGACATTGTTTTCATGCATCCGGGCCACGGCCTTGCGAACCGGCAGGTCCGCAGAGCAGACAATCGGGTTGCGCAGGGCATAGCGTTCCAGTGGCGTATCCAGGGAGGTACTGGAACCCATCGACGCCATGGCGCTGGACTGAATTCGGCGGTTTACCTGATCCAGCAGGCTGCTGACGCCCCGCAGGCAGAAATCCCGGAACGGCTCGCTCTCGGCAAACAGGTTCACGAAGGCCGCCTGCCCGATGCTGAGGCAAAACGTATCGCCGGAGGCCCGGTGCAGGGTTCGTGTTGGTCGTTCGCCTATGATGGCGGCGAGCGGAAAGCACTCCCCCTGACTGATTTCGAAGGTGGTCTCGGTCCGGTCTTCCTTGTCATTATGGCGCTCGCCACGAATCCGCCCCTGTTTGACGACGTAGAATCGTTTTACAACGCCCTGGTCGGGTGAGAGGACAACGTCGCCGTCGGCGTAGAACTGTATAGAGGCGTTCTCCGCGAAGTGCGCCAGATGCGCATCGTCCATGCTGGAAAAAGGCGCATGCTCCCGCAGAAACGTCATGGTGGCGCGGATGTTCTGGGGGTGCTCATGTTCCTGGTTCGCTGCGGCCATATCCTTTGTCACTCGCTGGTTGTTATTGTCCGCCTGAAGTGTAGTTCACCACATGCGCTTGCAGCCCTAAGATTTTGGTCGCAAGGGGACTGGCCCGGATCAGTTTTCTTTAAGGCGGGTGGGCCGGGTGGTAAAGTCGTCTCCTGAATCGGGTCATTAATTGTAATGCCATGACTACCAAAGACGAACGCCTCAGCTTCCTTGAGGAAATGAAAGATGTCCGGCGTATTCGCAAGCCCAACCGCGCCGAGGTTTCAACACCCCGTGAACTGACGCCCGGTCATCTTGAGCGCCAGCGGGCCGCCGTGGAAAGCCCGGTCCGGGACACCAACCCGCTGACATCCGAAATGGTCGAACCGCTCACCGCCCATGACGTACTGAGCTGGCAGCGCCCGGGTATTCAGCATGGCGTATTCCGTAAGCTGCGGCTCGGACAATACCCCATTGAAGCCCGCCTCGATCTGCACCGGATGACGGTGGAACAGGCTCGCAGGGAGGTGTTTGCGTTTGTCGGTGATTGTGTGCGCTATGGCCTGCGTTCAGTGATCATTCTGCATGGCAAGGGGGAGCGCAATCCGGATGGCGTTGCCCAACTGAAAAGCTACCTTGCCAAGTGGTTGCCAGAGCTTACGGATGTTATGGCCTTCCATTCGGCCCAGAAACACCATGGCGGCACCGGAGCGGTTTATGTCATGGTGCGAAAGAGCGAACGGGACAAGCAGCATAATCGTGAGATTCACGGAAGCCGGTGACGGCTCCAGTTTCTGATGTCTTTAAAATGTGGCCAGTTACATGGCCGAACGGAGGTGATCGTCGTGAAAAAAGCAATCCTGGTTGTATGCGCAATGCTGGCGCTGGCTGGCTGCAAGGATCGAGTTATCTGGAACGACAACGGCAAGGTGGAAGAGGCGACCACGAATCGGGAGGTCTGGGATGCCAATGGCAAACTGGAATCCGGCGAGCGCAAAATCTGGGTCAACAAGGAAGGTGAGGAAGTCATCAAGTAACAGTTGATTGATTCCGCCAAAACAAAAGAACGATAAATCCGGCGCCCCGAACCAGGGCGCCCAGGGGAGAGCGCAGGAATGGCATTGAGGCTGACAGTCAACGGGCAGCAACATTCGCTGGATGTGGAGGCGGATACGCCGCTGCTGTGGGTAATCCGCGATGAACTGGGCCTGAAAGGCACCAAATTCGGCTGTGGGGCCGGGCTCTGCGGTGCCTGCACCGTGCATCTGAACGGCCAGCCCGCGCGGTCCTGCTCAACGCCGGTTGAAATGGCGGCCGGTGGCCGGGTGGAGACGATTGAGGGGCTGGGTGGCAGTGACCGGCTTCACGCCCTGCAGGAAGCCTGGATTGCGCAGGGTGTTCCACAATGCGGTTACTGCCAGTCAGGACAGATCATGAGTGCGGCACACTTGCTGGCCAGCAATCCGGCCCCGTCGCGGGACGACATTGTTGCCGCCATGGCTGGTAACCTGTGCCGGTGCGGAACCTACTCCCGGATCATTGCCGCGGTGGAATCCGTCGCCGCTGGCCCATCAAACGGCCAGGAGGCGTGAGATGGCTCTGAATCGACGGAATTTTCTCAAAGTCAGCGCTGGCGCCTCCGGCAGCCTGGTGGTTTCCCTGGCGCTGCCGGGATGTTCCGGAATCCAGACCGGCTATAAGCCGGAATCCGGTGAATGGCGCCCGGATGCCTGGCTGGAACTGACCGAAACCGATGACGTGTTTTTTACCCTGGCACGCGTTGAAATGGGGCAGGGAACCTATACTGGCCTGACCACCCTGATTGCCGAAGAGCTGGAAGTAGCGCCGGAGCGAATCACCCCTCGTTTCGCACCGGTTGCGGATGAATACCGTAACCCCCTGTATAAACTGCAGCTCACCGGCGGCAGCACCAGCATGGCGACCAGTTGGGAGCCCCTGAGAATTGCCGGGGCGCAAGCCCGTCAGATGCTGGTAATGGCGGCTGCCCGGGTCTGGAAGGTGGATGCCGCAGAATGCAGCGCCAGTGAAGGCCGGGTGGTGCACCCCAACGGCATGGATTCCATGGCTTACGGCAAGCTGGTAAAGCTGGCTGCAAAAGAGGTGGTGCGCGGAGACATTGCCCTCAAACCCCGCCATGAATGGAAGTACATTGGCAAAAACCGGGGCAAGCTGGATGCCAGGGCCAAATCTACCGGCACGGCGGTGTATGGCATAGACATGGAATTGCCAGACATGGTCTACGGCGTGATCGCCAGGCCGTCCAGGCACGGGGGCCGTGTGCTTGGTTTTAATGGTGATGAAGTCCGGTCGATGACCGGAGTGCTTGACGTATTCGAAACCGACCGGGGTGTCGCGGTGGTTGCCGATAAATACTGGCGTGCCCGCAAGGCCCAGGAAGCATTGACGGTCGACTGGGATTTTTCCGGGGCGCTTTCGGTATCCACGGATGATGTCTTTGCATCGTATCGCGCTGCAGCCGATGACAACCCGGGTGAGTCAGAGCGCAGCGAAGGCAGCTTCGACGGCGTGCTGGAAGGAGCGGACCGGGTGCTGGAAGCTGAATATGCTCAGCCCTATCTCGCCCACGCCACCCTGGAGCCAATGAATGCCACCGCCTGGTATCGGGATGATCACATGGAGGTCTGGGCACCGACCCAGGCGCCGGATCTTGGTCGCATCGCGGTTGCCAGGGCGACTGACCTGGGGCCGGAGGATGTCACGATTCACACCACCTTCCTGGGAGGTGGATTTGGCCGCCGGCTGACGCAGGATTACATTGAAGAAGCGGCCGCCCTGGCGTATCGGGTCAGGCGACCGGTCAAAGTAATCTGGTCCCGGGAAGAAGATACCCGACATGACCTCTATCGCCCGGCCATGCTGCACCGGATGAAGGCGAGCCTTTCCGGCGGTGAGCTGACCGGCTGGCACCACCAGATCGTCGGCCCCCAGATTCTCGGCTGGTTCGTGCGTAACGCCGCGCCAGCCCAGTTCCCCTGGGCGCCGAAATTCATGTACGACACCCTGGGCAAGGTGGGCCTGATGGCGGAGGGCATTGCCACGCCCAAGGATATGTCCGCCATTGAAGGGGCCATTGAGTACCCCTATCAGGTGGACAACATCGATATCCGCCACACCCACACGGATCCCGGCGTACCCATCACCTGGTGGCGATCGGTGGGCTATTCCCATAATGGCTTTGCTGTGGAAACCTTCATGGATGAACTCGCCCATGAATCCGGAGAGGATCCCTACCGGTTTCGGCGCCGGCTGCTGGCGTCCGAGCCAAGGTACCTTGCGGTGCTCGACCGTGCTGCACGCCTGGCCGACTGGGCGGAGCCCGCGCCGCAGGGCCGGGCCAGGGGAATTGCCCTGATGCGGAGCTTCGGGACCTATGTGGCGCAGGTTGTCGAGGCCGGAGTCGAGAACGGAGCGATCCGGGTCTACAAGGTGGCCTGTGCCGTGGACTGCGGCCAGGTCGTAAACCCCCGCATTGTGGAAGACCAGATCGAAGGCGGCATCCTGTTTGGCCTGACCGCCGCGCTCTATGGTGAAATCACCCTGACAAATGGCGAAGCGCAGCAAAGCAATTTCCATGATTACCGGTTAATGCGCCAGTACGAGCGCCCGGAGGTGGTGGTGGATATTTTGGACAGCGCCGAAGCGCCAACCGGTGTCGGCGAGCCGGGCGTGCCGCCGGTGATTCCGGCCCTGGGCAACGCCCTGTTTGCCCTGACCGGTAAACGCCAGCGCCGTCTGCCACTGAAAGCGGAGGGCTGATATGGATGCTTCCCGATCCTCGCTGGCCGCTGGCCATCAGTCCGTGATTCGCGACATCGCGAACTGGCTGGAACAGGGCCAGAACGCCTGGTTGTGCACCATTGTGGAAACCTGGGGTTCGTCACCGCGCCCCGTGGGTTCCTGGCTGGCCATTGGTGAATCCGGCCAGTGGAGCGGTTCGGTGTCTGGTGGGTGTCTGGAAGAAGATCTGCTCAGACGCACGGCCGACAAGGGGCCGGAGCATCCTGTACTGATTGATTACGGCATTTCCGACGACGACCGCGATCAGTTCCAGTTGCCCTGTGGTGGCCGCATCCGCCTGCTTGTCGAGCCGCTTCACAGTGCGGCTGGAAAAGACCATGTCCGTGCCTTGGCGGAGGCGTTGACCAGTCGCGAACCGGTTATCCGGCGGGTGCCGCTGCAGGGTGAGGCGACACTTGAGTTTCGGCAATCCAGGGATCGTTCGTCTGTAACATTTGACGGTGAGCTGATGGTGCACTCGCTGCAACCAGAGTGCCGGCTGCTGCTGATTGGCTCTGGCGAGGTGGCCCGTTACGTCACCGAGTTCGCCACAGCGGCGGATTTTTCCGTGACCCTCTGTGAACCCCGGGAAGCCTTTGCCGACGGCTGGGGATACCGGCATATTCCGCTGGACCGGCGCTTGCCTGATGACCTGATAGCCGAAGACTTCAACGACGAGTTTTCCGGCATTCTTGCCCTGGCCCACGACCCACGTATCGACGACATGGGGTTACTGGCGGCGCTGCACTCGAAAGCGTTTTACATTGGTGCGATGGGGTCCCGGAGAACTTCGGAGGCCAGGCGCGAACGACTGGCGTCCCTGGGCATCGAAGCCCGGGTTCTTGAGCGTTTGCGGGCCCCCATTGGCGTCGATATTCCCAGCAAGACACCCGCAGAAATTGCCATATCGGTGGTCGCCGATCTGATTGCCGTACGACACCATTTGCGGGCCGCCCCTGCACCCCTATAATGTCGGCAATTGAGCCCGTCGAAGGCACCCACAACCCCGGGAGAGAAGCCGTGTTTGATGTAACCCGATACGCCGTGGCCGCCGAGGCGATTGTTGAAGCCGGGCGCTTTCTGTACCAGCAAGGCTGGTCGCCGGCGACCAGCAGCAATTACTCGGCGCGCATAGACGGGGAGCACATTGCCATCACCGTGTCGGGTCGCCATAAGGGGCAACTCGGTGCGGGCGATGTCATGGTGGTGGATCTGGCGGGCCGGGCGGTGCAGAGTGCCTGCCGGTCGTCGGCGGAAACCCGGTTGCACACCATATTGTATGAGGTTTTTCCCGATGTTGGCGCGGTGCTGCATACCCATTCGGTCAAGGCAACCGTGTTGAGCCGGCTGCTGACCCCGGGCCAGCCACTGGAACTGGAAGGCTATGAACTCCAGAAAGCCTTTGCCGGCGTTGAAACCCATGAGTCGGTGTTGACCGTTCCGGTTTTCGACAATACCCAGGATATAGGTGCTCTGGCGCAGCAGACCCGGGACTGGTTTCGCGCCCATCCGGAACAGCCCGGTTACCTGATTCGCGGCCACGGTCTCTACACCTGGGGAAAGACCATGGCCGACTGTCTGCGCCATGTTGAGGCCTTTGAATTCCTGTTTGAATGTGAGCTTGAAACCATGAGGGTTCGACCATGACTACCTTGAGTATCTTTGATCAGAGCCAGCCCGAGACCGCCCGCACGGTCACCGAAAATCCGTCCGAAATCCGGGAACTGCTGGCCGGCAAGGGCATTCGCTTCGAGCAATGGCACACCCGGGATCTTCCGGCAGACGCCTCCCAGGACCAGATCCTGGAAGCCTATAGCAATGAGGTGGCAAAACTGAAAGCGGAGTGCGGCTTCCAGACTGCCGATGTGATCAGCCTGAACCCGGATAACCCCCAGAAAGAGGCGTTGCGGAAAAAATTCCTGGATGAGCACACACACAGTGAGGATGAGGTGCGTTTCTTTGTCCGGGGGCAGGGCCTGTTCTATCTGCATTTCGGCAACGAGGTGTTTGCCGTGCTGTGCCAGAAGAACGACCTGATCAGCGTGCCGGATGGCACACGGCACTGGTTTGATATGGGGCCGGAGCCGGAATTCACCTGTATTCGCCTGTTCTCCAATCCTGAGGGCTGGGTTGCCGAGTTCACCGGCGAGGACATTGCTACACGGTTGCCGCGCTATGAGGCACTGGCAGGAGCATCGGGATGATCCGGGTGGTCCTCACGGACATCGAGGGCACCACCAGTTCCATCTCCTTTGTCCACGATGTCCTGTTTCCCTACGCCAGCGAGCACCTGGCCGACTTTGTTCGTGCCCGGCACCAGGATGATCCGGCGGTGGCCGAGCAGCTTGATGCGGTGGCGGAGAAATCCGGATTGGCCCGTGGGAATGTGGAGGGGCTGATCGAGGTTCTCCAGGGCTGGATCCGCGAGGACCGCAAGGAAACCTCGCTCAAGGCTTTGCAGGGGATGATCTGGGAGCAGGGTTACCAGAACGGGGAGTTGAAAGGACATATCTATAGCGATGCCGCCGATTATCTCCAGCGTTGGCATGATCGGGGCCTGCGCCTGTTCGTATATTCCTCCGGGTCGGTCAAGGCCCAGAAACTGATCTTTGGTTTTACCACGGAGGGTGATTTCACGCCGTTTTTCTCCGGCTATTTCGACACCCGGATCGGTGCCAAGAAGGAGGCTGGCGCCTACCGAAACATTCTGGCGGAGCTCGGTGTTGAAGCCAATACCGTGCTTTTTCTGTCGGACGTTGAAGCTGAGCTGGCGGCGGCCGAATCGGCAGGCATGCAAACTGCCTGGCTGGTCCGGGAGGGCGACCTGCCCGAAACCGAACGCTTCGTGGCCCGTGATTTCGCGGAGGTCGATCGCCTGCTGCAACAGCGGTAGCCCCGCGCCCCCGATTAACTTCACTGCAGGAGGGAACGATGGCGGCAACCGGACTGTTCAGGCTCGTCATTCCGGTTCTGGTTTTGCTTCTTGCAGGCTGTAATCCGTTCTCCGATGCCCGCCCGATGATGGATGAATACGTCGAGCGGGTGGCCAGGGTTCTCGAAGTCGATCCTGAGCTTTCCGTCATCGTGCCGGCCAACCAGCTTCCCCGCCGCCGCGACCGGGTGCTGGCCATGCCCGATCTGGATATGGGCATTCTCGATTTTTTCTCCCTCTATGGCTGTGAACTGCAGTACGTTGTCGGCGAGAAGAACTCGGTCATGGGCCGGGTCATGCAGCCCCTGAATCGCCTCCGCTATGAGATCCGGTTTATCCAGACTGCCCGTGAGTGTCTCCCGTCAGTGAAAGACGAAGGCCTGGCGAAGGAGCTGGGCAAGGCTGTTGAGAGCAAGCTTGAGTCCTTGCCTGTTGCTGTCTGGAACGCCACCTGGGGCGTGAGAGAAATCGAGGAACTGTTTACCCTGGCCAAGGGCTATTACCCCGTTGCACCAAAAGGCAACCCGGTCTCTGATCTGGCCATCGATATTGTCAGGCTCAATGGCACGGTAGCCAGGCTGCTCTCGGGTGACTTGTCGGTGTCGCTGGATTTTGCGGGAGAGGTTCACCAACGCTGGTTGGCTGAACACCGTGCAGGCCAGCTCATCAATAGCGCACTGTTGCTGGCGGCCAGGCTGAACGATGCCACCGCCTTGCTGAAACAGCGCATCGACGGCCGGCCTCTGTGCCTGAATGGTAAGCCGAATAATCAATCCGATATCGTGGAGAGTATGTTTTTCAGCGTGTACATCGCTAAGGTACAGCCGTATATGAGCGAGGTTGCCCGAGCCCGGGCCGAACTGATCGTGCCGTTCGAACGGTTGGCAAAGATGCAGGTGGATGTCATGCCCGACCGTTTCCGCGCGTGGTATCAGCGTTACCTGTCGCAGGACTCTCATGCCAGCCTTTGGCGGGAGCTGGACCAGGCGATGATGAACCACACCAGGGCCTGGCAGGTGTTGCTGGAGCAGTGTGGTTTGCGCCCTGGCGCCTGAACGCGATCAGCGCTGGCTTTCGGGTGTGACCCGAAGAATTTCCTCAACCGTTGTCAGGCCGGCAGCCACCTTCTGGGCACCACTCAGGCGCAGGGATTTCATGCCTTCCTTGTAGGCGTCCAGCCGGAGCTGTTCCAGTTCGCACTGATCCGTTATCTGGCGCAACAGTGGCCCTGAAAGCGCCATGATTTCATAAACCCCGGCCCGGCCCAGGTAACCGGTGTTGCGGCATTCCAGACAGCCCACGGGCTGGTAGAACTGTTTCGGAACCGGCGCCTTCCAGGGTCGGGTCAGGGTCTGCCAGGCCTGTTCATCGGCAGGGCCGGGGGCCTTGCAGTGTGGGCACAGGGTTCGGGCAAGCCGTTGCGCCATCACCCCCAGCACCGTGGCCCGGATCAGATACGGGGGAATGCCCAGCTCCATCAGCCGGGTAATGGCGCTGGGCGCATCGTTGGTATGCAGGGTGGAGAGCACCAGATGGCCGGTTAGCGCCGCCTGCACTGCCATTTCCGCGGTTTCCAGATCACGGATTTCGCCGATCATGATGATGTCCGGGTCCTGCCGCAGCAGGGCGCGCACACCGGCGGCGAAGGTGAGCTCAATATTGGTCTGCACCTGCATCTGGTTGAACGCCGGTTCCACCATCTCGATGGGATCTTCAATGGTGCAGACATTCAGCTCCGGGGAGGCTATCTGTTTCAGGGTTGAGTACAGGGTGGTGGTCTTGCCTGAGCCGGTCGGCCCGGTCACCAGTACAATGCCGTGTGGCCGGGAGGTAATCTCCTGCCAGCGCTGGCGGTCTTCCCGGCCAAACCCCAACTGCTCGTAGGATTTCAGCAGCACGTCTGGATCAAAAATCCGCATGACCATTTTTTCGCCGAAGGCGGTCGGCATGGTGGCCAGGCGAAGTTCAACCTCGCGATTGTCGGGCTTGCGGGTCTTGATCCGGCCATCCTGGGGCCGGCGCTTCTCGGCCACGTTCAGGCGTCCGAGAATCTTCAGGCGGCTGGTGACCGCTACCCCGACATGTTCCGGGAATTCATAAACGTTGTGGAGCACACCGTCGATCCGGAAACGGACCTGGGTGGCCGAGCGCCGGGGTTCAATATGAATGTCGGAGGCGCGCTGGTCGAACGCGTATTGCAGCAGCCAGTCAACGATCTTGACCACGTGCTGGTCGTTGGCGTCCGGGTGTTCGCTGGCGCCGAGATCCAGCAGCTGTTCGAAGTTCTGGTGGCCAGCTACCCCCGGGGCCTGGCCACCGCTGGCCTTGTTGACCGAATTGGCGAGCTGGTAGAACTCCACCGTGTAGCGGCGTATATCCTCGGGATTGGCCACCACTCGCCGGATGTCCTTGCGAACCGCCTGCTGCAGGTTCTGCACCCAGTCACTCTTGAACGGCTCCGCGCTGGCGACCAGAACTTCCTCCCGGCCAATCTCCACGGCGAGGATGCCATGGCGCTGGGCGAAGGCGTAGGACATCACCCGGGCGATGGCCGGGGTATCAATCTTCAGCGGATCGATGTGGTAGTAGGTTTGCCCCGCCCAGCCGGCCAGCCACTCGGTAAGCCGGTCCAGATCCAGAGTGCGGCCGCTCTGTTCGCTGGTCAGGGAGGCAATGGCAACCAGTTCAAGAGGGTGGCGCTTTCCGGCCTGGCCGTTGCTGGTTGCGGCGCCCAGGTTGGCCGATAAAATCCGCTCGGCATCTTCCTGGCTGACTTCGCCGCTGGTCACCAGGGCGGTGCAAATATCCCGCAGCGTCAGGGTGCTTCGGTGCGGTGCGGGTGGCCGCTGTGCGATTCCGGAGGTATCGGTGTCAGCCATAGGCGGTCAGATCCAGGTGTTGATGAGTGTGTTTCAGTTCGCCACGGGCCGGTTCACTTTAAGGTGAATCATGGCAACAGTGAACAGCAGGAAGGTCAGTATCATCAAGATGACCGGCCCTGGGGCGCCTTCGCTGAGCCACGCCGAGACGACTGCCTGGGTAAAGTAGAAAATTACCACGAAAGCCAACCAGATATAGCCCCGGTTGTTGGCCCGGAAAACCGGCACCGCGAAGGCCAGCAGCGGAATCAGTTTGACCGACAGCATCAGTGCGATGGATACCCCCTGGACAGGGGCGGGATAGAAGGTGGTTATCAGAAGTGTGGCCAGTACACCAATGTAAAGCGCAATGGTCGCCCGGGCAGTGTAACGGGCTTTTGGGTTGTTCAGCATAGTGTGTTTCCGTAAACAGGGAAGTGTCAGGCAGCTTACGTTATGGGCCAGGGCCTGTATCAGTTGGCCAGTTTCAGGGCGAGCCTTGCCAGCCTTTCACCAAACGCCTGGCACAGGGCTTTCTCATGGGCGCTCAGTGGCTGTTGCTCGCCGGTGCCGGACCAGTGGGTCGGGCCGTAAGGCGTGCCACCGGTTTCGGTTTCGTTCAGGTTTTTCTCCGAGTAGGGCAGGCCACAAATCACCATGCCGTGATGGAGCAATGGCACCATCATGGTCATCAATGTGGCTTCCTGGCCACCGTGCAGACTGCCGGTGGACGTGAACGCACCGGCGGGCTTACCCTCCAGGGCACCGCTGAGCCAGAGATCCCCGGTGGTGTCCAGGAAATGCTTCAGCGGCGCGGCCATGTTGCCGAAGCGGGTGGGGCTGCCGATGGCCAGACCTGCGCACTGGGCGAGATCGGCTTTGCTGGCGTAGGGAGCGCCGGAATCCGGCACCGGGGGCAGCGAGGCGTCGGTGTCCGGTGAAACCGGAGGTACCGATCTCAGCCTGGCCTCGATGCCACTCACCCGCGCGACTCCCCGGCCGATATGGCTGGCCAGCTCTGCAGTCTGCCCGTTACGGCTGTAAAAAAGTATGAGAATGTACGGCAGTTGCTCGGGCATCGTCAGCGATCCTTTTGGTTCGGCTGTTGAAAACGGTCTGGCTCAGAGAATGGAAAGCACGTTTTCCGGCGGTCTGCCAAGGGCTGCTTTTCCGTTTGCGAGCACAATCGGCCGCTCGATCAATTTTGGCGTGGCAACCATGGCGGCAATTAACTGTTCACGCCTGAGATCCGGATCATCGAGGCCTTGTTCCTTATACTCTTTTTCTTTGGTCCGCATCAGGTCGCGGGGCTCGAGCTCCAGCGCTGCAAGAATATCCTCGAGCTGCTGCTCTGTCGGTGGCGTTTCAAGGTAGCGTATAATCTCCGGTTCAATACCCCGTTCGGTAAGCAGTTCAAGGGTTTGGCGAGATTTTGAGCAACGGGGGTTGTGGAAAATCCGGGTTGGTTCTGTCATCTTCGAGCCTGGTTGGTTGAATGGATGCCATGATTTGTGTGGCCATTAGTCTAACAGGAGGTTTTCCAGTGCAGTACCCTGGGTTGCTGCGTGTTCGTCCGCAGCTTGTGTCTCGGCCTTTGCTCGCTGGCGGCCTTTTGCTGCTGGTCATGGCCCTGGCCGGTTGCCAGAAAACTGAACTTGAACGGGCCGACGGTACCAAGCTGAACTGGGACAGCCTGCGGGGCCAGTGGGTGCTGGTGAACTACTGGGCGGAATGGTGCAAGCCGTGCCTGGAAGAAATCCCCGAGTTGAACGCTATCGACAAGGCGCCCGATATCTCGGTCCTGGGTGTCAATTTTGATGATGTGCAGGGCGGCGCACTGGCCGAATTGGGCGAACAGATGGGTATTGAATATACCATGCTGGCGGACGATCCCGGGCCCGGATTTGGCTGGCAGTTACCCGTGGCGCTGCCAGCGACATTCATCGTTAACCCGGACGGTGAGCTGGTGGAAGCCCGTTTCGGCCCGCAGACAGAAGAAGGCATCCGGTCGCTGACCGGCGGCTGAAGTTCCTTGGCCTCATCGAATTCTACAGCAGGAATAACCTGACGTTATGTCGCAGACTTTTGTACATCTCCGCGTCCATTCCGAATACTCCATGGTGGATGGCCTGGTTCGGGTCAAGCCACTGATCAAGCGGGTTGCCGAACTGGGCATGCCCGCGGTGGGGCTGACCGAGCAGTCCAACATGTGCTCGCTGGTGCGCTTCTACAAGGCCGCCATGGGGGCGGGTGTAAAGCCCATCATCGGTGCCGATCTCTGGCTGGAGAACCCGGACGAACCGGAGAACCCCTTCCGGCTGACCCTGCTGGCCCGGGACAATGACGGCTACCTGAATCTCACCGAAATTATTTCCCTGGGTTACACCGAGGGGCAGCGCTTCGGCAAGCCGATTATCCGGCGAAAGTGGCTCGAGGCCCGGCCGAAGGGCCTGATTGCGCTCTCGGGTGGCAAGATGGGTGATGTGGGTAAGGCGCTGCTGGCGGGCAAGCCGGACCTGGCCCACGAGCGGGCCCACTACTGGATGAGATTGTATCCGGACAGCTACTACCTCGAACTGCAGCGTACCGGTCGCCCCGGCGATGAAGACTGCCTGCATCTGAGTGTTGAGCTGGCGCAGGCGCTGGGCCTGCCGGTGGTGGCCACGAACGATGTCCACTTTCTGGACGCGGACGATTTCGAGGCCCACGAAGCACGGGTCTGTATCGGGGAAAGCCGGACCCTGGATGACCCCCGCCGTGACCGCCGCTTCAGTGACCAGCAGTACCTGCGCAGCGCCGATGAAATGATTGAGCTGTTCAGCGACATTCCGGAAGCCATCGAGAATACCGTCGAGATCGCCCGTCGCTGCTCAGTCAAGGTCCGCATGGGTGAATACTTCCTGCCGAACTATCCGATTCCCGATGGCATGACCATGGACGATTACTTCCGCAAGGTATCGGAAGAAGGCCTGGAAGAGCGGCTTGCCAAGACCCTGAGCAAGGACGACCCGGAGTACGACAGCAAGCGCGAGGCTTACTACACACGGCTGAATTTCGAGCTGGATATCATCATCCAGATGGGCTTCCCGGGTTACTTCCTTATCGTGATGGACTTCATCAAGTGGGCCAAGAACAATGGCGTGCCAGTGGGCCCGGGCCGGGGTTCCGGTGCTGGCTCGCTGGTTGCCTACGCCCAGATGATTACCGATCTGGACCCCCTGGAATACGATCTGCTGTTCGAGCGATTCCTGAACCCCGAGCGGGTGTCCATGCCCGACTTCGACGTCGACTTCTGCATGGAAGGTCGGGACCGGGTGATTGCCTATGTGGCCGAAAAATACGGCCGTGAGGCTGTGTCGCAGATCATTACCTTCGGCACCATGGCGGCCAAGGCGGTGGTGCGGGACGTTGCCAGAGTGCAGGGCAAATCCTACGGCCTGGCCGACAAGCTCTCCAAGATGATTCCCTTCGAGCCCGGCATGACCCTTGAGAAGGCCCTGGTTCAGGAGCCCCAGCTCAAGGAGTTTCTCGAGCAGGACGAAGAAGCCCAGGAAATCTGGGAAATGGCCCTGAAGCTCGAGGGTGTCTGCCGGAACGCCGGCAAGCACGCCGGGGGTGTGGTTATCGCGCCCACCAAGATCACCGATTTCTCGCCGCTTTACTGTGACGACGAAGGCGGGAGCCTGGTTACCCAGTTCGACAAGGGGGATGTGGAAGATGCCGGCCTGGTGAAGTTCGACTTCCTGGGCCTGCGCACCCTGACCATCATCGACTGGGCGCTGAAGATGATCAATCCGCGGCGTGAAAAGCGCGGTTTGGCGCCACTCGACATCAATGAAATCCCGCTTGACGACATCCCGTCCTTCGACATGCTCAAGAAGGCCGAGACCACGGCAGTGTTCCAGCTCGAATCCCGCGGCATGAAAGACCTCATCCGCCGCCTTCAGCCGGACTCCCTGGAAGACATGATCGCCCTGGTGGCGCTGTTCCGCCCGGGGCCGCTGCAATCGGGCATGGTGGATGACTTTATTGACCGGAAGCACGGCCGGCAGCCAATGTCCTTCCCGCACCCGGACTATCAGTACGAGGGCCTGAAGCCCGTGCTGGAGCCCACCTACGGGGTCATCCTGTACCAGGAGCAGGTCATGCAGATCGCCCAGGTGATGGCCGGCTATACCCTGGGTGGCGCGGACATGCTGCGCCGGGCCATGGGTAAGAAAAAGCCCGAGGAAATGGCCAAACAGAAGCAGATCTTCCTGGATGGTTGCGAGAACAACGGCATCAACAAGACCCTGGCGGAGAATATCTTCGACCTGGTGGAAAAGTTCGCCGGCTACGGGTTCAACAAATCCCACTCCGCAGCTTACGCCCTGGTCTCCTACCAGACGCTGTGGCTGAAGGCGCATTACCCGGCGGAGTTCATGGCTGCCGTGCTGACCGCCGATATGCAGAACACGGATAAGGTGGTGACTCTGGTTGAAGAGTGCCGGAACATGAAGCTGGATCTTCTGGTGCCGGACGTCAGCCGCTCGGAATACACCTTCACGGTGAACGATGAAGGCCAGATCGTTTATGGCCTGGGCGCCATCAAGGGCCTGGGCGAGGGGCCTATCCAGAGCATTGTGGAAGGGCGCGGCGACGGTGAGCCGTATCAGGATATTTTCGATTTCTGTCGGCGGGTCGATCTGAAAAAAGTCAACAAGCGCGCCATGGAGGCGCTGATCCGTTCCGGGGCCATGGACAAGCTCGGCGCCGGCCGGGCCCAACTGATGGCCAGCATCGACAAGGCCGTACAGCAGGCCGGCCAGCAATCCCGCAACGAATCCGTCGGAATGATGGATATGTTCGGCGAGATGCTGGAGGTTGGCGATGGCGGCGATCCCTACGAGGATGTGGCCGGGATTCGCGAGTGGCCGGAGAAACAGCGGCTCAAGGGTGAGAAGGACACTCTTGGCCTATACCTGACCGGGCATCCGTTCGACGAATACGAGAAGGAGGTCCGGCGGTTTGTACGGTCCTCCATCGCCGATCTGAAGCCCAACAAATCGCCCCAGCGCGTTGCCGGGCTCGTGGTTGCCCAGCGCACCATGAAGACCCGAACCGGTTCCACCATGTGCTTCATAACAATGGATGACCGGAGCGCCCGGATAGAAGCGACCCTGTTCTCGGAAGCGTTCTTCGAGAACCGGGAATTGCTGCAGTCTGATCAGGTTATTGTGGTTGAAGGGCAGGTCAGCCACGATGACTACTCCGGCCAGATGAAGATGCGAGTGAGTTCGGTGATGGGGGTGGCCGCAGCACGACAGCAGTTCAGCCGCGGACTGAAACTGAACCTGTGCGCCGACCAGTTGCAGAATGGCCTGCTGGAGAAGCTCGACAGTACGCTTCGGGCCTTCCGTTGCGACGGCAGCCCGGTCTGGATTGAATACAGCAGCCCTGACGCATCAACGCGGATTGAACTCGGCGAATCCTGGCGGGTTCAGCCGGATGACAACCTGCTGCTGGAACTCAGGCACCTCATGGGCGACCAGTCGGTGGAACTGGTCTATGATTGACTCAGCAAGTTGAAAAATTAAAGCTTTGTCAGAAAGTGGACTCATACCAATGTCCGCTTTAGACCCTGGCCGGGCGCTGCTATCTTTGTTTCAAATTCTGGTTTGGCGGGGGTCAGTCCCGCCTGGCAAAAAAATGATGGATCATCATGAACCCTAATTATCTGGATTTCGAACAGCCAATTGCCGACCTGGAAGCCAAGATTGAAGAGCTTCGTATGGTGGGTAACGACACCGACATCAATATCTCCGATGAAATCACCCGGTTGAAGAAGAAAAGCGTCAGCCTGACGGAGAGTATTTTTTCGGACCTGCAGCCCTGGGACGTCTCCCGTCTGGCCCGGCATCCGCGCAGGCCCTATACCCTCGATTACATTGAGCACATGTTCGAGGATTTTGACGAGTTGCACGGTGACCGCCGCTACGCTGACGACCTGGCGATTGTGGGCGGTACCGCCCGGCTGGATGACAAGCCAGTCATGATCATTGGTCACCAGAAGGGCCGGGAAGTGCGTGACAAGGTAAAGCGCAACTTTGGCATGCCCCGTCCGGAGGGCTATCGCAAAGCCCTGCGCCTGATGGAAATGGCCGAGCGGTTCAGGATGCCGATTCTGACCTTTATCGACACCCCGGGTGCCTATCCGGGCATCGGTGCCGAGGAGCGGGGCCAGAGTGAGGCCATTGCGTTCAACCTGGCGGTGATGTCACGCCTGAAAACGCCCATCATCTCCACCGTGATTGGTGAGGGGGGGTCCGGCGGCGCCCTGGCGATCGGTGTCTGTGATCAACTGAACATGCTCCAGTACTCCACCTACGCGGTTATTTCTCCGGAAGGCTGCGCCTCGATTCTCTGGAAGAGCGCGGAGTACGCGGCCCAGGCAGCAGAGGCCATGGGCGTTACTGCAGACCGCCTGAAAGACCTCGGGCTGGCGGATAATGTTGTCCGCGAACCTCTGGGTGGCGCGCACCGGAACCCGGAGAAAATGTCAAAGGCGCTGAAGGACGTGCTTGCAAAGGGCGTTGCTGAACTCAGTCGCCTGCCCCTGGATGAACTGGTTTCCCGCCGCTACGAGCGGCTGACCCGCTATGACACCGGGCGCTGAGCCCACTCTCGGATTCCACTGGCCGGAGGCGCTTTGCGCCCCGGTCAGAGCTCTCCCCGATTTCTCCCGTCTGTGGGTCGCCCTGAGCGGCGGGCTGGACTCGACCCTGCTTCTGCATCTTGCCGCTCAATGTCATGGCGGTGCCGGCCCCGTAAATGCTGTTCACATCAATCACCAGTTGCAGCCCAACGCTGCGGAAACCGAGGCGTTCTGCCGGTCCCTCTGCGCCGGGCTGAATGTTCCACTGGTAGTGGAGCGGGTGTCGGTTGCCTCCGGTGAAGGCTCCAGCGGTTCCGGCGGCATCGAGGAAGCGGCCAGAAAGGCTCGCTATGCCGCTCTGGAGCGGCTGGTAGAACCGGGTGATCTCCTGTTGATGGCCCACCACGGCGACGATCAGGCTGAAACCGTTTTGTTCAGACTGCTCAGGGGGAGTGGCGTGGCGGGGCTGGCTGGCATGCCGGCCAGTCGGGCGCTGGGCGGGGGGCGTCTGTTTCGGCCATTGTTGCATCTGGAGCGGTCCGAGCTTGAGCGTTGGGCGCGAGCAGCCGGGCTGGCCTGGATTGATGATCCCAGCAATACCGACGAACGCTTCGACCGGAATTTCCTCAGGCATCGGGTTTTGCCCTTGCTGCGATCCCGCTGGCCGGGATTGGCCCGCAGGCTCCGCCATACGGCCGATGCCTGTGCCGAGAGCGAAACCCTGAACCGGAAGCTGGCAGCCTTGCAGTGGCAGTCTCTGGCAGGCGAGGGAGACCGTTTGCCGGTGGCCGGCCTGTACGCACTCTCACTGGCAGAACAGAAGAACCTGATTCGCTGGTGGGCCCGGGAGCGGGGGTTTCAACCACCCTCGATCACAGACTGGCGGCAAAGCCTGAACGACCTGCTGTATGCCGGTCAGGACCGGGAGCCGGAACTGCGGGCAGACGGTTTCAGCCTGCGACGATTCCAGGGTGACCTGTACCTGGTTCCGGAGACTAGGCCATTGCCGGAAACGCCGGTCGTTGTTGAGCCCGGCTCTTCCCTGCGCTGGGGTGAGTGGACACTGACATTGGTCGCTAGCCCGAAAAGTCCCCCGCCGCCAATACGGGTATCTACGAGGCAGGGTGGAGAGCGCGTTCGCTTTCATCCTGACGGCCCGTCCCGATCGCTGAAAAAATGGCTTCAGGAGCGTGCGGTGCCTCCCTGGGAGAGGGCCCGTCTGCCGCTGGTTTTTGCCGGCCCGGAAGGAGCTGGGGAGCTAATTGCCATTGGCGATTTGTGGTGTTCTGAACAATACTCGGGAGGCGCCCATGCCGCCGGCTGGCGGCTGGTTGTAGAACGGGAATGTGATTGAGTCAGTGGGGCCTTTCTGGTAGTCTGGCGTCCCATCTTGAGATGATAATCTCCCTCCTTCACCGAACCAGACAATCACGGAATCTGCATGACGCGTTATATTTTCGTCACCGGCGGTGTCGTGTCCTCCTTGGGGAAAGGTATCGCATCAGCTTCTCTGGCTGCGATCCTCGAGGCACGCGGCCTGAAGGTCACTATTCTCAAGCTGGACCCGTACATCAACGTGGACCCCGGCACCATGAGCCCGTTCCAGCACGGTGAGGTTTTTGTCACCGAAGATGGCGCGGAAACAGACCTCGATCTGGGCCACTATGAGCGCTTCATCCGCACGCCGATGAGCCGTCGGAACAACTTCACCACGGGTCGTGTGTACGAGGAAGTCATCCGCAAGGAACGCCGCGGGGATTATCTCGGCGGCACCGTTCAGGTGATTCCTCACATCACCGATGAAATCAAACGTCGTGTGGTCGAAGGCGCAGCCGGGGCGGACGTTGCCCTGATTGAAATCGGCGGCACCGTGGGTGATATCGAATCCCTGCCGTTCCTTGAGGCCTGTCGGCAACTGAAGGTGGAAGTGGGGCCCCAGCGGGCGATCTTCATGCACCTGACCCTGGTGCCTTACATTGCCACCGCGGGTGAGATCAAAACCAAGCCAACCCAGCACTCCGTCAAGGAAATGCGCTCCATAGGCCTGCAGCCGGATATTCTGTTGTGTCGGTCCGAGCATGAAGTGGATGTCAGTTCCCGTCGCAAGATTGCCCTGTTCACCAACGTCGAAGAGCGCGCGGTCATTCCGTTGCAGGATGCCAAGTCCATTTACGCTATTCCACGCATGCTCTACGAACATGGCCTGGACCAGCTGGTGATTGAACGCTTCAATCTCGATGCCCGCCCGGCGGACCTGAGTGAGTGGGACGAGGTGGTGGAATCGCTGATGCATCCGCAACAGGAAGTGACCATTGCCATGGTTGGCAAATACATGGAGCTGCTGGACGCCTACAAGTCACTGATCGAATCCCTGCTGCATGCCGGCATCAAGACCCGCACCAAGGTCAATATCAATTACATCGATTCCGAGGATATCGAGCGCGACGGTACCGGTGTGCTGGCAAATGCCGACGCCATCCTGGTGCCCGGTGGTTTCGGTGAACGCGGGGTCGAAGGCAAAATCCGTACGGTTCAGTATGCCCGCGAGAACAAGGTTCCCTACCTTGGGATCTGTCTGGGTATGCAGGTAGCGGTGATTGAATACGCCCGCAATGTTGCCGGCCTGAGAGACGCCCACAGTACCGAATTCCGGGAGCATACACCTGAGCCGGTTGTCGGCCTGATCACCGAATGGCTGGACGCCACGGGTGAGCGTGAAGAGCGGACTGAAGAGTCGGACCTTGGCGGTACCATGCGCCTGGGCGCGCAGGACTGTGTGCTGAGTGATAATTCAACTATTGCCAGCTGTTATGGCAAGAAGACCATCCGTGAACGCCACCGTCATCGTTATGAGGTGAACAATCATTTCCTGTCGAGGCTGGAAGAGGCTGGTCTTAAAATCGCGGGCCGGTCTACCGATGGCAGGTTGGTGGAAGTAGTAGAGGCACCGGATCACCCGTGGTTCGTCGCCTGCCAGTTCCACCCGGAATTTACCTCCACGCCCCGCGATGGTCACCCGCTGTTCAAGGGTTTCGTTGAGGCAGCACTGGCCAACAAGAAAGGATCCTGAGTATGGCGCAGAACACCGTAAACGTATCGGGAATCGAGGTCGCCAACGACAAGCCATTTGTGCTTTTTGGTGGCATGAATGTCCTGGAGTCTCCGGAATTGGCCATGGAAGTGGCCCAGGCCTATGTCGAGGCCACCGGTAAACTCGGGATCCCGTATGTATTCAAGGCGTCCTTTGACAAAGCCAACCGTTCATCCGTGAACTCTTTCCGGGGACCGGGTCTTGAAAAGGGACTGCAGATACTGGCCGACATCAAGAGTAAATTCGGGGTTCCCATCATCTCTGATGTCCACGAGCCGGCCCAGGCGGCCCCAGCCGCTGAAGTCTGTGACATTATCCAGCTGCCGGCCTTTCTGAGCCGCCAGACCGATCTGGTGGTCGCCATGGCGAGAACCGGTGCGGTGATCAATATCAAGAAGGCACAGTTCCTGGCTCCTCAGGAGATGAAGCACATCATTACCAAGTGCGAGGAAGCCGGCAACGATAAGGTGATCCTCTGTGAGCGGGGGAGCAGCTTCGGTTATAACAACCTGGTCGTCGACATGCTGGGTTTTGGCATTATGAAAGCCATGAACGTACCGGTGATGTTCGACGTTACCCACTCCCTGCAGATGCCGGGCGGGCGAGCCGACTCCGCGGGTGGCCGCAGGGCCCAGGTTACGGATCTGGCTTTGGCGGGCATGTCTCAGGGCCTGGCCGGCCTGTTCCTGGAAGCCCATCCGGACCCGGACAAAGCCAAATGCGATGGCCCCTGCGCTCTGCGGCTCAGCCAGTTGGAGCCTTTCCTGCAGCGGGTGAAAGCTGTGGATGATCTGGTAAAAAGCTTTAAACCTATCGACACCGCCTGATTGGCGGTGTCTGTTTTGTATGGGAGTACGAGCAGGTGGGGGATGGCTTTCCGAAACACGCTCCTTGCGGCACATCCATGTGACGCTTGGGCTCCGCCATCCATGGCTCCGCACAGTTTCGGAAAGCCATCCCCCACCTGCTCTATGCCCAACTTCGGATTAGAACCGTTTAGACATCGAAAATTTGGAGAATCATTCGAATGACCAAGATTGCCAACATCAAAGGACGTGAGGTTCTGGATTCCCGCGGTAACCCCACCGTCGAAGCAGACGTTATCCTCGAAGACGGCACCATCGGCAGTGCGTGCGCACCCTCTGGTGCCTCTACCGGCTCTCGCGAAGCCCTGGAACTGCGTGATGGTGACGCCTCCCGTTACCTTGGCAAAGGTGTTCTGAAGGCGGTTGGAGCCGTGAACAGCAAGATCCGTGATGCGCTGGTAGGCAAAGATGCGGCTGATCAGCGGGCTCTGGACAACATCATGCTGGATCTCGACGGCACCGAGAACAAGGCTAACCTGGGCGCCAACGCCATCCTGGCAGTTTCCCTTGCTGCGGCCAAGGCGGCGGCGATTTCCCTGGGTAAGCCGCTTTATGCGCACATTGCAGACATCAACGGCACCTCTGGCAAGTTTTCCATGCCGGTGCCGATGATGAACATCCTGAACGGTGGCGAGCACGCGGATAACAACGTTGATATCCAGGAGTTCATGGTTCAGCCGGTTTCAGCCAAGAGCTTCTCTGAAGCCCTGCGTGTTGGTGCGGAGATTTTCCACAGCCTGAAGAAAGTGCTGAAGGTCCAGGGCCTGAATACGGCGGTTGGTGACGAGGGCGGTTTTGCTCCCAATCTGCCCTCCAACGAAGCCGCGCTGGCGGTGATTCAGGAAGCGGTTGATAAAGCCGGCTACAAGCTGGGTACCGATGTGACGCTGGCCCTGGACTGTGCCTCGTCTGAATTCTACAAGGACGGCCAGTACCAGCTTTCCGGTGAGGGCAAGAGCTTTGATTCCGAGGGCTTCGCCGATTACCTGGCCGGTCTGTGCGAGCGTTACCCGATCGTCTCCATCGAAGACGGCATGGACGAGAGCGACTGGGACGGCTGGAAAGTTCTGACTGACAAGTTGGGCAGCAAAATCCAGTTGGTTGGCGACGACCTGTTCGTAACCAACACCAAGATCCTGAAGCAGGGGATCGACAAGGGTGTGGGTAACTCCATCCTGATCAAGTTCAACCAGATCGGCAGCCTGAGCGAAACCCTGGATGCCATCAGGATGGCCCAGGATGCCGGCTTTACCGCGGTGATTTCACACCGTTCCGGGGAAACCGAGGACACCACCATCGCCGATCTGGCCGTGGCAACCTGTGCGGGTCAGATCAAGACCGGTTCCCTGTGCCGTTCTGATCGCGTTGCCAAGTACAACCAGCTGCTGCGCATTGAGGAGGCGCTGGACGGGAGCGCACCCTACCGCGGCCTGAGTGAGATCAAAGGGCAGGGTTGATCGGCTGATGTGACCGGGCGGGGACCGAACGCCCCGCTGGTTTACAGCGATAGCCGCTAAGGCCATCGTGTTCCGGGTAAAAACGTGAACACGATGGTCTTTTTACACAGGCAGTTAGAAGAATTTGTTGCTAATCTACACTAAGGTCTATACTCAACGTCCTGCGTTGTAAATTTGATTGGTCATTTTTTGAACGGAATCGGCAATGAAGTTGCTTTGGGCCCTGATGGTAGTCTTGATTCTCCTGCTGCAGGTTCGTCTGTGGGTTGGAGAGGGCAGCTTTGCGCAAGTCTGGGCATTAAAGCAGTCCATCGCCGAGCAGCGAGAGGAAAATGCCGAGCTTGCTACCCGCAATGACCGTCTCTATGCCGAGGTCAGGAATCTTCGTAACGAGCAAAGTGCCGTTGAAGAGCGTGCCAGGATGAACCTCGGGCTGATTCAGGAAGGCGAGACCTTTTTCCTCGTTGTTGAAAACTGATTATCTATGACTGCACCGAGACTTTGGTTGATAGTTCCGGCCGCCGGCACTGGCAAGCGCATGCAGGCGAACCAGCCAAAGCAGTATCTCCGGATTGATCAACGTTTTATTCTCGATATTACCCTTTCCCGCCTGATGAGCTCTGCCCCCTTCGCCGGCTGCATGGTTCCACTTCACCCTGCCGATCACTGGTGGCCCGAAACCGAGGCCAGACAGGACGGCCGTATTCAGACCTGCACCGGCGGCTCCGAAAGGGCCTGTTCGGTATTATCTGCGCTGCATGCATTGGCGGAGCAGGTGCGGGATGACGACTGGGTACTGATCCACGATGCAGCCAGGCCCTGCTTTCACACCCGGGATCTTTCCAATCTGATCGACAGGGTTTACAGCCACCCCGTGGGTGGCCTGCTTGCGTCGCCGGTGGCGGATACGCTCAAGAGGGCCAGTGCGGGAGAACTGCCCGAGGTCGCTGAAACGGTTAATCGGAGCGAGCTCTGGCGGGCCCTGACCCCGCAGATGTTCCGCTACCAGTTGCTGGTTGACGCGCTGGAAAGTGCCCTCGAATCCGGCCTGCCGGTGACAGATGAGTCCTCTGCCATGGAGTTTTCCGGTAACATGCCGGTTCTGGTTGAGGGGCGGCCTGATAACCTTAAAATTACGGTACCTGCGGATCTCGAGCTTGCCCGTTTTATCCTGAGCCGGTTCTGATTGTCCGAGTTTTCCGGAGCACATTATGCGTATTGGTCAGGGCTTTGATGTCCATGCCTTCTGTGAAGGCGATTCCGTTATTATCGGCGGAGTCAGAATTCCGCATTCCCGGGGGCTGAAGGCCCACTCCGATGGCGATGTGTTGCTGCACGCCCTGGCAGATGCACTTCTGGGTGCAGTGGCTCTCGGCGATATCGGCCACTTTTTTCCGGACACCAGCGACGAGTGGGCGGGGGCAGACAGTCGTGATCTGTTGCGGCGGGTTGTGGCCCGTGTCCGTGACGAAGGGTTTACCGTGGTCAATGTCGACACCACGGTGATTGCCCAATCTCCCAAAATGGCGTCTCATATTGATGCTATCCGCCTGAATATTGCCGAGGATCTCGGCGTTCCCGCCAGTCGGGTCAGCGTGAAGGCAACCACCACGGAGAGGCTTGGCTTTACTGGCCGGGGCGAAGGCATCGCCTGTCAGGCCGTGTGTCTGCTTGAGTCGGTGGAGTCATGAGCCTGTGGCGCCTTGACTGGCCAACTTCCGGAGGCCGGCGTATTGCTCGCGCGCAACTCAAGACATCCGCAAGCGATTTCTTCGTGGAAGAGGTTCTGGAACCCGCCGGAAGTCTGGCCGGTGATGTCTCGGGGGAGGTGCCGGGCAGCGGGGAGCATCTCTGCCTGAAACTGGAAAAAACCGGCGACAATACCGAGTTTGTCGGCCGCGAACTTTCCCGTCTGGCGAACTGCCGGAGCTTTGACGTGGGATTTTGCGGCCTCAAGGATCGTCATGCGGTCACCCGCCAGTGGTTCAGTCTCTATCGCCCGGGCCGGGAGGCTGAGGATGGGGGTCTCATTCACGAGGTGGCTTCCCGCTGGCCAGTGCTTTCTGGGTTTCGCGATGCGCGCAAGCTGCGCCGCGGTGATCACAGCGGTAACCGGTTTGTGATTGTTCTGAGGAATGTGTCCGGGGATCGGCAGGCCATTGAAGACGCTCTGCAGCGACTGGCCACCCTCGGCGTTCCGAATTATTTCGGTCCCCAGCGGTTTGGCCGGGATGGCGCCAACCTGGACCGGGCACTCCATATCGATCCGTCCGCACTGAACCGGCGCAGCCGGTCGGGTGGAAAAGGTCGCGGAGGTAAAAAGCGCGCTGGAAGCGAGGGCACTAAAAACGTATTGTACTTTTCGGCGGCACGCTCGTGGCTGTTCAACGAAGTGCTTGCTGCCCGGGTTGAGGATGGTAGCTGGGCCGAGGCCTCGGCAACCGGCCCCCTGTGGGGTGATGGCGGCACCACGGCTTCCGGGCCCCAGGAAGCCCTGGAGCGAAATATCGTGGCCCGGACCCCTGGCCTGGCGGAGCTGTTTTCGGTCACCCGCATGAAGCCTGAACGTCGGTCCCTGGCGGCAAGGCCGGAAGATCTCCTGTGGCAGTGGCAGGCCGACAACTGCCTGGAACTGGCATTTTGCCTGTCGCCCGGGCAGTACGCCACGACGATTCTGAATGATATTTTCGAGCTTGAGGACATGAGCCTCGGCCGACATAACGAACAACAAGGCTAGCGGAGAACACTGTGCGTATTCTGTTGTCGAATGATGACGGCGTTCATTCGCCGGGTCTGATTGCCCTGTATGAGGGCTTGAAAGGGCTCGGGGACCTCGAAGTGGTGGCGCCTGACCGCGATCACAGCGGTGCCAGCAACGCGTTGACCCTGAACCGGCCCCTGACCGTGGAAGAACATCCCAACGGTTTCCGCTCGGTGGACGGAACACCGACAGACTGCGTTCACCTGGCGGTGAACGGTCTGTTCCCACAACCGTTTGACCGGGTGGTTTCCGGCATCAACACCCACGCCAACCTCGGGGATGACATCATCTACTCCGGCACGGTCGCGGCCGCTACCGAAGGGCGCCACCTCGGGTTGCCGGCCATTGCCGTGTCGTTGGTTAATGACGGCCACTTTCATTACCAGACCGCCGCCCGGGTTGTCCGGATGCTTCTCGAGAGCAAGCGCCCGCTGGTCCTTGGGCCGCGCTCCATCCTTAATGTGAATGTTCCGGATGTGCCCTGGGAAGCGTTGGCTGGTATTCGTGTCACCCGGCTCGGCCATCGGGAGCGGGCCGAAGGTGCAGTTCCGATGACCTGTCCCCGCGGCAGGGAAAGGTACTGGATCGGTGCCGCCGGGGTGGGCGGTGATGCCGGCCCCGGAACCGATTTCCACGCCGTTCGCGAGGGCTACGTGTCGGTGACACCCGTTCACATTGATATGACCCGTCACGAGGCACTGGTCCCGCTCCGGGACTGGGTGGATGCGCTGGAGGATCGCGAATGACGGCTCAGCTCGAAGGTATCGGGATGACCTCCCGTCGCACCCGGTTGCGGCTGGTTCAACGGCTCAGGGAAGCTGGCATCGAGTCGGACCGGGTCCTCGAGGTGATGGGGGAGGTGCCGCGCCACATTTTTCTGGATGAGGCCTTGTCTCACCGGGCATACGAGGACACATCACTGCCCATTGGCTACGGGCAGACGCTCTCCCAGCCATACATAGTGGCAAGGATGACCGAGCTGATGCTGGCTCACAGCCCTGCAAACGTGCTGGAGCTGGGTACCGGCTCGGGTTACCAGACCGCTGTGTTGTCTCGCCTGTTCAAACACATTTATAGCGTGGAACGCATCAAAGCCCTGCAGGATCGTGCGCGGGAGCGGTTGCGGACGCTGAACGCCAGAAACGTATTTTTCAAACACGCCGATGGCGGCATGGGCTGGCCGGAACGCGGTCCGTTCGACGGCATTATCGTGACCGCGGCACCGATTGAAATTCCCGCTGAGCTGCTTGCCCAACTGGCGGACGGTGGTGTCCTGATTGCACCGGTCGGCGAAGAGCATCAGGTTTTGGTGGAGGTAACCCGTTGTGGTGACCGTTTTGAACAAAGAGAGCTTGAGCCGGTCCGGTTTGTTCCTCTGCTGGGAGGCGTTGTCCGCTAATCATGACTAACCCGGAATCAAATAGTATCAGCCCCGAATCCGAGCGCATTCAGCACCCTGCGGCGGTCTTTGCCCGTGGTATTGCCATGGGCGCTGCCGATATTGTACCGGGGGTATCCGGTGGCACCATCGCGTTCATCACCGGGATATACTTCCGGCTGCTGGAGGCCATCAGCGCCTTGCCGGTCGCCGCTTTCCGTCAGCTGTTGCGGGGCAATATCAGGGCGTTCTGGCAGGCATGCGACGGCACCTTCCTGGTGTGCCTGCTGGCCGGTATCCTCACCAGCGTTGCCACGCTGGCGTCGGCGATCAGTTACGTATTGGTGGAACACCCGATCCTTATCTGGAGTTTCTTCTTTGGCCTGATCGTCGCCTCGGTCTGGCACGTGGGGCGCGAGGTGCGGCACTACAGGGTGGCACTGGTGGTGCCTCTGCTGGCGGGCATTGTTGTGGCCTGGTGGATCACCACCCTGTCCGCGGGGCAGGTTTCACCCTCCAGTCTGGCATTCTTCGGCGCCGGGGCACTTGCCATCTGTGCCATGATCCTCCCCGGCATTTCCGGCAGCTTTATTCTGGTCATTATCGGCATGTACGCGCCTGTACTGGCGGCCATCAAGTCGTTCGACATGGGTATTTTGCTGTTGTTCATGGCGGGTTGCCTGGTCGGCCTGCTATCGATTGCGCGGGTGATTACCTGGGCGTTCCATCACTATCATGATCTGGTGTTGGCGTTGCTGACCGGGTTCATGCTTGGCGCCCTTAACAAGGTCTGGCCCTGGAAGGAAATACTCAGTTGGCGGACCAACAGCGCGGGTGAACAGGTACCGCTCAATGAGGTGAGTATCTCGCCCTGGACCTTCGCCGAGCAGGCGGGACAGGATCCCCAGATTGGGTTAGCGGTGTTGATGGCGCTGCTCGGGTTTGGTCTGGTTTTGCTGGTGGAGTGGATCGGCTTTCGCCACCGGAAGGTGAAGACACGGGAGTAGCCGGGCGGCAATCTGGAGCAAAAGTGTTACCTGGCGCACAAAATCAGTGTGTCGTCAGGTAACAGGAAGCCGTAGGCAGTAACTTGGATTTCATCAGGAAATATGCAATATATTAGCAAGTTACTATTAAAACCTTAGAATTTGGTTCTACAGGCCGGGTGACTTATACGAATTTTTTATAACTGGGTCCGTCTTATTCCTGTGAGATTTTTTCGTGGGTCAGTCAATGCCGTTTTTTCGGCGTTCCCGCGGTTCCCTTCCGGTGCCTGTGAACCTTCTCGCCTTTTTAAAAAAAATCCGCCTTCGTCTGTTGCCATTATTCCGCTGGTTGTCTTGCTGTTGCTTTCCGGTTGCAACACCCCTGCTCTTTACCAGGACGACCTTTACAACCCACCGGTCTACTGGGGCCGTCATGTGGTTCAGCCCGGTGAGACCCTGTACAGCATTGCCTGGCGGTACGGTCGGGATTATCGCGAGCTTGGCAGTGCTAACGGCATCGGCCCGCCCTGGACGCTGAAGGTGGGGCAGGTGCTGCGCCTGGACCTTCGCGGAACTGTAACCTCCGGCCGTCAGACTAATTCAGCGAGCAGGCGGGAGGCATCAGGTCACGACCACCGAAACCGGGTGTCGGTGCCGAGACCGACTGCGGAGTCCGCGCCAAAGCCCTCGGTTACCCGGGCGCCAAGAAGGGGGGCGCCACTGGGCTCCCAGACCCAGACCGTCGCCCGTATCGAATGGCGCTGGCCACATGTTGGCACCGTAATTGCTCGATATTCAACATCCGGGAAAGTCAATAAAGGTATTGATATTGCCGGGCAAGCCGGGGATGCTGTAAGAGCTGCAGCCACCGGGAATGTGGTGTACGCGGGCAACGGGTTGCTTGGATACGGCAATCTGATTATTGTGAATCACAACGAGCACTATTTGAGTGCTTACGCTCATAACCGGAAGATTCTGGTGCAGGAAGGGGAGGACGTAAACGCCGGGCAGGTGATTGCAGAGCTTGGTAGCAGCGGTGCTGAACGACCCATGTTGCATTTTGAAATCCGAAAAGATGGCAATCCGGTTGATCCAGTGCATTATCTGCCACCGCGCTAATGGAGCAAGCAGTCAGCAGGCTGCCTGATCAACCACCCCGGCACTGACAGACACACCGCATTCGAAAGAAAAACAAGAACGGTAAAGGCTGTGACAGGCCAACCAACAAAATGTCCTGAAGAAGAAGCATGAAGGCGTTAGCGTCCGCAATAAAAAGAAGTATCGGGCGAACATCCAGGATTATTGAGAGGCGGGGCAAGACAAATGTCAGCAGAGCAAGAAGACATCATTATTGATCGTGTGTCAGATATCGAAGACTCAGAAGATCAACTGTTAGCGGAAGAAAAGGTCGACAAGGAAGCAGCCGACGAGGTTGCCGAGGTCGAAGAAGGATTTCCCACCCAGGGGCGTTATTTCACCAGCCAGAAGCAGCTGGACGCCACCCAGCTTTACCTCAACGAAATCGGTTTTTCACCACTCCTGACCCCGGAAGAAGAAGTCTATTTCGCCCGCCTGGCGCGCAAGGGCGAGGAATCCGGTCGCAAGCGGATGATTGAAAGCAATTTGCGCCTGGTGGTTAAAATCGCGCGCCGGTACGTGAACCGTGGGCTGACCCTGCTGGACCTGATTGAAGAAGGCAATCTCGGCCTGATCCGGGCCGTTGAGAAGTTCGACCCGGAGCGTGGTTTTCGCTTCTCGACCTACGCGACCTGGTGGATCCGCCAGACCATCGAACGCGCCATCATGAATCAGACCCGTACCATCCGTCTGCCAATTCATGTGGTCAAGGAGTTGAACCTGTACCTGCGGGCGGCCCGGGAACTGACCCAGAAACTGGACCATGAGCCCTCCGCAGAAGAAATCGCCACGATGGTGGACAAGCCGGTTGCCGACGTCAAGCGCATGCTTGGTCTTAACGAGCGTGTGGCGTCGATGGATACGCCCATTGGCAGTGGTGGCGAGAAATCCCTGCTGGATACGGTGGCCGATGAGGGCGCCTCTGATCCGGCGGATCTCCTGCAGGACAACAATATGTGCTCCTGTCTGGAAAAATGGATTGATCAACTCAGCGACAAGCAGCAGGAAGTGCTTTCCCGCCGCTTTGGTCTGCGAGGCTACCCGGTGAGCACACTGGAAGAAGTCGGGCAGGAAATCGGGCTGACTCGCGAGCGTGTTCGCCAGATCCAGGTCGAGGCGCTTCGCCGTCTTCGGGAAATCCTGGAGAAGGAAGGCCTGTCGGGGAATTTGCTGTTCAAATAAGACGTCAAGACAGGTTCGGTCGAAATAAAGCCGGTCGGGGTAAATCCGACCGGCTTTTGTGTTTCAGGATCTCTGCAAATGAGAACCAGGTTGCGCCTTGCCAGACAGTGTCGTTGGTAGAATGCCGGAACCGGGCGGGGATAAGGGTGTCGAATCCCGGTGCACGAATGAAACACGTCAATAATAACGATCGAGAAGGAAAGGACTATGAAGAACGCTCTTACAACCGGCTTTGCCTCACTGGCGATGGCCGCCATGCTGTCCGCACCAGTCTCTGCAATGACTGTGGAAGGTGTTGATGTTCCGGATACATACTCGGCCATGGATACCGAACTGAAGCTGAACGGTGCAGGTACCCGTTCCAAGTGGTTTATGGATCTGTATGTGGGCGGCCTCTACGTGCCGGAGACGGTCAGCGATGGAGAGGCGGTCATCAATGCCGATGAGCCACAGGCCATCACCCTGCACATCATTTCCGGCATGATCACCAGTGAGCGGATGGCAGAGGCCACGCTTGAAGGGTTTGAGGCATCAACCGATGGCGATATGGCCGCCATCCAGGACGATGTGGATCAGTTCATGGCGGTCTTTGATGAGGAAATCTCAGAGGGCGATGTGTTTGATCTGGTCTATGTTCCGGGCACAGGCGTTAAGGTCCTGAAGAACGGTGAGCTCAGGGATACCGTCGGTGATCTGGCGTTCAAGAAAGCCCTGTTCGGGATATGGCTCTCAGACAAGCCGGCCCAGAAGGATCTGAAGAAGAAAATGCTGGGCCAACGCTGAAGCCCTCCAGCCCTGATAGCAGTGCAAAGCCGGCATAATGCCGGCTTTGTCGCGTCTGGCAGAGACTTCAGAGCGGGATCAGAGATAATCCGGCTTCTGCTTGAATTCGCAAAGGTCCTCAATGATGCAGGCGCCGCATTTGGGCTTTCGGGCGGTACAGGTGTAACGCCCGTGAAGAATCAACCAGTGGTGGGCGTCCAGTAAAAATTCGTTCGGCACCAGGCGCATCAGTCGCTGCTCCACCTCCAGAACGTTCTTGCCCGGCGCAATGCCGGTCCGATTGGAAACCCGGAAGATATGGGTGTCCACGGCCATCGCCATATGACCAAAGGCAGTATTGAGCACCACATTGGCGGTTTTGCGACCAACTCCTGGCAGAGCTTCGAGATCTTCCCTGTGTTCCGGTACCTGACTGCCGTGCTTTTCAATAAGAATGCGGCAGGTCTTGATCACGTTTTCGGCCTTGCTGTTGAACAGGCCAATGGTCTTGATGTAGTCCTTCAGCCCATCCACTCCCAAAGCGAGAATAGCTTCTGGCGTGTTGGCCACGGGGAACAGTCTATCGGTGGCTTTGTTCACGCCAACGTCGGTTGCCTGGGCCGACAGGATGACCGCAATAAGCAGCTCGAACGGGCTGGCATAGTTCAGTTCCGTGGTCGGGTTCGGATTGGCGGCCCGCAGACGGGTAAAGATTTCAGTACGTTTCTGCTTGTTCATCAGTGCCCAGTTTTTCGCATTCTCGAATTCAGGAAACGTTCCCGGTAACCCGGACGCGCTTGTTACCGGCAGCCACCGGCGTCGGCTCGCTGGCCTTGCGACGCTCTTTCAGGTGATTGTCGATGCCGTTCTTGAGGGCAATCAGCACACCCAGGCCAATAAACGCACCGGGTGGCAGCATCATGAACAGCATGTTGGGGTAGTTCTCAAACGGGCGGATGACCCAGTCAGCGGCCCCCGGGCCGAGCAGCAGGTTCATATCCACAAAGAGGCTACCCTGGCCGATAAGCTCCCGCATGCCACCCAGAACGATCAGGACAGCGAGGAATCCGACGCCCATCATTGCGCCGTCCAGCAGGGCGGGGCCCGGCGCATTCTTGGAGGCGAACGCATCAGCCCGGCCCAGAATCGAGCAGTTGGTCACGATCAGCGGTATGAAAATGCCCAGGATCTGGTAAAGCTCATAGGTAAACGCCTGCATCAGCAGTTCTGCGCAGGTCACGAACGATGCGATGATCATGACAAACGCCGGCAGGCGCACGGACTCACTGACGAAGTTGCGAATCAGCGACACGGCGAGGTTGGACCCCATAAGGACCATCAGGGTCGCCACTCCGAGGCCAATGGCATTGACCACCGTGCTGGTGACAGCGAGCAAGGGGCACAGCCCCAGAACCTGCACCAGAGCCGGGTTGTTGGTCCAGAGACCGTCGCGGATAATTTCACTGGAAGATTTGGTTGCCATAATCAGGAATGCTCCATGTTGGACGATTCGCCGGCAATCGCTTCCGGCGAGAGGGGCTCCTGCCTCGGATTCGGCGCTTCATTGAGCTGTTCCCGGATGATCTGTCGGTGCTCCCGGAAGTAGATCAACGCCTTCTGCACGGCCTTTACGACGGCCCGCGGGGTGATTGTAGCCCCGGTAAACTGGTCAAACTGGCCGCCGTTCTTCTTCACGTTCCACTCACTGTGAGGCGGCTGGCCAAGCGTGCGACCTTCGAAGCTTTTGATCCAGTCGGATTTCTTGGTCTCGATCTGGTCGCCCAGCCCTGGTGTTTCCTTGTGACTGGTTACCCGCACGCCCAAAATGGTGCCCTGCATATCCACACCAACCAGCAGGTGGATGTTCCCGGAGTAGCCATTGGGTGCAACGATGGGCATGATCATCCCGACAGGCTGGTCATTTTTCCGGGCAACCCAGACCGTGAGGGGGCCGGGCTGGCTCAGGCGCTCACTGGCGGGCAACTGCACGGTATCCTTGAGCAGGTCATTGGAAAGCTGGCTTTCCGGAATGATTTCGAACAGTGCCTGCGCTTCTGCACGCGCTGCCTGCTCAGCAATCCGCTCCTCGGTTGCCACCTGGGTTACCGCAATGGTGCCACCGGTGATCACCGCGAACAAGCCGAGGCCGATGGCACTGCGACGCATGGACTGTGCTATGGCTGCCATGGTTTATCCCTGATTTCCCGGCACACCGCGGCGGGCCTTGTGATGGCCATAGGTCCGCGGTGGTGTGTAGTGATCGATAAATGGCACGGCGAAGTTCATCAGCAGAACGCTGAACGCAACGGCATCCGGGTAGTTCCCCCAGGTTCGGATGAGATAGATCAGGATACCGATTCCCGTCCCGTAGACCAGCTTGCCCTGATGACTGGTCGCTGCGGAGACCGGGTCGGTGGCGATAAAGAACGCACCGAGCATGGTGCCCCCGGCCAGCAGGTGAAGCGATAGCGGCGTGTACAGGTCGGCATTGCTGCCAAAGGCCAGGCTCATCAGTATCAGCCCACCGAGAAAACCGGCCGGGATATGCCAACTGATGATGCGCAGCGCCATCAACCCCAGGCCGCCGGCAAGGAAGGCGGCATTGACCCACTCCCAGCCCCTGGCAATGCCCTCACCGAAGGTGGGGTGGGTAAGAACTTCCGCCGCCGTGTGGGTGGTGATCTTATGTTTGTATTCGTCAAGGGGCGTTGCCATAGTCCAGCCGTCGACAGCCGTTTGCTGGCCTGAGGTAATGGTTACCAGGGTTTCGCCGAAGCCTGGAGCACCTTGCCAGAGCAGGGCCGGTTCAGCCCAGTTGGTGGTCATGGCCACGGGAAACGACACCAGGACCAGGGCATAACCCACCATGGCCGGGTTAAACGGGTTCGAGCCCAGCCCTCCATAGAGCTGCTTGGCGACCACGATGGCGGAGATGACCGCCACCACTGAAACCCACCAGGGGGTAAACTGAGACAAGGACAGGCCGAGCAGCAGGCCAGTGACGGCCGCGGTGTTGTCCCTGATAAAAAAGGCCACGGGTTTCTTGCGGAGCCGGAGCATGGCGGCTTCGGCGGCGACGGCGACGGCGATGCAGAAAACCACGTTGATCAAGTTGCCCCAGCCGAAAAACAGGGTTTGGGCAACCAGGCCGGGCAGGGTGGCAATCATCACCCACAGCATGACGCGGGAGGTCGGCCGGGCATTGCGGGCATGAGGTGAGGATTGTTGAACGAACGCCATGGGCTGCCTGATTCCGTTTTAAGGGTTGGACTGGGATTCGGTTGGCCGAGCCGCCAGTTTGTCTCTGGTCTCTGCCAGTGCGTCTTCGGCCCGCTTTACCCGGTCGAGGTTCTTGGCGACGGCCCGCTCCAGCTTATCGACGTTGTCCGCCTGCTGGGCTTTTGCTTCATCGAGCATGCCCTGCATGGTTTCCAGCTTGGATTGCGCCTGGCTCAGCTGCTTTTCAAGAGCTTCAAGATCTGGCTTGTCTTCGGCTGAATCGGCAGCGGGCTGTGGCCGCGATGCCTCGGTTTTTGCCTTCTTGCGTGCCAGGGCCTGCTCGACCAGAGCGGCCTTGGCGGATCGTTCATCAACGGCCTCGCCGTCTGCCGCTACTTGCTCTGCTTCGGCTTTTTTCCGAGCCTCGGCTTCCGCCGCCGCTTTTGCCCGTTCCTTCCGCCTGAGTTCTTTCTCTTCCTGCTCCCGCTCAAGGCGGGCCCGGCGGGCCTCAAAACGTTCCCGGGCACGGTCCGCTTTCAGCTGTTCTGCCCGCTGAACCCGAATTTCACCCTTGGCAAAGCGATAGTACTGCACCAGCGGAATCGAACTCGGGCACACGTAGGAACAGGCGCCGCACTCGATGCAGTCAAACAGGTTCAGGTGTTCCGCCTTTTCGAACTCTGTGGCTTTGGCGTACCAGAACAACTGCTGCGGCAGCAGGTCCATGGGGCAGGCTGCGGCGCACTCTCCGCAGCGGATACAGGGTTGCTCCGGTGGCGGGGTAGGTAACTCCCGGGCGGTTGCGGCTATGACACAGTTGGTGGTCTTGATGACCGGCACGGCTTCCGTGGTGAGTGTGTAGCCCATCATCGGCCCGCCGAGCACCAGCCGGCTCAGCTTTTCCTGCTGAACCCCGGCCTGTTGCAGCAGGTATTCAATCGGGGTGCCCAGCAGTGCTTCAACATTGCCCGGTTCCCGCACCGCCTCGCCGGTGATGGTCACAACCCGGGCAATCAGCGGTGTGCCTTCAAGCACCGCATTTGCCACGGCAACGGCGGTGCCGATGTTCTGGCACATAACGCCAATATCCGCCGGAATGCCACCGCTGGGCACCTCCATGCCGGTCAGAATCCGGATCAGTTGCTTCTCACCGCCAGACGGGTACTTGGTTGGAATGACCGCAATTTCGGTCTGGGTGCCTTCAGTTGCTATGCGCAGGGCGGCGATGGCTTGCGGTTTATTGTCCTCAATGCCGATAACGCACCGCTCCGGACGCAGAATCCAGGCCATGATTTTCAGGCCGGCGATGACCTGGTCGGCCTTTTCCCGCATCGTCATGTCGTCGGCGGTGATATAGGGCTCGCACTCAGCTCCGTTCAGGATGAGCGTGCTTACCTTGCGGTCCCGGGGCGGCCGGAGCTTGATGTTGGTGGGGAAGCCGGCGCCGCCCATGCCGGAGATGCCGGCTTCACGGATAATCTGAAGCACCTGGTCTCGCTCCAGAGCGCGATAATCGCTTATCGGATGTCGCGGACACCACTGGTCTTCGCCATCCGGTTTCAGGGTGATGCAGCGGTCCGACATGCCCGAAGGATGGGGAACCGGGTAGTCGGCAATACTCTCGATCACCCCGGACGTTGGCGCATGAACGGGAACTCCCACGCCAGTTCCGATATCGGCGATTTTCTGCCCCTTCAACACCCGGTCACCCACTTTGACAATGGCTTCTGCAGGTTCTCCGATATGCTGCTGAAGGGGCAGGACCAGGCGTTCGGGGATGCCGGCGCATCGAATCGGTCGGGCCGTCGACAGGTCTTTGTGCTCCGCCGGATGAACCCCGCCGCGAAAATCCCACAGTTGTGTCATCAGGCACTGGCTCCCTGGCGGTCGGTGGCAATGAGTGCGGGTTTGGGCGGCGTCCAGGTCCAGGTCCGGATATCGGGTTCAATGCTCACCATATCGATGCAATCAACAGGGCAGGGTTCCACGCAAAGATCACAGCCGGTGCATTCGCTCTCAATGACGGTGTGCATGTGTTTGGCAGCCCCAAGAATGGCATCGACCGGGCAGGCCTGAATGCACTTGGTGCAGCCGATGCATTCGTCCTCTCGAATCACGGCAACCCGCTTTACCTGCTCAACGCCGTGCTCCGCATCCAGCGGTTCCGGTTCCACATCCAGCAGATCGGCCAGGGCCTTGATGGTGGATTCGCCTCCTGGCGGGCACTTGTTGATGGCACCGCCTTCGGCGATGGATTCGGCATAGGGCCGGCAGCCCGGATAGCCACACTGGCCACACTGGGTCTGCGGCAGCAGAGCATCGATTTCGTCGACCAGTGGATTACCTTCCACCCTGAACCGTTCGGCGGCGAAGCCCAGCAGAGCACCAAAAACCAGGGCCAGGGCCAGCAGAACCACCACGGCAACAAGAACGCTTGTCCACATAACTGCTGCTCCTACTCCAGCCAATCCTGACCCTGCTGTCCGATCAAATGCTGACCAGGCCGCCAAAGCCCATAAATGCCAGGGACATCAGCCCGGCGGTAATCAGCCCGATTGCTGCCCCACGAAACGCCACCGGCACGTCAGAGACGGCGATGCGCTCTCGCATGGCGGCAAACAGGACCAGAACCAGGGAAAAACCGACAGCCGCCCCAAAACCGTACAGAATCGACTCAACGAAGTTGTTGTTCTTGTTGATGTTAAGCAGCGCAACCCCGAGCACCGCGCAATTGGTGGTGATCAGGGGAAGGAAAATGCCAAGTACCCGGTACAGCAGCGGGCTGGTCTTGCGTACCACCATCTCCGTGAACTGGACGACCACGGCAATCACCAGAATGAACGTGATGGTTCTCAGAAATGCGAGGCCCAGGGGCTCAAGCAAGTAGGTGTAGGCAAGGTAACTGCACACCGATGCCAGCGTCAGTACAAAAGTAGTGGCCAGGGACATGCCCATGGCCGTTTCCAGCTTTCCGGAAACACCCATGAACGGGCACAGGCCCAGGAACTGCACCAGCACGAAGTTGTTCACCAGAATGGTGCTGATCAGAATCAGCAGATATTCGGTCATTCACCTTGCTCCATCGACCTTGCTGCTGGCCGTCACATGATTCGCATGCCGGGCGCGGCGCCGGTATCCGGCGACAGGATAAAGATATCCTTGCCACCGGGGCCTGCGGCCAGAACCATACCTTCGGACATGCCGAACTTCATCTTCCGGGGCTTGAGGTTGGCAACCATCACTGTCAGCCGCCCCTCAATGTCTTCCGGCCGGTATGCCGACTTGATACCAGCAAACACGTTGCGTTCGCCATGCCCCACGTCAAGAGTGAGGCGAAGAAGTTTGTCGGCGCCTTCCACATGCTCCGCTTTGACAATTTTAACAACCCGGAGATCCACTTTCGCGAATTCGCCAAATTCTATTTCATCAGCGATGGGCTCGATATTGGCAGCGGGCGCCGGCTTGCCCGTGGCTGCCGGAAGCTCTTCTTTTGAGGCGTCCAGCATCTTTTCGATCTGGGCCATGTCCACCCGGCTCATCAGCGGCGTGAACTTGTTGATGCTGTGGCTCTCCAGACGCTCGCTGCGGTTATTCCAGTCCAGCTTGGCGCTCAGGAAGGCCTCCGCGGCCTTGGCTGTCTCGGGCAGCACCGGTGCCAGGTAGGTCATCAGCAGGTGGAACATGTTGATGGCGTTGGTGCAGATGGCCTGAAGCTTCTCGTCCTGGCCTTCCTGCCTGGCGATCACCCACGGCTGCTCGTCATTGACGTACTGGTTGGCAATATCCGCCAGCTCCATGATCCGGCGCATGGCACGGCCGAATTCCCGGGCTTCGTAGTATTCCTCGATGTCCTTGCCTGCGTCGATGAACGCCTTCAGCTTGCCGTGCTCGGTCACCTCGCCCAACTGGCCATCGAAGCGTTTGGTGATAAAGCCAGCGCTGCGACTGGCAATGTTGACCACCTTGCCCACCAGATCCGAGTTCACCCGGGCAGCGAAATCCTCGAGGTTCAGGTCCATATCGTCCACGCTGCCGGTCAGTTTGGCTGCAAAGTAGTAGCGCAGGTATTCCGGATTCAGGTGGTCCAGATAGGTGCGGGCCATGATGAAGGTGCCGCGGGACTTGGACATCTTCTTGCCGTTCACGGTCACAAACCCGTGGGCCCAGACCGCCGTCGGCGTGCGGAAGCCGGCGTCGTGCAGCATGGATGGCCAGAACAGCGCGTGGAAGTTGATGATGTCCTTGCCAATGAAGTGGTACACCTCGGCGGTGGAGTCGGCTTTCCAGAAGTGCTCGAAATCGATGCCTATCCGGTTACACAGATTCTTGAAGCTGGCCAGGTAGCCAATGGGAGCATCCAGCCAGACATAGAAGTATTTGCCCGGCGCGTCCGGGATCTCGAAGCCGAAGTAGGGTGCATCGCGACTGATATCCCATTCCTGTAGCCCGGCGTCCAGCCACTCGGCCAGCTTGTTGGCCACCTGTGGCTGCAATGTGCCGCTGCGGGTCCATTTGGTGAGGAAGTCAGCGAAATCCGGCAGCTTGAAGAAATAGTGCTCGGACTCTTTCTCAATGGGCGTGGCGCCGGACACCGCCGAACGGGGGTTGATCAACTCCGCCGGCGTATAGGTCGCGCCACAGGCTTCGCAGTTATCGCCATACTGGTCGTCGGTTTTGCACTTGGGACAGGTGCCCTTGATAAACCGGTCCGCCAGGAACATGTTCTTTTCCGGGTCGTAGGACTGAGTGATCTTGCGCGTGGCGATGTGCCCGTTTTCCTGCAACTGGCGGTAAATGTACTCGGAGAACTGACGGTTTTCCTCTGAGTGCGTGGTGTAGTAGTTGTCAAAGCTGACATGGAAGCCGCTGAAATCTTCCTGATGCTCCTCACGGATACGATCAATCAACTGCTCGGAAGTAATGCCTTCCCGCTCGGCGCGGAGCATAATGGCGGTGCCATGGGCATCATCGGCGCAAACGTAGTAACAGTTCTGGCCACGCATTTTCTGATAGCGCACCCAGATATCGGTCTGAATGTATTCCAGCAGATGGCCCAGATGAATAGGGCCGTTGGCGTACGGCAGGGCGCTGGTAACCAGAATATCGCGCTGTTGCTTGCTCGCTTGCGTCATGGTGATGTCCGAACCTTATGTTGACACGGGTTGGAAAGACAAACGGGGTTCTGGCGGCGATGGCAATGGATTGCGCCAGATAAAGACCCCATATGGTCAGAAACGGGCACAGATGATACCTTCCGGGCAGATAATTTTCATCCGAATCACCCGTTTCCGTGCTTAAAATCGCGCATTAGCTTATTCCGGAGAACCCGATGACACAGATTTCAGAGCAGGCCCTGCAAACAGCGGTGCGCGAGTACCGCGACCCGTACCTCAACAAGGACCTCTACGAACTGGGTGCAGTAAAATCCCTGAACGCGGACGACAGCGGAAAAGTGACCGTCATGGTCGAGCTGCCATATCCGTCGAAAGGCATCGCCGGTGCCCTGAAAGAAATCGTGACCCACGCGCTGGAATTTGTCGATGGTGTAGAGAGTGCCGACGTTCACGTAGGCCAGAAGATTCACTCTTATAAGGTTCAAAAAGACCTGCCATCGGTCCCCGGCGTCAAAAACATTATCGCCGTTGCGTCGGGCAAAGGCGGTGTCGGCAAATCCACCACCGCCGTCAACCTTGCCCTGGCGTTGCAAGCGGAAGGCGCCAGAGTTGGCATCCTCGATGCCGACATCTACGGCCCCAGCATCGGTATGATGCTGGGTGTGCCCGAAGGCAAGCGCCCGGATACCCGTGAAAACAAATACTTCGTCCCCATGGACGCTCACGGCCTCCAGGCCAACTCCATGGCCTTCGTCGTCACCGAGAAAACCCCCATGGTCTGGCGCGGCCCGATGGTCAGCGGCGCCGTGATGCAGTTGCTCCAGCAAACCCTCTGGAATGAACTCGACTACCTCATCGTCGACATGCCCCCCGGCACCGGCGACATCCAGCTCACCCTGGCCCAGAAAGTCCCGGTCACCGGCGCCGTCATCGTCACCACACCCCAGGATATCGCCCTGCTGGATGGCAAAAAAGGCATCGAAATGTTCCGCAAGGTCGAGATCCCCGTGCTGGGCGTGGTCGAAAACATGAGCGTCCACATCTGCAGCAACTGCGGCCACGAAGAACCCCTCTTCGGCCACGGTGGCGGTGCCCGCATCGCGGAAGAATACGACACCACACTCCTCGGCCAACTCCCGCTGCACATGACCATCCGCGAGCAGACCGACGGTGGTACCCCCTCGGTGATCGCCGAACCGGACTCGGAAGTGGCCCGCCGTTACCGCGATATCGCCAGAAGGGTAGGGGCTGAGCTCTCGACCCGCGAGCGGAACCTCTCCGGTTCAATCTCAAGCGTTTCGGTGACCGAGCACTAGAGGCGGCTTAAAGAGGCGATTTCCCGGCTACTCGAGTCGTGAGGTTGGGATGCGCTGTCCAAGACTGCAGAAGGCCGTGGGCGGTCAATTCGAATGTCGATTCGCGGGCGCAGGAAAAGCCGTCCAAAAATGTTGGAGGCCAAGGATGGCCGGAAACAAGCGCACATGGATGTGCTCGTAGCGGTTTTTGGACGGCTTTTCCTGTGACCGCAGCCCCCAAGCTCAAGCAAATAAGTAAGCTGCTGAAGCTTCGACAGACCTTCAGGGAACAGGTAAACTACGCCCCAATTTACCCAGTGGATACGAGACTTCGCCAATGAGCATCAAATCCGACAAGTGGATTCGCCGGATGTCCGAACAACACGGCATGATCGAACCGTTCGAAAGCGGACAGGTTCGGGAAACCGAAAAAGGCCGCGTGATCTCCTACGGCACCTCCAGCTACGGTTACGACGTGCGCTGCAGCAACGAATTCAAAATCTTCACCAACGTCCACTCCGCCACCGTGGACCCGAAGAACTTCGACGAAAACAGCTTCGTCAACTACACCGGCGACGTCTGCATCATCCCGCCCAATTCTTTCGCGCTGGCTCGCACCGTCGAATACTTCCGTATCCCGCGAAGCGTATTGACCATCTGCCTGGGCAAGTCCACCTATGCTCGTTGCGGCATCATCGTCAACGTCACCCCGCTGGAGCCGGAATGGGAAGGCCAGGTCACCCTCGAGTTTTCCAACACCACCAACCTGCCAGCGAAAATCTACGCCAACGAAGGCGTGGCCCAGATGCTGTTCTTCGAATCCGATGAAATCTGCGAGACCAGCTATAAAGACCGGGGCGGCAAATACCTCGGCCAGACCGGCGTGACCCTGCCCAGGACATGAACGCCAACCAGTTTCTTAAAGCCGTTTCACAGCTGCAGGGCTGGCGCGAGTGCGCCTTCCTGCTGGCGCTCGCTGAGCGCTCATTTCCCAACTACGCGCTGTTTGCCGACGCCGTCGGCCTGAAAACAGGAGCCAAGATGCGCCAGTTGCTGGATCTTGCCTGGGGCATGCTCCAGAAAGATGTCTCGGAATCCGCCATTCCCCAGTTGCTGGCGAAGCTGGAGACACTGTCCCCGGATGTCGAAGCCTACGATGCCTACGGCGTTTACCCGGCCTTCGATTTCTGCCAACTGCTGGAACAGGCTCTGCTGAACCGCCTGAACCCGGGCAAACACCGGGCAACCGATGCCTCCCAGATGGCCACAGCCACCGTGATGGACTTCATTGAGCTGTCAGAAGGTGAGGATCTCGGCGAAGACGAGCTGGTCAGGGTTCTGGATCAGCACCCCCTGATGAAAGAAGACAAGACCTTCCAGCGGGATCTGGTGCTCGACCTGAAGCGCCAGCGCACGCCCACGGAACAGTTCGTGGCCCGGTTGAGGAAAGACTCCGCCAACGATGGCGTCAGCAACCTGGGAATCTCGCTCAACGAGTAAACGCCGGGCGCCCGGGCAGGCTACACTTGCGGTAGTACCCGTTGCTTTCAGGCTTGGTTCGATGGATTTTACCCGATGAAACTTTCTGCTTTTGGCCGCAAATTCACCGCTGATGCCGGCATTACTTCCCTGATGGACGATCTGGGGAACGCCATGGCCTCCGGCGATGACATGATCATGATGGGAGGCGGTAATCCCGGCCATATTCCCGAGATCCAGAAGCGGGTGCAGGAAATTCTGGCGGATATGAGCCGCAATGAAGGCGATGTCCGGCGGCTGGTCGGCATTTACGATCCACCCCAGGGCGAGAAACAGTTTATTGCCGCCCTTGCCGAGATGCTGAACCGGGAATACGGCTGGGGCCTTACGCCCGAGAACATTGCGCTGACCAATGGCAGCCAGGCCGCCTTCTTCATGCTGTTCAACATGTTTGGTGGAGACTACGGCGATGGCCACCGCAAGCACATTCTATTGCCGCTGGCGCCTGAGTACATCGGGTACGCGGACGCGGGCATCGAGCCTGGCCTGTTCCATGCGGTGCAACCGGACATTTCCTTCACCGATGCCCACGAATTCAAGTACCGGGTAGACTTTGACGCCGTGGAAGTGACTGGCGAGACCGGTGCCATCTGTGTGTCGCGGCCCACCAACCCGACCGGCAACGTAGTAACCGATGAAGAGCTGCTGCGCCTGGAGCAACTGGCACGCGATCACGATGTGCCACTGATCGTTGACGGGGCCTACGGCACGCCGTTTCCCAGTCTGCTTTTTGTTGATGCTACCCCGACCTGGAACGAGCAGATCATTCTCTGTCTCAGTTTGTCCAAGCTGGGCCTTCCTGCGGCGCGGACCGGAATAGTGATTGCAGCGGAGCCGATCATCAAGGCGCTCTCTGGCATTAATGCCATTATGAATCTGGCGACCGGCAGTTTCGGGGCAATGCTGGCCGATCCCCTGGTTCGCTCCGGCGAGATCCTGTCTCTCAGCCGCGACGTGGTGTGCCCGTTCTACAAAGCAAAAATGCAGAAGGCGGTGGCGGTTTTCCGGGAGGCCATGGGCGAGGACAGTTGCCGCTGGTATATCCACAAACCCGAGGGCGCGATGTTTCTGTGGCTCTGGTTCCCGGAGCTTCCGGTTACCAGCCTGGAACTGTACCAGCGTCTGAAGGCGCGGGGCGTTCTGGTGGTTTCCGGCCACTATTTCTTCCCAGGGTTGCCGGAGGATGGCTGGAAACACCGTCACGAATGCCTGCGCGTCACCTATTCCCAGGACGATGACCGGGTTGCCGAGGGCCTGAGGATCATTGCCGATGAGGTCAAAACCGTCTGGCGGGAAGCCGGGCGCGACGTCTAGGGCCTGAAGTCCGCGTCTTTCAGTTTGAGCTCATATCGGCTGCCGTCCGGCTCCACCTGCAGGAGCCGGACAAGCAGGTAATTCTGCTCGGGTGAAAACCACATCAGGGTCTGACGACTGGAGTCCTTGCGGACCTTTTCCGCTTTCAGGGTGTCGATGGTTTTATTGCCATTCCTGATCTCGGCCTTGTTGTCGATAACCGCGAAACGATCGATATCGACTGATCGGCCATCAAGGACCCGGTAGGCCATTTCGCGTTTGCCGTTGCTGATGTCCTGGTGCAGCTGGAGCTGGAAACCCAGCGGATCGAGTACGCCATCCTCGATGGCGACCTGAAATGAATCGCCCTTGTATTCGCCCGTGGCGACGCCCTTTGACCAGTCAAAATCGATGCTTTGTTTCCGGTCCTTGATGAGAAAGCCAGAGAGGTGATAGCGGTATGTGAGGGGAACGACCCAGCCGTGCTCCCAGCGGAAAAGGACCGATTCATCGATGTTGACGATAAAGGAGCTGACATCCGTACGGTACAGCCAGGTGTTGTTGCCCTGCGGGGTCAGCGTGCGTTTGGCGCTGCCATTCAGGGAGACGCCTTTTTCCATGGCGGCTGTGTAGCTGGCTTCGAATGGCACGAGGCCCTTGCCCGTTTCGGCGGAAACCGGCGGTGTAATAATACCGAGGCAGGCCACCAATACGGCCCATCGGAGTCTGGTAACCAGATGTGATGTCATTGCATTAGACCCGAGCAACTACCGTCATCGATGGCGACAGTGTAGCTGCTCGGACGCGCTGGCAGGATGACAATTCGTTCAGGCCGTTGTTCAGTTAGCGGGCAGGCGCATGGGCGCTGCCAGGGGCTGGCCGTCAAACATGACGTAATCGCTGCCCAGTTGAACCCGGCCTTCACAGAACCAGCGTACCACGATGGGATAAAGCACGTGCTCCTTCTCCTGGACCTTTTCTGCAAGGGATTCCGGTGTATCGTCTGATGCGATTGCCACTTCCGCCTGGGCGATGACGGGGCCGCCGTCCAGTTCTTCCGTCACGAAGTGGATGGAGACGCCGTGAACGCTGTCACCGGCTTCCAGCGCCCTCTGATGGGTCTTCAGGCCGGTGTATTTGGGCAGCAGGGAAGGGTGTATGTTCAGCATCCGGCCCCGGAAGGCCCTTACGAAATCCGTGGTCAGAATCCGCATGAAACCGGCCAGCACAATCAGATCCGGGGCATGGCGAAGAATCTCTGCCATGAGCGCCGCATCAAACTCGTCCCTGGATCCAAAGTTCCTGTGGTTCACCACGAAGGTTTCCAGGTTGGCCTGGGCGGCCCGCTCAAGGGCAAAGGCCCCCGGCTGGTTGGAGCCGACGGCAACGATTTGCCCCGGAAAGTCCCGTTCACGGCTGGCGTCGATCAATGCCTGAAGGTTGGTGCCACTGCCGGAAGCCAGTACCAGGATTTTCGGCAACGGGGTCTGATCTGCCTTCATGCCGACAGAAGCCCGGGTGCGTAACGTACGGACGGATCGGCGCCTTCGCTGCCGCCACGCTCCATTATTCCGACCTGCCAGGCATTTTCACCCAGGGCGTTCAGGGTATCCAGGGCCAGGTCCTTCTGGTTTGCCGGTACGCAGACGATCATGCCGATACCACAATTAAAGGTCCGGTACATTTCCTCGCTGGCGACACCGCCATTGTCCTTCAGCCACTGGAAGACCGGCGGTAGTGTCCAACTGGCGGTGTCGATCGCGGCAACGGTGCCATTGGGGAGTACCCGGGGAATATTCTCTGGCAACCCGCCGCCGGTGATGTGGGACAGGGCGCGCACGTCCACTTCACGGATCAGTTGCAGAAGGTTCTTGACGTAAATCCGGGTGGGCGCCATCAGGGCATCGGCCAGCGTGGTGTCACCCATGGGCTGGTTCAGATCGGCACCGCTGACTTCCAGGATCTTACGGATCAGCGAGTAGCCGTTGGAGTGGGGCCCGGAGGAGCCCATGGCTATCAGCACGTCGCCGGGCTGAACGCGGCTGCCGTCGATAATTTCGCTACGTTCGGCAACGCCGACACAGAAACCCGCCAGGTCGTAGTCGTCGCCCTCGTACATGCCCGGCATCTCGGCCGTCTCGCCACCCACCAGCGCGCAGCCGGCCTGCTCGCAGCCTTCGCCGATGCCGGCGACCACCTGGGCGGCAACATCAACATTGAGTTTGCCGGTGGCGTAGTAATCCAGGAAGAACAGAGGCTCTGCGCCTCCGACTACCAGATCGTTAACGCACATGGCGACCAGATCAATGCCGATACTGTCGTGTTTGTCCAGTTGCATGGCCAGGCGTAGCTTGGTGCCCACGCCGTCAGTACCGGACACCAGCACCGGTTCATTGTAACCGACAGGTATGGATACCATGGCGCCGAAGCCGCCGAGCCCTCCCAGAACCTCCGGGCGCCGGGTGCGCGCTGCAGTGTCCTTGATACGGCTGACGAGTTCATTGCCGGCATCAATATCAACGCCAGCATCGCGGTAGGTCAGGGAGGGCTTCTGTTCGCTCATGGTGTACTTAACCGTTGGCCAGTGGGTCAGGCGGCGGATTTTAACAGGTGCAGTGTGGCGCTCCAACTGTAGATTGCTTTTCTGAAACCCGGGGCTGCTACTCACGCCATGGGGCATGGTGTATCCTATGCGCCATTCATGCGAACTGCAGGGTGTTTCATGTCAGTATCAGGACAAAAGTCGGCACATAGGACAGTATCAGCGGCCTGGGTGGCTGTGTTGTTCACCTTTCTGCTGGCGGGAATTGCCAGCCCGGCAGCGGCGGTAACGGTGTCCGGCCTGTATTCTGCCCGTGTCCCGGTATCGGGGTCGTCCCCGGACCAGCTTGCTCAGGGTTATTCGGACGGACTGGCCCAGGTTCTGGTGCGCGTTTCGGGAACCCGTGACGTGCTGGCGACAGAAGATGCTCAGGCATTGCTGGCGGACGCTGAATCCTTGCTACTGTCTTATCAGGTCATCCGTGACGAGTCCGGCCAGAGTGTTCTGGATATGTCCTTTGGTGCGGTAGGCGTCAACCGGGCCCTGGCCTCCATCAATGCACCGGTTTGGGGAGCCAACCGGCCCCTGACGCTTGCCTGGATTGCCGCCGAGGATCGGGGCTCCCGAACCCTGGTAACCGACAAGACCCGGGGCGCGGCCCTTGGCGCCGAGGATGCCAGCGGAGCCTGGCAGGCCGCTTTTGCCGAGGCATCTCGAAAAAGGGGGCTGCCGGTAGCCCTGCCGCCGGCCAGTTTTGGTGCAGACCGGGAGCTGTTGTCAGACATCTGGGGCCAGTTTGTTGGCCGGGTGAAGGCGGCATCGAATGATCTGGAGCACGATGTGCTGGCATTGGTGCGAATCAGCCGGGCCGGTGATCAGTGGCGTGCCGGTTGGGTGTTCGATGGCATGGCGATGAACGCGGGAGAGGAGTCGGTAACCGCTCCGACCCGTGATGCCCTCGCAGAGGCGGTGATTAACCGCTGGGCGGGGCTCTACGCCAGCCGTTATGCGGTCGACGCCGCCGAGGTTGGCAAGTCCCCGCAGGTTGACATTGTGGTCCGTGGTGTGGAAACGCTCGAGGACTACGCCAGAATCAATCAGGTTCTCGGGGGGCTGACACCGGTGGTCAGTGTCGGTGCCCATCGGGTGCGGGATGGCCAGTTGACCCTGAGAGTCGCTTTTTCCGGTGAGCTGGACCAGCTCAAGGAATACATTGCCCTCGATCCCAGATTCGTGAAGCTGGAAGCGGAACGCCCGGCCGATATGCCCGGGCCGGTTGCAGGCGCTTCGCTGCCAGATCAGCCGGCAACCACGACGGAGACCGGTACGGTAGCCGCAAGTTCCGGTCAACAAACTGAGGCCGGCACCGAATCCGGGCCATCAGAAGGAAAATCCGAAGGCCCGTCTCTGTATACCTACCAGCCGGTGCCGGTGGATAAAGACGAGGCCCAGCAGGCGTTCGAATCCCTGTACCAGGTTCTGTATTATCGTTGGCAACCGTCTTCTGTCATCGGGAGTGATGGCGGCGAATAAGGCGTTACCGGAGGGAGCCTTTTGAATTTGCAACGCTGGCGATGGATTCCCAATGCCCTGACGTTCCTGCGCATTCTTCTGATTGTTCCCTTTGCAGTGGCGCTGCAGGCCGGAGACTATCGGCGCGCGCTGGCCATATTTTTTCTGGCAGCCTGTACCGATGCGATCGACGGGTTCCTGGCCCGGCACTTCAACTGGCGTTCCAGGCTCGGCGCAATTGCCGATCCGCTGGCAGACAAGGCGCTGCTGATTACCGCCTACCTTATGCTCACGTTGACGTCTGTTCTCCCGGTCTGGCTATTTGTCGTCGTTCTGGGGCGAGACCTGCTGATCGTGGCGGGGGCGTTGGCCTACCACTATGGTATCGGCCGCTACGACATGGAGCCGAGTGTCCCCGGCAAGATCAATACCTTCGTGCAGATCCTGGTTGCCCTGGCGATCATCGTGCTGTTGGCGGATTTGCCCATGCCGCCCTGGGTGGTGGATGCCGGCATTTGGCTGGTGGCCGCATCAGCAGTGTTCAGTGGCGCTCATTACCTTGGGATCTGGGGGCTGCGGGCCTGGAGGGCGAAACGCTCATGACTGCGTCCCAACTGGTGCTTGGCGTCAAACTCCGTGATGATGCGCGTTTCGATAACTTCCATGGTGATCGTAATACGGACGCGGCGAAACGTCTCGAGGCAGTGTGTCATCAACCTGTCGGGGTGCCCGTGATGGTTCTGTGTGGAGATTCCGATACCGGTAAGAGTCACCTGCTGCAGGCGGTTTGCCATGCCAGTGAAAACCAGGGCAAGGCGGCGGTGTGCATCAGTATTGCCGAGCTGCAGCCGTTTGGGCCGGAGGCGCTGTCTGGCCTTGAGTCCCAGGAGGTTATCTGTCTGGATGATCTGGACCGTGTCGCGGGCGACCGGGTGTGGGAAGAGGCCATTTTCCACCTGTATAACCGGGTACAGGATCGGGGCGGGCTGTTGATGGTGAGTCTGGCGGACCTGCCCGGGAACCTGCCATTTCAATTGCCGGACCTGGTGTCGCGACTCAGTCACGGGCTGACCATCCAGTTGGGGATTTACCGGGATGAAGACCGGCTGACGATTCTGATGGCTCGGGCGGAAAAACGCGGCCTGATGATGGCGGATGACGTCGCGAGCTATATCATGCGGCGCGCCCCCCGGCGTCTTGGGGATTTGCTCGGCATTCTGGATATACTGGATGAAAATTCACTTCAGGCCCAGCGCAGGCTCACCATCCCGTTTGTGAAAACGGTCATGGGATGGTGAAAGCCGGCGAGGCTATAGTGGCATTAAAAAAACGATACGTGCTTATCAAGGGAGAGACGAAATGAGACGGGTGGTATTCAACCAGAAAGGCGGTGTCGGGAAGTCCAGTATTACCTGCAACCTTGCCGCCATCAGCGCGGCCCGGGGAAAGCGGACCCTGGTCGTGGATCTTGACCCTCAGGGCAACTCCACTCATTACCTGTTGGGGAAGCCTGCGAGTGAGCTCAAGGACACGGTCGCAGACATGCTTGAGCAAACGGTCGCTTTCACGGTTTTCAATCGTCGCCCGGATGAGTTTGTTCATGCTTCACCGTTCAAGAACCTGTTCGTGATGCCCTCCAGCCCGGAGCTGGATTTCCTCGAGCGCAAGCTGGAGGCCAAGCACAAGATCTACAAGCTGCGCGAAGCCCTGAAGAAACTGGGGGAGACCTTTGATGCCATATACATCGATACGGCACCGGCGCTCAACTTCTATACCCGCTCCGCCCTCATCGCGGCCCAGCGCTGCCTGATACCCTTCGATTGTGATGATTTCTCCCGCCAGGCTCTGTACAGCATTCTTGCGGAAATCCGAGAGTTGCAGGAAGACCATAACGAAGACCTGGTGGTTGAGGGCATTGTGGCCAACCAGTTCCAGCCCCGGGCCAGTCTGCCGAAGCAACTGGTCAGAGAGCTCATCGAAGAAGGCTTGCCGGTTTTGCCGGTGCGGCTCTCAAGTTCCGTGAAAATGAAAGAGTCCCACCAGAGCCGGCAGCCCCTGATTCATATGGCGCCCAAGCATCCACTGACCCGCCAGTACGAAGACTTGTTCCGGGTTCTGCATGGTGAAACGGTGGAGCTGGAGCCGCTGAACGACTGAAGCGAGACTGCTATGAACGAACCCGGTAATCCAGTCGGGCAGGTTGCGGACAGCCTGTTGAACATCGAGATGGAATTGCGGCAGCTCGGGCTCTGGCAATCCGAGCCACCGCCTGACGAGGCTTTTCTGAGCACCAAGCCATTCTGCATTGATACCCTGGAGTTCCACCAGTGGCTGCAGTTTGTGTTTGTTGCCCGGATGAAAGTCATCGTGGAGAACGACCACCCGTTGCCATCGGTATCCGGTATCGCACCCATGGCCGAGGAGCACTTCCGTGGCCGGCCGGAAACCGGCAGCGTGCTGATCAGAGAGCTGGAGGAAATTGACCGGTTGCTGTCCGGGGGCTGATCACTCCAGCCGCATCGACAGATCCACCGCCTTTACGTCCTTGGTGAGCGCCCCGATCGAGATGAAATCCACGCCAGTTTCCGCAACGGGGACCAGGGTGGTTGAATTGATCCCGCCGGACGCCTCGAGTTTTGCCTTGCCCGCCGTCCTGGTGACGGCTGTGTGCAGGTCATCAAGCGAGAACTCATCCAGCATGATGATGTCTGCGCCTGCCTCCAGGGCCTGTTCCAGTTCGTCCAGGTTTTCGGTTTCTACTTCAACCGGTTTGCCGGGTGCGATCCGATGCGCCGCGGCAACGGCTGCGCCGATCGAACCGCAGGCGGCAATGTGGTTCTCCTTGATCAGAAACGCGTCCCACAGGCCGATGCGGTGGTTGTGACAGCCTCCGCAGGTAACCGCGTATTTCTGGGCCAGACGAAGCCCTGGGAGTGTCTTGCGGGTGTCCAGCAGGCGGACGCCGGTGTGGGCCACTGTGGCCGCGTATCCGGCACAGGTCGTGGCGACACCGGAGAGGGTCTGGAGCCAGTTAAGGGCTGCCCGTTCCGCGGTGAGCAAGCTCCTTGCCGGGCCCTGCATGGTGAACAGGGGCTGATCCGGTGACACCGGATCGCCATCGGCAACCTTCCAGGTTAGCTCAACGGAAGGATCGACCTGCCGGAAAACTTCCTCAACCCATTCCCGGCCGGCGATGGTGGCGGCTTCGCGGGTGATGACCCGGCCCCGGGCGCGCTTTTGCTCCGGGATCAGCCTGGCAGTGATATCGCCGTCACCAATGTCTTCGCGCAGGCTCTGGGCAACATTTTCGATTCTGGCCTGGCGCAGGAGTTCTGGGGTGATCATAGGCAAAAGTATCCGGTGATTTGAGGTGGAACACAGTTTAGCCTGCCAATTCTATAGGGCACCCGGGGAATCGCCAAACTCCTGGCGCTTGCCTGCTAATCTTAAGGTCAGGTTGCTAAAGTGTGATGCAGGTCCGGTCTACACAAAAGGTGACAAATTCTGACACAAGCTGACGCAGGCAGCCCGTATCATGTCAGATGGCAAGACCTTCAGCCAACGGCTAACCCAAACCCGGAGCAGTTTCATGGCCCACGATCACAAGGTTGTCAGCTTTTCAGACAGGAAGCCGCCTGCCCGGTTTTCATTGCCGGGCGCGCTGGTCCACTTGCGTGACGCTTCGGGTCAGTCGCTGAAGTCGGTTCTTGGCCGGTTTTTCGATCGTGCCGACGATGCCCTGTTCGAACTTGCCGACAAGGCCGGCAGCAATCTCGACCAGACCGCCTATTTTGATGCCATGCGCGAGCTCAGGCTCCGCCGCAAGTCGATGGTGGTTTCGATACTGCAGTACGTCAGCCAGGCCTTCAATGAAATCGGCAAGTTCCAGCCTCATCAGACAACCGGTACTCTGGAAGAGGTCGACCTGGATTCCCTCAGTCTGGTGGATCACTCCCAACTGGAGCAGCAGGTTGCCGTCGATAATCTGATCAACAAGCTACGGAACCGGTACAGCGAACAGATTCGCTTGTTGACTGTGCGGGTGAGCCATCTGGTGCAGGGCATTGATCTGAAAGATGCCCAGATGCCGCTCAGCCCGGAAGTTATCTGTGGCGGGGTGGCCGAGGCCTGTGCCGATCTTGATATAGACATCAGGGCCAAGCTGGTGGTTCTCAAGCTGTTTGACAGGCTGCTGGCTGACACCCTTGGCGACTTCTATAAAGAGGCCAACCGCACGCTGGTCAATGAGGGGGTGCTGCCAGAGATGCGGCGCCCCCCGACAGGGAAAGCGCCCGCCGGGTCCGGCCCGCGCCCGGAGAATACCCGTGCTGACGCAGGGGCATCATCGGGTTCGGCTGTTGAAGGTTATAGTGGGGCATCCTCCCGGGCGACCTTCTCCGAGCTCAGCGCGCTGTTGCACCAGGGTGACGCCGCATCCGGTAGCAGTGGCGCCTATGGCGGCGAAGGCTACATAGATACCGACAGGCTCATGACCCGTCTGTCGGAAGCCCAGGCCAGCAGCCGCGAATGGAATGATGGCGCGGTTGTGTCTCTCAGCGAGCAGCTACAACCCATCCTGCGGGCAGGCGATGGCAGGAGTCTGAACCCGGGGCAGGTGGACAGTGATGTGATCAACCTGGTGTCCATGCTGTTCGATTTCATTCTCGAGGATCGCCAGTTGCACCCGGTCATGAAGGCGCTGATCGGGCGTCTGCAGATTCCGGTTCTGAAAGTGGCGCTCAGTGACCGGAATTTTTTCAACCGGGGAGGCCATCCGGTTCGCAAGCTGCTTAACGAGCTGGCGCTTTCCGCCATTGGCTGGACTGAGAAAAAGACCGGGCAGCGGGACCCGTTGCGCGAGAAGATTGAGTCGGTGGTGGATCGGGTTCTGAACGAGTTCACGACCAACGTGGCGTTGTTCGAGGAATTGCTGAAAGATTTCAGTCACTTCATGGATCTCGACCGCAGGCGCCGGGAGTTGGTGGAGCAGCGCCTCAGGGATGCCGAGGAAGGTCGGGCGCGCCAGGAGCGGGCGTCCCAGGCGGCAGAAAACCTGGTGCAGGAGCTGACGGAGGCCCGGGAGATTCCGGAGCCGGTGGCAGGTTTGCTGAATGAGCCCTGGATCCGGTATCTGCAATGGGTCGTTCTGAGGGAGGGTGAAGACAGCGCGCGCTGGAGTGATGCCCGGACCCTGACGGAAAAGCTGGTCTGGAGCGTGGACCCACGCCCGGTCAGCGATGACACCCGGAGCGAGCTGCTGCGGGCGATTCCTGCCATTGTTGATGATTTGCGCAAAGCCCTGCAGGAAATTTCCTGGGACCCGTTTGCCACCGACGCCGCCATTCGTGACCTGGAACTGGCCCATGTTGATGTGTTCCAGCGACTAGTGACAGCGCCGTCCCGGGAGGCCGTGTCGGAACCGGAAGAAGCGAAATCCCGGGATGTTGCCCAACCTGAACCTTCGGAGGCAGCGGCAGTGCCCGAGGTCCCGGTGGACACCCCACCGGCTCTGCCTGCGTCCAAGCCGTCGGAGTCGCGGGTTGAGATCGCCAGCGAGACATCTGCAGAGGGGCCGGAGGCTGCCGGGGACACCTCTCAGGTGTCGCTCCAGTGGCTGGAGAAGGCGGACAGCCTTCGCGTGGGATCCTGGATCGAGCTCACCCGGGAAGAAACCAAAGTTCGCTGCAAGCTTGCCGCTTTTATCAAGGCTACCGGCAAGTACATATTCGTCAACCGCAGTGGCGCCAAGGTAGCGGAATATCTTCGACAGGATCTGGCGGCCGACATGGCAGCCGGCAACATCAGCATGCTGGATGATGGCCTGATCTTCGACCGCGCACTGGAGTCGATCATTGACAATCTCCGCAGCAGTCGCAAGGACTGATTCGTAGCAACCCTGGCGGGATTGTGATTCAATCGGGGGCGTAATCCTCTGAAAATTTTGGAATTACTTTGTCCGATTCAGACGCTTTGTCCCTTAGCCTTGCGGATCCCGGTTCGGTAGTGGGTACACTTCGGGAAACCGGCCGTCTTCCCTTTGCCCGCTGGTGTCCGTCACCGAACTTTGGCCCACGCCCTGAGGACGCTGCTATCTCCCTGCTCGTCGTCCACAATATCAGCCTGCCGCCCGGGCAGTTCGGTGGTCCGGAAATAGAAAACTTCTTCTGCAATTGTCTCGATCATTCGGCGCACCCCTATTTTGAATCCATTGCGGGCGTCCAGGTCTCTGCCCACCTGTTGATTCGCCGTGACGGATCGGTCGTCCAGTTTGTCAGCTTGCTGGATCGTGCCTGGCATGCCGGCCGATCGAGTTTCGGGGGGCGGGAGGAGTGCAACGATTTTTCAATCGGGATTGAGCTCGAGGGTGCGGATGACGTTCCGTACAGCTCTGACCAATACCTTCAGCTGGCCAGCATTTCCGATCTCATCATGCATGCCTGGCCCGATATCACCGCCGGTCGTATCACCGGCCACTGCGATATTGCGCCGGGCCGCAAGACCGACCCTGGCCCGGCGTTTGACTGGGCCCATTTCCGGAACGTCCTGAACAGAACCCGATCTGCCAGGGAGGGCGTTTAAATGGTGCTGGTTGTTTTCCTGCTTGCCTACCTGGTGCGTCGGCGCCTGGATTCCCTGGGGCTGCTTGCCGGCGATGAAATCTGGCGCCGATGGTTCCGTCGTGGCTCCCGCGTCCGGGCGGGTCACGAGGCAGAGGTTGGCAAAGGTCTTGCGCTGGTGCTTCTTCCGGCATTTTTGCTGGGGCTGGCGGAATATTTGCTGGTTTCGTCCGGCTGGCAGTTGGCGGCCTATCCGCTGGAGTTCCTGGTTCTGGTGTCTGTTATGGGCGCGCCGGGCTGGCGTCAGGCTCTCCGGGCCTATGCCGAAGCCTGGCAACGGGGCGATATGCAGTCCGCCTGGCATCACATCAAAGATTATCTTCCTGCCAGGGAGCGAGGTCAGGCGGTATCTCCGGAAGTCATGCACCTTTACCTGACCAGGGCGCTGATGGTGTCGGTATTCCAGCGCTTTTTCCTCGTGGCCTTCTGGTATGTCGTGGGCGGTATCGGTCTGGCGGTGTTGGCGCGGGGGCTGGTCGCGCTGGCGGACCATTGGCCCCAGGCCCCGGCCAGGCCCCGGTTTGCCAGAATCTCGGAATGGGCGGGCTGGATTCCGGCCCGGCTGTTGTCACTTACGTTTGGTCTTGCCGGCGACCTGGCCGGCTGGTTGCAGGAAACCCGCCGGACCCTGACCTCAGTCGCCAATACCGCCGGTGAAGTGCTTATGATTTCCGCCAACGGTTCGTTAACCGGGTATGCGCTGGATCCTGCCCGCTTCTCCCGGATTCATCCGGAGGAGTGGCCAGGGTTCGGGGGCCGAAGCCTGAGTGCGGTAAGGGATTTGCTCAACCGAAGCATGCTGGTGTGGATCTGCATTCTCGCCTTGCTGGTCATTTCCGGGGTCGTATGACCCGGTTTTTATAAAACATTACAGATTAACAACAAATAACGCTCAAGTTTTTAGTACTTTAGGCGACAATATAAAAAGAACATCTGTTCAGTTTTTTTAAGCTCCAGCAAGAGGACCACCGTGAAGCAACTCCTGAATCCTGCGATTGCGTTGATGAACCGGCTGCCAATGGTCTACAAGTTCAGTCTCATCAGCATTCTTTTTCTGTTGCCTATCGGTGGGCTGTCATGGCTGGTTATCTCCGATCTTAACCGTGAGGTTGAGACCATGACCCGGGGGGTTGAGGGGCTTGAGCGGCTGCAGCAGGTCGATCGCCTGGTGGGTGCGGCCATGGATTACCGGGATTACCGTTCGCCCGCGGTCATCAAGAACGACAGTGCTATGATGGCCGTGTCCGAGGACGCGGCTGCTGGAGTAGAGGCAGCGCTGAACGCGCTGGCCACCGGAGAGCACTCATTTGACCCCTCCGGCACCTGGATCGAACAGGTCGAGGCGCTCCGGAAAGAGTGGGAGGCACTGCGCGCCGACAGCAATTACCTGGGAAGTTTCGATCCCCAGTTCAAGTACTACCAGGAATTTGTCCAGAAGGCGCAGGCGTTGTTGCCCTCCACCATGGAGCTGTCCGGTCTGGGGCAGGGGGTATCCCGAGAAAACCAGCTCATTCTGGGTCTGATCCAGGAATCACTGCCAGCAGCGCGTTCGGCCATCGGCCGGGCAAAATCCTATGGCATGTTTGCGCTGGTCGAAGGACAGGTCGGTTATGCCCTGAGCGACGCCCTGAACGAAATTTATGATCAGCTCACCAATCGCAGCTCCCTGCTGTCCCCGGCACTGTCGGTAGTCTCTGAATCGTCGCCCGGGCTGGTGGAGAAAGCCGGTGAGGCCATTCGTGGAGTCGACCAGAGCCTGGTTCACGTGCGGGATGTGCTGGACCAGAACGTGATCACTCCGATGCGTCTGGATATGCCCTGGCAGGAGTATGATCAACTGGTGGCGGAACAACTGGGCCACTACGAGCAGACCAAATCCGCCGCGTTTGACGTGGTAGAGGCCAACCTCCGCTCGCGGCTTGACAGCAAGATCAATCAGCGAAGCCTGATCATCATTGCGCTGATCGCTATCCTGCTGGTGGTGGTTTACCTGTACATTGGTTTCTTCCTGTCTGTCCGGACCGCGATCAAGCGGTTCAGTCAGGCGGCACGGAGTGTTGCAGCGGGTGATATGACCGCGCACATCCACCTGCGTAACCGCGATGAGCTGGGCCAGTTGACCACCGAATTCAATAACATGACCGACCGGATTGCCGAGCTCATCCGTTCGGTAAGCCGGACAACGGCGGACGTGGATCAACAGGCCGCCCGGGTCAACGAGACTGCCTCAGCCAACAGCCAGGCAGTTGCCCGCCAGATGGAAGAGAGCGGCCAGATCAACGAAGCCATGGGCCAGATGGTCGAAGCCGTACATGAAGTAACCGAGAGTGCCCACCGGGTGGCCGACAGTGCCGGCAATGCCGAGCGCGATACTGAGACCGGCCGGGGGGTAGTTGCTGATACGGTAAAGACCATCAACAAACTGGCGACGGAAATATCCGGTGCGGTGGAGGTGATCAACCGGGTCAGCAAGGACAGCGGTAATATCAGCCAGGTTCTGGTCGAGATCAAAGCCATTGCGGAACAGACCAATCTTCTGGCGCTGAATGCCGCGATCGAAGCGGCCCGGGCAGGCGAACAGGGCCGGGGATTTGCGGTGGTTGCCGATGAAGTCCGGTCGCTGTCACAGCGTACGCACAAGTCGACCGAAGAGATTGAAGGCATGATCTCCAGGCTGCAGAGCGGTGTTAAGGATGCGGTGTCTGCCATGACCAACAGCCGGGACGTGACCGAAGCAACGGTGCAGAAGTCGGGTGAGGTAACGGAAGCACTTGACCGGATTGCCAGGGGCATCTCGGTGATTGTGGATATGAGCCATCAGATCGCTCAGGCGGCGGAGGAGCAGTCCGCCGTTGCCAAGAACGTTAACTCGAATGTCGAGCAGATTGGTGAACTGGGTAAGGCAACCGCCGCCAACGCCGAGGAGACGCTGGGTTCCTCAAGGGAAATGTCGGAACTGACGGCTTCACTGCAGCGGCTGGTGGAGGCCTTCAAGGTCTGACCGGGCGGCGCCTGGGATAATCCGGCCTCAGAGGCCGGATTTTTTTTGCTCCCAGAGAATTTCCTCACCACCAGCACGGCGTGCAAGCACCCGGGCAATGACGAAGAGCAGATCCGACAGGCGGTTCAGGTAGTGCCGTGAGGCCGTATTGATCGAGTCCTCGTGGCCAAGGGCAACCACTACGCGTTCCGCACGACGGGAAACGGCCCGAGCCAGATGGCATTGGGCCGCAGCCGGTGTGCCACCGGGCAGGATAAAGTTTTTCAGGGGCGGCAGGCCCTCGTTGTGACGGTCCAGAGTATTTTCCAGCCACTCGATGTGATCATCTCCGATGACCCGGCTGCCCGGAATCGCGAACTCGCCGCCCAGATCAAACAGGTGATGCTGAATACGGCGCAGGGTCTCCGCCAGTTCGTCGTCGCTGTCCAGGGTTTCAATCAACAGGCCAATGTGGCAGTTCAGCTCGTCGGCCGTGCCCATGGCTTCGACCCGCTGAGCGTTCTTGGCGATGCGATTGCCATCGGCAAGGCCCGTGGAACCATCATCTCCGGTGCGGGTGTAAATCTTGGAAAGGCGATTGCCCATTGGTCTGCTCCTGTGAATGTGACGACAACTGTTGTACCCGTTGTGTGAGCATTTGGTTCACCGGCGTATTGATGCCAAGCTGTTTTCCCAGCCTTGTCAGATAGCCGTTGATAAAGTCTATCTCGGTGGTGCGGCCCTTGAGAACATCCGCGCGCATGGACGAGGTGTTGCCGGCAGTATTGTGCGCAACCGTTTCGATCCGTTGGCGTAAGGCGTCCGGGGCGTCTTCGCCCTGGCCGCTGGCTCGCATCAGGGCGGACAGTTCGTGGCAAAGGCCATTAATGGTGCCCTGATACAGGGAAGAAGCAAGGATGTCGCCGTTGGGGCAATCCAGAAGGGCCGTGTAGGGGTTGATGCCGGCGTTGATAATGAGTTTCTGCCAGAGCCGCTGAACAATATCCTGCTCGGCATGGATGGTCAGGCCGCTGGTATTCAGGAAGTTCACGGTTGTACCGGGAAGTCCCTGCGCCGGTTCGGTCATGGGCCCGATCCAGGTATCGCCGGTGCCGGCGTGAACCAGCAGATCCGGCTCTGGCCGGTTGGCACCCTCGGTGGTACTGGCGGCCAGAATGGGGCGGTCAGGCCACTGGGCGACTACTGCCTGCTGGCTGCCCAGGCCGTTCTGGAAGAGCACTACGGGGGTATGTCTGGCAAACCGGTCAATCACCCCGGCTATCGCCTCAAAGGTACTGCCGGCCTTGGTGGTGACCAGAATCAGCTCCAGGGCGTCTTCGGGTCCTAACCAGGGAACGTCGACTGTCGTTTCCTGACCATCGAAAGGCCGGAACCGGTAGCGGGTATTCGCCCCGGGCAGTTCTGCCGGCCTGGGAATGAATCCCGCCCGGCCAGCGGGCAGGCAGGCGGCCCAGAGCCGCCCCAAAGCGCCTGCACCGAGAATGCCGATCATGCCGGTTACATGGCCTCGATATCGGCCCGCTGCTGGCTCAGGCGTGCCTGGCTGCTTTGGGCGTCGCGGAGCTTTTCCTGTTCCTTCTCGACCACGTCGGCCGGGGCCTTGGCGGTAAATTTCTCGTTGCCCAGCTTGCCTTCCAGGCGCCCGATCTCTTTCTGCAGGCGCTCCAGTTCCTTGTCCAGGCGCTTGAGTTCCGCATCCTTGTCGATCAGGCCGGCCATCGGAACCAGCACTTCCATTTCACCCACCAATTGGGTGGCCGACATCGGGGCTTTTTCACCCTCAAACCAGTCCAGGCTCTCCAGTTTGGCCAGTGAGCCCAGGAACTGGCGGTTGTCATCCATGCGGCGCTTATCGTCCGCGTCTTTGCCGCGCAACAGAACAGGGATTTTTTTCGCCGGGGAGATATTCATCTCGCCACGAACATTACGCACCGCGACGATGACACCCTTCAGCCATTCGATGTCTGCGGTAACTGCAGAATCCTGTTTGCCGGCATCGGGCTGCGGGAACGGCTGCAGCATAATGCTGTCGCCGGTCACGCCGGCGAGGGGCGCAATGCGCTGCCAGATTTCCTCGGTGATAAAAGGCATCATCGGGTGCGCCAGGCGCAGGACGGCTTCGAGCACGCGCACCAGGGTGCGGCGGGTGCCGCGTTTGGCTTCCGCACTGGCATGTTCATCGTTGAGTACCGGCTTGGACAGTTCCAGATACCAGTCGCAGTACTCATTCCAGATGAACTCATACAGGGCGTAGGCCGCCAGATCAAAGCGGTACTGGTCCAGGTGGCGGATGACATCCTGCTCGCAGCGTTGCAACTCGCTGATGATCCAGCGATCCGCCAGGGACAGATCCACCGGCTCATCATTGAATCCACAGTCTTCGCCCTCGGTGTTCATCAGTACGTAACGGGCGGCGTTCCACAGCTTGTTGCAGAAGTTGCGGTAGCCTTCCAGGCGCTTCATGTCCCAGTTGATGTCACGGCCGGTGGTGGCCATGGCTGCCAGGGTGAAGCGCAGGGCATCGGTGCCGTGGGCAGCAATGCCGTCGGGGAATTCCTTCTGGGTGCGCTTGCCGATCTTCTCGGCCAGTTTGGGCTGCATCAGGTTGCCGGTGCGCTTTTGCAGCAGGTCGGGCAGGCTGATGCCGTCGATCATGTCCAGCGGATCGATCACGTTGCCCTTGGATTTGGACATCTTGTCGCCGTGTTCATCCCGGATCAGGCCGGTGACATATACGGTATGGAAGGGCACCTGGGGCGTGCCATCCTCATTCTTCATGAAGTGCATGGTCATCATGATCATCCGGGCAACCCAGAAAAAGATGATGTCGAAGCCGGTCACCAGGACATCCGTGGGGTGGAAGGTCTTCAGGCGCTCGGTGATTTCCGGCCAGCCCAGGGTGCCGAAAGTCCAGAGGGCAGAACTGAACCAGGTGTCCAGGACGTCGTCATCCTGCTTCAGCTCCAGATCGGCGGGCAGGCTGTGTTTCTGTCGGACTTCGTCTTCGCTTCTTCCCACGTAGATGTTGCCGTCGGCGTCGTACCAGGCCGGTATCCGGTGGCCCCACCATAACTGGCGGGAAATGCACCAGTCCTGGATGTCGCGCATCCAGGCGAAGTACATGTTTTCGTACTGTTTGGGTACGAACTGGATGCGGCCGTCTTCCACCGCCTCAATAGCGGGTTTGGCAAGGGTTTTGGCATCGGCGAACCACTGGTCGGTCAGCATCGGCTCAATGATCAGGCCGGATCGGTCGCCCCGGGGAACACTCAGTACGTGGTCTTCTTCCCGCTCCAGAAGGCCAGCCTCGTTCATATCGGCGACGATTTGTTTGCGGGCCGCTTCGCGGGTTAAACCTGCATAAACGGCCGGGATCTGGCCGTCGAGGTCGGTATTTTCGGTTCCGTCGGCGTTAAATACTTCAGCAACGGCCCGGATGTTGGCATCCTGGGTCATGACGTTGATCATCGGCAGGTTGTTGCGCTTGCCGACGGCGTAGTCGTTGAAGTCGTGGGCCGGGGTGATCTTCACGCAGCCGGAGCCTTTTTCCGGGTCGGCGTGATGGTCGGCGACGATGGGGATGCGCCGATTTACCAGTGGCAGCAGCACCTGCTTGCCAACCAGGTGCTGGTAGCGCTCATCGTCCGGGTGAACGGCTACGGCGGTGTCGCCCAGCATGGTTTCCGGTCGGGTCGTAGCAACGATGACATAATCCTTGCCATCCTGCGTTTTCGCGCCGTCGGCCAGTGGGTAGCGCAGGTGCCAGAAAAAGCCCTTTTCTTCCTTGTTCTCTACTTCGAGATCCGAGATGGCGGTGTGCAGTTTCGGGTCCCAGTTCACCAGCCGCTTGCCTCGGTACACCAGGCCTTCGTCGTACAGGCGGATGAACACGTCCTGCACGGCCTTGTAGAAACCGTCGTCCATGGTGAAGCGTTCGTTGTCCCAGTCCACGGAGTTGCCGAGGCGACGGATCTGACGGGTGATGGTGCCACCGGAGTGTTCTTTCCAGTCCCAGATGCGCCTGATGAACTCTTCGCGGCCCAGGTCGTGGCGGGTTTTGTCTTCCTCGGCGGCCAGTTTGCGTTCAACTACCATCTGGGTGGCAATACCAGCGTGGTCGGTGCCGACGGTCCACAGTGCGTTACGGCCCTGCATACGCTTGAAGCGGGTGAGGGTGTCCATGATGGTGTGCTGGAACGCATGGCCCATGTGCAGGCTGCCGGTGACGTTAGGCGGCGGGATGGCGATGCTGAATGATTCGCCTTCGCCGGATGGGCGGAAGTACCCTTTGGATTCCCAGTTTTCGTACCACTGGCGCTCGATGTTTTCTGGCTGGTAGGTTTTTTCCATGGGGTTCTGCAGTGACCGTTGGTTGATTCACAAGGGGAAAATTAGACGCCCGATTATACATGGTCGCCGGTGATGCGGCGAACCCTGGAGGTGGCTCCTTGATTCAGGACTGAGGAGTTAGTGCAGGTGAGTTTTGATCTATGTGCAATTCGCTTGCGAGATAGCAAAGCGCGTAGGTCGGGTTAGCAAAGCGTAACCCGACAAGACTCTACCCCCGTTTTCTTTGGTCATGCACTCTCGATTCAATCCCCATTGCTCTTAACTGCTTGAAATGCGATCTGGCCTGGTTCAGGACATTCGGATCATTATGGGCAATCAGCGCAAGCCGTTTAAAACGGTCTGAATCCGCAGGCAAGGTGGCTGAAAGTACAATCACCGTATCCCAATCCTCCGGAGCGGGGGGGCAGAGCAGGATGCCAACGGGATCGGAACAGGTTGTCGCAGGGTCCGGGACGATGCTGTGGGGGATGAAGGCGTCGGGGCTGAAGTTCCAGATCAGGTCGTCCAGCTCTTCCGCATGTTGCATGGTATCGCAGACGATGCACACGCGGTCACCCTGCTGCCAGGCTTTGTCCACGAGTCTGGCGGCGTGGAGGTTGCGGGCGGCGGGGGTGTTCTGGGCGAGGATGTGGAACCAGTAACGTTGGTTCCGGTCCTCCTGGCCGGAGGGGCCGGCAGCGGGGCTGCCGGTCTCCGCGTTACCTTGCCCCTGGCCAGTGGCCGGATTATTTTCCGGCATGGGACATCAGGTAGTCGACCAGCAGGGGCACCGGGCGGCCTGAGGAGCCCTTGGCTTTGCCGGAGTGCCAGGCGGTGCCGGCGATGTCCAGGTGGGCCCAGCGGTAGTCCTTGGCAAAGCGAGACAGGAAGCAGGCGGCCGTGATGGTACCGGCCGGGCGGCCACCGATGTTGGCCATGTCGGCGAAGTTGCTGTCGAGCTGGCTCTGGTATTCGTCCCAGAGGGGCAGGCGCCAGGCGCGATCGCCGGCACGTTCGCCGGCGGCCAGCAGTTCGTTGGCCAGTTCGTCGTTGTTGGCGAGCAGGCCGGTGGCGTGGTTGCCCAGGGCGATAATGCAGGCGCCGGTGAGTGTGGCCAGATCTATCACCGCGGCGGGATCGAATTTCTTCACGTAGGTGAGGGCGTCACACAGCACCAGGCGACCTTCGGCGTCGGTATTGAGGATTTCCACGGTCATGCCGGAGAGGGTGGTAACAATGTCGCCCGGGCGCGAGGCGCCGCCGTCCGGCATGTTTTCCGCTGCGGCGATCACCGCCACCACGTTGATTTTGGGCTGGGTCTCGGCCAGCACTTGCATGGCGCCGAACACGCTGGCGGAGCCGCCCATGTCGTACTTCATCTCGTCCATTGCTTCACCGGGTTTGAGGCTGATGCCACCGGTGTCGAAGGTGATGCCCTTGCCAACCAGAACGTGAGGCTTATCCTTGGCCTTGCCGCCCCGGTATTCCATCACAATCAGCCGAGGCGGCTGGGTGCTGCCCTTGCCGACTGCGAGGATGGTGTTCATGCCCATCTTTTCCATTTGTTTTTCATCAAGCACTTCGGTCTTGATGCAGTCGTGCTCCTTTGCAAGCTTCTTAGCCTGCTGCGCCAGCCATTCGGGGTGGCAGACATTGGGCGGGGTGTTGCCGAGGTCGCGGGTGAGGTTCATGCCGCGACCGGTGGCAAGGCCCAGGTTGAAGGCGTCCTTCAGGTCTTTAGCGGCGCTGGAGGCAACCACAACGATTTTGTTCAGTTTGCGGGCCGCCGGTTTTTCGCTCTTGAAGTCGCTGAACGTATAGAACTGGTCTTCCAGCGTGCGGCCGATCAGGCTCAGGCGGGCGGCCTCGGAGCTCACCGCGTCTTCGCCGGTTACCGGAGTGTCGGCGAGGGCGACGGCGACACTTTTCGACGGGCCGTCCTTCAGGGCAGTCATCATCGCGATCAGGGCCTTGCGGTAATTCGCCGGTGTTCGATCGCTGTCGTTACCGGTGCCAACCACCAGCAGGCGGCTCCATGGCTGGTCGGTAAGCGGGATGGTCGCGGTGGTGGCATTTTTGCCGCTGATGTCACCGGCTTTCTGGAGTTTCTTGATCAGCCCGCCCAGCGCCTCGTCTGCCTGGTTGGTGAACTGCGGCCAGGTGCCTTTTTCGGGCACGCCGACAACGAGACAGTCCGCTTTGGTGCTGGCGATGGCTTTATTGCTCAGGCTGAAATTCATGGCAACTCCTTTTTGATTTTTCGGGAGACGTCCGCCAGGGGCGGGAATCATGCTTGAATGTTATCTAGTCTAGCATTGGGGCTGGCCCGGAATTTATCAAGCGGCCGATGCCCCTTGCGCGCCTGTAGGGCCCTTCATGCCGGCGTAATGCTGCTGCTCTGTCATTCAGCATCAAGGTTACATAGAATACGCGCAGTTCCCGGGCATCCTTCACGTTTCAGCGGATACAGTCAGAGAGACCGATTTGACCATCATTTTCCGTTATCTCATTCGCCAGGTCATGGTCAGCATGGTTGCCGTATCCGGCATCCTGCTGCTTGTCTTTATGAGCGGTCGTTTCCTGAAGTATCTGAGTAATGCTGCGGAGGGTGAGATTGCCGCAGGCGTGCTGGCTGAGATCATGGCCTACCGGTTTCCGGGCTTTCTCGAACTGATTCTCCCCCTCGGACTGTTTATCGGGATCTTGCTGGCCTATGGGCGCATGTACCTGGAGAGCGAGATGACGGTGCTGTTTGCCTGCGGCTTGAGTGAAAAGTCGCTGCTCGGAAAAACCCTTCTGGGCAGTCTCCCGGTAATGCTGATCGTCGGCGCCATGAGCCTTTACGCCTCGCCATGGGGTATGAATAAGGTTGAGAAAATCATATACGAGCAACGCAAGGCGACCGGGTTTGAAATGCTGGCGCCCGGAAGGTTCCAGAGTTTCTCCACAGGTGGTCGTGTTACCTACACCGAGAGTTTGAGTGAGGACAAACTTCAGCTTAAAGGGGTGTTCATCGCCGAGTACGCGCCGGATGGCAGTGGGTTGACCATTATTACGTCGGATGCCGGGGCTCAACTGGTGGATCCGGAAACCGGAAGCCGCTTCCTGATTCTCGAGGAGGGCAGCCGGTATGAGGGTTCTGCGGGCGAGCTGGATTACAAGACCATCGACTTTGAAGCCTATGGCCTGAAGATCGAGAGTGGAAAAGCCGGTACCCGGGAGCTGGAGGATGGCGTCAGTACCAGGAGTCTGTTGGAATCAGACAGACCTGAGGATCGTGCGCTGCTGCATTGGCGCATCTCGTTGCCGCTCATCGTACCGGTGGTAACCCTGCTTGCCGTGCCCCTGAGCCGGGTGAACCCGCGGCAGGGCCGGTTCTTTCACCTGTTACCAGCGATGCTGGTATACATCACTTACCTCGGGCTGTTGATTGTCGCCCGGGACTGGCTGGCCGAGGGCAAGGTTCCTGAATGGATAGGCATGCTCTGGGTACACGCCCTGTTTCTGGGGCTGGGCCTGTGGCTCCAGTTCGGCCCCGCCTGGTTGTACCGGCGGCGCCTGAAGCGTGAAGGGGGCAGCCATGCGCCTGATTGACCGCTATGTGATGCGTACCGTTGGCGGCGCCATGTTTCTGGTCATGGTGGTGGTGCTGTCGCTTGACCTCATTTTTGCGTTTATCGCAGAGTTGGACGATACCCGGAACGGATATCAGACCCTGGAGGCGCTCTGGTATGTGTTCCTGACCCTGCCACGCCGGATTTATGATTATCTGCCTCTTGGTGCCTTCATGGGGTGCCTGGTCGGTCTCGGGTCCATGGCGAGTTCGTCCGAACTGACCATAATTCGCGCCGCTGGCGTGTCGCTCAAGCGCATTGTCTGGTCGGCCATGAAGCCGACACTCGTGGTCGTGATTCTCGGTGTGTTGATCGGCGAGTACGTGGCGCCCCCGGCAGAGCGCGTTGCCCAGAGTGATAAGGCGGTGGCACTGGGTGCCGGCCGTAATGTGGTGTCGGCGTCCGGGGTCTGGCACAAGGAAGGCAATGAATATATTCACCTGAATGCAGTGCAGCCGAACGGTGTGCTGCACGGGGTGTCGCGCTTTCGTTTTGATGATAACCGGCAATTGCTGGCAGCGAGCTTTGCAGAACGGGCAATCTATCAGGGTGATTACTGGTTGCTGGAAAAGGTGCGCACGACCCGGTTTGAGGATAAACAGACGGTTCTGGATGTGGATCAGACCCTTCGCTGGGAGACTGGCCTTTCTCCAAGTCTGCTCAGCGTGCTGATTGTTAAACCGGAAAACCTCTCGATGTCCGGGCTGTATACCTACGCCACCTATCTTGGCGAGCAGCGCCTGAGTGGCGCGCCCTACTGGCTGGCGTTCTGGAAAAAGACGCTGATGCCGCTGGGTACTGCGGTTATGGTGCTGGTTGCCATCTCCTTCATCTTCGGTCCTTTGCGCTCGGTCACCATGGGTTTCCGGGTGTTTACCGGCCTTCTGGTGGGGCTTCTTTTCAAGTATATGCAGGATCTGCTGGGGCCGATGAGTCTCGTTTACGGGTTCAGCCCGCTGCTGGCCGTGCTTGTGCCCATCGCGATCAGTGCTGTGGCAGGGGCCATCCTGATGCGCAGGGCCGGCTGACTGGCCCTGCCACGGTTATGATTTTCACCTGGTGCCGGATGGCTTCTTGGCGGAGGACCTGGGCAGGGAGACCACCACGCTGTCAGACAGCCGGTCTGTGGCCGACAGGCCGTTGATCGGGTAAAACAGGGCGATTATTGCCGGAATGGTCAGGAACAGCGTTGCCACACTCAGGTAATAGCCCGCGAGCAGAGTCACGAAAATAACCGCGGCCGCCGTCACATAGCGAATCAGCGCCTGGGTCCAGCTCACGGAAGTGCCGTCCAGGTTCTCGATCCGGACTCGCCATACCTGCATTCCCAGGGTTTGCCCGACACGGGTCCAGAAGTAGGCAAAGAACAGGTAGAGCACCAGGAAAAGTACGAAGGTCAGGCCGGGGTCACCGGAAAGCTGGTTGGCTTCGGCAAGCTGTTCGTAGTGATCCCAGCCGGTAATCGAGCCGGACACCATGGTGTAGGCCCAGGTGGCCACCAGCAGCACGGCAATGCTGATCAAACCGTCATAAACAATCGCCAGGGCACGCTTCAGGGCGGTGGCGGGGGGTAACAGTTCCTCGGCGTCATGGAAGCGTCGGGGCATGGAGTCTCCTGTGATGTTTCACGTTTTTCCTGTTCTCGGCGTGTGCTAGAGTAGCGGATTTGCACAAGCATGTAAGTATTCGTATTCAATCGCGGACCGGGCGGTGTCCCCGCCGGGTTTCTGGAAAGGTATCAAAGGGCTATGAAAACCGCAGAGTTGCGACAGGCGTTCCTGGATTATTTCAAGCAGCAAGGTCACACCATTGTTCCAAGTAGTTCGCTGGTACCTGCGGACGACCCCACATTGCTGTTTACGAATGCGGGAATGAACCAGTTCAAGGACCTGTTCCTGGGTCGTGAAGAGCGCGACTACACCCGGGCAACGTCCTCCCAGAAATGTGTCCGCGCCGGTGGCAAACACAATGACCTCGAAAACGTCGGCTACACCGCCCGTCACCACACCTTCTTCGAGATGCTGGGCAACTTCAGTTTTGGTGACTACTTCAAGCGCGAAGCGATCAATTACGCCTGGGCATTTCTGACCGGCGAGAACTGGCTGAACCTGCCCCAGGAAAAACTCTGGGTAACCGTTTACGCCGAAGATGACGAGGCCTTCGATATCTGGAACAAGGAAATCGGTGTGCCGGCAGACCGTATCGTCCGTATTGGCGATAACAAGGGTGGTCGTTACGCCTCTGACAACTTCTGGCAGATGGGCGACACCGGCCCCTGCGGGCCCTGTACTGAAATCTTCTTCGATCACGGCCCGGGCGTTGCTGGTGGACCTCCCGGGTCACCGGAAGAAGATGGCGACCGCTACATCGAAATCTGGAACGTAGTGTTCATGCAGTACAACCGCACCGCCGACGGTGAGATGCTGAAACTGCCCAAGCCGTCTGTTGACACTGGCATGGGGCTGGAGCGAATCACCGCGGTTTTGCAGGGTGTGCACAGCAATTATGAGATTGATCTGTTCCAGGATCTTTTGGCCGCAGCCTCCCAGATTCTGGGCGGTGCAGCCACCACGGAGGCATCCCTACGCGTTGTCGCCGATCACATCCGTTCTTGTGCCTTCCTGATTGCTGACGGTGTCATGCCCTCCAACGAGGGTCGCGGTTTTGTGCTGCGCCGGATCATTCGCCGTGCCGCACGCCACGGTAACAAACTGGGTGCAACCGGGCCGTTCTTCTACAAGCTCACCGGCGCCCTGGTTGAGCTGATGGGCGAGGCTTTTCCGCAACTGGTCAGCAGCCGCAAACAGATTGAAAAGGTATTGCTGCAGGAGGAGGAGCAATTCGCCAAGACCCTGGACAAGGGGCTGCGCCTGCTCGAGCAGGATATTGCCGAGCTCAAGGGCACAGAGATTCCGGGCGAGACCATCTTCACCCTTTACGACACCTACGGTTTCCCGGTTGACCTGACCAACGACATCGCCCGTGAGCGAGGCTTGACGCTGGATTACGAAGGCTATGAGAAAGCCATGGAAGGTCAGCGCGAGCGTGCCCGGGCAGCCAGTAAGTTCGGTATCGACTACAACGCCGCCGGTCTGCAGCTCGAGGGTAAGACCGAGTTTACCGGTTACGAGCACATTGACGGCCACGAGAAAATCCGCGCCGTGATTGTCAACGGCGAAGAGAAAGCGGCAGAAGCCGGTGATGAAGCCGTCGTGGTGCTTGAGCGCACGCCTTTCTATGCCGAATCCGGTGGTCAGGTCGGCGATACCGGTCTGCTGACCTGGAGCGGTGGCCGGTTCAAGGTAACGGATACGCGCAAGGAAGGTAATAATCACCTGCACCTTGGCACCCTGATCGAAGGCGAGCTGTTCCCGGGCCTGGAAGTGGATGCGCGGATTGACCATGTCCGCCGCGAGCGGACCAAGCGCAACCACTCCGCCACTCACTTGCTGCACGCAGCCCTGCGCAAGGTGCTGGGCGAGCATGTGAGCCAGAAGGGGTCGCTGGTGGATCCGGACAAACTGCGTTTCGACTTCTCCCATTTCGAGGCCGTTACCCCGGAGCAGCTTCGTGAGATCGAGCGCCAGGTGAACGAGCAGATCCTGGAAAACAGCGCGGTACAGACCGAAGTTACCGACATGGAGAAAGCCCAGGAAAAGGGCGCCATGGCCCTGTTCGGTGAAAAATACGGTGATGTGGTCCGGGTGCTCAGCATGGGAACCGACAACTACTCGGTTGAGCTTTGCGGCGGTACCCACGTTTCCCGAACGGGCGACATTGGTCTGTTCCGGATCACCTCTGAAAGCGGTATTTCTTCCGGCGTGCGCCGCATTGAAGCAGTGACAGGCATGGGCGCGCTGGATTGGATTGATGGTACTGAGCGAACCCTGAGAGAGGCTGCGCGCCTGGTGAAGGGTACTCGCGAATCCCTGGTAGAAAAGGTTCAGCAGACGGTTGATCGTAGTCGCCAGCTTGAGAAGGAAGTGGATGCCCTTAAGGCAAAGCTGGCTTCGTCTGCCGGGACCGATCTTGCCAGCACAGCCGTCGACGTGGCGGGGCTCAAGGTAGTGGCCTCGGAACTGGAAGGTGCAGACCGCAAGGCCCTGATGGAAACAGCTGACCAGCTCAAGAACAAGTTGGGCGAAGGTGTCGTTGTACTCGCCAGTGTTGAAGACGGCAAGGTGACTCTGGTTGCTGGCGTAACCAAGTCTGCCACTGGCCGGATCAAGGCCGGGGACTTGATGAAGCATCTGGCTGCCCAGGTGGATGGCAAGGGCGGAGGACGGCCCGACATGGCTCAGGGCGGCGGAAACGATCCGTCGAAACTTGAGGATGCGCTGGCCGGTGTGGCTGGTTGGGTCGAGAAAAATATCGCCTAAGCAACTGTTTTTGGCAGCGGGCGGGGGTTTATAATCCCGCCCGTTTGTTTTGACTGGCGGAGCGACGCTCCGCTGTGAGTCCCCGTTTCGGATATTGGGAAAACAATGGCTCTGTTGGTTCAGAAATTTGGTGGCACCTCGGTGGGAACCACCGAGCGGATTGAAGCGGTTGCCGAGAAGGTGTGCCGTTTCCGCAAGGAAGGTCATGATGTGGTTGTCGTGGTCTCCGCCATGAGCGGTGAAACCAACCGGCTGATCGCCCTGGCCAATAATATCATGGAGGAGCCGACGCCCAGGGAGATGGACGTTCTCGTCTCCACCGGTGAGCAGGTAACCATTGCGCTGCTGTCCATGGCACTGCAGAAGCGTGGTTGTGATGCGCGCTCCTACACCGGCTCCCAGGTGCGAATCCTCACGGATAGCAGTCACACCAAGGCGCGTATCCGGCAGATCGATGAGCAGCGCATGCGTGAAGATCTGGACGCCGGCCGGGTGGTTGTGGTTGCCGGATTCCAGGGAATCGACGAAAGTGGCAACATCACCACGCTGGGCCGGGGAGGGTCTGATACCACGGCGGTGGCTCTGGCGGCTGCGCTCAGAGCGGATGAATGCCAGATCTATACAGATGTAGACGGCGTTTATACAACCGATCCCCGGGTTGTGGATACTGCCCGCCGGCTGGAGCGGATTACGTTCGAGGAAATGCTCGAGATGGCCAGCCTGGGCTCGAAAGTACTCCAGATCCGTTCGGTAGAATTTGCAGGTAAATACAATGTTCCGCTAAGGGTTCTTTCCAGCTTCCAGGAAGGGGAAGGGACCCTGATTACTCTTGAGGATGAAAAGGCCATGGAACAACCGGTTGTTTCCGGCATCGCTTTTAACCGTGATGAAGCCAAACTGACGATTGCCGGTGTGCCCGATACCCCGGGCAGCGCCCTGCGTATTCTGAAACCGGTTAGCGATGCCAACATTGAAGTGGATATGATCGTCCAGAACGTGGGTGAAGATAACCGCACCGCCTTCACGTTCACCGTGCATCGTAACGATTTCAAGCGGGCGAAAGAGGTGCTTCAGCGGGTTGCCGACGAGCTTGGTGCCCGTGAAGTTGCCGGTGACAGCAAGATTGCCAAAGTCAGCATCGTGGGTGTCGGTATGCGCTCCCACGCGGGGGTGGCAACCCAGATGTTCGAGGCGCTGTCCAACGAAGGCATTAATATCCAGATGATCTCCACGTCCGAAATCAAGATTTCCGTGGTGATCGATGAAAAATACCTTGAGCTTGCCGTTCGCGCGCTTCACAGTGCGTTTGAGTTGGACAAGCCCGCGGTATCGGAAGAGGCCTGAAATCCGCAGATAAAAGGTCGGTCGGCGGGGCCTCGGAAAAAGGGCGTCATATACTGAGCCTATGACAAACGTGAACCGTATAAGGGAATGTGCGTCTTTAGATCAGTAAGTGATCCCACTATAAAAGCAATAAGTAGATAATAACCATTTGTCGGAACAGGTAGCTCTGGATAGGGAGTAAGGGATATGTTGATTCTAACTCGCCGTGTTGGCGAAACTCTGATGGTCGGCGACGATATCACCGTCACCGTTCTGGGAGTGAAGGGAAACCAGGTGCGCATTGGTGTAAATGCCCCTAAGGAAGTTGCGGTGCACCGCGAAGAAATCTACCAGCGCATCCAGTCGGAAAAGGGCTCAGAAGAGCCGGAGCCCGGCAACAGCTGATAGACGAAAGCCGTTCATGGGAAGCCTGAACGGCTTTTTTAATGCCCAGGGAAATCGAGGCGGAAAAAACTCGTGTCAACCCTATGAAAACAGAAAAATTATGGTAGTATACGCCCCGTTCTCAAGGAGAGGTGGGTGAGTGGCTGAAACCAGTTCCCTGCTAAGGAACCGTACGAGCAATCGTACCGAGGGTTCGAATCCCTCCCTCTCCGCCATTTCCTTCATGGGAAAGTGAGACAGGTTGATCTAGCATTCAACCAGAGCAAGTGATCAATGTGCGGCTGTAGCTCAGCTGGATAGAGTACCTGGCTACGAACCAGGCGGTCGGAGGTTCGAATCCTCCCAGCCGCGCCATCGATCAACCTTGCCACCCGTTTCAAGCGGCTGTAGCTCAGCTGGATAGAGTACCTGGCTACGAACCAGGCGGTCGGAGGTTCGAATCCTCCCAGCCGCGCCATATCAAATAAAGAACCCCGCCATGTGCGGGGTTCTTTATTTGCAGATCTCGGAACCTCCTCCGGGTGTCAGAGCCTGAAGCGCGAGACAAGGTTCTGGAGTTCGCTGCCCAGTTGTAGCGCGCCGCAAAGATTGCGACATCGTGCCACTAGGTCTGTGACAAGGGAATAGCCGGCGTTTAACCGCCGTTTCCGCCCCCCGTAAATACCCCTTTACTCGGCGCCATCTGGTCGCCGTTTTCAACGCCCAGAAGCATCGGCGAAAGCAGCAGGTCCCTGGGGGTGATCCTCCAGGATCTGTCCGCCCTCAGAAGCGAGTGGCCAGCCTCCTGGAATGCCCAGGCGATCAGCTCAGAACAGAACCAGGAGTCCTGTTCCTGCCAGTTGCGCCGGAAGCCCCAGCCGAAGATGCCGGGCCAGTCGTAGGGCCGCCCGATCTGGCTGCGCGCGGCTGCGATAACATCAGCCGGCGCAGATACCTGGAACCGGGAGCAGGCGCAGGTCGGCTCCGGGTCGCGAATCGCCACACCATGGCGCGTCGTAGCACCCAGAAGCCGGCCATCATCCAGCATCAGATCCACGTGGCTGTATGGCGACCAGGTGGCCCAGCGGATCACCCGGCTGCCGATGCCTTTGGTTGTGGAGAACTGCAGGGTAATCATGCCGGCGCCATCGCATGCAGTTGATGGATGTACTGCTGTGCGGTCGCCTCGCGCTGATCCTCCTCAGCTGTTTGAACGGCTGCCTTGCCGGTCAGCCGGATCTCGCGGATCTGATCGATCGCTCCGTACCAAAGTTCGGCGGTAGCGATGATGTCGTCGGCGGCTTCCTGATTGGTCCAGCCTTTGGCGGTCGCCCAGCTGCTGACAGCGCTTGGAACATCGGACGATGGGTAGCCGGCTGCTGCGAAGTTTCGCGCGGCCTCTTCGGCTCGTTTGTATTCTTGTTCCACCAAGTAGCCGGGGGAAACGAATCGCTCCCTGGCTACTCCGGCCGAGCGGTCTATAGCTACATGTAGTTCTGCGACGCTACGGGCAGGAGGTTCCGGTATCTCGACCCACGACGGCTGACCGATGGAATCCGGCTCTCGTCGGTAACCACTGGGTGGCTGACTACTGAACTCGGCGAAGACTTCCTCGCTGACCTCGAAAGCATCGGCAGGCCAAGTTCCTGCCCGCTCATATTCGTCCCGGAATTCGCCTGCGAAAAAGGCATTCTCAGTTGCGCTGTAATACATTTTTTCGAACCTCGCCTTAGTAACCAATTGCAACAAGATCGCCGGTCCATTCGCCGCCATCCCAACCACTGAGCGATATATTCTGACTGCTAAGATAACGCTGCCCTGCATTAAAATATGGCGTCATCCCTGCGGTTACACCGGAATTCTTGTCATTCAATGAGCCGAAAACTGAAAAAACTTGGTTGGGAAAGGAAATTGGAAAGTTCGCTGTTGCAGAGCCGGAGCTAGATGAAAAACTCACCCACTGGATGATCAATCCGTTTGGCAGTTTCTGGTAGCCCGGCCTCGCTTTGTTTCCGTTTCCTCCACCAAACGCGGCCACCAGTGCCGCCCCGTCAATCAACCGCCCCGGAGCGAACGCCCGGGCCTCGGCATCGGTCGCCACCAGCATCGGCGCGGTCCAGTCCGTGCCCCCATCCGCCGTCAGCATCATGCGCCGGCCAACTTCCAGGGCGACACTGACGGCGCCCTCGATGGTGTCCGGGTTCGTGCCGTCCGGGGTCACCGTCACGGCGTTGGCGCTGCTGTCGGTGCGCGCGATCGTGTACCCCAGGCCGGCGTCACTGTCGGCCGGCGGCAGCGCTAGGTCGACATTGCCAGCGCTCGCATCCACCAACACCAGCCCTGACTCGGCCACAGTCAGGGCCTTGGGGGACTCCGCACTGGTAACGGTCGTTACGCCACGCCCGGCCAGCCGCTGGATCGCGGCGAGCAGCTGGTCCTCGGTGTTGATGTCCGGCGCCACGCCGCCGGCTGAAAGGATCGCCAGCAGCTCACGCTGCAGCATGTTGAAATATGCGGACAGCATAGGCGTTGCCTGCTGACCCGTTGCCGGGTCGCCAGGGCGCCATTCGCCCTCGGCAGTTGCCCGTTCTGTAAATACTCCTACTTTCTCCACGATGTCACTCCTCTATGTAACCTACTTGCAAAATCAGCCAGCTGGGCGCCGCCTCCCGCAGGGCGCACTCGATCAGCTCGTCGCCCCAGGAACGCAAGGGGTCGCCGATCTGCGCCTCGTCCACTACTGACTCGCGCACCACCCCGTTGGGCAGCAGCACGCGCCAGGTGGAGTCCCAGTCGCTGCCGTTAATGTCGTCACCGATCACTGCGCCGGCGTGGCCGGTAGCTGTGTTCACCTCCACCGTGGCTTCGCGCAGCTCGATGACCTCGATGTTCTCGTAACCCAGCCCGGCGGCCAGCTCGATGTAGTCAGCCGCCCGCATGCCTCCCTGTGAGACCACCCGGCCGACCAGCGCGGCCCGGCGGTCGGACATGGACTGATCAGCCGGCGCACAATCGCCGGGCAGCCCATAGCTGGCTTCCCACTCCTCGAACAGGTACAGCGCCCGGCGGGGGTCGGCTTCCAGCAGCATATCCGCGACACGCGAGTCCACGCGGGCGAACTCCTGGGCCGAACCGTCCAGCAGCCGCTGCACGTTGCTCTCCGGCTCCACTGGCCACACCATCCCCGGCGGCAGCAGGCTGAACAGCAGCCCCCGGTAGTCCTGGGCGGTCAGGTTCAGATCCATGTGACCCCTCCCCAGACGGGCAGCTCACCCGTGGCGTACTCGATGTTCGCCGTGGGCCACTGCAGGTCGTAGTCCTCGATGCCGGCCGCCGAACTGATCGCATGGCGCACGCGGGTGATCAGTAGGGTGCCGCCGGGTTCGCCCTCGCGCTCCACCAGGTCCTGCAGGCCGGCCGCTGCCGCCGCGCGCACCTCGGCCGTGTCAGGCGTCACCGACAGCTGCGGCGCGAAGTCCACCGGCGTCGGGGCGATCACATACAAGTGCGCGGTCACGTTCTTGCGCTCGGTGATATAGTCGAACACCGCGTCCAGCAGCTGCTGGGACGGCAGCGGCCCGTCGGCGGCATCGTCGGCCATGATGCGGATCACGACAGACCCCGCGCCCATGCCCAGCGGGTCCTCCCAGGCCCTGGTCACGCCCGGCACTTCCAGCGCCCAGCCTTCCCAGTCACCCTCGGCGCCACCGCGCGGCACCCGTGCCCGGCGCTGCAGGATGCGATCGCGCCAGCTGCTGTAGGCTTCCAGATCCGCACCGCCCTGCAGGCCATCGGCCCCCACCACGGCCTTGCTGTCCACGCCTGGAATCGGTGACACCAGGCTAAGCTCGGCACCGGCGGACTGATCACCGGCCGCGCCGGCTTCCAGCGCTTCGACGGTGGCCACGGCCGTGCCTCCGGCGATCGCCACCTCCTCGGCGGTCTCGTACTCCTGGCCGTCCAGCTGCAGGCGGGTGCTGGCGATGATCACCGCGCCATCGGTGCCGGTGAAGGTCACCTCGCCGGTGGCCTGGGATGCCTGGCGGCGGGGAACACCGGCGCTGTGCAGGTGCAGCAGGTCGTCGTCGCAGGTCTCCGGGAACATCTGCCGTTCCAGCCACTGCAGGTACCCATAAAGGCCGTGCGTTACCCCGGCCTGGCTTGTTGCCAGGGCCTGGGTCAGGCGGGTGGCCAGCGCCGCCTGCGCACCGGGCAGCCGTGACAGCAGGTCCTGGTCGACCCGCGCCATCAGCTCCGGTAGTGAAGGCCGTTTAAACCCCATCTAACCCTCCGTTATGCGGCGTTTCGCCACACGTAGTCGTATTGCCGTTCCAGCACCGCGCGATCGCCGCGCCGGATCACCACCCGCAGCCCCAGGGTGTCGCGCCGCATGTGCCACGCCTCCACCTCCACGGCCTCGGCCACCTCGTCCTCGATCAGCCACGCCAGCGCCTCCTCGGCATACTCCTGGGCGCGCCGCAGCACCTCGTCCTGTTCCTTCTCCCGGTGCAGCAACCACAGGCGGGAACCATGGGGCCGGTCGCGGTAGGCGTCTGCCCAGTAGCCCCGGCGGTCGCCCGTGCCATCCGGCAGCCGGTCCTCGTCCAGGGCTCGCCGATCGGTGAACAGGGAAAGGGTCACCGCCGTCTGCAGGCCCTCGTCGGTCGCCAGGTCTCCGCCCTCGATTGCCAGGTCGAAGCGCTTGGCGCCGGCGTCGTACTTCAATGCGATGTCCATCAGCCCATCTCCTGGTTAGGCGTGCTGGTCGTTCCGCCACTGTCGCCGCCGTGGTTGTGGCCGTTGTAGGTGTCGCGCATGCCCTGCATGGTGCCCGTGGCGTCGCGCACCTGGCCGGCGGCCTCGATGTCGCCGGTGGCGATCACCTTGGGGGTGTTCAGCGTCACGCTAGTGCTGCAGTTGAACACTGCCTCCGGGGCGGTCACCTCCAGCTTGCTGCCAGCCTTCACGGCGATGATCTTGCCCCGCTTGAAGCGGATCTCGTCGCCCTCGTCGGTGTATAGGCACACCTCGCCAGCGGCCAGGCCCTTCGGCCGGTACCGCCGGTCGTCCACCGACAGCGCGACCAGGTGGGCACGGGCACCACCCACGGCTGCCACGATCGCCTCGGCCCCTGGGTGCGGGTGGCTGGTGTAGCCGTATTCCTGGAAGCGCTCGGCCCACGCCGGCTCGCCACCCAGCAGCGACACCTGCACGCCCTGCAGCTTCAGGCTGTCGTCCACCAGCTTCAGCACGCCACGGGAGACCAGCAGGCGGATGCGCCGCCACACCGGCCCCATCAGGCGCTGCCAGGTGCGTCTCTGATCAGCCATCACCACCCCCATCCGGCCGGGGTGCCGCTGCTGTCGCTGGGCTCCGGCTCCGGTACCGGCACTGGCTCGAAGGCCGCCGGCGGGGCCACGCGCAGTTCGGCGGTGCGGCCCTGGTTGCTCTCGATCAGCTGCACGTCGCTGATCAGCAGCTGCTCGTCCAGTCCCAGATAGGCGTCCCGCACTTGCACCAGGTCACCAGGCCGCCACACGCCCTGTTCATGCCGCCAGGTGCCCACGGTGTAGGTCACGCCCCGACCCTTGGCCCAGCGCATCCGCGCCTCCAGTTCCGCGCGGGCCTTGCAGTCCGCCGAATCGGCCGGGGTATCGCACACGATCAGGGTGGCGCGCGGCTTGCGGATTCTTGGGTCGGTCACCTGGGCGGTAGGGCCGGCCGCGTCTTCGCCGTTCCAGTCGTCGGTGCCGGGTGTCTGGCCTTCCACGATATAGACGTTGAAGCGGTCCCGATCGCTGAAAGCCCCGGACCCCTTGCGGATGTTTCCGCCCAGCTCCAGCATCGTGCGGATCTCCCGCTGCACCGCGTGCACAATCACCAGGCGGCCCTGGGCGTCGCTCACGATCCGGGCGCCCCGGATCTGCGCCGCGCGCTCGATGGCCTCGGCGATCGGCTGGCCATCCTCCAGGGTGAAGTTGCGGAACACCTTGTTATTGCCCACGGCGTCCACCACCTCGATGCCATACGGCGCTGCCAGCTTTTCGGCGATCTGCTTCAAGGTCAGGCCCGTCAGCGGGGTATCCTTGCCGCTGCAGTCGATCAGGTCCGCCGCCTTGCTCCGGCCGCTGGCCGATATGGTGTGGCTGGTCGCGTCGTAGTCCGGCAGCACCTCGTCCAGGTAGCCGGTCACCACCAGCTCGTCGCCCACCTTAACGGTGCAGGCTTCGCCAGGCGTTACCGGCCGCACCAGGCCGGACTCGGCCCAGCGCTCGGTCAGGGTCAGCTCGAAGCTGTCGGCGATCTGTTCCAGGGACAACCGGATGCGCACCTCCTGCCAGCCCTGGTGGCGCATGCTGCCGATCTGCAGCGTTACCGGGTCGCGGTTACTCACTCAGCACCTCCAGATCCATGCCGCCGCGCAGGGCGCCGGGGTGGCGGGCGCTGTTGCGCACCACGATCTCGTCCGCCCGGGTGGCGTCGCCATAAAGCCGGTGGGCAACCACCAGGGCGGGCAGCGTCCGCTGCGGTGTGTAGGTGGTCATGCCAGGCAGCGCCACCGCACGGGTGCGCAAATCGTCGGAGACCTTGGCCCGCAGATCCACCAGGGCGGCATACACCGCGTCGGTGATGGCCTCGTCGGTGGTCATCTGGCGGTCGATCAGCTCCAGGGTGTTGGCCCCGGCGTCCTGGGCGTCCTGCCGGCTCATCCAGTCGGTGTCAGCCACCAGGCGCGCGGCGGCCAGAGTTGCCGCCCGGCTGTTCAGCTGCCGGGCGGCGATGGTGTTCTGTGCTCGCTGCCGGCGCTCGGGCGTGTCCGCCACGGGCGGGGTCACGCTGTCGCCGCTGATTCCTGTCTCCAGCAGCAGCCGGGCCGCACGGGTCGGGGTGCCCGGGGTCAGCAGCACACGGCCGCCGCCCTCGTCGTCGCTCTTGCCCAGGATGGTGTTGCCGCTGTACAGGTCCAGGGCGTTGATCGGTCGCAGCACCGCGTTGCGCAGGCGATTGAAGCCGCCCAGCACGATGCCCACCATGTTCATCGGGGCGCGGATCTGCGCCGCCACCTCGTCGGCAATGCCGCCCACCACGTCCTCGATGCCCTGCATCACGGCCGCCAGGTCACGCTCCACCGCCACCAGGGACCAGCCCAGCAGGCCCTCCACGCTCCACTTGTCCGCGAAGTCCTCGGCCAGGGCCTCCTCGAAGGCGTCCGCCGATTGCTGGACCTCCCGCTGGGTGTCCACCGTGGTGGCCGGGTAGGCTTCCGTACCCGCCTCGGTGAACGTCACCTGAAAGTCGCAAACGCCGCCGTCGCGGGTGGTCTCGCTCCAGCGCACGTCGCTGGCCACGGCCGTGAAGCTGCCCAGGTAAGGGTGCACCAGGGTGGCCGCGCCCGGGGCGTCCAGGGCATCGATCAGCGCATCGCGCTGGAGGTCGTAATCGTCGCCGGCCACGAACAGCGCCAAGCGCCACTCCCGGGCATTGAGCCCCATGTCCTCGGCATAGGGCAGATTGCGCCGTGGATACTCATGGATCAGCCACCGGCGGCCGCCCTTGGTGTCGGAGCGCTCCACGTGGAAGCGCACACCGCGATAGGAGCCCGTCAATTCCGGGTCGATACGATCACGCCAGCTCATGTGCTACCCTTTTGGACTGTCTGAAAAACAAGGAGAAAATTCCGTGTCCGATATCTTTTTGGTTGTACTGTTGCTCTCTCTGATCGCTCTCGTCGCGGGGATGATTAAGCCGCGCTGGGCACTGCCCTGGGCATCGACACCCAGTCGCGGCAAGGCGGCCGGCCTTTATGTCGCCGCTATCCTGGCCAGCTTTGTCGGCTTCGGCATCACGACAGACCAGGCCAAAAAGGCCACGGCGGACGCCACGGAAACAGAGCAACGCACGACTACGGAGACCGCCCAACCAGAGCCGGCAGCAGAGCCCGAACCCGAACCACTCTCTCCGGCTGAACTTGCCGCCAACAACATGCCGGAAGCACAAAAGAGCTTTTTGGCTGTTATGGCTGATGCGGCCAGAGCATACGAAGACGCCCCCAATGAACTCGTGAAATCCACCATCGAGCGCGACCGCCGGACGGACTCCCGAGAATTCACCAAGGACGGCTTGACTGCGTGGACCGGGGTGTTGGAGCGCCTGGAAACAAACGGGGACGGCAACGGTATCGTCGTGATTCGGGCCAACTCGCACACCACCTTCCAGACCTGGAACAACGCGTACTCTGATGCCCAATACAACACGCTGATTCCGAACGGCTCCGAGCTTTACACCAAGGTTGCCCAACTTTCGGTCGGCGCGCCGGTCCGCTTCTCCGGCAACATTGTTTCGGAGGGCAGCGCAACCGAGAGGGGCTCCGTGATTGAACCTGAGTTCATCGTCCGATTTAGCAACGTCGAAGCGCTTCATTAAGGCGCCACCCCCAGCACTCCCGATTCCACATCGAAGTCCATGCCCCCGTTGCGGCGAGCCTCCGCGACGCGGGGCCGCCCCTCCGAATCCACCACGATCCTCAGCTCGCCACCCACCTCGGCCCGTGCCGGGCCAGGCATCGCGCCCCGGCGGTTATCGGCCACCGGCGCGCCGGTCGGCATCGGTGCAGCCATTCCGCCCAGCCCCAGGCGGTCCTTCACCCAGTCCGGCATCCACTCGATCAGCCCGGTGACGCGCTCCGATAGCCAACCGGTCAGCTGCGACCACTGGGCGCTGATCCCATCCCACAGCCCGCCGATCCACTCCTGACCCATCTCGGTCAGCGGCCGCGCGCCGAACAGCTCGAACACCGCGTCGATGCCTTTCATCAGCAGAGCGGCCGGACTGAAAGCCAGCAGGTCCTTGGCCACCTGGCCGATGCCCTGGCTGAAATAACCGGCGATGCCGTCCCACATACCGCCGAACCATTCCGCGATACCGTCCCAGTGCCGATAGATCAGCCCCGCCGGCGTCCAGGCCAGCAGGTCGCCCGCGATCTCGCCTGCGCCACGGCTGAAAAAGTCTTTCACCCCTTGCCACAGGTTGCCGAACCATTCGGCGATGCCTTCCCAGTTGCGATAGATTAGGTACACCGCCCCGGCCACAGCGGTTACGCCCGCGATGATCCAGCCGATCGGGGTTGCCATCAGGGCAAGGCCCAAGGCGCGAATGCCGGCAATGGCAGCGGGCACCGCGCGCGTCGCCAGGCCGATCAGCCCGGTACCCATGCGGGTGCTCATGGCCCCAGCTAGGAGGGATGCCCGGCCAAACGCCATCAGGCGCTTGCCGCCACTGAGGAGGCCGCGCCCTACCCACAGCAAGCCTTTCACCACGGTCTTGCCAGCCGTCCAGGCAAAGACTCCTAGTTGGACAGTGGCTAGTACCAGCGACAGCAGGAACTTGCCAGCCATCAGGCCGGCAACAATGCCCAGCAGATTGGCATAGCCACCAACACGATCAGCGGCCCAGCTCACCGCAGCACCCACCATCTGCATACCGCGCCAAATATCCCGGATGCCGTCCAGAATGTCGCTGGCCACAGCCTCACGGTTAGCCTGGCCCAGGGCACCCATGCGGCCGATCCACTCATTGATCGCCGGCAGCAGCTCGCCCACCACCGACGCCTGGATGCCGAACAGTACCGTGCGCAGGTCGCCCATCTGGCGGGTGTACTCGCGGCTGTTCTCGATTTCCTCCTCGGTCAGGATGGCGCCACGGTCCCGGCCGGCCTGCATCATCCGCTCGATCTCCTCGCGGGTGGCGCCCAGCATTTCCACCATCTGCTCGCCACCCTGACCGCCGAAGATCTCGTCCATCACCCGCTGGCGAGCGGCGTCGTTCTCCAGGCTGCCCAGGCGCGAACGCACCAGGTCGAACATGGCGGCCGTGTCGCCGCCGGTCTTGCGCAGCTCCTCAACGCCAATGCCCAGCCGTCCGAAGGCTTCCGCCGCCGGGCCGCCAGCAGTGACCACGAACTCGTCTGCCCTCAGGGACAGCTCTTTCAGGCCGTCCACCAGGGCGTCGTTCTGTACCCCGAACTGCTTGCCGACGTACTGCCACTCCTGCAGCCAGGTGGTGCCCACGCCCACGCGCTCGGCCGCGTTCATCACCTCGTTGCCCAGGTCGGTGACCCCCGACACCAGGCGTTCCGTACCCCAAACCGCGCCGGCAGTAATACCCCCCATCCATAGCAGGCGCTGGCCCAGCCCCTGGGCGCGCTCCATGACGGCACCCAGGGACTGACTCACGCGGCGGCCGGAGGCGGCCAGACGGTCCAGCCCGGCCCGACGCGCCAGGCCTGACAGCGACTGCTGAATGCGACGGACCGGGCGGGTCACTCGATCCACCAGCTCCATGACAACGCTGGTCACCATGCTACCCATTGGCTTTCATCTCCTCCGCCAGTTGTTCCGCCTGGTGGTACCACCACACCAGGTCATCCAGGTCCATCTCCAGCAGCTCCAGCGGGCTGAACCCGGTGAAAGCCACCGCCACGGAGCGGACTAGCGCCGCCCAGTCCGCGGGGGCCTCGGCAAAAAAGGCTTCATCGCTTCCAGGCATAGCACGATGTCGCGCCCGTCCATCTCGTCACAGGCGTGCGGCGGGATGCCGGCCAGCTTGGCCACCAGGGCCATGGACTTGCCCATCTCGCCCTCGGCCTTGTCCAGCGCCTTCAGGTGCTTGCCCTTGACCTTCTTGGGCAGGGTCAGCGCCTCCAGGGTGCGCTCGCCGTCCAGCTTGCTGGCGGTGAACACCAGCGGCTCGGACAGCGCCACCTTGAGGGCGTCGCCGGTGTCCTCGATGCGCGCCAGCTCCTCCTCGGTCAGGTCGATGTCGTCACTGGCGGCGTAGATCGCCTCGATCGCGTTGCTCATGTGTTAAACCCTCTCGCAGGTGCGGGCGGCTAGGTTCAGACGGATCTGGCCCTCGCCGCTGTTCAGTTCCGCTGTCTCGGTCACGAACGCCCCGGTCAGCATGTAGTCCTGGCCGTTGTCGCACTCGAACAGCACGGTGGCATCGCGGATCTTGCCGATCTCGATGATGTCCAGCTCCTCGGTGTGCAGCACGGTGGCCTGCAGCGTCGGGGCCACCGGCTCCTCGCTGTAGTACACGCGCCGGCCGGCCATCTTGGTGGCGCGGTTTACGCCACCCGGGTTCAGCGTGGCGCCGCGTTCGGTGGGGAACTCCTGGCCATCCACGCGGATGGTTGCTACCCCTGTGATTCGTCCGCTCATGGGTGTTTACCCTCCTGTTACACGGTGGTTAACCGGCGCTTAGCGCCGGAACTGGGTCTGCTGGGCATGCACGCGGTACTGGCCGATCAGCATGGGCTGGTCGATCACGTTCAGCCGGCCCGGGTCGTTCGGGTCGATGCTCGCCTGCAGGCTCTCGGAATAGCCGGCGTAGTCGCGTACCCAGCCAAAGGCCCCCATCAGCGTTAGCCGGTAGAGGTTCAGCAGCTCGGTGCGGGCCACCTTGGGCGTCATGATCGGCTGGCTAGGGTCGTAGAACTCGCGGTCCTCGTCGGCGGCCAGCTTGTGGCGTGGGTACTTCTGCGCGAACAGGCTGATCTGCTCGAAGCGGATGCGCTCCAGCGTTTCCGGCGTGTTGATGTCCAGGTAGGAGTCGTCCGCCACGCCGCTGGCGTTCTCCTGGTAGGTCGTGATCTGGCGCTCGATCTGCACGCTGCCGTCGCTCGCCACGGTGTAGGTGGCAATGCCATCAAACAGCAGCAGGTTGCGCTCGGCATCGCTCCAGCGCACGTCCTCCGCCGGCGGAATCAGGCCGGGCATGGTCAGCCGCTGCAGCGGCCGGGCCGGGTCGATGGCCAGGGACTTGGCCGCCACGATGGCGTTGGTCGCCGCCCACAACCAGGTGGGGGTCGGCGCCAGGTTGGTGCCCATGATGGTCACGTGCGGCGAGTTGCGGCCGCTTCCCAGGGTGCCGGTGTCGCTGTGGTTACCCCGGTAGGCGCAGAACGCCCGGCCACCGATCTGGCGCATGGGGCCGTAGCGGTCGGACAGCTCGGCCTCGATCGCGTCCAGGCTGGTGGCGTCGGTGTAGGGCAGGCAGATCCAGTTCCACCACTCGCTGCCCATGGCGGCGATCACCGGGTCCAGGCTCGGATTGACCGCGCCACCGGTCGGCTGCACGTAGGTCAGGCCCAGGCCACCGGGGCGCTGCTCGCCCTTCACGCTGTCGCGCAGGTCGATGTCGTCGCCGGTTTCACCACCCCAGCGGCAGGTCACGTTCACCTGGTTGGTAATAGTGGCGTCCACTGCGGCCGTTACCGGCACGCGGTCGTCAGCGTTGATGGCATCGACCATCGCCTGGGCCACCACGTCCGGGGTGTCGCCTCCAGCCATCTCGACCCACACGCGGCGTCCGGCGATGTAAAGCGCCAGCGGGCGGGTGTCGGTCGGGGCGGTGTCGATGGTGATGTTGCCTTCCGCCTTCGCGGCGGTGGCGGCATCTTCCAGGGGAATCGCCCAGGTCTCGGTGTAGAGGTCCACTTCCTTGATCGCACGCATCTGCTCGGCCAGCATGGAGGCCCGGCCGAACAGCTCGTCGGCTTGTTCCTTGCTGGTCACGCGCACCAGGCTGCCGGCCGCTTGGCTGCCGCCGGCCAGCTTTTGGCCGATCACCAGCAGCTTGCCCATGAACACGGAATTGCCCGCCAGGCGGTTGTCGAACTCGATGTACCAGCCCGGCACCCGCAGGGCTGACGGAATCTCATTGAATACGGTTGCGCTGATCGGCATCAGTCAGCCTCCTTCTGCTTGGTGGCTTCGCCCTGGGGCTTGGCCTTGGTTTTCGCCGGCGGCTTGGCCTCGACGATCGAACCCTCCGCCTTACGGCGCACCCAGTGCCCGCTCCAGTCCACCCAGGCACCCTCGGCGGGCAGCGGGCGGCCGTTTTGCGGCTGGCGCACCACCAGGCCCTCGCGGGCCGGTTTGATGTATCGCTTGATCACGGTCATGTCTCCTCGTTACCCGTGGGGATCTCGGTGTAGCTCTCGGTGTCCGGGCCATCGCCCACCTGGTGGGTGGCGCTGTAGATGGCAAAGTCGGCCAGATCCGAGATATCGGTAGCCCTCAGGGTCAGGGCTTGCTGCCAGCTGACTGCCCAGAGCGCTATGCCCTGGCGGTCAGCGGGGCCGCTGTACAGGTTCTCGGCGGCCACGTTTTCCGGGCGCTGGGTGTTGTCCAGCCCCCAGCGGTTGTCCTTGATGCAGCGCAGCAACGCTTCGGTGTAGTCCAGGGCGATGACGTCCCGCGACACACCCGGCGCATCGCTGGCCACCACGTAAGCCACCCACCGCACCGTGACCTGGTTGACCCGGTTACGGGCGGCCTCCGGTATCTGCACAGCGGCTACCAGCACAGCGGGCGCGCGACGGCTCCACCGCTTCAGCTCCTGGAGGTCGAAACGACCGCCATGGGCCTGGCAATCCTTCAGCTCGGGCAGTGCCTTGGCGATGGCGGCGACGATGGCGTCGCGGGTCAGGTTGATGTCACCGGTGTTCATGCCTGCTCCAGGTGCCGATCCAGCCAGCGGTCAGCGACCGCCTGGATCTCGGCCAGGTTGTCATTGGAAAAGCCCAGGTAAGGACGCGCAGGGATGCCAGCAGGGCCCGGCGCCATGCCGGCCTCACCGCCTTCCTGGTGGATCCGCGCGTAGATCAGGTTCGAGCCCACCTCTACCTGGTCGTTCTGGACATCAAAGGTGATGCTGTCGCTGAGGTCGCCTTCGCCCTGAAGCAGCGATTGGCCGCCATGCCGACTCTTTGCGTAGTCCGGCGTCCACGTTGCCCAGGGGACGCCATCTGGCGACTCTTGATCCTCGCTGAGCCGACGCCGGGTCTGACTCTCCACGAGACTGCCAAGCTGCTCACCGAGCACCCGCCGGTCCGGGTTGGCCAGGCGACCGATCCGGGCCTGCAGCCGCTCAATGTCGGAGAAATCCGTACGCAGAGACACACTCATGTGAGCCTCCTGTCGCGGCCCCACCGGCGTGGGCGGGAGCTGATCTCGGGTTTGATGCTGACCGGCGAGGCTTGCTGAATACCCAGGCTCACTTCACCGCGGGCGATCAACTTCAGCAGCTGGACGGCCTTCTCTCGCCGGGTCTGACGGTGTTCGGTCGCGGTGTCCGCCTCTGGTGACAAGGTGTCGAAGGCGATGTCCACAGCCAGCTTGGTCAGGATGCGCGGAACCATAGGCAGCGGCAGCTGGTACTGCTGTCCGACGTAGGTGTCGATTTCGGCATCGGCATCCGCCAGGGCCTGCTCCACCACGTCGGCATCCACCTGGCCGTCGCCGTCCCGATCGGCAGCGATCAGCAGGGCGTCCGTGCCGAACCGGTCGAGCAGATTCTGCAGCGTGGCGTAGACAGCCATGTCAGCCTTCCTGGCCTGAGTCTGCGGTCACCGGACGAACCACCAGGCGCGGCTCTTCCTCGATGGCCTGCAGCTGCTCGTCGGTGAGCCGGCGGATGTCCAGGATGGTTTCGGTACGACCGAACTGGAAGCCGGCCCGGCGGAAGCTGGGGGTGATGGAACGGACCGCGATCCGTTTCACTTCCTCGGACGCCGAGGACTTCTCCTGGTCGCCCGCTTTCGGTTGCGCTTCCGGATCCTTGGTGTCGCCACTGTTGCCCCCATCCGCCGGTGATCCCTGGTCGCTTCCTGCGGTGTCCTGAGCTGGCGTCTCGCCCTGGCTCTGCTCACCCTGGCCCTGAGTCACTTCCTCGGGCTTGGCGGTGTCCTGAATCTGGGTGTTGTCCGTATCGGCAGCGGTGTCCTTGCTGGCCTGGGTGACCTGCTTGGTGGACCGTGCTTTGCTGGTCTTGGTGGCAGCCATGGTGCCCTCCCAAATGATGGTTGTTTTCAAAAATGGCCAGGCACGGGCCCGGCCATTTTCAGATCACGCACTGCCCGGGCTTAGCCCTGACCTGTGGAGCCGTAGGCCATCTGCCAGAAACTGAACCCGGCAGCACCACGGGCTTCCGCGCCGTAGCGGTACTTCTTCTGCAGAAACACGCTGTCGCTGTCCATGTTGGTCTGGGAGACGAACACCGGCGCCTTGCGCTCCTGGTAGATGAACGGCTTCACCGGCTTGGTGGTATCCAGCAGGAACCAGGCGGTGTCGGAGGTCAGGCGAGAAGACACCACCACTTCCGCCGCGCCCTTGTATGGATTGGGCTTGCCGTCCTCCAGTCGGTCGACGGTCATCAGAGCGCGAGCGGTATCCTCCAAAGCAGGCGGTACCAACAGCACGCTGGGGTTGATGTTGAGTGGCCGCTCCTCGTCGTCCTTCATCTTGCGCAGAGCGGTCCGGCCTGCCCCGAAACTGGCCTGGGCCGCCGCCAGAGTGGCGTGACTCAGGGCCGACGTGCCCTTATTGGAGACACTGACCGTAGTGCCATCCTTCTTGCCCACCGGGTGATCGGTGTCGAAGAACGGCTGGCCGTCGTACGACAGTTCGGTGAAGCCGGCATTGACCAGGTCAAACACCAGCTCGTCCGGCAGGTGGGCGGAGCTGTAACCGGCCATCTCGGCCTCCGGGCCATAGATGCCCAGGGTGTCGTCCTCGATGTCGTTACGGTCCACCTCGATGGTGGCCTCGAAGTCATCGTTGATGATCGTGTAGCCCTGGCCCTTGAGCTGTTTCACCACTTTCTCGCCCGCCCACTTGCGCATGGCCGGGAAACGCTCCATCCACTTGTAGCGATTCTCCGATGACGTGGAGGTCACCTTCATGGCGATCTTCTGCCACTCAGGCTCGGACGCTTTCAGGGCCCGGTTGAACGTGGTCTTCAGGTTGAAGAACACGCCATCAAGTGCACTTTTATTGACAATCACTGCAGCTCTCCTTACTCGACCCAGACGCCGGCAGACTCGACAGCCAGCACAACTCCGGCTTCGGAACGGGTTCCGGTGCCATCAGTGCCGGCGACGGTCTCGTCGTCCAGGATGTAACAGGGTTTACCGACCAGGCTCTGGTCGACCGGATCGGTGCCGGAGTTCTTCCAGAGGAAGGCCTGCTTGCGGCGGACATGGACCAGCTCGTCGCCATCGGCGCCGGTGGTGTTATCCACGTGAGCATCGGCCCGCCCGATGTAGGTCAGGCCAGTGGCCTCGGTACCCGCGACGAGGAAGCCTGCCGCGTTCACGGCCACCAGGGCCCCCATGAAGATCTCCTGGCCTGCCGCCACGGCGTAGGGCATCAGCTCGCCGTCACGGTTGGCCGTCATGCGGTCTTGAGTCAGCGGCATCAGTTGATCCCTCCGTAGGTTTTGAGATCCTCCTCGGAATTGCCCATCATGCTGGCAATCTGCAGGGTCTCGGCATTCAGGGCCTTGTCGGCCCCGGGTACCTTGCGGCCATCCAGGCCAGAGTCACCCGCCACTACCGGGGCGCTCTCCACAAACGCCTTGAAGCGTTCCAGGCCGCCCTCGGTGCGGCACTGTGCCTTGTGGTACTCAACCGTGGCCGGCGCGATCTTGCGATCCTCCAGGGCCTGGTTGATGGCGGTCTCGATTGCCTCGTCCTCACGCTGCTTTTTCAGGCCTTCCAGCTGCTGCTCCGCGTTGGCGGCGCGCTGCTGGGCCTGATCGAAGTCAGCCCGGGGCACATACTTGTCGAGGCTAGGGTTGGCCTCGCGGTTTTTTGCGGTCTCAAGATCCGCCTGGACCTGATTGAGGGCAGTGATGGCCTGCGCCTCAGTCGCGTCCTCGGGCAGACCCAACTTTTTGAGCAGATCTTTCCACACGGGGAAGTCCTCCTGGTGGGTTTGCTGGTTAAGCGCTGTGAGCGCCAGGTTGGGTTGGTTGGTAAGGCCCGCGCTTGTGAGCCGGACGATCTGGCGCTCATCGCGGGTAAACAGGAAAACAGGGGACAGGTAGCGGTATGCCTTCGCTTCCAGCTGCTGGGCGGCTTTGGGAGTCCATTCCGTGCGCCCCCACACGGAGCCGTCGCGCACTTCCATTTCTTTCACCCAGGCGGCGGCCGGGGCGTCTTCGCCTTTCGGGGCGCGGTGCTCGGTGGCGTGTTCCCAGTCAATGACCAGGTCCATGCCCCGCAGGTTGAACTGATCCACCACGGCCTGGGGGTTGGGGTTGCGCCATGTCCGGCCATCGCGACCGACGAGCACTTCCCCGGCGGGCAGCAGCTCCACCCACTCCGGCACTTCCCCGGCGGGCAGCTCAACATTCAGCGCCAGGCGTTCGCCCGGGGCTGGCTCGGTGTTCAGGGCCTTTGAGAGGCCAAAGCGGAGTGCGTTTGTGTTGTCCATGGCGCCACAGTAGCGGCACCGGCAGGCTTAGCTGATCCTGAGATGGTTCAGGGGTGATCCGGGTGGGGTTTCAGGGGGTAAATCGAGACGTTGCTGGCGGGCGCAGCAACTGGAAAACAGAATATCGAACCCCGCCTTATCCTGGCAATCGCCACAAAGGCATTTAACCCCCGTTTAAAAACGTTTTTCGGGGTCTGGTCCCGGCGTTGGTAGCGCCAGCTTGCCAGAGGGCCTTAGAGAGCGTCTGAGGGCGTTCTGTGAATCGTCGCTCTGGCGGGCGGAATTGCACTTGCCGAGGCCACGCCAGTATACTGAAATCCGGCGCACGCGACACGGTGATGAATCTGCCTGCCGTAGCACGCCCTTCAGGACGAGGGGCGGAGCGCAATGTGGGGTTGCCCGCACCCGATGCGGGAGGCAGGCCCCACCGTGCGCCACTCCTACTGTTCGTTCCGGATCACCTTCCCCTGGCGTTGAAGGCGTCGCAGCTCCCGGTCGTCGGCTTTCTGAAAGCTCACCAGGTACAGCCGGTCCGAGTCCCCTGTCCGCTTGAATGCAACTTTCCACCATCGGTTTCTGGAGTCGCCATCACGTCGGCGAAACGACACCACCGTGCGCGCATCCTGTTCCACCAACATGCCGCCGGCCAGAATGTCCGGAAGCTGGCGATAGTCAGCAACGGTCAGATCGGCATGCTGCTGCGCCTGCTTGTTGAACGTATCCGGCGATAACCGCACCACCTGGGTACTTGCGCTCAGGGCCGACTGTGCCTGGCGGGGGACCACGCCCGCGGGCAGCTCGCCATCAGGTCGATTGACCCAGGCATCCAGTACCGGCGAGCCCATCACATCCCGCGTGGTTGCCTGTGCCAGCCGCTGATCCACTGTGTCAAGCTTGCCCGCCAACCGGTCGCGCAACACCCGCACCCGGTCCTGTCCGGGGTTGGTAGCCCAGGCCGGGTGCAGGCCCTGGTCCACCTGAGTGATCTCGCCGGTACGTCGATTGGTGAAGCTGACGGTGCGGGTGGGTGGCGGCTCGCGCCGCACCGGCGCAGCCCGACGCTGTCGCCTGCCCGTGGGCAGCCCGGTCTCCGGGTCCGTTTCGATCTCGGCGCGCGGGTCCTGAACGCCCTCGCGGTCCAGGCGTTCGGCCTCCACCTGCGACACCTGGCGCACCCGGCATTTGCAGCCGTAGCCGTTGGGCGGCATGTGATCACGCCACCAGGGGTGATCCACCGGCAGCAGGGTGCCCGCCCAGGACACGTGCTCGTCCCGGTGGTTCTCGCTGGGGCCCAGCTCATAGAGCAGGAATGGCTGGCCTTCCTTGGTGCGCTGGATGCGTTGCCACTGGCCCGCCGCCCGGGCGCTGCGCAGGTTGGACTGGTAGATGGTTTTTAGCCGGCGAGGTGAGCCCAGCTGCACCTCACGGCGCTCGCCGGTCTCCGGGTCGATCTCTTCCTTGACGCCCCACCAGCCCTTCGCCTGCAGCCTGGGCTTGAGGTCACGGGAAAACTCCCGGAACGTTTTCCCCTCAGCCAGGGCCTCATCCAGTCCGGCACGGATATCGTCCAGGATATCCAGCTTCATGGCCTTGGCCACGGTGAAGGCGTGGGCGTGCTCCTGGCCCCAGACGTCCCGGTAATCGAAGCCGACCCGCAGATCCTTGCCACGGAAGTAGGCCAGCGCGTCACGCGGTACCGGGCCCGCCTCGAAGTTGGCCATCAGTCCTCCTCCGCATTACCGAGGCCCCGGGCCTTGAACGTGCTGGCCGCGAGCCGCCGCACCAGCTCGGTTTCGTCCATCTCTTCCAGCACGTCGCCCAGGCGGGACAGGAAGTCATTCTCGTCACCGCCCTCATCGGCAACCCGACGCGCCAGTCGTTCGATCGGATCAATGATCGGCGCCAGCTGGGGCTGCCACTCGTCCTCGGCCTCGGCGATCTGCTCGAAGTCCGGGTCGCGCTCATCGACCACAGACTCCCGGTTTTGAGCGGTGTTTAAAGACCGGTTAGGGGCGGTTTCCTGGAACGGTAAACCCGCCGCTGGTGGCTGCAGGACCTCGGCATCCTCAGCCGGATCCGGCAGGCCTAACTTGTCGGCGATCACGGAGCGCTCCACCCGCAGGCCCAGCGGCACCAGGTCCTTCAGCGCAGCCACCAGCTGCTGGAGATCCTCCGGCTCGGGGATGTGGATCCGGATGGTGGGGTAGCGTCGCTGGACGCCATAGTTCAGGTCGACGAACGGCTTGACCAGGTCCCGGCCCAGGGTGTGGCTGAGGTGGCGGGCGTCGGCGCGTTGGATGTCTTCACGCACGTCGTTATGGACCGTTGCCTGGGACTGGCTGGAACCGTCGTCCGCCGTCATGGTCTGGCCCAGCACCGCCTTGCTGGTCTGCTTGTCGATCCATTCGGCCAGCCCCTTGAACAGGTCGGCCCCGCCCTGGGTGTTGGCGATCTCCTGAAACTCGATCTTCATGCCTTCAGGCAGGATGGCCGCTGCATCGGAGCCCAGGTTGGCTACGGCGGCACGCAAAATGTCGACCTCGTCCGGTCTGGCGTTGCTGTTGTAGCGACCCAGGCGCAGCGGCATACCGAACACTTCGGCAAAGGCCAGCCAGTCGGTCAGGGTGTAACTCTTGGCCATGTAGGAGACGGCCACCAACCGGGCCAGGCCGCCGCGCATGGGGATGCCCGCCTTCAGCCGGGGGCGATGCACAATGAACTTGTAGGGTGCCAGCGGGATGCCTTCGGCCACGTTCTGGGGGTCGATCAGCCTCAGCTCGCGCCCGGTGGCCTGGTCGAACCGGAAAAAGCGCGGGTCGCGCCACACATACTCACGGGGCCACCACTGCCCGCCCCGGGTACTCCACAGGATCTCAGACACGGAATACCCTTTTCCCAGGGCGTCCAGCAGGTCCTCCACCAGGGTGCCGAAGGCAGCGTCACGCACCAGGTCACGCACCGCATCCGCCAGGCGCACATCCGCCGGGTCATCGGAGGCAGATTCCACCACTACGTCCAGGCCACTGACGGCGCGCTTGCGGGTACCGAGGACCGAGGCATAGTGCGGTTCGCGCTCCTCCATCTCCTCGGCGAGGGTCAGGTAGTCGTGGCCGTCGTTGTTCTCGGCAGCCCGGAGGATGGTCCCGAGCCGGTCCGGCGTCAGGTGGCTGGCAATGCCGTTGTGCCACACCTGGCGTACACCGGTGAGCGATGGGGCGGCCAGCTCCTTCTTCAGTTCGGCCTTACGGATCGGACGGCCGTTTGTGTCAACAATGGGTGATTCCGCCATTACAGCAGTCCTCCTCGGTTACGGAAGCCAGCGGTGGCGCGCACCGGGCGGGGGTGTCGTTGTTCGGGGCCAGTGCGGATCGCCTCATAGCCATATTCCAGGGCGGCCTGCTGGAAGCTGGCGTAGTAGGCCAGGGCCAGCGCGATCGCGGCGTCACCGTGGCGCTTCTTGTCTTCGCCGGTCTTGGCGTCCGGCAGCTTGGGAATCCCCTTGATAACCTGCAGAGCCCTGAGGTCATCGAGCACATCGCTGTCCCGGGGGATCTCAATCCCGTCGTCCTCGAAGGCCGCCTTGAACCGGGGCATCGCATCCAGGTACCAGGCCTGGGAGAGCATCACGGCCTCCACGCGCTCGGCGCCATACTCGTACTGGGCCTGCTCCGCCAGGTACTGGCCGTTGCCCCGGGCGTCCAGGGCCCCGTATTGCAGCCCTGGCAACCGGTCGACGATGTAATACAGGATCTGCTCCTGCTGTTTGAAGGGCACGTTCCGCAGCTCGACCAGGAACGGCACCCGCCGCTTGAGCTGCTGGCTGATAGCCATGGGGGCGATGACCGTCAGGTCACCACTGCGCCCGAAGTCCTCACCAAAGCAGTGGCACTCTTCCGGGTTCAGCGCTTGCAGCAGCGGCAGCAGCTCGCTTTCACACCAGTCGCGGACCTCAGCCTGGCGCAGGTGCTCCGGCCAGGCGTTGAACTCCGCCGTGCCCTCAAAGCGGACCACCGGGGCCTCCACCATCCGTGCCTCGATCATGCCCCGGGACAGGTAGGCACCGCCGCCGGATTTGGGCACGCAGTAGTATTCCTCCAGGGCGTCCTCGCGGGTGGCCGTGTCCCGCAGCAGGTTGTCCTTCCATTGCTTCTCGGCGGCCTCGCTCCAGGGCTTGCCACGCACCTGGCAGATGCGCTGGTACAGGCCCTGGTCACAGGCATCGTCCAGGGTGAGCCGATGCACGCTGTAGCGTTTCTTGCCGGCGCGGCTGTCCTGGATCAGCTCATTGAACAGGTTCTCGGCGCCGTTGTGGGTACTGATCAGGCGTACCTTGGAGCCCCACATGGTCAACGCCAGTGCGGCCTTGAGCACCTCGGCCAGCTCCGCGTGGAAGGCGGCCTCGTCAATGGTGACGTTGCCCTGACGGCCCCGCAGGTTACTGGGGCGACTGGACAGCGCCTGAATCTTGTAGCCACTGGAGAAGCGGATATTGAAGGTGAGAATGTCCTTGTCCTCATCCTCGATGACTTCTTCCTGGACGGTGGAGGCGGCCCGGTCGAAGGCCCGTGCCCACATGGCACAGGCGTCGATGAACTCGATGGCCATTTCCTTGTTGGAGCCGACGTAGAAGTGGTTGGTACCGCCGGCAGACTTGGCGGCGCTGGCCGTCAAAACAGCATCCGCCGCCTCGCCCCAGGTGAGGCCGGTGCGTCGGCTCTTCTCGGCAATCTTGAGTTCGGACTGGTCCTCGATCCATGCCTTCTGGTACGGCAGCAAGACCGAGTCAGGGAGGGAGGCAGTCATCACGCAATGCCCAGGATGTCGCGCTTGATGGCGTCGATGGACTCGCGGGTCATGCCCTGGCTGGCCATCGCGCCTTCGGCAGCCTCAGCGGCTTCCCGGGCTACTTCCAGGCGCAGCTCCCGGGCCCACTTCTTCTGCCCCAGAGACACCCGCCCGATCTCGGCCAGGGCACGGGTCACGCTGCCCAGCTGCTTGGCGGCCTTGGCCGGGTCGTCCTCGGCCTTGCGCATGGCAATGGAAATACGCAGCAGCTGGTCCTGCACGATACGGGCGGTGGCGTCGATCAGATGGCCGCTCTCGTCCTCCTGATTCGTCGCCATGGCGCGGGCCAGCTCGGTAGTCTTGCGCACATCCCCCATGGCCTCCTCGAACTCTTCCTGGAGGTCCTGGCCATACCGGTGCACAGCGGAGCGTGAGAGCTTGAATCCGCGCTCCTCCAGCCACTGAGTGAGGCCGTCATAGCCCTGGAAACCGGTGCTGACCAGCCGCTCATTCAGTTCCTCACGAAGGTCCTGGGGCAAGTCGTAGATCTTTGAGCGCGGCGGCATGGCTTATACCTCCGGCCGTGGCGGGGCGACACCCGGCACACGGGCCCGGCCCTCGGCCACGTCACTACCGCGACTGGTCAGGGTCACGATCCAGCCGGCGCGCGGCTGCTGGCAGATCACCAGTCCCTGCTCCTCCAGCCAGGCCAGGTCTGTGTGCAACTGGTCCTTACTCACCAGATGGCCATAGTTGCCGCCCAGCTCGTCGCTGAGACTGTACTCGTTGGTGGTGAACTGATTGCGCCGGGACAGAATGCGGAGAATGCCCAGACGACGACCTTCAGTCTGAAAGTCCTGGTAGCTCATTGACCCTGGCCTCCTTTCTGGTTCAGCAGGTACTGGTTGACCATTGATAGCTGGTGAGACAGGGCACGCATCTGTCCGGACACCCCGGAAAGATCCTCGGCCACGTCGTTTAAGCGCTCATAAACCCGTGATAAATCCTGATGAGTCGGCGCACCATCAAGCTTGCTTTCGAACACATCCTGCCGTCGCTCGGTGCGGCTGACGCGCTCCTCCAGGTGGTCGTACTGTTGCTCCAGATCACCCCGCACGGTATTGATGGCACTGGCATTGGCCTTCGACTTGTTGGTGATGTGCGTGTAAACAAACAGCGCGACCAGGCCGGCCAGCTGAATAAAGCCCATCCAGAACTTCGCGGCTTCGTAGTCGAACTCCAGCAAACCCATTACGCCCCCCGTCGGTCATGGTCGGTCTGACACGCCACGCAGCGCACGGCGTTCGGGTTGGCCCTCAGGCGGGGTGCGCCCAGAGCGCTGTCGCAGTCGCGACACAACCGCTGGCCATTGATCTCCAGCGGGGGCTCAAGATGAACCTGCAGGGCCTGCTCGATGCCGGCCCGGGTGAGCCGTTCGGTGAGCGCCTGCGCCTCCTCAAAGCTGCGTTCATCCATGGCGCTTTGCCTCCAGGCTGTCGGTCAGTTTATCCAGCAGGCCCCGGCTGTCCTGCCCGGCAGAGGCTCGCTTGTCGCGACTGCGGGCGGTGATGTTGATGCCCAGGATGGACAGCGCAATGCCCCACATGGGCGTCAGTGCCGTTACAGCGTTGATCAGATCCGCCGCGTTCTCAGGCGCGCCCACCATGGCCCAGGCGATGGCCACCGATTGCACCAGCCAGGTGATGGCGACCATGTACCCGAAGGTGGGGCGCCAACGGCGCACATAGCCGTCCTGGGCGCTTGCCTCGGCTCGCATGGTCTGGTTGATCTCAGCCAGCCGGGCGGTCTCCGCCTCGATGACCATGCGCTTGAGTTCCCGTTCGTGCTCACGCTCCAGGGCCTTGAGCTTGACCAGCGCATCCGGGTCGGCCTGGATGGCAGTCGCCACGGCCTCGGGGTTGTCATCGGTACCCAGGGCGCTGGCGATCAGCGTGCCCACGGCACCACCAGCAGGCCCCAGGGCGCTGCCCAGCAATGGCGCGGCCTTGGCTACCACGCCCTTTACGTCGTCCCAGCTCCAGCTCATGTCAGGGCCACTCCGGTGTTTTGGTGCGGATATCCAGATGCCAGCGCTGCCTGGCTTCCAGGTCTTCCATCAGCATCTTGAAGGCCGCAAAGGAATTGAGCACCGCCCACTGGGGCGTGCCGTGGTTGTCCGGCAGTACGCCGGTGGACAGCCCGGGGGCCAGGCAGCCTTCCAGATCGTCGATGGTGTTGGCGGGGTGCATCATGATGTAGGTGCGCCCGGGCACGTCCTGCACCTCCCAGCCGTGCAGGTACTGGCCGCCGGTGGTGCGCTCTACCACGCCGGAACGGCGCAGGCCGAGGGTATACACGCCCTCGGGAATGCAGCTGACGGAGGTGCGGTTGCCCAGCCAGGGGCGCTCCAGCAGGTGGTAACTCCGGTTCGGGGTTACCAGCGTGCCAAACACGCCCCGGTCAGTGTAGGCGCGATGCAGAAACAGGGTGTCGGGGTTTGAAGTAGTCATGGCCGCAGGGTAGCGGCCCAAAGGCTTAGGCCGCGTCCTGAACGGGTTCAGGGGGTAATCACGGGCAGGGGGATGAAGTGATCAAAGCGTACCGCCGGCCGGTCTTTATGGCAAGCTCAGGCGGCGGGCAGACAAAGGCGGGGCTGCAGGGCGCAGCCCCGGGGCGGGTCAGTCGTCGTCTTCCGGTACCAGCGGCACCATGGTGTTGAGCACCGCGTGCACATCGTTGATCGCCAGATCCACATCCACGTCCCATTCGCGCTGACCATCACCCAGATCCGTCAGGATCTGGCGAAGGCGGGTCTGTCGCTCTTCCAGCAGGGGCGTTAAAGTCTGGATCTGGGCGGGTGTCAATCGCTCTGTTTTCATACATCACCTCGGAGATTAGTAGTATGCCGATTTATCGCAAGTCTGCGACTGAGCCGTTTCTCAAGGACATTGATGAGTTCTATCAGAGACTCCGCAAAACCCTTGAAGGCCGGCCGCCTTCCACTGCCCTGGCACCGGAGTACCAGGCCAGCCATGAAGACTTCGCTGAAACCTTTACCCACATCGACCCGCTGGACCTGGAGCGCGATGTGAAGTACTTCAAAGTGGCCGTGGAATCCTGCAGAGAACTGAAGAAAAAGGAGTACCACGCCCAGAAACGTCAGCGCCCGTAGGGGCTGCGGTGGCGCAGGGCGTTGAGCCTGCGCCGCCAGTCATTCCTGTCTTCCCCGTCTTCCATCTCCTGCAGCCACACCCGGATATCCGCCGGCCGGCGCGACTGGGTGATCTGCCAGGCCTTGAACCACCGGCGCTTGTCGCGCTCGATGCCGGCGCGGTGATCCTCCGGTTGCAACGCCAGGTTATGACTCATTGAACAGATCCGCCTGCTGATCGCCCGGCAGGTCCTCGGCGAGGATCTCCCACACCCGCCGTTCGGTGAGCTGGTAACGCAGCGCCAGGCGGCGTACGGACACGCCGGCCTCGTGCTCCTGGCGCATCCGCCGGTTGCGCATTGCCTTGGTGGCGGCACTGGCCGTGGGCACGTCGAACCGCTCCAGAGCGTAATGCCGGGACAGCGTCCGGGCTGCCTCGATCCCCAGCAGCTCCGCCAGAGGGTGCGCCTCGTGCATCTTCGCGGGCACCGTCAGCCGGGTGCCGCCATACACGCCGACCAGCTTGCGGGCCGGCTCCAGGCCGACCACATCAATCAGGTCTTTCAGCGAGGCGGGCAGGTAGTCGGTGTCCCAGTCGCTCATATCAGCCTCCGGTATTGCGCTTGGTGTTGAACTGCTCGGGGTCCACGCCCAGCCGGCGCATCTGCGCCTCCCACTTGCGACGGGACTCCTCGGGGGTTTCCTCTACGCCCTGCTTTTTCTCCCAGGAGGTCGGGCGGTTGCTGTCAGATTCCGCCCCCGGTTTGCGGGCATCGGGCGCTACGCTGGCCAGCACCTGTTTCAGGTAGTTGTGGTTCTTCAGCGGCTTGGTCTCACCCCGCTGGCGCTTCTCGTGCAGGCTGCGAACGGTGTCCTGCAGCCCGGCGATCAGGCTGTCCCGGTCCGCGATGGCCAGGGTGTCCTGCGCGAGTTTGAGGGCGCGGGCGTTGCTCAGGTCGCTCTTGGCCGGACGGAACAGTGCCAGGTATTGCACCAGCGGCCTCGCCAATGGACGACCAAGGCTCGCCAGCAGGCCCAGCAGCTCACTGCCGGCGTCGTCCTGGATAAGGGCGTCCAGGTGCAGGTGGCTATGGCAGACGGGGCAGCGGCCGAGTTTCATGAATGACCGCCCTCCCGGCAGGCTTCGTACCACGATTCGACATTCGCGAAGTCCACAAAAAGGGAGCCCAATATCTTTCTGTTCCGCCGCCAGTTTTTCGGGAGCGCAGGGCGGGAGGTGTCGATAAAGTCGAGCGTTAGGCCTTGCTTCTCAAGGGTAAGCTCTAACGCCCTCAGCAACCGGCGCTTTTCCAGCTCTACGTCCAGTGAGGCAATCAGCGCCCGCAGGTGCTCCGGTTTTTTCAGCCAGGCCACCCGCTCGATGCCGGTCTGCCGTTTGGCGATGGCGTCGGCGTAGCTCCAGGGCGCTTTTATTTCGGCCAGCAGGGCCTCCACTTTCTGCAGCATGGGCTCGCGGCCCAGGTTGTGCGGGGTGCCGGGATGCTGCACCACCCGTTTACGGGGCCGGGCCTTGAAGCCCCGGTCCTTCATGTGCTGCAGGATCTGGTACAGCTCCGCCACGGTGCAGTCGGCGCAGGATCGTTTGCCACCGGTGACCATGGCGATCGCAGCGCGATAGGTATCCTCATCCATGCCCAGCTGCTTGCGGGCGATATGGATCTGGGCCGTGACCTTTTTGCGGTTGTCGCCCCTCATGCTGTCGCTCCGGCCTTGCGGGCTTTCCTCGAAGGCAGCTGTGCGTAACAGGCCTTGCACGGCTGGGCCGACCGGCCGTTCTTGCGGTAGTAGAACTCCGCATCATCCGGCCAGTAATCGCCGCACTTCGTGCATTGGCGCTCCTGGCCCAGTTCGGTTACGCGTATTCGCTGTGCCATGCCTGCCTCCCGTTGATTGGCTGCTCATCAGTACCGGGCCACCACGCCCGATAGACGCCCCGTGGGGCGTTTCGCTAGTGGGGTTTCTGGTCCTGCGCATCCATGCGGACCACTTCCTCGGACCTGACGTCCAGCTGGTCACGGATCGCCTTGCGGATGGCCTCACAGCCCACCAGGGCAAGGCCCTGGACCATCGTCGGGTTTTCCAGGTTCGCCTTTTCCTCGCCAAAGCGAAGCGCCAACTGGATCCCATCCTTAGTCGGCAGAATGGTGATGGTTGCCGGCTTTCCGCAGTCGGCCAGCCACTGCTTTGCGTTGTGTTCAGCCATGGTTGAGCGCCTCCCGCAGTGCCTTGGCTGGCTTCAGCCGGGCGGTCACGGACGCCGGCACCTGGATGGCCTCACCGGTTTGCGGGTTGCGCCCGCTGCGCGCACTGCGCTCCACGGCCACCAGTTTGCCGACACCTGGCAGTGGCACTTCGCTGCCGGCAGCCAAACGGTCCTGGATGATTTCACCCAGGGAATCCACCACGGCTTCCATATCGGCTTTGCTGATTTCGCACATCTCGCGCTTGCCATGATGACCGGCAATGAGGGCCTCAATAAGTTGGCTCTTGGTCATGGTCTGTTCCTCTTTGGTCATGGGGTAATTCCTCATTTGAGCTGGTTTAACGGCCCGTTAAAGGGCCGCTACGTCCAGCGGGATCTGGCGGTAGGGGCCGTCCTGGCCCTGCCGCTCGTAAAAGCGTAAGTAGCTCTTGCTGCCGGTGATCTGGATGGAATCCATGATCGCCTGCATGGCCTGCTGCCATTTTTCGTGCTGGATGTTCAGGCTGCGCAGACTCAGCACCCGGGCGGTGGAGATCTTGCCCTCTTTGTCGGTCTGGAAGGCGTGCTCCACCAGGGCCTGTACTTCGCTGCGACTGCCGGCGGTCCACTCATGGATGCACTGGTCAATCAGTTCCTTGGCCACCTGCAGGCGCTCATCGAACGCCAGGTGATCGGCCACCGCCCGTTTCACCTGGTACTGGCCATCGAAGGACGCCAGGGTGACGTTGCCCTTCTTGCCGCCGTAGGTGGTGTCGTACTCCCGGGCGGAGAGCTCCAGGAAAGCGTCCACCTCCTCGGTCAGCAGGGCCTTCACCCGGCGCATTTCCGCCTGCAGGGCGAGCACCTGGCTGATGACGTTTTGCACCAGGTCATCCCGCAGACGGTCGATGTCCCGGATCTGCTCCAGCGGTACCAGGTGCCCGCGACTGTTGCGGCGGAACTGTTCTGGATCGTGGGTCGTGTTCATGATTCTCAACCTCGTGTGGGGTGGGGTGTTGGTTTCGGGCTCCGCTTGAACCAGCAGGCAAAGCCACGGCGTTTCGGGTACCGGTGGTGGCGCATGGGCTCGAACGGCCGCACGTTGTTGCGCGGGTAGCCGTCCAGCTCCTGCTCCAGCTGGGCCTCGATCTCGCGACGAAGCTCGTCGCGGACCAGGTCCGCCGTGGACTGAAGGCGCTCTTTCTTAATCTCCTCCCGCATCAGCCGGGTGCGCACCCGTGTCTGTGTCGGCAGCAGCGGGAACGGGCGGGTCAGCAGGTCCTGGTACCGGGCCGGGTCGGCCAGGTACTGGTCCAGGCTGACACCCTGCTTGTGCAACAGGGCGGCGGCGTACTGGTCCGCGTGGTATTCGAGATAGGCGGTCGGATACATGCGTGTCACAGCTCACCTCCTGCGATCTCCCGGACTCGCTCGGCAAAGGCCACGGAGTCTTTCAGGCTACCGGCGATATCGGTGGCCTCTTTGGGTGACAGCTCCAGGCAGAACGTCTGCTTTGGCTGGCCACTCACCATTTGCCAGGCCCGCAGAGAGATGGGGCGCTCTGCCGTTCTCGCATCGCTGTCGTAGCTGACCGTGATGTCGGCGGCGTCCAGGTTGATGGGGGTGTTGTCGTTGGCCACAGGTCAATCCTCCTCAATTGCGCTGTTTGGGCAGCCGCTGCGGCAGGCACGGTAGAGCCTGACGCGCTGCGCGTTGGTGGCGGCAAATGGCTGGCGCTGGCAGTCCAGGCACTCGCGTACAGAGATCCGGCCAAGCACCGGGCAATCCACGGAGGCACCCAGCAACTCGCCCTCTACGCGCTTTCGCAAACTGGTCATGTCGCCCGGGTATTTACCCTTGAGCGCCTGGCTGATCATCGCGGCCGAGACGCCCAGGCGTCTGGCCACTCGGTTCTGGCTGCTTTGCTGGCAGGCCTGATCCAGGGCTTCGAGCCAGTTACTCATGGTCATCCTCCTTCGGCCACACAACCCGGCCGACATTGGGGTCGAACACCTGCTTGATGCGCTGCACCATGGGGGGCAGCGGGCCGGTGTAGCGGCTGGGAAACAGGCGGTAGCGGGCGGCCTGTCCCGGGCCACCGGCCTGCACACAGCCGAGATAGCCGGCCTTGTACAGGTGGTGGACGTAATCTTTCGCCTCGCCGGGCTTGACCGGGTGGTCTTCGGTGCTCGCCTGCACCGCCAGTTCGCGCCAGTTGAAGCTGCCGATGATGCGCATGGTCCGCCACATCTGTTCGCGGCCCCGGCCCTGAGTGACGGGCTTTCCATCCTGGGTGACGCGGGGCGCCTCCACGCCCACATCGTTCACCAGCTCCCACCAGTGCGGCGGGTAGCGCGTATCGGCGGGGGGCTCCGGCGCCTCGATGCGCTTGAGGTAACCGGCCCGGGTGAGCCCTTTAACGTAGGTCTGGACTGTCTTCTCCAGAATCCGGGTCTGGTCCTCGATGTCACTCAGGCGGAACCGGCGCAGCTTGCGCATGGCTTCCCACATGACCTGGCGGCCTTCCGGGCGCGGCGCGTTTGCCATCAGATGAACGGGTTTGCGGGCCATGGTTACACCCTCCGCTTCGGCGCATCGCCGCTGTAGAGGGGGCGATTGCCCCAGGCATCCAGGTCCATCGAATCCAGGCCGTTGGTCAGCGCTCCCTGGCGCACGCTTTCGAGGTTTACGCAGATCCGGCGGGCGGCCCCGCGGCTGACGTCCTGGATCTTTGCCAGCAGGTCATCGGCAATCGCGACCTCGTGGCAGTACATCCGTGCCAGCGCCCGGGTGTCATCCAGGTCGCAGGGCTGGGCCGGTACCCACGCCAGCATGCGGTTGTGAAAGCGTTCCCACTCGCGCAGCTTGGCGGGCAGCAGCTCCTCACCAATCAGCAGGATGGCGGCGTTGGAACCCTCGTAGATGTCCCGGATCACCTCCACCGCCTTCTTGCTGACGATGTGGTCCATCTCGTCGACGATCAGCGGGCGCTGGGACAGCACCAGTTGCTCGCTGATCTGGTCAGCCATCTCGTACAGCGTCTTGGCCGGGGCGATGCCCATTTCGGAGAGAATCGCCGAGAGCAGCGCTTTCTTGGTCCAGGAGCTCTTGCACTCCACGTAATAGGCGCGGTGTTTGTTGGCGCAGTAGGCCGCCGCTGTGGACTTGCCCCAGCCGGAGGGGCCATAGAAGGCCACCAGGCCCGGCAGGTGTGCCGGCCGGTTCATGGCCCGCTCCAGTGCGCCGTTGCACAGCGCCACATTTTGCAAGGGGGCGGTGGTGACGCCCGAGCCGAGATTGACTACGTTTTGCGGTTGGTTCATGCTTTACTCCGTTGTTGCAGTAGTGATTGCGCCCGTGCCCTTACACGGGCGTTTTCTTGCCTTTCAATACCCGTTTACATCCAGATTGAAGTCCTCGAAAAAGCCCTTCATAGAGCGGTATTCGTCCGTCCCCCGGTAGCTGTTGTGGAATTTCTGGTCGCCTTCGGCCAGGCGCTCGCCGTTGTTCACCCGCTGGTCCAGCCGAACCCAGCGCTGGTACCGCCGCTTCGGGTTGTCCGCTTCCAGCACGGTGGGTGTCGAGTTGGCGGCGGCCAGTTCAGCGGCCAGTTGCTGGCGGGCATCGTCCTGAGCGCCGTCGAGGGGCTCCGCCTGGGGCGGCAGGTCGGCGCGGGCGGCACGGCCGGCCTCGCGCAGGCCATTCGGGGCGTACTCCTCGCTGGGACGAGGCAGCGCTTCGACGTTCTCGATCTGCGCCAGCTGGTAGTCGAGCACGGTCTGGCCGATGTTCTTGTCGATGTCCTTGCGTACCCGCTTGAACTCTTTCTGCTGGACTGCCAGGAACCGCTTCTGCGCCGCCTTGGTGGCAGCCGCCCGCTCCTGACGGGAGATGCCCAGTAGCTCGGCGCACTCGGCGATGGCCACAAACTCGCCCTCGACGTAGACGTACAGCCGGCCAATGTCAGACTCGTCCCGCTTCAGTACCGCTTCACGGCCCACGTGCTCGAACAGCTCCGGCGCATCGTAGAGGTGGCCCTCGAACCGCAGACCTTTCTTGCCGATCACACGGGTACCGCCCACCTCGGCCAGCAGCAGGTCCAGCGCCCGCTCGTCGGTGATGCGCCGTACCGGGCCTGTCCAGTTGGTGGCCACCTCAAAGGGTGTCCGGTTCTCCAGCCCGCTGTGCGGCGTGTGGTGGTATACCTGGCACCACTGGTCGAGGACCTTCTGCAGCTCGTCGCTGCTCATGGAGACCTCGACGGTTTCACCCGGCGTCATGATCCGCTTGGCGAAGCTCTTGCGGGCCTCGATCACCTTGCGCTCGGCGACGTTGTGCCCGATAAACCCAGGCAGCAGGTCCAGGATGCCGTGGCTCATGGTGCGGAAAGCGCGCTCAACCGTGCCTTTCTCTTCGGAGGCGAACGGGGCGCAGAGCTCCTGGTCCACTTCCAGGTCGCGCAGCACTGAGGTGAACTGGTGGCTCACGTAGTCCTTGCCGTTGTCGGTGCGGGCGATTTCGTTGATGCCCCAGGCCAGGACTGAGCGGCGATAGACCTGGCAAACGGCCATTGCGGTCGAACTCTTGGACACATACAGCTTGAAGCGACGTGAGTAGAGATCGATGCAGCCGATGACGCTGTGTCGCCCGTCCGAGAGCAGCCAGTCCCCCGGAGTGGAGTCCAGCTCCCACACCTGGTTGAGGCGCTCCACCCGCTCATGGTGGGAGCCCACCGCCGCCATGTACTGGTTCTTCCACGCGTCCGGGTTGGTGGCGTAGGTGTAGGCCTGGGCGTTGTCAGACTTCCATTGCTTCATGAACCGCTCGTAGCTCTTGAGCGAGATCAGGTCCTTCTCGGGGTGCTTCGCCGCCACGTACTGCTTGACCTTCTTGGGGGTGATGTGCGGCTGCTCCAGCAGCAGGCCCTTGATCACATCCGCGAGGCCGTCGATCTGCAGCACCTTGGACTGGCCCTTGCGGGCACCGTAGCCGTCTACCAGGCCCCAGATACCCTCCGCCCGGTAGTCGTAGTGCCAGCGCTTGATGGTGCCGGCGCTCAGCGCCCGGCGGCCCCGGACATGGGGCATCCATTGCCAGACGGAGTCCGGAAGGGCCACTTCTCCGGCGTTGGCCAGCTCGGCGAACTGGGCGAGCGCCGGGCGCAGGGTCAGGCCGCGGCGGCGCTGGTAGTCCCACAGGGTGAGCAGCAGCGACTCTCTGGCCTTGGCGCGCAGACGTTTATCACTGTCCGCCGGCAGCGAGGCGAAACGTTTCATGCCTTCCTGCTTGCGCTGGCGCCGGGCCTCCTCGCCAGCCTCCTGTTCCGCCCGCAGTGTGCGGGCATAGGCCCGGGCCTCTTCTCGGGGGTCCGGCGCCCGGCTGGTCAGTGAGGCTTCAGCCAGGGTCTCGATCCGGGCCTGAGCGGCGATGATGGCTTCGCGTTCCTCAATGGCTTCCTGCGTTTTCTCAGGAAGCGAAGCAAACTCATACTCCCAGCCCTTTCCTTTCAGGCGTTTGTGGCGCTGGAGGACCCCCTTTTCACCCCAGCCGTTCACGCCACGTTCAGTGGTCGGCATGCCCGGAAGGCCCGCCAACTCCTTAGGGGTGTATCGTCTACTCATTGGGGTTCCTCGCCTCATCAAACAGACCCAGTTCCGGGGCTTCATGCTTAACAACGTTTTCTCGGTGACCGGCCAGCTGCTGCATCGCACAGGTCACCCCCTGCAGCACGTCTTCGGCTTCGGCCTCGCCCCGGTAAAACCGGGTCAGCAGCGACACGGACTCGTTCAGCTGGTTCTGCAGGTCCAGCAGTTCGTCCTGGTTGCCCGATCGTCCCGAAGGGATATCAATCACCAGCTTCTGGGCACTGCTGGCGATGTAGCGGGTAACGAACGTGGCGTCACAGGCAAACTCGAAGGGGCGGATCCGTTTGCTCGGGATAGAGCCCTCACTCATCCACTTGTAAACCGTCCACTCTGAGGTGCCGATCAGGTCGGCCACCCGGGCCACGCTGCGGTTGTGCTTGTGCACGGCGTAGTCCAGGCACAGCCGGATCGCGTGCTGCATGGTCTGCGGCTGAACCGGCTTCCAGCGCTTACGTGTCATTTGTACCCCCTGGCAAAACCGGCACTCCAATCACCGCGCTGCTCTGCATCTAGGCAACTGCAGGGCCGCCCCTTAGGCTGAGCGTTAAACATGGATGGAGTCCGACTCATGCCGCCGCTCTCTGCGCTTTACAGTTGGTTGCAGCTTGCACCCCCGAATTGGTGTTATTCTTGGAGGCGGTGCGTGAAGCGTTTTTGGCATACCGGCTTGGCCAGATTTTGGCCGGTTCAATACCGATCGCATCCGCAATTAATGCCTGCCCCTTTGGCCAGCGACGATCCAACGCAGCAGTCAGGGTGGTGGGCGACGAGTAGCCGTGATGTAGCGCTAACTGACGCAGGCTCCAACCAGCCTTGCGCAGTGCCGCAACAATGTCGGCGCGGTGCCAGTCTTCTGGCGCCGCTTTTTTTGGCTTGCGTGATTCGCTCATGTCTAAAGATCCTTGGTCGGTATTTGTAGGTAATGACCTAAAGCCATGAGCGAAGAATAGCCGCATTTGTTCTAGTACGTCAAGAGCTAGATATTGTTCCGATTCTAGATTTCGGAGCGCAGTTATAGAGCAAGATATAGGTTATTGATATGCCTGGTAAAAGGAAAGAATCGGAACAGGACGCAGGAATCGGAACAGGTTTCCCAAATCTCGCATCCGGAATCGGAACACGAATAAAGACTGCGGCCAGCAAGGTTGGAACTAGAGCTAGCGCGGCAAAAGCTGCCGGGGTATCCGATGACATGCTCTACCGCTATATCCGTGAGCAGAGCCCTCCATCTTTCAGCGCCATGGCGGGGCTGGCAGCAGCGGCAGGTGTCCGTCTAGAGTGGATAGCGACTGGGGAAGGCCGCCCTGAGGCTCGCTCAGCAGAGAGCGAATCTCAGGGCGAACTGGACCTGGATCTTTTGGAGCACGTGGCGCACACCACGTTTGAGGAGCTGGACGATCGGGGCCTGACCCTGGACCCGGCGAACAAGGCCCGCCTAGTTCGCGTGCTATACAGGCACTTCGTCAGCCGCAAGGAGCAGGTGGATCATGAGACTGTAAGTAACATCATAGACTTAGCAGCTTTCCGTTAGAGGCACTGCATTATTAAGGTGTAACCAATGAGTGACGATGTAGAAAAAGAGATCAAAGAGATATTCGAAAAGAGTCGGCGCAAGAAAGGGGAGAAAGAGAGGCCTGTAGGAATCGCGGTGGGTGATATCACAGGCAACAGCGGCACCGTGGTGATAGGCGGCAATATCAATCAGGGGCGCCGAGAGGAAGACCGCCCGGACGCGGACGAGAGCAGCCATGGCCGGCGTGCGTCTGACCATAAGCTGCACCGAGAGTTGCGCCAGCTTCGCCAGCAGGTGGGCACGTTAGTCGACCTGGTAGACCGGCTTCAAAAAAAACAGGCTGAATGTCTAGTAACAACATGCAAAAATTCGGTCGGGAAAACGGGCGTTAAAAGAGACGTAAAGGTGCCTTTTCCGGTTCGTCATAGTGTTCGCAAACTATGCGACGCCACGCCCGAAAATTGCCCGATCTATCTGACGCGGCGACGTTCGAAATCTGCGACATCAAATCGCTCTGAAAGTCCCGTCATTGCAGGTTCCGTCCCATCTCTTCCCAGATTGTTTATAGGTAGTCCCGCTTTTCCCATACTAAGTGTCCCCTCACACCAGTCTCGCGAGTTCACTGCTGGAGCTGGCGGTCTGGTTGGATGAGGCTGCGGACTGATCGGTAACATCCCGGATGCTGGTAATGTTCTGGCTGATCTCTTCGGCCACCGAGGTCTGTTGCTCGGACGCTGTGGCAATCTGGCTGTTGTATTGTTTGATGTCTTCAACCGCCCGCGCAATGCGCTCAATCGTTGCGCCCGTTGCTTTGGCGCGTTGCAGGGTGTTGGAAGCCATTGTGGTGCTGGATTCCATGGCGGACACCGAATCTCCGGCACTGTTCTGAAGTGAGGTTACCAGGGTTTCGATTTCCTGTGCTGATGACTGGGTCCGCTGGGCCAGGGAGCGCACCTCATCGGCAACCACCGCAAACCCGCGGCCCTGCTCGCCGGCGCGCGCGGCCTCTATGGCGGCGTTCAGGGCAAGAAGGTTGGTCTGCTCCGCCACGGATTTAATGACGTCCAGAACGGCACCGATGTTGGCTGTTTCCTTTTGCAGGCCTTGAATGGTTTCCATGCTCTGGCTGACTTCCCGGGCCAGATCATTCACCTGATTCACCGTTTCCCCCACTTCGCGCTCCCCGTCGCTCGCCTGACTGGCAGCATCCGTTGCCACCGTGAAGGCCTGTTCGGCGCTGCGCGCGATGTCGCTGACCGTCGCGGTCATCTCGTTCATGGCCGTTGCAACCTGATCGGTCTCCTGCTTCTGGCGATGAATGCCGTCACTTGTCTGGCTGGTAACGGTAGACAGTTGCTCAGAGGAGGCCGCGATATTGGCGGCGCCGGATTCGATGCTTCGGACCAGCTCCCGAAGGCTGGTGACCATGGTTGCAAGTGCAGCCATCAGCCGGCCGATTTCGTTGGTTCCGGCGGTGTTGATGTCGACCGTCAGATTACCGGAGGCAACCTCACTGGCCACGCTTACTGCCTGGTTGAGCGGCGTGACGATTGCCCGGGTAATCAGGTAGGCCATCAGTATGCCCAGCACCAGCGCGATTCCGGTCGCGCCATAGATCAGCCAGGTTGCCTGCTGACGATCAGCTTCCATCTTCCCGGACTGCAGCACACGAAGGCTGTTTGCAGACTCGATGGCGCTTCTGGCTCTGGTGACCATTTGCTCCGATAAACGCTTGCCGCTCTGGATCAGCTCAACAACGGTCTGGAATTCGCTGACATAAGTGTCGAGGGCTGCGTTGATCTGTTCTTTTTCCTCCGCAGTAATGGCCGCCGATTTTACGGGGCCCTGAACCCGTTTGGCGTCGCCCAGAAAGGTCTTGACGCTGGCGTCGTCATGCTCGATCAGGAATTGCCGCTCTGACCGGCGCATATCCTCGAAAATTGCGGACGCAAAGAACAGCGAGCTCTGGGCCTTCAGGGATGACCCCAGGATTCTGGCGCTGGTCTCGAGGCGCTTCAGGGCTTCTTCCCGCGCACTGATATTGCTCTCAACCTGAGCCATGAGCTGCTGATACTGTTTAACATCGGACTGAATGCTGTCCAGCCTGGCGATGTCTTCGTCAGCGACCAGCATAGGCCTGATTTTACCGGTTAACTCAAGAACACGATCACCCCGGGCCTGAACGTCCTGAACGGCGCTGGCCTCGCCTGTCAGCAGGAAGTTTTTTTCTTCAACGCGGGCTTCGGTAAGCCGGGTATTTACTTGCCCGAGCATGGCAACGATGTTTGATCTCTGGCTATAGCTGTCAAGGGCGCGGTCACCCACAAGGCCCACCAAAATGGTCAGCAACAGCAGGATGGCGAAGCCGCTGGACAGCCGGGTTCGAATGGTCAGGTTGGTGAGGAGTTCTCGAAAACGCATTGTGGTCATGTCCCTGGAGGGTGTGAGGTTTGCCGTTTTGACCTGTACCGATCCACGTATCCAGAGAAAAGCCCGGTGGCATTCGTGATACGCAAAGGCGGCAAAGGTAGCTTTTGTTTGACTTATATTAAGTCGTTTTACGGCTGCGTTTTCCAGAACTTTACAGTTACAGATGTTTACCAGGAGTATTTTGAATGCGATACGGAATGAGGGGGCTCTGGCTCTGAATGCTATCAGAACCAGGGGGTCGGGTTACCACATCAGGTCATCAGGGATCTCATAACCGGCATAGGGATCATCTTCTCCCGCGTCGTCGGTCTTGCGATCGTGGAGCACGATAACGGCTTTTTCATCACGTTCCATAACCTTCCTGGCAACGCCCTCTGCCACGATCTCGTAATTGTCGTTGACATAGACAATAGCCAGCCGGCCGCGGGAAAGCTGATCGACCATTTTTTCATCAACAAAAATCTTCTTGATCTTCTTGTCGTGGACAAACTGATAGGATGTTTCCCCCCGGCTTCGGTCCAGACGATTGGTTTCGACCAGTTGACGGATCTGGGCCTGGATGGCCTTCTTCTCGGCGGCCTGCTGGCGTTCAAGGTTGAGCTGGCGATCCCGCTCTGCCTTCTCTTCGCGGGCCTGGCGTGCCCGGGTTTCAGCCTCGCTGACCTGAACCGCGCCCTTGGGTTGCTGCTTGCGTTGCTTGCGCTTTTCGCTGCGAATGGTCTTGGCCTTTTTTTCATCGGCAAGGCCGGCTTTCAGCAATTGATCCTGAAGGGATGCCATCAGTAACTCCGTTATTGGTTGCGGATTCTGGTACAATCTGCAGCTATTATACGCCCTCATTATTGCCTTCATAACCAGCTTCCGCTGATTCCGGGATTTTCTTCTATGTCTTCTTTCAACGACTTCGGTTTGTCTTCCGCCATGCGCGCAAATCTTGAACAGTTGGGTTTTGAAAAACCCACGGAGATTCAGGAAAAGGCGCTGCCACCGGGCCTTTCCGGCAAGGATGTTATTGCCATGGCGAAAACCGGGAGTGGCAAGACGGCTGCGTTTGGTATCAGCCTGATCGAGCGGCTGAACCCTGGGCTGTTTGCTGTGCAGTCATTGGTTCTGTGCCCCACCCGGGAACTGGCGGATCAGGTGGCCAAGGCGTTGAGGGAGTTGGCCCGGGCCCGGGATAACGTCAAGATACTGACCCTGTGCGGGGGGGTGGCTATCGGGCCCCAGATCGGCTCGCTCAGCCACGGCGCGCATATTGTTGTGGGTACGCCGGGCCGCATCCAGGATCATCTGCACAAGGAGACCCTTTCGCTCGCTCGCCTGAAAACCGTGGTTCTTGATGAGGCAGACCGGATGCTGGATATGGGGTTTCAGGAGGCCATGGAGGACATCCTGTCGAAGACTCCGTCTTTCCGCCAGACCCTGATGTTCTCGGCAACCTGGCCTGCGCCGATACGTGAACTCAGCAAGCAATACCAGAAAGACCCGGTGGATGTGCGGGCAGAAGCCACGGGCGAAAACCCGGATATTGAAGAGCTGTTCTACGAGGTGTCGCCCCAACTCAAGATGGATGCCGTAGTGGCACTGCTCTCTGCAAGGCAGCCTGAATCCTGCATTGTCTTCTGTACCACCAAGCAGCAGTGTGACGAGATGGCGGGTGATCTGGGGGGGCGCGGGTTTTCCGCGCTGGCGTTACATGGTGATCTGGATCAAAAGGATCGGGACAGTGTGCTGGTACGTTTTGGTAATCAAAGCTGTTCGATTCTGGTTGCCACGGATGTCGCCGCCCGCGGCCTGGATATCAAGTCGCTGCCCCTTGTTATTAATGCGGAGCCAGCCCGAGACCCCGAGGTGCATACGCACCGCATCGGTCGTACCGGGCGGGCAGGGGAGCAGGGCCACGCGGTAACCTTCTGCACGCCGGCCCAGGGGCACAAGGTCAGCCGGCTTGAATCCGAGCGGGGGCGCAGCGTCGTTTGGGGAGATACAGAATCGCTTATGGCCACCCCCGTAAAACCGGTGGTTCCGGCCATGCGAACACTGTGCATTGCCGGCGGCCGCAAAGACAAAATACGCCCGGGTGATGTGCTGGGCGCGTTAACCGGAGAGGCCGGCATTCCCGGAAGTGCGGTTGGCAAGATTGACCTGTTTGATCATCAGTGTTTTGTGGCTGTTGAAAAGTCACAGGCGGCTAGGGCTTTGTCGAGGCTGGAAAGCGGCAGGGTCAAAGGCCGGAAAATACGCGTGCGGTATGCCTGAATAGGGTTTTATGCCGCAGTCGGGGCGTTTGCGATCCCGGGCAAGAGCTTCGGAAACTCCTTATGGCAATCTTTATTCAGGTTGCCCGGGGCCATTGAAAACGGTAAATTACGCAAGATTTTGCCGCCCAAATTGTGCCGGAAAAGCGTTAGACTTTAGTCTAAGTGGTCAGTCCGGGCAATGTTTTTGGGGAAACATAAATCAATACAGGTAGCTGTTCGATATGAATGACCTGATGTCACAAGCCATCGATCTGATGATTGCCGGGATGGGGTTCGTGTTCGTGTTTCTGATCATTCTGGTCTTTGCGACACAAATCATGTCCAAGCTCATAGGACGGTTTGCGCCAGAGCCGGTAACCCCAAAAAAAGCGCCACGTGCCAAGCCTAAGGCGCCGGCGTCGGTTGATCCCGACACGGCAGAGGCCATCAAAAAGGCGATTGCCAAGTTCCGGTCACGCCACAAGAAGTGACACGACAAAAGACAGAACCTTTAAACAGAAGGCTGACACGATGACTGACACAAAGAAGCCGCTCGGGATTACGGACGTTATTCTGCGCGACGCCCACCAATCCCTCCTTGCCACCCGCATGCGGCTTGACGACATGCTGCCCATTGCCGAGAAACTCGACAAGGTCGGCTTCTGGTCTCTGGAATCCTGGGGCGGAGCTACCTTTGATTCCTGCATTCGCTATCTGGGCGAAGATCCCTGGGAGCGAATCCGCGAGCTTAAAAAAGCCATGCCCAACACCCAGCAGCAGATGCTTCTGCGGGGTCAGAACCTGTTGGGTTACCGGCATTACGCGGACGATGTAGTGGACCGATTCTGTGAGCGTGCCGCCGAGAATGGCGTGGACGTGTTCCGTATTTTCGATGCGATGAATGACCCCCGTAATCTGGACCGCGCTATCAAGGCTGTTCGCAAGACCGGTAAGCATGCCCAGGGCACTATTGCCTACACTACCAGCCCTGTCCACACCATCGAGATGTGGGTAGAGCTGGCGAAAGAAGTGGCCGACATGGGGGCGGACTCCATCGCGATCAAGGACATGGCGGGCATCCTCAAGCCTTACGTGGCCTATGATCTGGTCAGCCGTCTAAAGAAAGAATTACATATTCCGATCCACATGCAGTGTCACGCAACGACTGGTATGTCGACCGCTACCGCTATCAAGGCAGCGGAGGCCGGTATCGATAACGTGGATACGGCCATCTCGTCAATGAGCATGACCTACGGTCATTCGCCCACTGAAGCGGTGGTTGCGATCCTTGAAGGTACTGACCGTGACACAGGCCTGGACCTGAACCTGCTAGAAGAGATCGCCAGCTACTTCCGCCAGGTGCGTAAGAAGTACGCGAAGTTTGAGGGCAGCCTCCGCGGTACCGATTCCCGCATCCTGATTGCCCAGGTGCCAGGTGGCATGCTGACCAACATGGAAAACCAGCTTCGCGAGCAGAACGCCAGCGACAAGTTTGACCAGGTTCTGGACGAGATTCCCAAGGTTCGTGAAGACCTGGGCTTCATCCCTCTGGTCACTCCGACCTCCCAGATCGTAGGTACCCAGGCGGTACTGAACGTTCTTACGGGTGAGCGCTACAAGTCCATCTCCAAAGAAACCTCTGCGATCCTCAAAGGTGAGTACGGTGCTGCGCCGGCTGCGATGAACAAGGAATTGCAGGAGCGTGTTCTGAATGGAAAAGAGCCTGTTACCTGCCGTCCGGCTGATCTGATTGAACCGGAAATGGACAAGCTGACCGACGAGCTCAAGAAGCTGGCCGATGAGAAAGGCATCAAGCTGGCGGAAAACACCGTAGATGATGTGCTGACTTACGCCCTGTTCCCGCAGATTGGTCTGAAGTTTCTGGAGAATCGCGGTAATCCGGATGCGTTTGAGCCGGTACCGACCGCCGAATCTGCTGCACCAGCCAAGAAGGCCGACGGGCCCGAAACCTACACCGTTGAGGTAAACGGCAAGAAGTTTGTGGTTGCTGTTTCCGAAGGCGGCGAGATTGCCCAGATCCAGGGTGAGGGCAGCGCAGCGTCTTCCCCGGCGGCCTCTTCTCCCACACCGGCTCCTGCGGTTGGTGAAGGTGAGCCGGTGGTTGCGCCTCTGGGTGGCAACATCTTCAAGGTTCTGGTCTCTGCGGGGGACACCGTGGAAGATGGCGATGTGCTGGTCATTCTCGAGGCCATGAAAATGGAAACCGAGATCCGCGCACACAAGGCCGGTACTATCGGCGAAGTCTTCATCAAGGTCGGTGATGCCGTTTCCCCTGATGATGAAATGCTGACAATCGCATAAGGGCCAGCATTCCATGGATAAATTATTGACGCTCTGGACAGGCAGTGGCCTGTTCAATATGACAGCGGGCCAGGCAGTGATGATCGCGGTCGGTCTGCTTCTTCTGTACCTTGCGATTCGCAAGGGGTTTGAGCCTCTGCTGCTGGTGCCGATTGGTTTCGGTGGCATTCTGGCGAATATTCCGGAGGCAGGGCTGGCCCTGTCTGCGGCAGAAAATGCCATTCATTTTGCCAAGCCTGAAGTATTGGCAGCGTTGGCGGGAATTCTGGATGTGTCATACCAGGCCGGCCAGGCAGTGACGCCGGAAGTTGTGGAGGTGTTCAAGCATGCCTATAAGGAAGCCAGTACTGGCGAGGTTTCAACGGCGATTGCCGCGGCCCAGGACTTTGGTTACACCAATGGCATGATGTACAACTTCTATCAGGTTGTGATCGGCAGCACCGTAGGGCCGCTGGTTATCTTCATGGGCGTTGGTGCCATGACCGACTTTGGTCCACTGCTGGCCAACCCCAAGACCATGCTGCTGGGTGCCGCGGCGCAGTTCGGTATCTTCGGAACCGTGCTGGGTGCGGCCCTGCTGGACTGGACCGGGATTCTGGATTTCACCATGCTTGAAGCGGCGGCCATTGGCATCATTGGTGGCGCGGATGGCCCCACTTCGATTTATGTGGCCAGCGTACTGGCGCCTCAACTGCTTGGTGCGATTGCGGTCTCTGCCTATGCCTACATGGCGATGGTGCCGATGATCCAGCCGCCGATCATGAGAGCCCTGACGACACCGGAAGAGCGCAAAATCAAGATGTCCCAGTTGCGCCCGGTGAGCAAACTGGAAAAGATTGTATTCCCGATCGTTGTTCTGATCGCGGTTGCACTTTTCCTGCCGGATGCCGCCCCGCTTCTGGGTATGTTCTGCTTTGGTAACCTGATGCGCGAGTGTGGTGTGGTCGAGCGCCTGAGTGATACCTCGCAGAACGCCCTGATCAATATTGTCACCATTTTCCTGGGGCTCTCGGTGGGGTCCAAGCTGATGGCTGACAAGTTCCTGGATGCCCAGACTCTGGGTATTCTGGCACTGGGTATCATCGCCTTTGGTATCGGCACCGCCTGTGGTGTGCTGATGGCGAAACTGATGAACAAGTTCACCAAGGAACCCATCAACCCGCTCATCGGTTCCGCCGGGGTATCCGCGGTGCCGATGGCAGCGCGAGTATCCAACAAGGTTGGCCTGGAAGCCAATCCGCACAACTTCCTGCTGATGCACGCCATGGGCCCGAACGTGGCTGGTGTTATTGGTTCGGCGGTGGCTGCCGGTGTGATGATCAAGCTTTTGGGCTGATAGTCTTGCCGCAGTACCAAAAACCCCGCCTTGGTGCGGGGTTTTCTTATTTTTGCAGACTGCGAATTTTGGTGCTGGCACCATTGCGAAGGCCCCTTCCAGGAAACGCTACAAGCACCCCTGCGGGGTCCAGCCTGCAATCACAGATTGCAGTCGTTCGGCTGTCGCATGAAGCTTCGCTTCATCAACGCTCGGCCTCACCCATGTGCGCTTGACTCCGGCCGTCCATGGCCGGAGACATTCCTGGAAAGGGCCTCCGCAATGGCGCTTCGAACTCTACAGTTGCCCTTCAATGCTCCCCGTAGGTCGGATTAGGCAAAGCCGTAATCCGACAGACTTGATCTGCAAGTTGCAGACTTAATGAAAATTCCGGGAATGCACCGGTAACGACTGAATCAGATGGCTAAGGTCTGAAAGCCTCCCTGCCATCACATGCACGATATCCCCCTGGCGCTCCAGAACCCCCTTCACATGCAACAAGCGGGCGGTCAACAACGGCTTCCGCTGCCGCCGTGCCGTTTCCAGCCACACCACCACATTCACATTGCCGGTCTCGTCCTCGAGAGTGACGAAGGTAACCCCAGAGGCGGAGCTGGGGCGTTGGCGGCCGGTAACGAGCCCGGCGACCTGAACCGGGATGCCGGCTTTGGTGGTTTTCAGCTGTTCGGAACTCAAGCAGAACTTCAGGTGGCCCTGTTCCCGAAGTAGCGCCAGAGGGTGGCGCTGGAGGGTTAAGCCCTGGCTGGCATAGTCGGCGAGGACGTTCTGGCCTTCGGACGGTTCTGGTAGTTGGTGACAATACTCTGGCTGGTAGTCGACGGTGGTTTCTTCGGCAAACAGTTCGATGGGCTGCTCGTAGTCGAGCAACTGCCAATAGGCCTGGTGGCGATTGGCGGTGAAAGCCGGCATGGCGTTGGCACCGGCGAGCAGTTCCATCTCCCGCTGGCTCACGGCGGCCAGGCGGCGAAGTTCGCTGGCGGCTCGGTAGCCGTTGGCTGGCCGGTTCTGGTGGATGCGTTCGGCACCATTAACGGACAAACCCTGGATGATGCGCAGGCCCAGGCGCAGGTGGCGTTCCTCGCCTTCCAGGGTGTGGTCCCACTGGCTGGTATTCACATCCGGCGGAAGCACGTTAACGCTATGGCGCCGGGCGTCCTGCACCAGTTGGGAAGGCGAGTAGAATCCCATGGGCTGGCTGTTGAGCAGGGCGCAATAAAAGGCGGCCGGGTAATGCCGTTTGATCCAGGCCGAGACGTACACCAGCAGGGCAAAGCTGGCAGCGTGGGATTCCGGGAAGCCGTAGCCGCCGAAACCACAGATCTGCTGATACAGCCGCTCGGCAAAATCGGCATCGTGACCGCGTTCGAGCATGCCGGTGATCAGCTTCTCCCGGAACGGGGTCAGGTCGCCATGGGATTTCCAGGCTGCCATGGCCCGCCGCAGCTGGTCGGCTTCGCCGGCGGAAAAACCGGCGGCCACCATGGCCAGCTTGATCACCTGTTCCTGGAAGATCGGCACGCCCAGGGTGCGTTCGAGGACTTTTCGTACAGCATCATTGGGGTAGTCCACCGGCTCAAGGCCATGTTTCCGGCGCAGGTACGGGTGCACCATGTCGCCCTGGATGGGGCCAGGGCGCACAATGGCGACTTCAATCACCAGATCGTAATAGGTTTCCGGTTTCAGGCGCGGGAGCATGTTGATCTGGGCCCGGGATTCCACCTGGAACACGCCGATGCTGTCGCCTTTCTGAAGCATGGCGTAGGTGGCCCGATCTTCCTGGGGAACATCCTGTATCCGGAAGGGTTGGCCCTTTTCGTCGCTGATCAGTTCCAGCGCCTTGCGGATGGCCGACAGCATACCGAGGGCCAGCACATCCACTTTCATCAGGCCCAGGCTTTCCAGGTCGTCCTTGTCCCACTGGATCACGGTTCGGTCGGCCATGGCGGCGTTTTCCACCGGCACCAGCTCGGCCAGTGGCCCGGCGCTGATGACAAAGCCGCCCACGTGCTGGGACAGGTGCCGGGGGAAGCCCAGCAATGTATTGACCAGGGTGAAGAACTGGTCGGCCACCTGGGGGTTGCGGGTGATTTTCTTGTCCAGAATCTGCTGGCGCCAGCTGGTGACCTTGTCCCGCCAGTCGATGCCTTCCAGCAACTGCTCCACCAGGGCCGGGTCAAACCCCAGGGCTTTGCCGACATCGCGAATGGCGCTCCGGGGCCGGTAACGGATCACGGTGGCGGCCAGAGCAGCGCGCTCACGGCTATAACGCCGGTAGATATACTGGATAACCTCTTCACGCCGTTCGTGCTCGAAATCCACATCAATATCGGGTGGCTCGTCGCGGTCTTTGGAGATAAAACGCTCGAACAGAAGCTCCACCCGGGCCGGGTTCACTTCGGTGATGCCCAGGCAATAACAGACGGCAGAATTGGCGGCCGAACCCCGGCCCTGACAGAGAATGCCCCGGCTGCGGGCAAAGTCCACGATATCGTGGATGGTGAGGAAGTAATGCTCGTACTTCATCTCCGAGATCAGGCCCAGCTCCTTGCGGATCAGACTCTGTACCTGCAGCGGCGTGCCCTCCGGATAACGCCGGCGCTCGCCTTCGCGGGTCAGCCGTTTCAGGTAGCCGGCCGGGGTTTCGCCTTCCGGCACCAGGTCCGGTGGGTATTCATAGCGCAGGCTCCCGGGCTCGAAGGTGCATTGCCGGGCAATATTAAGTGTTTCATTCAGCCAGGCCCCCGGAAACAGCCGTTGCAAAACAGGCAGGGGCCGCAGGTATCGCTCTCCATTCTGGAACAGACAGTGGCCGGCATTTTCCAGATTGGTGTGGTTGCGCAGGGCGGTGAGCACATCCTGCAGGGGCTGGCGCTCCCGGCTGTGCATGTGCACCTCGCCCACGGCAGCAACGGGAAGGCGCAGCTGGTCAGCCAGCCAGCGTATCCGCGCTAGCCGCTGCTCCTCGCCGGATTCCAGGGTGCGGGCTGCGGCAATCCAGATCCTTGGGTCAAACAGGCGGGCCAGCCACTCGCCGCAGGCCAGGGCCTGATCGGAGTCCACCTCGGTGGGTGAGGGGGGCAGCCACAGGCACAGGCAGTCATCGAGGGTGTGGGTTTCAATATCCCGGTAGAACAGCTGGTACTGGCCTTTCTCGGCCCGGCGACGACCAGTGGTGATCAGCTGGCAAAGCTGGCCATAGCCCTTGCGCGTGCGGGCCAGAAGGATAAAACGGGGCGGGGTTGTGCCGACTGGCGCATCCGACAGCTCAAACCAGCTGCCGGTAATGAGTTTGACCGGGCTGTCTGCCAGCGCCGCCCAGGCCCTGGGAATGCCGGCAACGGAGCAGGCATCGGTGATGGCCAGGGCGGTGTAGCCCAGCTCGTGCGCCCGCTCAGCCAACTCGTGAGGATGAGAGGCGCCGGTCAGGAAGGTGAAATTGCTGAAGCAGAACAGCTCCGCATACTGCTGCCCGGACATCAGCCGAACCACCCATGCACAAACCAGCCTTCCCGGGCATCCCGGAAGACCCAGGCCAGCTGGCCGCTGTTCAATTGGGCAATGTAATAATCCCGATGCACGCGCTGGCCATCCCACCAGCCACCGCTAATGCGCTCTGGCCCGGAAAACCAGGCAACTGGCGCTTCAGTCAGTGGTTGCGGACCTTTCAACAACCAGAGCGGCCGCCTGGGCAGTTCTGCCGCCGGTATTAGCGGCGTTCCGGTTTTACGCAGAACTTCCGAAGCAGACCAGGCCCGTTCCGGGCGGTGATCGGCCTGGGGGGAAAGCTGCCTGAGGGCCTGATCGCCAAGACGCGCCTGCAACCGGCTGATCAGGGTATGCCAGGCTTCATTCAGATCCTGTGTTTCACCCAGCAGATCCAGCCCGGAGGGTGCTTCACGGGAAAGGAAGCGCTTCACCAGCAGAACCATGGAGATAACCGGCGCGCTCAGGGAATGCTGCTCCAGCCGCAGGCGAATCAGATTGAGGAAGTTATCGGCCCGGTGCTCCGGCCCGGACGTGCGGATCTGTAGCCGGGTTGGCTCTGCATGCCGGTGCCTCAGAACCAGCCGCAGACTGTCGGTATCCTGCTGGCGCCAGCACAGATCCTCTTCCAGTTCGGCAAGCATGCGCTGGAGCGGAAACAGCAGCCCCTGGGTATGCTCGATCTCCTGCACAAAATCCGCCTGTTGCCGGAACGAGTGGGGCGGCTGCCAGGGCGTGCGGGGATCTGGCCGGGTGCCCTGGATTTTCTGGATGTAAGCCAGCAGTTCCGGAGACAGGCGCCGGGCCAGTTCCCCGGGCGGTAAATCAAACACCTCCCCCAGAGTGTTCAGCCCCAGGCGCTTTAGCCGGGTACAGGCCTTGTCGTTGAATTCCGCTGCCAGCAGAGGCATCTGGCTCAGAGTCCGCAGAATATGGCCTTTATCCGCCGTGCATTCTCCTTTGCCGGCCCGGGCAATCAGCCGGGCGGCCAAGGGGGTATAGCCAATACCGATCCAGGCATTCAACTGGCGTTCATTCAGCCCCTGCTCCATGGTTTGCCAAACGGCGGGCAGACCGCCATAGAGCTTCTGCAGGCTGCCAATCTCGGCCAGCAGGCCATCGGGCGGCACCAATACAATATGGGCGGCATAGCGGTATAGCCAGCGGGCCTGATCTTCCAGAATCCTGGCTTCCTGGGTTTCATCGGCACGCACCATGCCCAGATCCGGCGCCAGACTGATGGCAGTCTTCAGGCGCATGCCGCTACGAATACCCTGGCTCCTGGCCTCAGGGCAGGCCTGAATCACCTTCTGGCCAGAGCCTTCAACCACCACCAGGGCGCCCTGATCTTCACGGGTGCGGCGAATATGGTCCAGCACCAGGTGCGGGAAATGCAGATAAAGCCAGAGCATGGAGCGTTATTACCCGGTTGAACCCGACCAGGGGCCCCGGATAATCCGGGTGGTTTCACGAAATGAGAGGTCTGCCCGCTGGGCCATGGCCAGTGAACAGCGTTGCCCGGGCCAGCTGCCCCGGCGTTTGAGTACATTCACCTTGAGATCCTGCTGCTCGCCCGGTTCGAGTTCCAGGCGCAGGGCAGCCGGAGAATTCTGCTCGGCGTAGCGCCGCTCCCGGAACAGAACGCACACGTTGCTACCGGCTTCGGCTGCCAGTTGCAGGCGGCGGACTTCCCGGGAGGCCAGTTTCCCCGGCCAGGCCATCACCAGGCCCGTTACCGGTGAGCGCAGGCAGTTCTCAAGGGTCCACAGAAAGTCGCCCTCATCTTCGGTATGGATCAGCACCACCTGGTCCAGATTCACACCCTCCCGAGCCAGGGCAGGGGCATAGGGTGTGTGGGGCGGGTTCAGCCAGAACACGCTTTTGCCCTCTTCGCACAGCCGCTGTAGGAGCGGCAGCAGCAAATGCAACTCACCAATACCCGGTGCATCCAGCAGGCATTCGCTCAGGGCGCCCCGGGGCCAGCCCAGGCCTCCGAGCTGGTTATCCAGAACCTGATACCCGGTTGGTTCCGCCGGCTGTGTGGTCCGGGTGTGACGGTGCCCCTGCCAGACACGGGCATCCTGCATCAGCGTGTTCAGAAGCTCGCTCATGATGAAAACTCTCGAAATACTGTTTAAATATACAGTATTCGGAAAGCGACCGGATTTCAAGAGAAGGGTTGATAAAGCGAAGAGCCCGACCCACGCTTGTAGTACAGCCATCAACCATGGAGGTTGAAATGATTGACCTGAAAGCCCACAGCTGTGAAGCCTGCAGCCCGAACGCACCCAAGGCGACCGAGGAAGAAAAGCAGCAGCTACACAAAGATGTTCCGGACTGGGAGATCCTGGACATTGACGGTGAAGAGCAGCTTCACAAGGTCTACAAGCTTAAAAACTTTGTGAAGGCCCTGGAGTTCACTAACAAGATTGGCGAACTCGCCGAAGAAGAAGACCACCATCCTGTGGTTGTTCTGGAGTACGGCAAAGTCGCAGTGAGCTGGTGGAGCCATGAAATCGGCGGACTGCACAAAAATGACTTTATCCTGGCGGCAAGAACCGACGCTGCCTTTAGCGATATGCAATAATTCAAACTGCGGCGGAACCCCGCTTCCGCCGCGTTCCTTCCGGAGATCGCCAGCAACATGGTTGAAGACCGCACCGATAACCCCCTGACTCTGCAGTTGGGTCATGAAGAGCTGATCATTCGTCGACGCTACGAGATGATCAGCATCATCAACGATTTTTTCATCGCCATCTGGTTCCTGGTGGGCAGCATCCTGTTTCTGTTCCCGGAGTATGAGACGTCGGCTATCTGGCTGTTTATCATCGGCAGCTTTCAATTTCTGGTTCGCCCGACCATCCGGCTTATCAGCCACATTCACGTTAAGCGGATTCCAGCCAGCAACTGGGAGAGTTAGAAGCCTTCATCAACCGGGCTACGCACACCAAAACCGCCCCTGCGAACAACGTGGGTGTAGATTTCTGTGGTGCGCAAATCCGAGTGACCAAGCAGTTTCTGGATAGTGCGGAGATCATAGCCGGCTTCAAGCAAGCGTGTGGCAAAACTGTGGCGAAAGGTATGACTGCCCGCGAGTTTGCGGATGCTGGCCGCCTGGATAGCTCGGCGAACGTGCTTTTGAACAGTTCGATCCAGTAAATGATGGCGCCTGCGAATGTTTGAGCGAGGATCCCGTGAAAGCTCCTGCGCGGGAAAGATATACTGCCAGCCGGGCTCCTGACTGGCATTGGGATATTTGCGTGCAAGGCCCGCCGGAAGATAAACAGAGCCAAATCCTTTCAAAAGATCCGCCTGATGCTGGTGCAGCGCGGAATCGATCTGTTCCTTTAACGGCTCGACGAGACGGTCTGGCAATAGCGTAATTCGGTCTTTAGCACCTTTGCCGCTTCGAACAATCAACTGTTGCATATCAAAATCAACATCTTTGACTCTTAGGCGCAGGGCTTCGTTGATACGCAGACCGGAGCCATAGAGGAGCATGGCCACAAGCTTGTAGTCTCCACTCAGGTTGTGAATAACGGATCTGGCTTCTTCCGCACTGAATACCGTTGGCAGCTTTACCGGCTTTCTGGATTGCTCGAACTTCAGATCGTCCAGAGGTTGGCCCAGGAATTCCCGATATAAAAACACCAATGCGTTCAAAGCGACTCTCTGGGTAGAGGCGCTGGCGTTTGCCTGCAAAACCAGATGAGACAGAAATGCTTCGACTTCTGCAGAGCCCATAGCTTCAGGGTGTTGGAGGCCATGGAAACGGATAAAGCGTTTGATCCAAAACAGGTAGGTTTTCTCTGTCTTATACGCCATGCCTCGCGGGCGAATAAAACCTCGAACTTTGTCCAAAAAACGGGTTGGTTGCGCAGGTATCGGGGTAGGGATATCCATATCCAGTCATCCTTTACTGTTTTTATATACAGTATATCGGTTTGAGCCGAAGTCAAGAGGCAGATGTTAGCGGAGTTATACGAACCCGTTCGCAAAACTCCAGATATCACATGAGAAATGTCGGTAACTATCTGATAGGGTTGGAAAGTTGGAGCGGGAATGGCAAAGTTATACGCCCACGGTGGGAGCAGGAGTGGCTCAAAAGAGGGCGTATAACTCCGGCGGTAGCCGTGGTGATTGGTGCTCAAGAGGCTGTTTTTATTAAAGAAGCTCGTGATTTCTTGAGCGTGTTTGAATGAAGTTTTACGAACGGGTGATATACGAACGCGTTCGTATAATTAGCTGTTAGAGACTATGGATACTAAAACGAACACATGGAATTTCGGCAATAGGGTTCTTTATCAAATGTGTGAACAGCATCCTCTACACAATGATGAGGACGTTATCGCTGGAAAGATTTGGCTTATTGGACGTGCTTACTCGGCGGCTATAGAAAGAAAAGCCGGTGATAACATCGTTGAAGGTGAAAACTTCTATGCAGCGAAGGTTGCTCCCATGATCCGAGCTTCAGACCTTGATGGCTGGATAAAATCAGTGCGCCATATAGAGCGGGTTACGGTGGATAACGTTGAGCAGGTTTTGAGCGTACATAAAAATTTCACGGATCTGCTCAAGGACATAACCGGAATAGAAAAAAGGTCACTGGCATCAAAGTATTTACATTTTCACTTGCCAAATGCCTTTTTCATTTTCGACTCAGTCGCGAATAAAGAGCTACGAAAGCGTCTGAAAGGGAGGCGTTTCAAGTATCCAAAAGAATATGATGATGCTTATGCTGCATTCGTCGTTCGGTGTCTAGAGTTTCGCAATACGGTATTGGAACGCACCGGTAAACGGAACACACATCCTCGTGAGCTTGATAAGCTCCTACTTGGGTACTAATTATCTCTAACAATCGCGTCAACGGGACCGCTTTGTTCCGCTGCGCTCCACAAATCGGCCCGTTACGCCAGCGTTACACATTGCAGGAGGCATCGTGATAGTCATCTATGGAATCAAAGAACACCTTAACTCGGTTAAGGCTCAGCTCTCCGAAGTCATTCACGGATGCATGCAGTCCGTACTCGGAATGCCGGAAGACAAGCGGGCTCATCGTTTTATCCCGATGGATGCCGAGGATTTTTATTACCCAGGTGGCAGAACTCCAGCCTACACTGCCATCGAGATCAACATGATGCAGGGGCGAGCTCCCGAGACCCAAAAAGCTCTGATCAAGGAGCTCTTCAACAAGATTGAGTCTGTGGTTGGCATATCACCTGTGGACATCGAAGTGACAATTAAGGAGCAACCTGCTCATTGTTGGGGATTTCGGGGCATGACTGGAGACGAGGCACGTGACCTCAAGTACTCAGTCAATGTGTAACAAATCGCTCAAGTACGTTCCCGGCCTGACGGCCGTCCACCGGACGTCCCTGACGGGCCGCCGCTTAGCTTCGCGTTAGCTGAGAAGTGCGCTGTTCCTTTGGGGTGGTTCGGTGCCAGTGGCATTGGCCGCAAACGGGTAGCAAAATCGTCAAGGTCGGTGGTTTGCCAAGGCCGTCGAAATCCGTCGTCAGGTTGGCAGCTCAGTCGGTCAGCGGTGTTGGTAAAAGCTTGGGTGTTTGCCGTGCGGGGCCGTCCGGCGAAACCTGGTTCCTTGCTTACCTGCTACTCTGAAGTTCAGGTTCGTTCACCGCATCATCGGCGGTGGTTTTAATCAAGGTGCACTGGGCAGAGCTTGTGCCCCAAAGAAACGGAGCAGGCTGTCATGCTGGTTGCCAAAGATCGGGTTTCATTCCGGTTCGGTTGTTCGCAGCTAACAAAGCCATCAAATTCGCTCCCTACGGTCGCCGGACGCCCTTGTCAGGGCGCCGTTTATGGCCGGCGTTATGTTTTGTGGGGCATGAATGAGTGAACTGCAAGAAATCGAAAAACTATTAAAGGCCGCTATGCAGTCCTTAGAGGTGGGTCTTGAAGAATACTGGCCGGTCGTTAATCCTGATAAGAATGGATTGCAAGAGGCGAACCTTACCACTCACTTAGCTCATAAGGCACTCAACTCCGGATTCTATGCGTATCCGCAAGCATCTAACGCTCATTTTGAAGCCGGCCATAGTCGCGTCGATTTACTTCTAATCCGAAAAACGGAAAGAATAAAAACTGCAGTGCTTGTAGAAGCCAAGAAGCTCTATTCATCAGAGAAGGCTTTAGAGCTTGTGTCAGACTTTGAGAAAATTCGTAGATTCCGTTTCGTGCCGGACCGAATTCAAAAAGGCGCCGACCTCGAAACAGTCAAATATGGCCTTTTGATGGCGATAACAACTAGCTCTGCAAATATGGAATGGTGGAACGACCCATATGATTGGGATTTTGGGGCATCTTGGGACAAGCTCAAAGCCATTATTGAGACGGCTGCACTTAGGTCATCAGTTACTTTACCAGCGCGCAGGCATCAGTATGTTTTGTACGCTGTATTCGAGCTGGGGAGAACATAACCAGTAGCGCCAGTCGGACCGGTTTGTTTCGCTGCGCTACACAAACCGGCCGCTGCGCATAGCGTTAGCTCTACAAGATGAGATCGAGCATGAAGGAAAAATTAAAAAAGTTATTTGGGGTTTTGCCATTCGCAGCTGCTGCAGGAGCTTCTGTTCAAGCCAATGAAATGGATGAAGACGCATTTTGGCAGAAGGTTTATGACGTCAGGACGAGCTACTATGAGGAAAATATCGGTCAATTCCCACAAGACATCCTGAAAATGGGAAATATGACAGGAGTTTGGCCTGGTGGTGGTCTGTTTGTAATGTCAGCTGAGAAGCTGGGTAAAGGCCTTTGGGTTTACACGACATTTGGGTTAAGTAACCCAGATATGCCGGCCAGCACCATGATGGCCGATTATAAAATTGAAACTGATGACCATGGTCGTGCCAGCAAATACTCAGGTACTTTAAAGGGAAAAGAGCCTTCCAAAACGTCGGATGGCTATGCTGGGTATGGATATGAAATGTTATTGATCGCCAGAGAAAATACTGAATGGCCACTCTGGTTCATGCAGTGGTCAGTAAATGCAGAGATCCTTAACGACGCGGGAATACTAGAACGGGTGGAGAAATATAATGGTCTCACCGTTCAAGATATTCAGGTGGGAGAAAACGAATCAGTCAACGTGCTTATTGCTAAGGCTCAAAAGCCACTGCCCACGGGTTTGGTGCTTCCAAATGGTAGCATGGATCTGCTCGTGGCCACTGTAATAACAGAAGCAGAAATGAAGTGGTCTATGGAAAACGGGCGTGACGAACTACTTAAAAGACTAATCGCAGCTAGCATTGGCCAAGTGAGCGATAGAAATAGAGACTCTGTCGTAAAATGAGCTAACAAGTGGCTGTTGTCGGACGCACCTCCGCTGGCGCTCCGGTGCGCCGCAAAGCCAAGCGTTAGAGCCATAAAACAACAAAGCTAGGAGGTAGCATGAAAGTTAGCGATTTACTTAACGAGCGGAAAAAAGATTGCGTTCCCTATGGTAGCGATGTTTCAGCGGGTACGTATCGCTGTGCGGACTGTGGCCATGAGTACTCAAACCAGTCAAAAACATCATTGCCGCCATGCCCAAAGCTGGAGAAAGTGCCGCATCCGAGAAAATGCTGGAAAATCGTAACTGGGAAAGGGGATGCTCCGGAAGATCCTTATCCCAATAAATAGCTTTAACAAGTGACTGTGGTGTCAATCACATATATTAAGCCATATTTTCACGCCACGATTCCTGGTTTTTGACCATCGTATTGAGTACCACAATCATCTTTCGCATGCAGGCAACGACGGCCACTTTTGGAATCTTCCCCTGTGCCTTCAAGCGTTCGTAAAAGCGTTTGAAAACAGGATTGCATTGGATGGATGAGAGCATGGCCATGAACATCACGGTTCGGACTCTGGGGCGCCCACCTCGTATCCTCCGTTTGCCATTGAGCTTGCCGCTGTCTCGATTGATGGGTGCGACACCGACCAGTGCGGCGATCTCCTTTCGGTTCAGAGAACCGAGTTCCGGTAGCTCGCTGAGGAAGGTGTAGGCGAGCACTTTTCCGACACCGGGCACACTGGTCATGATGTCCATTTTGGTACGCCAGTGATCCACTTTGGCCACTTCCTGCTCGATCTGTCGGGTGATTGTTTCAATCTGACTCTGGAGCATTTTGAGTAAGCTTTTAATGGATCGGTGAAGGGGCTTCGGCATGATCTGGAGACGGTTTTTCTCCATGGTGGACATTTCCAGAAGCTGTGCCCGCCTGGCTAGTAAGTCTCTAATCTTCTGGAGGTTTTGTCCGGGATGGGTCTGAATTCCGGCTTCAGTGTGGCGGCATATTTGGCAATCACCTGGGCATCAATACGATCGGTTTTGGCGAGCACGCCAATGGCCTGAGCGTAACGTCTGACACTGGTGGGATTGACGACTATGATCGGTAAGCCTGCCTGATTGCAGGCCTGAACCAGGGCATGCTCATGGCGCCCTGTGGCTTCCACCACGATTCGTTCAATGTCGTAGTTCTTGAGGATTTTCACGAACCGATGAATGTGGGCTTCGCTATTGGGTATTGAATAAAATTGTCCGGAAGGATGGAGAGCGATATCAAGGTTGGCTTTACCAACGTCGACACCGATATTCAGTGAGGTTTGGATTTCTGTGGTGTTCATAATAAGCTGACTCTGCCTTGCTATACGGGCTCGAGGCCCCGATGACTGTACGAGTTATCGCTTGAGAGTCATGCAGCGCTACGCACTTGTTACCGGTCTCTCGGATGAGGAGCCTGCCAACATCGAGCTGCCGCATGAAGGCCCCCAGCGGCCACTGGGGGTGGGCCTCAATTTACCCAAACACGGTAGAAATTATCCATACAAGGCCATTAAGGTTGTTCCGGGCCGATGGCCCTCCACCGGACGCCCCTGTCGGGGCGCCGCTTATGGCTGGCGTTAACTGGGAAGGAGCCCATGAATCAGAATCTTGCGGATGAACTAATCAAAATGATGGCGGAAGACCAGCAGCTATTGACGCAGCTCGTCGATTCTGGAGAACTGGAGTCTGAGCCTTACCATCCCAGTATGAAAGCCCTGCATGAGCACAACGCCTCCCGCCTGAAAGAGATTATTGGCGTGCACGGTTGGCCCGGCATTGGGTTAGTGGGGGAGGAGGCTGCCAAAGCTGCATGGCTAGTCGTTCAGCATTCTGTTTCAGATCCCGAGTTTATGGGAAAGTGTATCCCTCTGCTAGAAGATGCCGTTGCGAGAGAGGACGCAGCTGGCTGGCAGTTGGCGTTCCTCCAGGATCGAATATGTACGCTATCAGGCAAGTCTCAATACTACGGCACCCAGTTTGATGCTGATGAAAACGGTTGGCCAATACCGTTTCCAATTGAGGATTCTGCTAACGTTAATGAACGTCGTGCGCGTCTTGGGCTGAACTCTCTTGAGGAACGCCAGGAACAAATTACCGAGCAGATACGGAAACGTCGAGCCAATATCGGGCAAACCAGTTAACCAAACGCGGCACTCGGACGCCCTTGTCTCCGCTTCGCTACGTCAAGGTCGCCGGTGCGCTCTGCGTTAAAAGGGGTCATGGATGGCAGAAACTTTCCTTGTAGATGCGAGCTTTTTGGTTCCCGCAATTCGGAGCAGCCACGAGTTCCATCTGCCTTGCTATACCTTTGCTGAAGACCATAGAGATGCCAAATGGATCATTCCTAATCTGGCAATCTTTGAGTTTCAAGCAACTCAGTCTCGGCGAAATCGCGGCGACAATGACTCCCGAGAGCCGTACCGGCATATCTATTGGGAAAATGCTGTGCCGTATGAAGTTGGCCCGGAGCTCACAAAGAAGGCCTGGGAGTTAGACCTGTTCAATCGTTTCGACCGCTTGAAGGGCGCCGATCTTGTTTATGCATGCATAGCGAAAATTGAGAATGTGCCGTTGGTCACTCGCGATAATGATTTTTCTCGTTATTCTAAGGAGATAACCATCATCAACCCCGTGACCGATAGTGACTTTTAACCAGTCAATTAAGTACGTTCCGGCCCTGCGGGCCTCCACCGGACGCCCCTGTCGGGCCGCCGCTTATTTCAGCGTTATGGGTATCTGACCGCATGTTCTTAGCTCTGTTTCTAAGCCTTGTTTTAACGACTTTTGTTTTTGTGGTGGTTGGTCCGATAGTGGGATTTTTTGCTCTTTCGTTTGCCGTCCCATCGCTACTTGAGAACATTCCGCAAAACTTATTCTTTGCGTATGTGGGTGGTGCTATGCCAGCTTTGTTAGCTGGGATAGTAAACTGGAGCCTGCTTCTTGCTCTGCACCCTCAGGTTGGTAGGTTAAGGTTAAACCTCTTAAGTGCCTTAGCATCTAGCGTTGTTGCTTCGTTCATTTTCGGATGGCGGATAATTTTCGAGGACCCAACGAGTTTTTTGATTTTCTTTTTGCTCTGTTCAATTGCCTCTGTCAGCTGCGTTTTCCTGACCAATAAAGCTGCCCGCAATATTTTGGAGGATTTAGGTGGTTCACGTTTTACCCCATAACCAGTCGCTTAAGTCTGTTCCCGGCCTGTCGGCCGTCCACCGGACGCCCCTGTCGGGGCGCCGCTTAGCTTCGCGTTAAAGGCCTTACTCCGGTGTTCTTTGGTTGGGTGTTTGGCTGCGGTTTTGGTGGTTGCCCGCAGGCACAATACAGCCCTGAATTGGGCAACGGTTTTGACCGGTAATTCGGTGTTCAGGTCGCGGGGCAATCCGGAGCAATCGTCGGGCACTTTCCGCGCATTCAGTGTTCTGGTTTCTGGCGCCATGGGTCTGGCTGGTCCACAGTATCGGGAGTGGGCATTCGGCCTGGGTGCCGGAATGAATCGCCGGGTTACCGGCATTTAACCAAGCCAGGCACAGCGACGGCTTTTCCATTGCGGCTTCGCCTACATTCCAAAGCCGCGCGTGCTGGCGGCGTTATGACCACAAGGAAGTCGAGTGAAGAAGAAGGTTTATCTGTCCATTTTTGCCAGCCTAATTTTGGCAGTGTTTGTCAGCGCCGCAGGCGGAAGTTATGGGCGAGCACTGACAGAGCACGTTAATAAAGAGGCTATTGAATTAGCGTTAGATGGCAGGTCCATATCAGATCTTTCGTAAGCGTCCGGGCATCACACCTTGTCAGGTATAGCCGGCTTCCAGTTGTGGGGCAATAGCTCGTCGATGGCGTTGTTTTTCTGCGTCGGCAGGCGGGTCAGCACATCTTTGAGGTAGGCATAGGGATCATGCCCGTTCAGCTTGGCTGACTGGATCAGAGTCATGACCGCCGCAGCACGCCGGCCACTGCGTAGTGATCCCGCGAACAGCCAGTTGGAACGGCCCAGCGCCCAGGGCCGGATCTGGTTTTCCACCCAGTTGTTATCGATGGGCACAGCACCATCGTCCAGGTAGCGCGTCAGCGCTTCCCAGCGTTTGAGGCTGTAATCCAGGGCTTTGGCTGTGCCGGAGCCATCCGGCACTTTCTGTCGGTGGGCCAGCATCCATTGATGCAAGGCGTCAGCAATCGGTCGGGCTTTTGTTTCCCGGATCTCCTGCCGTTTGTCCGGTGGCAGGTCTTTGGTATCCCGCTCGATCTCGTAGAGGGTACCGATGTATTCCAGGGCTTTGGCCGCCAACTCACTCTTGTTGGCTTCGTGCAGGTCGTAGAACTTGCGTCGGGCGTGGGCCATGCAGCCGATTTCGATGATGCCGTTGCCGAACCCGGCCTTGTAGCCAGCATAATCATCACACACCAGCTTGCCCGGCCAGTCGCCCAGGAAGGTGCGGGCGTGTTCGCCCGCGCGGCTGGGCGCGAAGTCGTAAACGGTGGCTTTCAGATCTGAGAACGGCGTGGTGCAGTAGGCCCAGACGTAGGCTTTGTGGGTTTTCTTCTTGCCCGGAGCCAGCATGCTCACCGGGGTTTCATCGGCATGCAGAACGTTGTGTTCCAGCAAGGTGTTTCGCAGTGCATCCGCCAGGGGCTGCAACTGCACACCGCAGGCACCGACCCATTCGGCCAGAGTGGAGCGCGGGATTTCCAGGCCGGCACGGCCGAAGATGCGTTCCTGGCGGTACAGCGGCAAGTGGTCGGCGTACTTGGCCACCAGGACCTGAGCCAACAGACCGGAGGTAGGTATTCCCTTATCGATCACCTGCGCCGGTACCGGTGCCTGGATCAGCGTCTCGCATTTGTCGCAGGCCCACTTGCCCCGGATGTGGCGCTCCACCGTGAACTCGCCGGGGACATAATCCAGCTTCTCACTGACGTCCTCGCCAATGCGCTTGAGCTGGCAGCCACACTGGCATTGGGTATTGTCCGGTTCGTGGTGGATCAGGGTACGGGGCAGTTCCGGTGGCAGCGGTGTACGCTTGGGCTTTTGCTTGGGCCGGGCAGCCTTCTGCTCCTCGGTCATCGCCTGGTCCAGCTCGGCTTCGATCGCCGCCAGGTCGCTGTCGATCAATTCATCCAGCAGCTTGCCCTGAACGGCGTCCAGTTGCTCGCTGCGCCGGGCGTACTTGTGGCGCTTGAGGATGGCTACTTCGTGAGTCAGCTTCTCGATGATGGCGTTGCTGCGCACCAACTCTCGCTCCTTCAGGCCCAAGACTTGATCCTTGGCGTCTAGAGAGTCCATCAGTTCCGTCGCCAGGGCACGGAGCTGATCGGCAGAGAGTTGGTTGATATCGGGGCGCTGAGTCATGCCGCCTAGTATGCCAAGTCCCTGTGCGGCAAGCGATTCGCGGTTCTGGCTATAGCAGCATTACGGCACTTGTGGTTACAGGATGGAGATGACGCCTTCCGCGCCAAGGCGCTGCCAGGGCAGGCCCTGAACCAGAGCGGACAACTGTTCCTCGGTCAGGCGCAGTTGGTCACCGCGCCAGGTTTCACCCCAGTGGAACTTGCCCCGGTTCAGCCGGCGGGCACACAGCCAGATACCGAGGCCATCGTGGATCAGCACCTTCATCCGGTTGCCGCGTTTGTTGGCGAACAGATAGGCGCAATGCGGCCTGGCCGAACCAAACACCTGGATGACTCGCGCCAGCGCCTTGTCCGGCCCCGCCCGCATATCCAGTGGTTCGGTGGCCAGCCAGATCTCGTCGATACGGATCATCCCAACAGGCCCCGGAGCAAAGCAGCACATTGATGCGCCTGCTCCGCAGGCCACTCCACCACAACCGCACCACCGGCGCGGGGAATCTCGATACGGATGGTGCTACGCTTGTCCGAGACCGACGGGTTGCTCGGTGCTGAGGTTGCCGCTGGCAGTTTGACCGGTACAAATTCCGGCGTTTTATCCGCTCGCTGCGCTTCACTCATCCAGCGCCGGACCATGTTGGCGTTGAGGCCGTTATCCAGGGCGATCCGGGAAACGGAGGCACCAGGTGCCAGGCATTGGGCGACAATCTCGGCCTTGAATTCGCGGGAAAAGCGGCGACGGCGCTGGTAGGGTTTGGTTACGCTTAAGTCGTTCATGTTAAGTGTCCACTAGAAAATAAGTGGACACTATCCTGACGGCGGCAGCGCCTGACTCAAGATGGGATTACCGGCCGCTTACGATCTTTCCCGAGAAGAGGGCAATGCATTGAGGCGCTCTCCGGAATTTTTGGACCGCTTGGTCGCAGCTAAGGAAGAGGTATCTGACCAGTACTGGTGGTATTTCGCCGCGAACCTCCCCATCCAAATTTTACTAATGCTCGTCATTTGCTTGGTTTGCGGAAAATTTGTAATTCATACGGTGACTAAGCATGCGAGGCCATAACCAGGCGGTCAGCCGGACGCCAAAAGCGTGGCGCTTTTGGTGCCCTCCGCTAGCGCTCCGGCGCCGGTTACCTCGGCGTTAAGGTAGGTGAGAGTTTGACGCAAAGTCTTGATTGCTCGTCAGTGTCTTATGAAAGGCTTAAAAATTTGTTCAACGAGCAGGGCTTCATACTGATTGAATTGCCGCCCAGAAAGGCCCGTGTAGCACGAAGATTGTTGAGACCCGTGCAGTCGATGAGAGATATTGAGTCTGGAGCCGAGTATTCAAAGGCCTCCCTATGTCTTCAAATGATAACGGGTATAGTTTCGGTTCTTCTGGACGGCCTGTCTCGCAATAGCATATTCCCTGTTCTCCAGTTCTATATTTTGGAAAAGCCTGTGGGTTGGGAGCTTGAACGAATTCCGAACGGCATGTACCGGCTGAGCTTTTTGGGGCGGTCAGCACCTTAACAAGTGCATCAAATTCGTTCCGGCCCGATGGGCCTCCACCGGACGCCCTAGTCGGGCGCCGTTTATGCAGGCGTTATGCACAAATGGAGAAACTATGAACATCAAGGATGATTGGAAGAAGGTAAAGTCAGTTTTAGAGCAAGGTCAGGCTTCTACTGTTTACTGCTCGATAGCAACCGTAAACCCCGACGGCACGCCCCACATCACGCCAGTTGGCACTGTTTTCCTTCGCGATGATCAGAGCGGGTACTTTTTTGATCACTACGCCGAGGCTTTGGGTAAAAACATCGATCAGAACCCGAATGTTTGCATCATGGCAGTCAACGCCGGTCGATTCTTTTGGCTAAGGTCTCTGCTAAAAGGCCGTTTTGTTGCTCCGCCGGGCGTGAGACTTTACGGCAAGGTCGGACGAATGCGTGAAGCCACGCCTGAAGAAATCGAGAAGATAGAAAAACGGGTTAAGCCATCTCAGTGGATGAAGGGGGCGAGGTTGCTCTGGACTGATTTCACCCACGTTCGAGACATTGAATTTACCCATTACAAGCCAATCACCTACCCAGTGATGATGGATGGGATGTGGCCGGAACATGCATAACCAAGTGGTCAACGGGACGCCAACTACGCTGCGCTCCGTTGTCGCCCATTACCACCGGCGTTATGGGTATCTAAGGAAGGAGCAACATGCAAATAAGGAGCTGTGAGGCAGCAGATATCGAGCAAGCTGCCCTGATTTTTTGTCAGGCCTATGCTACCCCGCCATATAACGAATCTTGGGAGTTAGCCGATGCATCCGCTTACTTGCGGCGGTTTCGGGAAATCGACCCTCAGGGCTGCTTTGTCTCTGAACAGACCGGTGAGGTTACCGGGGCAATTTTTTCGTTTTCTTACCCATGGCATTCGGGCAAGCTCACCTGTATCCAGGAGCTATTTGTTGCCGAGCCAAGCAGGAAACAAGGTGTGGCCCGGACATTGGTCCAAAGGGTAAATGGCGGTTTGGGTGGTGGCGCTTGGTTGGTCGCCCACAAGGCCTCCGGGGCAGCTGAATTCTACGAGCGCCTGGGATTTCGCAAGGATGGGCCTTATGAATTTTACTATGGCGCAATCAACCCATAACAAGGCAATCAAATTCGTTCCGGCCGATGGCCTCCACCGGACGCCCTTGTCAGGGCGCCGTTTATTGCTGGCGTTAAGTGCCAAAGGATTGATCGATGCAAGGTGAATGTCTCTGCGGAAGCGTGAAATTCGAAATTGATGGGGAGATACGGAATCTCTATCAGTGTCACTGCTCGCTGTGCCGCAAAGCCACAGGGGCTGCCGCTAACGCTGCCACATTTGTGCAGGGTTCTAGTTTTCGTTGGGTCTCAGGTCAAAGCGAGATCCGGTCGTACCAAAAGCCAAGTGGTTTCCGGAGCGATTTTTGCTCAAGTTGTGGGAGTCCGGTTCCAAATAGCCTGCGGGGCACCGAGATGGTTTGGGTTCCAGCCGGTTTGTTCGATGAACTCGCCGTATCAAGGGTTTCTGTTCACCTCCACACAGCCTCCGCCGCGCCATGGGAGCAAGAATCCGCTGAGTGCGTTCGATTGGAGGGCGGCCCTGAGAGCCTGGAATCACTTAACAAATTGTTGTAGTTCGTTCCGGGCCTCCGGCCCTACACCGGACGCCCATTTCGCTGCGCTACACGGGCGCCGCTAAACAAGGGCGTTAGGCAACCATAGTCTATGCGAGTGGAAGATATCGAATTTCTAGACCAGCGCACATTTACTCTTTTGATTGATATAGCATTGTTGCTAGACGAGAGCGAACGGTGCGATAAACCATGGATCGCAAGTAGTTTTGCGCGGTCAGCAATTATGAACTCGTCATTGCTCTTGGAATGTATCTCCAATAGCTGCTTGACCACCCTCGCCCTGCCATCGAAGTTGCTCAATGAAATTGACAGGCTTCCCGTCCTGAGCAAACTCGACTATTTCTTATTCGCAAATACCGGCGCACATATTGATCGCGGTTGTAGAGAAGTCCAGCTCGTGAGCGAGGTGCTAAAACTTCGGGATCATATTGTGCACCCTAAGCCCAAGCCCGGTAATTATGTTTCGGACGATAGGGGCGAGCGAGTCGATTACGGGTCCTCATCCAGTATGGATATAGCTTTTGATAGCCGAGACTGGGACCATAAAGATGGGGCAAAGGTCGCACATGCAGTTACTCAGTTTTTGGAGCTTTTCTTTCTCAACTGGTGCCGCCTGGAAAAGGGGCATATCACGCGCATGCTTGGGTGTCGTGAGAAAGGATTGCTGAGTACAGACCAAGTTATGTGGGTTCAAGTATCTGGGCCTATTTATGGTTTAATTCTTAAATGGTTGCCGTCATTGCTGGCCTTTATGGACGTGCGTTCTGGCGGAGATAAAGCCTAACCAAGCATTGCAGTTCGTTCCGGCCCGAACGGGCCTCCACCGGACCACCTTTCCGCTGCGCTCCAAGGTGGCCGCTGAATATCAGCGTTACAAGGCCAACTGAAAGGGAGTTCAAGTGGTTACCTGCTACCTAAAGTACGTTATAGATCCCTACAAAGCCGCCGAGTTCGAGCGCTATTCCAAGATGTGGATACCTCTGGTCCAGAGGTTCGGCGGTCAGCACCATGGGTATTTCTTGCCTTCCGAGGGTGCCAACAATATCGCCATCGCACTATTCACGTTCGAGTCTCTGGCAGCCTATGAAAAATACCGTGAGGCTTCGTTCCAAGACTCAGATTGCCAGGCCGCATTCAAATACGCAGAAGAAACTCGTTGTGTACTAAGCTGTGAGCGCAGTTTTATGAGGCCGGTCTTTGAGTGAGCTTGTAACCAGTCATTCAAGTTCGTTCCCGGCCTGGCGGCCGTCCACCGGACGCCCTAGTCGGGCGCCGCTTAATATTGGCGTTAGGCACCAAGTATGGACACTGATCAGGTAGCTCGAAAAGTCCTTGAAGAACTGCGGAGAAAGGCGGCAGCCAGTGATGATGGCTCAATCTACGGTGAGCGGGACAGAGCGCTCCAGGATCTAGACCTCTTGCTTAGCAATCCGTCGACTGATGGCGTAAAGCGCCTGTTGTTGCCGACGGCCAACCTTCAAGAGTTGTCCTTGGAGAATGGGTGGGGTGATGAGTTCAATAAGCTAGCATCTAAACTAGAGTCAGTGCTTGATATTTCCTAGGATTTCGGGCTTCAGTCACCAGATAAAGACTAACAAATCAATCAAGTACGTTCCGGGCCTGACGGCCCTACACCGGACGCCCTTGACAGGGCGCCGCTTATTTTTGGCGTTAAAGGGTAGATCATTAGTCATGGCACGGAGGCAATTTCTGGATGGGACGATAAAGGTTACTGGTCTGCGCATAACTCCAGTCACCGCTGGAACAAGTGGTAGAGCTTTCAGGGTCATTGCTTTACCTGGAAAGGAAATCATCTATTGGTCATTTTTCCGCGTCAAAGTTAATCGGTTCGCTAGAAAACAATCGGAAGAACTGCAAGTGCCAGTTGATTTTGAGCCCAGCCTTTATGGACAGTCACTGAAGTTTGAATACAGTTATGAGCCTTTTGAATACATTGTAGGCGGAGTATTGTCGATAGGGATGGCTGGGCTTTTACAGTTGGATATGGATGGGTCGAGTGCACTAGCCGCAGTCTTCTGTGGGCTTGGGATATTTCAATTGGTACAAGCTTACAAGGCGAGGGCAGCTTTCAAAAACCTTTAACAAGTGCATTAAGTCTGTTCCGGCCCGACGGGCCTCCACCGGACGCCCTAGTCGGGCGCCGCTTATGCAAGCGTTAGCTGAGAAGTGCGCTGTTCCTTTGGGGTGGTTCGGTGCCAGTGGCATTGGCCGCAAACGGGTAGCAAAATCGTCAAGGTCGGTGGTTTGCCAAGGCCGTCGAAATCCGTCGTCAGGTTGGCAGCTCAGTCGGTCAGCGGTGTTGGTAAAAGCTTGGGTGTTTGCCGTGCGGGGCCGTCCGGCGAAACCTGGTTCCTTGCTTACCTGCTACTCTGAAGTTCAGGTTCGTTCACCGCATCATCGGCGGTGGTTTTAATCAAGGTGCACTGGGCAGAGCTTGTGCCCCAAAGAAACGGAGCAGGCTGTCATGCTGGTTGCCAAAGATCGGGTTTCATTCCGGTTCGGTTGTTCGCAGCTAACAAAGCCATCAAATTCGCTCCCTACGGTCGCCGGACGCCCTTGTCAGGGCGCCGTTTATGGCCGGCGTTAAAAAGTCACCAATCATCCTATGAAAGAGCATGTAATCGAATCTGTCGCAGAAATTCTCCAGCAGTGGAATCCGCTAGGAGAAAGCGCGTCATCAATGAGCGACCTCGAGGGTTACAGGTACGAGGCTATGGACATCATCTCCACGGCCTCAATAGCCAAGAAACCCGTACGGGACGCAGTTGCTCTCGTTTTGACCCAAGCATTCAAAGTTGAGCTGGATTCAGAAGCACTCACCCGCTTCAGTGAGCGTATTGAAAGAGCTATAGCTGAGGATTAGTTCCTTTCCTAAACTGGACGCTGGGAATTAGCATAAGTGGGGTGACACCGTGGAGATCGATGAGAACAAAATCGACGAGACTGTTTTGGCTCTGCTCTACCTGACGTTGCATGATGGTGCTCGTGCATGGAAGTCTTTTGATTGGGATTCGATGAATAGGCTTCACGAAAAAGGATTTATTACTGATCCCGTCAACCAAGCGAAGTCAGTCGGTTTGACGGAGGGCGGACTTCAGGCATCAGAGCGACTGTTCAAACAGCTTTTTTCCAAGAATCAGTAACATTGGCGGGAGTGCTGTTTTAACAAATTGTTCCAGTTTGTTCCGGGCCTACGGCCCTCCACCGGACGCCCTTTTCTCCGCTTCGCTGCAAAAAGGTCGCCGCTGAACAAAAGCGTTAAAGGCCTGGCTCAGGTGTTCTTTGGTTGGGTGTTTGGCTGCGGCTTGGCAGGTTGCGTAAACCGCTGAAGGTTGCCACCCATTCCACGTGAAGCCTGCCACCCGGACCGGAGCAAGGCTGCCACCCATCGGAGCGTAGCGACGCGGGGTTTCTCTTCTTACTCCGAAGTCTCGGTGGTCGTCAACTTTGCCTGTTGTTTTCGCATGGACTCGCCCCGCAGATTGATCTTGTAGGCGTTGTGAACGAGCCGGTCCAGAATGGCGTCTGCCAGAGTGGCGTCACCGATTACGCCATGCCATTCCTCGATGGGTAATTGGCTAGTGGCGATGGTGGAGCGCCGGCCATGTCGGTCTTCCAGCACCTCCAGCAAGTCTCTCCGGTTCTCCGCGCTCAGTTTCATCAGCCCCCAGTCATCCAGGATCAACACGTCGACCTTGGCCAGATTCGTCAGGAGTTTTGAGTATTGGCCGTCGCCCTTGGCAATGGTCAGCTCCCGCATCAGTCGGGTCAGGCGCACGTACTGTGCGGTGTAGCCTTCCCGGCAGGCCTTGTGTGCCAGGGCGCAGGCCAGCCAGGTTTTGCCAACCCCGGTGGGACCGGTGATGAGCACGTTCAGGTGCTCTTTTACCCATTGGCAGCCCGCCAGTGATTGCACCAGCCCTTTATCCAGGCCCCGTGAGTGCCGGTAATCGATGTCTTCGAGGATGGCCGTGTGCCGCAGCCGGGCCCGGCGCAACCGGCTGGTCATGCGCCGGTTATCTCGCTCGGTCATTTCCCGGTCCACGAGTAGCCCGAGGCGCTCCTCGAAGCTCAGATCGGTGATGTCGGGGGTGGCCGACTGATCCGCCAGGGCGGCAGCCATGCCGGTTAGCTTGAGAGCGTGGAGCTTGTCCAGAGTCGGATGTTTCAACATGTCAGGTTCCTTCAGTGGTAGTAGGCGGGGCCGCGGATGTTGTCGTGGGTGTCGGGTAAGGCCAGTTCCTGTTGTTCTTCCAAGGGCTGCTGGTCCAGGCGATGTTTGAGGATGGATTCAATGCTCTTGTAGCGGCAGCTTCCCAGCATCAGGGCGCGCTGGCAGGCGGCCTCCAGCCGCGACTCGCCGTAGCTCTGCCCCAACCGGAGAATGCCGAGGCACGAACGGTAAGCCTGCTGTGGGTGTTTGCGGGCACCCAGTGCGGTGCGGATAAGCTTCTCCGTCGCCGGTCCGGTCTTGGCTGCCCAGGCGATCAGCCGTTCCGGCGACCACTCGCCGGCGTGGCGATGGGATTCGGGCATGTGCGCGGCGATGGTGGTGTGCCGTCCCTTCTGGTCGGAGCGCCGGTGGCTGGCGATCCGGTTGCCCCGGTAAAAGCATTCGATGGTGTTGTGAGTGATGCGAACCTCCACCTCTTTCTTGATCAGGGTGTAGGGCACCGAGTAGTAATGCCCGTCGATGGCCACGTGGTAGTCGATGTGGACCCGGGCTTTTTTCCACTCCGCGTAGACATACGGCTCTGCGGGCAATGGCTGTAGAACCGGTTTATCCAGCTGCTCGAAGTGGTCGCGCCGGCAGCCGGGCAACTTGCGGAAGGGGCGGGTGTTCAGCCTCTCCAGCAGCTCACGGATGGTGGCGTTGAGTTGCCCCAGAGAGAAGTGCTGGTGATGGCGCAACGCCGCCAGGATCCAGCGCTCGACGATCAACACACCCCCTTCCACCTTGGCCTTGTCGCGGGGCTTGCGGGCACGCGTGGGAACGATGGCGATCCCATAATGGGCAGCCATATCCTGGTAAGTTGGATTGAGGTCCGGTTCGTACCGGTGGGCCTTGGTGACCCCCGATTTCAAATTGTCCGGGACCACTAATTCCGGCACTCCGTTCAGGTACTGGAAGGCCCGGGTGTGAGAGCCGATCCAGTCCGGCAATGTCTGGCTCCAGGTGGCTTCGGCGTAGGTGTAATTGGATGCGCCCATCACCGCGACAAAGACTTGCGCCTCATGGATCTCTCCGGTGGTGCGGTCAATGACGGGCACGGTCTGACCAGCGTAGTCCACGAACAGCTTCTCACCGGCCCGATGGTCCTGGCGCATCACCAGGTCCAGCTTGCCCCGCCAGGTCCGGTAGTGCTCGCAGAACCAGCTGTACTGATAACCGTCCGGGTTGGCTTGCCGGTACTCCTGCCACAGCAGGAACAGGGTGACATTCTTGCCCGTGAGTTCGTCGCGGATGTGTTGCCAGTCGGGTATGCCTCTGGCCTGTGCCGGGAGATCCGGTGGTGGCGGGAACAGCAGCTGCTCCAGATGGGCCTCGTCCAGATCCGCTGGCAACGGCCAGCTCAGACCGGCCTCAACCGTGCGGCGCAGGTATTCGCTCACGGTGGGGCGGCTGACGCCACAGGCCGCCGCAATCTGGCGGTTGCTCAGCCCTCGCTCCCACTTGAGGCGAAGAACTTCTTTGATCTTACGCATGGATAACCTCTTCGCTGGCATCTGGCCCATCTCCGGATGAAAAGGGTCAGAGTACCGTTAAGTTATCCCGCGCCGGACGATTTTGATGGAGCTTCAGGCAGCCTGCCGGGGTGGCAGCTTTGCCGTGGAATCAGTGGCAGCTTTCGCGTGGAATGGGTGGCAGGCTTGGTCTGGAATCAGTGGCAACCTTGGTCTGGAATACGCAGCAGGTCTTCGGCAGGCAGAAAACAGCCCTCAGTTTGGCAACGGTTTTCGCTGGTAATTTGGTGTTCAGGTCACGGGGCAATCCGGCGTAATCATCGGGTGTTTTCTGTCTCCGGTGCTCTGGTTCCTAGCGCAATGGGTCAAGTTCCTGCAAGGTATCAGGAGTCGGCATTCTGTTTTGGGTGCCAAAATAAAGCACCGGGTAACCGGCATTTAACCAGTCGCTGTAGTACGCGGCCGATGGCCGCCGGACGCCCTTTTCATTGCGGCTTCGCCTCCATTACAAGGTCGCCGCTAAGCTCAGCGTTATAGGCAATATGAGTAAGCCACCATATAGAAGCAAAAGTAGAGATAAACCCAGGACGGTGTATGGGGTAAGTCCGTTCGCGAAAAAGAAAGGTCCGCCGCCACCAGAGAGTGGCAAGTTGAATTACCATCTTAAAGGCCATCGCTTCTCTGAAATTTTTGAAGCGTCCGTAGAGGAGAATCGAAGGAAAATCACGTCGGAATTTCATGACGAAGTAAGCAGAGCGCATGAGGTGGCAGACTTAATTTATGAGCTTGCCAGCCAATATATGTGGCTAGTGAGGTCTCCACTTGCCGCCGACATAAGCCCTGTAAATGACATTTTAATGCCATGTTTTCATAAAACCCAGATTGGGGTTTACTCGGCCTTGACGATGACTGAAAAAGGGCTCTACGGAGCAGCACGCCCCTTGCTGCGTCACGCTTTTGAATCGTTGATGATTGCAAAATTTTGCTCAGTGAATAACGATTCTGAGATTTTTGATAAATGGGTGGACGGACTAGATATTTATTTCACAAACGGGGTTTTGAAGAAGATTAAACACCCTGATAATGATGAGTTTAAGGTATTCTGGTCGTCACTCTCAAATTATAGTCACTCCTCTATATATGCGATTCAGCCTGATCTCTCAGTTGATGGAGCATCATCTGAAATCGACTTGAATTTTGTTTTCATAGGTATGCTTCAGGAGTGTAAATATCACCTTTTGATACGACATTTTGTAACCCCGTCAATGAGGTATTATCAGGCTAGATATAAAGACCGAGGTCGTGTGTGCGAAATAAAGGAACGTCTTAAGCAGCTTTTTACTGAGAGCCGTAGATCTATGGCTCCGGGTGCTAAAGCACTCATAAGAGATTACCGCGCCGCGTGGTACTCGGATTGATCGAAACAGCTATAACAATACGCGGCACTCGGACGCCCTTGTCTGCGCTTAGCTCCGTCAAGGTCGCCGGTGCGCTCTGCGTTATGTGCGTTGAACCTACAGACGAAAATTAATGGATGTGTCTGAGATTAGGGTCGTAATTGCGAGCGATGTCAGTGATCGAGATGGCATAGGTGTAGAGCTATATCACGGCGATGAGATGCTGATGGAGATCTTTCGTGACGACACAAAGAGAGAACGAGAGGTTACTCTGTACCGTAAAGATCTCCCGCTAAACATCGTTGAGTACGGTATACGGTTATTTAAGTCAGAATTACCCTGGGACTACATCGAAGATGAGTAGTCATCACATAACAGTGACTGTGGTGTCAATCACATATATTAAGCCATATTTTCACGCCACGATTCCTGGTTTTTGACCATCGTATTGAGTACCACAATCATCTTTCGCATGCAGGCAACGACGGCCACTTTTGGAATCTTCCCCTGTGCCTTCAAGCGTTCGTAAAAGCGTTTGAAAACAGGATTGCATTGGATGGATGAGAGCATGGCCATGAACATCACGGTTCGGACTCTGGGGCGCCCACCTCGTATCCTCCGTTTGCCATTGAGCTTGCCGCTGTCTCGATTGATGGGTGCGACACCGACCAGTGCGGCGATCTCCTTTCGGTTCAGAGAACCGAGTTCCGGTAGCTCGCTGAGGAAGGTGTAGGCGAGCACTTTTCCGACACCGGGCACACTGGTCATGATGTCCATTTTGGTACGCCAGTGATCCACTTTGGCCACTTCCTGCTCGATCTGTCGGGTGATTGTTTCAATCTGACTCTGGAGCATTTTGAGTAAGCTTTTAATGGATCGGTGAAGGGGCTTCGGCATGATCTGGAGACGGTTTTTCTCCATGGTGGACATTTCCAGAAGCTGTGCCCGCCTGGCTAGTAAGTCTCTAATCTTCTGGGAGGTTTTGTCCGGGATGGGTCTGAATTCCGGCTTCAGTGTGGCGGCATATTTGGCAATCACCTGGGCATCAATACGATCGGTTTTGGCGAGCACGCCAATGGCCTGAGCGTAACGTCTGACACTGGTGGGATTGACGACTATGATCGGTAAGCCTGCCTGATTGCAGGCCTGAACCAGGGCATGCTCATGGCGCCCTGTGGCTTCCACCACGATTCGTTCAATGTCGTAGTTCTTGAGGATTTTCACGAACCGATGAATGTGGGCTTCGCTATTGGGTATTGAATAAAATTGTCCGGAAGGATGGAGAGCGATATCAAGGTTGGCTTTACCAACGTCGACACCGATATTCAGTGAGGTTTGGATTTCTGTGGTGTTCATAATAAGCTGACTCTGCCTTGCTATACGGGCTCGAGGCCCCGATGACTGTACGAGTTATCGCTTGAGAGTCATGCAGCGCTACGCACTTGTTACCGGTCTCTCGGATGAGGAGCCTGCCAACATCGAGCTGCCGCATGAAGGCCCCCAGCGGCCACTGGGGGTGGGCCTCAATTTACCCAAACACGGTAGAAATTATCCATACAAGGACAATCCCGGCGACGTCTACTACATTGCGGCTTTGCCTGCATTTCGTAGCCGCGCATGTTGAGCGGCGTAAGACTGGAAAGAGGACAACATGAAATTACTAGCCATTTCCGGAAGCGCACGCAAAGCATCCACCAATACGGCGTTGCTGAGGGTTATGAAGAGCGTTGCTCCGGATGGTCTCGAGTTATCGGTCTTTAACAGGCTAGATGCACTTCCGGTTTTTTCTCCAGACTCTGAAGATGAGGCGACACCACTGGCGGTGCGCGAGTTTATGGAAGCGGTTTCCGCTGTGGATGGCATTATCATATCGAGCCCAGAATACGTCCGATCCATACCGGGTGGTCTTAAAAATGCAATAGACTGGATGGTTTCTCGTTTCGAAGTTATAGGTAAACCCATAGCTTTAGTCCATGCTTCACACCGAGGTGACGATATGCTTGCCTCCCTAAGGCTAGTGCTTTCCACAGTCAGCGATAATTTTCTGGAAGATATTTTTTTGCGTATCCCTTCCCTCGGGAAATCCCCAGAAGAAATCGAAGAGTTGGTTTGGGTGCCAGAGTATAAGTCGCAAATTTCGACGTTTCTGAGCGATTTTGTAGCGGCAGTCCAGAATAGTGGCGGGCAAGCCTAACAATCGGTTGCACAGCGACCGATTCTCCGCCGCTTCGAGGCTCCAAACCGGCGTGTGAACCGTGCGTTAAATTGCCCGGTTCTGTTTATCTTTCGAGTTCAAAGATATCTCTTTGCAGAAGATCCCCTATGAAACACCACTCGGTGTGTATGGTGTGTAAAAATATTGACTTTCGTGTGTTGTGTGTGTAAGCTGCCCTTGTCATTTTGATTAAGGACCCGCTTATGGATAGTCGGAAACTTGTCAAGATGATCGAAGCAGATGGTTGGCAGCTCATTCGAACGAGGGGGAGCCATCAGCAGTTCAAGCACCCAGAAAAGCTTGGACTGGTGACGATTCCCCATCCAAAGAAAGATCTTCCAACTGGCACTGTTAAGAGCATCTTGAAGCAAGCCGGGCTTTAAAGCCCGGCCGCTTTTCCGAGCCAATTGTGGGGTAAATCCAACAAAGGAGGAAAGCGCGAGGCGATTGAGACACGCGCAACTATAAAGTTCATCAACTGAATCCGTTGAATTGACTGTTAAGTTAACCAAAGTAAATTGTCATTTAATAAATAGACCTTTAAATGAAATCTAAGTGGAAAGTGGAGGTGGTGATATGTTCTATCCCATCCTGATCCAACAAGAAGGGGACAGTGCCTACGGAGTGATTGTGCCGGATCTTCCCGGCTGTCACTCAGCAGGAGATACCTTTAATGAAGCAGTAGAAAATGCAGCAGAAGCGATCGATTTCCATATGGAGACTATGGCGGAAGAGGGGATAGAGATTCCGACCGCCAGTGATCTAGGAGAGCTAACAGGTAATCCGAATTACGCCAACGGCGTTTGGGTAATGGTTCAAGTCGATGTGGTTCGTTATCTTGGTACAGCCCAACGAATCAATATTTCGCTGCCGAACCGCCTGATTACTCAGATCGACCGCTTCGTTGACACACATAAGGCCTACAAGGATCGATCGAAGTTTTTAGCAGATGCTGCAATGAAAATTTTGCATCACGTTTAATCTTCTATGGCCTTAGTAGATAAAAAGCCCTGCATTTTGCGGGGCTTTTTATTTTGAACTTGATATCCAATTTAACACATATGAGCCTTCTGCGTATTCCGGCGAACGTGACCGGTCATTCCGGGGATCGTGACCGATTTTCACACGGCCATCACACTGGAGTGGGTTTTGTACTCTGAGCGGTCACGATGGGTCAACCGATTCCGGTTTTTGTGCTTTCGCTTTTCGCAATGATTCCCCCTTTAGATTGAGTCGGTGAGCGCCGTGCAGAAGCCGATCCAGGATGGCGTCTGCCAGCGTGGCGGAGCCGATGTAATCGTGCCAGTGTTCAGTCGGTAACTGGCTGGCAATGAGGGTCGAGCCCCGGCCATGGCGGTCCTCAATCACTTCCATCAGATCCTGTCGTTGTTGCGCGGTCACCTTTTGCATGCCCCAGTCGTCCAGGATCAGCAGATCGGTTTTAAGCAACTGATTCATTAGTCGGGCATAGCTGCCATCGCCATGGGCGATGCGCAGTTGTTCGAACAGGCGCGGTACCCGCAGGTAACGAACCGAGAGGCCCTGCCGGCAGGCCTGGTTACCCAGGGCACACGCCAGCCAGGTCTTGCCACAACCTGTCGGGCCGGTGATGCACAGGTTCAGGGATTGGCGGATCCAGTCGCAGCTGGCCAGACCCGCCATGCGAGAACGCTCCAGCCCTCGTGGGTGGCGGTAATCGATGTCTTCGATGCAGGCCGGCACACGTAGACGGGCGGCCCTGAGCAGCCGCTCCAGTCGCCGGCTTTCGCGGTGCAGCACTTCACGATCCACCAACAGGGCCAGTCGTTCCTCGAACGCCAGGTCGTGGGTCTCAGGTTGGGATCGTTGTTGTTCCAGCGCATCGCACATGCCCGTCAGTTTGAGTTGGCGCAGGATGTCGAGGGTGTTTTGAGTCAGCATCAGTCTCTCCGGGATCAGTGGTAGTAGTGGGGGCCACGAACGTTGGTGTGAACAGGCAGATCGGTCAGTTCCGGCTCTTCCTCAGCTAGGGGCAGCGGGAGTTGATCCAGCCCCTGCTTTAGGATCGAGGTGATGCTCTGGTAACTGGCCGAGTTGATAGCCAACGCCCGGTCACAAGCCTGCTCAAGGCGGTCACGGCTGTAGCGACGACTGAGGTTCAGCAGACCCAGGCAGGCCCGGTAACCATGTTCCGGATGCGGCCGATCCTTGAGCTGTCCCTGCACCACATCCAACGTGGCGGGGCCGATGTCCTTGGCCCAGTTCAGGAAGCGTCCCGGTGACCAGTTCTGATGGGCCTGATGCGACTTGGGCATGTGTTCGGTCAGGGTCACGAAGCGGCTCTTGCCGTGGCGAGAATGCAAGGCTACCCGTTGTCCCTTGTGCATGACCTCAACGGACGTATCGGTCACCCGAACATCCAGCTTCACACCCACCAGGGCGTGAGGCACGCTGTACAGCCGTTTGTCGATCTCGATGTGGTAGTCAATGCCCGGTCGCGCTTTGCACCACTCGGCATAGACATAGGGTGTTGCGGGCAGAGGTCTCAGAGCTGGGCGATCCAGTGACTCGAACAAGCTCTGGCGGCTCTCGGAGCGCCCCTGGAACGGGCGCTGGTTCAGCGCCGGCAACAACTGGGCAATGGCCGAGTTCAGTTCGGCCAGGGAGAAGAACATCCGGTGCCGTAACCGGGCCAGTATCCAGCGCTCGACCAGCAGTACGGCGGCTTCAGCTTTCGCCTTGTCCTTGGGTTTGTAGGGGCGTGCCGGTAATACGGCAGTCTGGTAGTGGGCGGCCAGTTCGGCGTAGGTCTCGTTGATCTTCGGGGTATATCGATCGGCCTTGGTGACCGCTGCCTTGAGGTTGTCAGGAACCAGCAATTCAGCTACACCGCCGTAGAACGCCAGCATCCGTTGGTGGGAGGCAATCCAGTCCGGCAGGGACTGGCTCCAGGTAGCCTCGGCGAAGGTATAGCTGGACGCTCCAAGCACGGCGACAAAGACCTGAGCCTTACGCATTTCACCGGTGGAACGATCCACCACTGGCACAGTGGGGCCACAGTAATCGATAAAGATCTTCTCACCGGCTCGATGGACCTGGCGCATGCTGCGCCGCTGCCGGCCACGCCAGAGCCGGTAATGGTGGCAGAACTGGCTGTAGCGATAGGCCTTGTCGCTGTGGCGTTCTACGTACTCGGCCCAGAGCAGTTGCAGGGTCACGCCCTTGGTCTTCAGTTCCTGGTGGACCTGGAAGTAATCAGGTTCGGCAAAGCGTGCAGGTGGGGTCTTAGCCGGGAACAGCAGCGCTTCCAGTCGTACCTCATCAACATCCTCTGGCAACGGCCAGGTCACATCATGGGCCTGGGCAAGATTGACGTACTTGCCAACCACACCTTTGGAGAGACCGCAGGCGCGGGCAATGCGCTCATGGCTCAGGCCTGCTTCGTACTTGAGGCGCAAGACCTCGATAATCTGTCGCATGGAAATCCTCGCAACCGGCATCCGCTCTTCCTCGTGATAAAAAGGAAGGGGGTATGCCGGATTAAGTTGAAGAATTCCAGCGCTTTGGCAGTGGTTCCGGGGGAACGTGACCGATGATTCCGGCATCGTGACCGGCGATTCCGGAAAACAACCCGAAATCGGTCACGATAAAACGGAATGAGCGGTCACGATCGCCCGGAACAGGCGGTCACGTTCAAACGGAATGGGTGGTCACGATGGCGCGGAATACGCACCTTCTCGGAATCAATAGGCAATAGTCATTTTTTTGGCCGCGCCGGCGGCCAACCTAAACCCATGAGCGAGAACGCCTGCTTCGTCAGTCTCGCGGGGCTGTCAGGCACTCAGGTAATCCCCCCGAAAAACAGCGGTGATCAAAAGTAGAATTTTCCGTAAGCTACACGCAGGGAGATTCTGCATGAAGAAGTCACGTTTTTCCGACAGCCAGATCCTGTCGATACTTAAGCAAGCCGAGAACGGCGTACCGATTCCGGAGCTTTGCCGTGAGCACGGCATGAGCAGTGCCAGCTTTTATAAATGGCGCGCCAAGTTTGGCGGCATGGATGCATCGATGATGGCCCGCCTGAAAGAGCTGGAGGATGAAAACCGCCGGCTCAAGAAGATGTATGCCGAGGAGCGGCTGAAGGCTGACATCCTCAAGGAAGCCATCGAAAAAAAGTGGTGAAGCCGTCTCGTCGCCGTGAGATGGCGCAGAAAGCCGTTGATGAAAAGCGTGTCAGCATTCGTCTGGCCTGCTGGATGTTCAGCATCAGTGAGACCTGCTACCGCTATCAGCCCAAACTGAGCAGCGAGAACGCTGAGATCGCGGACTGGCTGGTGCGACTGACCCACAATCAGCGGAACTGGGGCTTTGGTTTGTGCTTTTTGCACCTCCGGAACGTTAAAGGGTTTGGTTGGAATCACAAGCGGGTTTACCGGATTTACCGGGAGCTGGAACTGAATCTGCGCATCAAGCCCAAGAAGCGTCTGGTTCGGGAAAAGCCGGAGCCATTGGCTGTGCCGGCAATGATCAACGACAGTTGGTCGATGGACTTCATGCACGACCAGCTCAACGATGGCCGCAGTTACCGGCTACTGAATGTGATTGATGACTTTAACCGCGAGGGGCTTGGCATCGAAGTGGACTTCTCGCTTCCGGCAGAACGGGTTATCCGATCGCTGGATCAGATCATTGAATGGCGGGGTAAACCGCGTTCTATCCGCTGTGACAACGGACCTGAGTACATCAGCGGCAAGCTGTCCGCCTGGGCTGAAAAACGGGAGATCGCGCTGGCGTTTATCCAGCCTGGCAAACCCCAGCAGAACGCCTACATCGAACGCTACAACCGAACGGTCCGTTACGATTGGCTGGCACAGTATCTGTTCGACAGCACCGAAGAAGTCCAGGATTATGCCACCCGCTGGCTCTGGCACTACAATCACGAACGACCCAATATGGGACTGGGAGGAATTACTCCTCAACAGAAATTGGCCATGATGGCCTGAGGTCTACTTTTGAATCCCGTTAAAAATGGGGGGATTACCCTCACAGCAAACACATATAGGGGCTCTCTTACGTGGCTTTAGGCCACGGCCTGACCGGTCGTTCCTTCGGTGGGTCAGGGGCACCAGACATTCATCGGTTAACCGGTCACTGGCACTATTCAAGGTGTCGGGCTGCATAGCTCCAGTTAGTTTCAGGCTCAGGACCGGTGTAAGCGCACTGGCTCATGGTATTAAGGCACGCCCACGGAGTGGCTAATCAAAGCGACTGGCTTCAACGTCGGTGATAGAAGGCCGGTTTGGTATCGAGTACCAGTCAGCGGACACCCGGCTTTCGGTCATCATCCTGTTTGATCCAGTTAGACGTCATGCTCACCCCGTGGCGTGACTAACCCTTCAGGAATCGTTGTTCATCGAAGACCCTCTGATGCTTGAGCATGAAGTAGGCGGCCCGGCCCAGCTTGTGGGCCAGCGCGGACAGCGCCTTGGGCTTGTTCATTCGTTTCTGGAGTTTCTGTAGGTAGCGCTGGGCTTTGTCATTACCTCGCAGGTACAGCACGGCGGCTTCCGAGAACGCCCACTTCAGATGGGCGTTGCCGATCTTGTTGCCCTGAGTGCCGTAGACTTTGCCGGCAAATTCGGCTTTGCACTTGATGAGCCGGGCGTAAGAAGCAAATTTCTGCACTGTCTCAAATCGTTGGATATCGCCGAACACCGATTTCGTAGAGCATCGTCAGGGCGAGGATGCGGCCCACACCAGGAATGGTCCGCAACACACTCAGGGAGGCAGGATCGTGTTCCCGGGCACCGATATTCTTCAGGTTGGCCTTGTTGGGCGGCAGATTGTATTGGCTGGTGGTATTGACCACATGGGCTTTGAGCATGGCCCCGTGCTGGACGATGCGGGTACGCCGGCGTAGCAAGTCGCGTGTGGCCCGCATCTCTTTGGGATAGGTATACGCTAGAGGGAAGTTGCCGCCTTTCATGAGCATGGCGATCTTGAAAGAATCGGTGCGGTCGTTCTTGGTTTTGCCGCCGTGAATGGCTTTCATGTACAGGGCGTGGCCCAGGATAAAATGGATGCCGTGTTCTTCACACAGATCCGAGATCCAGTACCAGCAGTGCATGCATTCGACACCGATCACCAGATCATCACGAAACGGTTCAAGCAGGGCCAGTAGCGGTTCCGGGCGGGCTTTGATTTCCTTGTGCAGCAACACTTCACCCTGCTCGTCGATGATGCAGACATACAGGCTGCGGGCGTGCAGATCGATTCCACAATAATAACGGTGAGTGCTATGGTAAAAGTTCATGAGTCTTCTCCCTTGTAGTGCTTGGTCGCCTTCCAGCTTAGCGGGTAACCGCGAGGCTGGGGAGAAGGCTCAATCAGTATCAAGGCGCATCAATTCGCGGCCTGCGGCCGCCGGACGCCCTTTCCATTGCGGCTGCGCCTCCATTGCAAGGGCGCCGTTGTGCGCTGGCGTTAGGACTGTCTATTCAGAGTGGTATTGCGATCATATGGCTGATACTTGGATTGTTAATCTTCAGCATTACCTGAACCAGGATGGATCCATCGGGATAGAATCGAGTTCTGGTCGACGTTTGGCAGGGCACTTTGCTGCGATCGTACAAGAGACCAGCGGCGACATTGACGGAGAAGGACGTTTCTCAAAGGTGCGATGCCGCAGGAAACCCGGTAGAAAACCGTGTGCCGGTGAGATTGAGAGCTATATTGATCCGGAAGATGATGCAATTGTGTGGCGTTGTCCGGTATGTGGAGACAACGGAGCTATAGGCGGTTGGGCGGGCACGTTGTGGGATCTCTCAGAAGTTGCCACGAGACATTGAGTACGAAGCCCTAACAAGGCGCATCAATACGCGGCCGATGGCCGCCGGACGCCCTTTTCATTGCGGCTGCGCCTCCATTACAAGTGCGCCGTTGTGCGCTGGCGTTAGGCACCAAGTTTGGACACTGATCAGGTAGCTCGAAAAGTCCTTGAAGAACTGCGGAGAAAGGCGGCAGCCAGTGATGATGGCTCAATCTACGGTGAGCGGGACAGAGCGCTCCAGGATATAGACCTCTTGCTTAGCAATCCGTCGACTGATGGCGTAAAGCGCCTGTTGTTGCCGACGGCCAACCTTCAAGAGTTGTCCTTGGAGAATGGGTGGGGTGATGAGTTCAATAAGCTAGCATCTAAACTAGAGTCAGTGCTTGATATTTCCTAGGATTTCGGGCTTCAGTCACCAGATAAAGACTAACAAATCAATCAAGTACGTTCCGGGCCTGACGGCCCTACACCGGACGCCCTTGACAGGGCGCCGCTTATTTTTGGCGTTATACGTAATGTGAGGGTTCGATGACATACTTAACCGGTTCTTGTCTATGTGGAAGCGTAACGATCCGCGTGTCCGATCAGTTTCAGTTTATCGGATACTGTCACTGCTCCGAATGCCAAAAGTGGTCGGGCTCCGCGTTCGCTACAGGCGGTCTTGTCAACTCTGAAGACTTGGTAATTACCTCAGGAAAAGAACTCGTATCTTGTTACCATAAATCCGAGGAAACGGATTTGTGTTTTTGCAGCACCTGCGGTGCGAGCTTATTCTCCGAGAAGCTTAGACTTGGGAAGTATGTGGTTCGGCTGGGCATCCTGGATGACACGCCCACGCAACGACCGGACGTCCACATATTTACGGCGTCGAAGGCTCCGTGGTTTGAGCTTACCGATCAGCTTGAGAAATTCGAGCAGTTGCCATGAAACGCTGGTTACGTATAACACGGCGCTCAACGGGACTGGGTTCCGCTTCGCCCCACCCAACCCGTTAGCTCTACGTTATACCCCTACGAGGAGGTCTTTATGCACCGTACTTTCACAAAGCGAATAGCTTCCTACGTCGAGGTTGAGCTGAAGAATGCTAAGCAGGCAAGGTCAGCCGGTGATCTTCGGCAAGAATTTACCCATCTGGAACGGGCGCATGTGCTTGGACAGGAATCGACGTATTGGCACGTCAAGGTCCATGTGTTGATGCTGGTATCGGCTACTCGTAACGGTTCAGTCCGAGAGGCACTAGGTCAGGTTTTTCGTATTGTTGGCGCTGCGACTAAAACAGCATTCGGGTTGGTACCTCAAGGCAATACTGGCGGAGCTAATGTCAGCCCGTTCAAGAAAATGCCAATAGCGCCGGAGCTGGCCACTTTGATTCAAAGGGCGAAGTCCGGTGTATAACCATACGCGTCACGCGGATGTCCTTTACGCCGCTTCGCTCTGTAAAAGCCACCGGTGCGCTCTGCGTTATGTTTCCAACCTTGATTACCTTGCTTGCCGCCCGGCAATACCGTACTCTTTAATGTACGTTTAAACGTACTTGGGTGATTTTATGTCAAGGGTTCGATTAGATGAAGATATCCGTCCTCTGTCTGAATTTCGTGCAGGGGTGGCCACATTTGTGAAGCAACTCCATGAAAACCGACGTCCTATGGTGCTGACACAAAGAGGTCGCGGCGTTGCCGTACTGGTGGATGTTCACGAGTACGAGAAGATGCAAGAACGTCTGGAAATACTGGAAGAGGTGTATAAGGCGGAAGAACAGATAGCTGCCGGGGATGGTTCTGCGCATGAAGATGCGAAAGCTCGGGTTCTGAGCGGGCTGGCCCAATGAAGATTGTTTGGTCCCTGCTTGCGCTAGAGCGTGTCGAGGATAGAGCTCGGTTTATTGCCGAGGACAATCCAGATGCTGCGGTGCGGTGGGTTGATGATTTATTTGCCGCGGTCGAGCGGTTGGCGGATTTCCCTAAAAGTGGACGTATGGTTCCGGAGGTGGGGTCGCCTCGCATCGGGGAGCTGATGTTTGGAACGTATCGGGTTATTCACAGCGTCAAAGATCAGGTTGATATCCTGACTGTGCGTCGCAGTAGCCAGTTATTGCGGATGTCCGAAATCGGTGATGAAGAAACATAACCAGAGGCTGCACCGCGACCGATTTTCCGCCGCTTCGTGGGTGTGTCATGACGAAAGACTCCGGTCTTTCTTGCTGTACTCAAGATGGGGGGGAGCCCCTCGGCCTCGGTGACCAGGCACCGGAACCAGACCGCCTAATTCGGTATACAGGGAAGTAGTGGTTCCATCGTGTCGCATTTATTATCGTGAGGATGAGCAGCGGGTTCTCGTGCTCTATGTTATGCGAGAGGAGCGGCAGCTTCGTGCGTACATGCTTGGGAGCAGCTAACCAGGCGCGTCACACCTCACTGATCCAGCCTTGATGCCTCTACGGCAGCGCCGTATATTTTGCCATCGGTGATGGCGGGCATCAGACCTGGTCGATTTATATGTCAGGATTGCTTCAAAATGGCCCGGAGAAAATCCGCACTTTGACGGGAGAACGGTTATGGTCGATATAATCCTGGAATCGACGCTCAAATGCCCAAACTGCGGCCACCGCAAAACGGAAACCATGCCCGCCCATCCAGCAAGGCTCAGGGTGCTGTACTCCCGGTCAATAACACATCGCCGTGTAATTGTTTTCCACCCATATTGAGCTGGCTATGTATTCATGACGATTCCCGTTAAAGATCTCACCAATACCGAGATTTCGTGTTCAACTTGCCGGGCTTGTTGCTGCCGGTTGGAAGTCATGATCATTTCTGACACAGGAGTTCCTGAGCGGCACACCGCTTATGACAGGTGGGGTGGCGAAACCATGTTGCGGCTGGAGGATGGTTGGTGTTCTGCGTTAGATCGCCAAACCTTCCTCTGCACAATTTATGAAAACCGGCCCTGGATTTGTCGGGAGTTCGAGATGGGTTCCTATGAGTGCCGTGAGGAAAGGGACGGCTACATGGGAGTCACACCCGATAATCACTGAGCCTGACCGGCTGCCTTCTGGCGCCCCAATGTCCCGGTGGGCCCTCAAAAACGCCGGCACAGGCGCTACCACAGGATTGGCAGTGGCCGTCATCGGTGAGGTTCCAGGTGCTGAGTACGTACCAGTCGCGGCCAATGAGCAGCTCGCCGCAGTTGTGGCAGTATGTGCTGCCGCCTGATGTGTCATGCACATTGCCGGTGTAGGCGTAGCGAACGCCGTTATCCATGGCAATCTGGCGGGCCCGAGTGAGCGTCTCCGGCGGAGTTGGCGGGGTATCCATCATCTTCCAGTCCGGGTGGAATGCAGTGAAGTGCATGGGGACATCCGGCCCCAGTTTCTCCACAACCCATCGGGTCATTTCATTGAGTTCCTGCCCGGAATCGTTTTCGCCCGGAATGAGCAGGGTTGTCAATTCCAGCCATACGCCGGTTTCATGTTTTATATACTCGAGGGTTTCCAGCACCGGCTGCAGGTGCCCGCCGGTCACCTTGTGATAGAAGCGCTCCGTAAAGGCTTTGAGGTCAACGTTGGCGGCATCCATGTAACGGTAGAACTCCCGGCGGGGTTCTTCGGTCACATAGCCGGCGGTTACTGCAACCGAGCGCACGCCAACGTTGCGACAGGCCCTGGCCACATCTATGGCGTATTCGTGGAAGATGACCGGGTCGTTGTAGGTAAAGGCAACACTTTTGCAGCCCAGGCTCCGGGCGGCTCGGGCAATGGCTTCCGGGCTGGCCTGGTCGGCAAGTTCATCGGTTTCCCGGGATTTGGTCATGTCCCAGTTCTGGCAGAACTTACAGGCCAGGTTGCAGCCTGCGGTACCAAACGAGAGAACCGGGGTGCCGGGGAGGAAATGGTTGAGAGGCTTCTTTTCGATGGGGTCTATGCAGTAGCCACTGGAGCGCCCGTAGGTGGTCAGAACCATGGTGTCGTTCAGGCGCCCGCGCACAAAGCAGAGGCCGCGTTGGCCTTCATGGAGTTTGCAGAATCGCGGGCATAGACTGCACTGGATACGGCCATCATCGAGCCAGTGCCAGAATCCGACCTCACGGCCCTGAAGAACCGGTATGTCGCCCACGGTGAGATCCCTCGCAATTTTGCTAACGGAACGCCTCAGATAATCTATAGTTTCCTTATGAGAGCGTGTCAATTTTCTCACAGGCAGGGCGTGCCCGCCGCGAATCGCCCTGTAAAGCAGGTGGCCAGCCATGTCTGCGAACGTACGAAAACCCGCCGTCGCCGGTGTATTCTACCCGGACGATCCTGCCCGGCTGAGAGCCATGGTTGACGGTTTCCTGAACCAGATTCCTGTGGAAGGGCCGGCTCCCAAGGCCATTATTGTTCCCCATGCCGGGTACCAGTTTTCCGGCGCTGTTGCCGCCCGTGCCTATGCCCGGCTTGCGCCGCTTCACGACCGCATTCACAGGGTGGTTCTTCTGGGGCCTTCCCATCGTGTAGCCCTGAAGGGGATTGCCGCGCCGACGGCGGGCTTCTTCGAAACGCCGCTGGGCAATGTGCAGGTGGAGCAGAGCGTGCTGGCAAGGCTTCAGGCGTTGCCTCAGGTTGGCTATCTGGATTCAGCGCACCAGCTCGAGCACAGTCTTGAGGTGCACTTGCCGTTCCTGCAGTCGGTTTTTGACCACTTTACCCTGGTGCCGCTGGTGGTGGGGGAGTGCTCTCCTGAAGCAGTTGCCGAGGTGCTGGAAGCACTCTGGGGAGGTGACGAAACCCTGGTCGTGATCAGTTCGGATCTGAGTCACTACCACAGCTACTCTGTTGCCTGCGAACTGGACAGCACTACCACCAGGCATATCGAGAATCTGGATTATCGCCACATCGGTTATGAAGACGCCTGTGGGCGAAACCCGGTTAATGGCCTGCTGTTTCTGGCAGAGAAGCGAGGCCTGAAAGTAACCACCCTGGATCTTTGCAACTCCGGTGACACCGGTGGGCCGAAGGATCGTGTTGTGGGCTACGGCGCCTATGCCATCACCGAGGCACCGGACAGCCATGTTCAATGATCAGGAGCGAGAGGCTCTTTTGGAGGTGGCCTCTGCTTCCGTTCGTCATGGACTCGGCGGTGGGCAGCGGTTGCCGGTGGAGCCGGAGGAGTACCCGGAGAGGCTGGCAAGGCCTGGGGCCTGTTTTGTCACGCTGACAATCTCTGGCGGTTTGAGGGGCTGCATTGGTTCTCTGGAAGCAAGGCTGCCGCTCATCCAGGACTGTGCCGACAATGCGTTTGCAGCGGCCTTCCGGGACTTCCGCTTTCCTCCGGTTGCGGCACAGGAGCTGGACCTGTTGGAGTATCAGGTGTCGGTTCTGAGTGTGCCTGCGCCCCTGCATTTCGTGTCTGAGGATGATCTGCTCTCGCAGTTGCGCCCGGGCACCGATGGCCTGGTGCTTGAGCAGGGCAGTCGCCGGGCCACGTTTTTGCCGTCGGTCTGGGAGACCCTGCCGGAGCCGCACCAGTTTCTTGGCCATCTGAAGCAAAAAGCAGGGTTCGCGCCGGACTACTGGTCGGACGCTATCAAGGCGTACCGCTATACCGTTGAATCCATCAGGAGGATGTAATGCAGGCGACCGGGTCGTCATGGCTGCGGCAGAGGCCGTCAGGTATTCCCCGCAGCCCGTTACTGTGCTGCTGGACGACAAGGATGCCGATATGCCGCCCGACCGGATAGAGCTGATCAGGCAGGATCTTGGTATTGCCGGCTCAGATTTGCGGATGAGGGCGCTTCCCGTCAAGGATCCTGTTACCATCGCGCAGATTTTACGTCAGGAGAGGGTGACCCAGCTTGTGGTAAGCCGGGATTGCGCGCTGCTTCGGCAGCCTGGCGCCGACGCGTTGCTGGCGGCGCTTGATTTACCGGTAACCATAACGCCCTGAACCCGCCAGATATTTTTCCGACCACCCAGGTGTTTTTTTGATGTTTCTGGATGTTCTCTATGTGATTGGTTTAACCACGCTCGCCGGAGCCTGTATTCCGCTGGGTGGCCTGCTCGCCAGCGTGGAGCGAATCAGCCCGAACTGGCTGGAGCTGGAGTTCCGGCATTTCCTGATCGCTTTTGGGGGCGGGATTCTTCTCGGTGCGGTTTCAGTGGTTCTGATTCCCCAGGGGCAGGAGAGTATGGGCGATTCCCTGTGGGCCATACCGACGATTATCGCGGGCGGCCTGCTGTTCTTTGCGGTGGAGCGCGTGCTCGGCCTGAAGCGTCGGGAGTCGCCTCAACTGATGGGGGTAATGCTGGATTTTGTCCCGGAAGCCACAGCGTTGGGCGGGCTTACGTTGGTAAGCCCGAAAATTGCCTTGCTGATGGCGGTGTTGATTGCGTTGCAGAATCTTCCGGAGGGGTTTAATGCCTACCGGGAGTTATCGAGCCTGCCCGGTTACACCTCCCGAAAAACTCTCGCTTTCATGGGGTGTCTGGTCAGTGCCGGTCCCGCTGCCGGTTTACTGGGTTACTTTTTTCTCTCGGAACAGCCGGTGATTCTTGGTGCCGTTATGCTCGTGGCGTCCGGTGGCATTCTTTATCTGATCTTCCAGGACATTGCCCCGCAGTCACGGCTCGAGCGGCACTGGGGGCCGCCGCTTGGCGCCGTCGCGGGCTACTGCCTCGCTCTGTTCAGCCATGGTCTGGTCACCCATTTCTGAACCGTCGGTCAGGCAATCTTGCGTGCGTCTTCCTTGCGCAGGATTTCCTCAATTTCCTCGCCTGCCAGGGTTTCCTGGTTCAGAACCGCCCTGGTGAGGGCTTCAAGCTGGTCACGGTGTTCGGTCAGAAAATCAAACGTCGCTTTTTCCAGCCCCATCAGCTGTGACTGGATTTCGGCGTCGATCAGCTCAGCCATTTTTTCGCTGAACTCCCTGGGCAGGCCCATTTCCCGGCCCAGGAATACATGCTCTTCGCCAATGCTCAGCCCCAGGGGGCCGATTTTCTCGCTCATGCCCCACTGGCCGATCATCCGGCGAACAAGCGTGGTGGCCTCCTTCAGATCGTTCTGCGCACCGGTACTGACCTCGCCGTAGATCAGCTTTTCCGAACACCGCCCACCGAGCATCACCTTGATGCGGTCTTTCAGATAGCTTTCCGTGTAGGTGTAGTGGTCGTCCTTCGGGGTCTGTTCGGTGACTCCCATGGCCATGCCGTGGGGGATGATGGTGATTTTGGTGAGAGGGTCGGCATTGGGCATGTAGTAGGCCATGATGGCATGGCCGCATTCGTGATAAGCCACGGCTTCCCGCTCCGTCGGGGTGAGCCGGGTGTCTCTTTGCTCGCCAAGGATGATTCTGTCCCGGGCCAGATCAAAGCAGTGGGCGTTGACCTCATGCAGGTTTTCACGGGCTGCGGTCAGGGCGGCCTCGTTCACCAGGTTTTTCAGGTCTGCGCCGGAGAAGCCGATGGTGCGGGAGGCCAGTTGTTCGAGGTTGACATCGTCAGCCAGGGGTACCTTGCGCACGTGCACCTGCAGAATAGCGGTGCGGGCGTCCTTGTGGGGGCGGTCGAGGGTGATCTTACGGTCAAACCGGCCCGGGCGGAGCAGGGCGCTGTCCAGAACATCCGGCCGGTTGGTGGCAGCGAGCACCAGGACATTTTCGTGGGCCTCGAAGCCGTCCATTTCGGTCAGGATCTGGTTCAGCGTCTGTTCGCGCTCGTCGTGCCCGCCGCCCAGGCCGGCGCCCCGGGAGCGGCCGATGGCGTCGAGCTCATCAATGAAAATCAGAGACGGGGCGTCCTTGCGCGCTTCCTGGAACATATCCCGCACCCGGGCGGCACCCACACCCACGAACATCTCAATAAATTCTGACGCGCTGATGCTGTAGAAAGGCACCTCCGCCTCGCCGGCGATGGCACGGGCCAGCAGGGTCTTGCCGGTTCCCGGCGGGCCAACCAGCAACACGCCCTTGGGCATGACGGCGCCCAGGGCCCGGTACTTTTCGGGGGACTTGAGAAAGTCGATAATCTCGGCAATTTCCCGCTTGGCGGACTCAATGCCGGCTACATCATCGAGGGTGGCGGTGGACGTTTCCTTACGCGCCCGCCGGGCCTTCGACCGGCTGAAATTGAACGGGCCACCGCCCTGGGTCATCCGTTTCTGTGCCGCGCCCCAGAACCAGAACATCAGTCCCAGCAACAGGAGCCAGGGCAGAAAGCCACGAATCATTTCCTGCCACCAAGGCAGGCCAGAGGGCGCAGCCCGGATGGTCACCTGATGTTCCTCCAGCAGGTTCAGCAGAGATGGATCCTCCATTGGCGGGCGTATGGTGCGGAACCCCGGGCTGCTAGGCCGGGCGGGGGTGTCAGAGCTCAACGCCGCCGTGCCACTGTCGGTGAACAGGCCGGTAATGGCTTCTTGCCTGAGGGTGACTTCCGCCACCTGGTTGTTCATTACAGCGGCTTTGAACTCCGAGTAGGCCAGTTCCCGAAGCTGGGGCTGGTTTCCGTCCTGAAGCCAGAGTATCGCCAGGAAAATGGCGGCGCTGAGCCACAGGAAGGAGAACTGGTTCGGCATAGCCGGTTGCGGATTGTTGTCCGGCTTGTGCGGATTGCTCGGCCCGTTTGGTGCTGTCATTTCGGTCTCCGGTCGCCCTCCATGATTTTTGCCACGAAGACGGATTTGCCATAAGTCTCGAATGACCACTTCATGGTATCCGAGAGAACCTTCATTACTTCATCGTAGTCGCCAAAAATTTCGGTGCTCATTCGCCCGGGATAGACTTCCAGGCCGGTTTGCTCCAGGCGGGCTATGAGTTCCCGTATTGGCTGTTTGTAGTCTTCTTTCAGGGGATAACAGCTCAGTTGTACAGAAAGATACATAATGCCTCCGTTCAGATCAGTGACTCCGGTCAATTACAATCTTCAGTAGCCCATGGCTGATGAAGTACTTCGTCTTGGGTCGGCTCCTCCGTAAAGAGTGCCATCCTCTCCAATCATAATACTCTGGATGGCGCCCATGGCCGAATTACGCACCACTTTGTGGCCCTGTTGTTCCAGCAGGCGAATGGTGTCCGGGCTGATGCCCTGTTCAATGCGGATTTCATCCGGCAACCATTGGTGGTGTATCCGCGGCACACTCACCGCCGTCTGGATGTTCATGCCATGATCAATCACGTTCATGATCACCTGCAAGGTGGTGGTGATAATCCGCGAGCCGCCGGGGCTGCCTGTTACCAGCACATTTTTGCCATTTTTTTTGACGATGGTGGGCGACATGGAGCTGAGCATGCGCTTGCCGGGCTCAACCTTGTTGGCCTCACCACCAATCAGGCCGTAAGCGTTGGGCACGCCGGGCTTGGCGCTGAAGTCGTCCATTTCATTGTTGAGCAGGAAGCCGGCCCCCTCAACCGTAATGCCGGAGCCATAACTGAAGTTGATGGTGTAGGTGTTCGACACAGCGTTGCCCCACTTGTCCACCACCGAGAAGTGTGTGGTTTCGGGGCTTTCCCAGGGGGCCGGCTGGCCTGGGTTGATATCACTGGCGGGGCGGGCCTTCTGCGGGTCTATGCTTTTCCGGAGTTCTTCGGCGTAGCCCTTGCTGGTCAGGCCCTGCAGCGGTACCTCCACATAGTCCGTGTCACCGAGGTATTTCGAACGGTCGGCGTAAGCCAGCTTCATGGCTTCCGCCATGTGGTGAATTGCAGCGGCTGAATTGTGGCCAAATTCGGCCATCGGGAAACCTTCCAGAATGTTGAGGATCTGGACAATGTGGGTGCCGCCGGAGGAAGGCGGAGACATGGAATAGATATCGTAGCCACGGTAGGTGCCGTGCACCGGAGTGCGAACCACCGGCTGGTAGTTCTTCAGATCCTCAAGGGTAATCAGGCCATCGTGCCGTGCCATTTCTCCTGCAATCAGCTCGGCGGTTTTGCCCTGGTAAAAGCCGCTCACCCCGTTATCCGCAATTCGCTGCAGAGTGGCTGCCAGCTCCGGTTGGCGAAAGCGTTCGCCGGGTTGCCAGGCGCTGCCGTCTTCCTTATAGAAGGTTTTGAGGCTGGCAGGCCAGCGCCCAAGCCGGTCCCGGGCCTGCTCCAGGCCTTCGGTAAAGCGTCGGGGCACGATAAAGCCTTCGCGGGCCAGTTTGATCGCCGGTGCCAGGGCCTGGTCCAGGGAAATGGTGCCGTGACGTTCCAGGGCCAGGGCAAGCCCCGCCACGGTACCGGGTACGCCTGCGGCCAGATGGGTAAACCTGCTGCGATCTTTGACCACGTTTCCGGCTTCATCCTGGAACATGGTTGCGGTGGCCGCCGCCGGGGCCTTTTCCCGGTAATCAATGGCTTCCGGCTCAGAACCGTCACCTCGGGCGATCAGCATGAAACCACCACCACCGATATTGCCCGAGCGGGGCTGGGTAACCGCCAGGGCGAAGCCCGCTGTGACCGCGGCATCCACCGCATTCCCACCGTTCCTGAACACCTCAAGGGCGACTTCAGTGGCGAGCGTGTGACTGGTGGCAACCATGCCCTGCTGGGCGGTAACCGGGTGAAATCGCTCGCCTTCGAGAATGGCTTGTCCGAAGGCCGGCACTGTAAAGATCAGGAAGGTTAGTGCAACTGCAATCGAAAGGCGCTCTGAGCGCCCCCTGGCGAAGTTTTTGGCTGTGCGGTGGTAGAGGCCTCTGTCCATATCTCCATTCCTCGTTTCTGGCGTTCAGATAAGCTATCATAGCCGGTCATTTTCAGAGGTGCGTACCGTTAACCTGCCGGTAACGCCGGTGGTGACTTCCCGAAGCACCTGCTTTCCCGGATTTCAGTTAAGGAAAGGCTTTCATGGAGCATACCTATCGTCTTGTGATTTCCTGCCCCGATCGGGTGGGAATTGTCGCCAAGGTGAGTAATTTTCTGTCGACCTACAACGGCTGGATTACCGAGGCGAGTCACCACTCGGACACCCATACCGGCTGGTTTTTCATGCGACATGAAATCAAGGCCAGGTCGATTCCGTTTGGCCTGGACCAGTTCCGTGCCGCGTTCGAGCCGATTGCCCGTGAGTTCAACATGAACTGGCACATTGCGGATTCGGCCCAGCCAAAGAAAGTCGTGCTGATGTGCAGCAAGGAATCCCACTGCGTGGCGGATCTGCTTTACCGCTGGCACAGCAAGGAAATTAACGCCGAGATTGTGGCCGTGATTTCCAACCACGACGACCTTCGCCGAATGGTGGAATGGCACGAGATTCCCTACCACTATGTGCCGGTCAGCAAGGAAAACAAGGCGGACGCCTTTGCCCATATCGAGGACCTTTTCCACAAATACGAAGCCGATGTGGTGGTGCTGGCCCGCTACATGCAAATCCTGCCGGCGGAGCTGTGTGAAAAGTACTCCGGCAAGGTGATCAATATCCATCACAGCTTCCTGCCGTCGTTTGCCGGGGCCCGCCCGTATCACCAGGCCTACAGCCGCGGTGTAAAGCTGATTGGCGCCACATGCCACTACGTGACCCAGGATCTCGACGAGGGGCCGATTATCGAGCAGGACGTTATCCGGATTACCCACAGCGACTCTATCGAGGATATGGTCCGCCTGGGCAAGGATGTGGAAAAGAACGTGCTGGCCCGCGGCCTGCGCTCGCACATCGAAGACCGGGTGATTACCTACGAAAACAAGACAGTGGTGTTTGATTAAGGCCGCCTCACAGTTGCCCCGGACAGGGTGTGACTGTGGTAGACTTGTCGGCTTGTTGAAGAATAACTATGGGGCCCGGAAACGGCCCTGATACGACTTCCAGATAACGCAAAGGAACCTTTCTCGATGGGTGAGTTAGCCAAAGAGATCCTGCCGGTCAATATTGAAGATGAGTTAAAACAGTCCTACCTCGATTACGCCATGAGCGTTATTGTCGGGCGGGCGCTTCCGGATGTGAGGGATGGCCTCAAGCCGGTGCATCGCCGTGTTCTGTTCGCCATGTCCGAACTGAACAATGACTGGAACAAGGCCTACAAGAAATCCGCCCGTGTGGTGGGTGATGTTATCGGTAAATATCACCCCCACGGTGACTCTGCGGTTTACGACACCATCGTACGCATGGCCCAGCCATTCTCCCTGCGCTACCCGCTGGTGGATGGCCAGGGTAACTTCGGTTCCATCGACGGTGATAACGCAGCCGCGATGCGTTACACCGAGATCCGCATGGAGAAGATTGCGCACTCCCTGCTGGCGGATCTGGACAAGGAAACCGTCGATTTCGTTGATAACTATGACGGCACCGAGCGGATTCCCGAGGTTCTGCCCACGCGGGTACCCAACCTGCTGGTAAATGGTTCCTCCGGTATCGCCGTGGGTATGGCCACTAACATTCCGCCCCACAACCTGACGGAAGTGGTTAACGGCTGCCTGGCGCTGATTGATAACCCGGATCTTACCGTGGATGAGCTGATGGAGTTCATTCCGGGCCCGGACTTCCCGACTGAGGGCATCATCAATGGCCGCGCCGGCATCGTCGAGGCCTATCGCACGGGCCGTGGCCGCATCTATATTCGTGCCCGCCACGAAGTCGAGCACGACAACAAGACCAATCGCGACGCGGTCATCATCACCGAGCTGCCGTATCAGCTCAACAAGGCGCGCCTGATTGAAAAAATCGCCGAGCTGGTAAAGGAAAAGCGCCTGGAGGGCATTACCGAACTCCGGGACGAATCCAACAAGGAAGGTATCCGGGTGGTGATCGAGCTGCGTCGGGGTGAGAACCCGGATGTGGTGGTCAATAACCTGTTTGCCCATACCCAGTTGCAGACCGTATTTGGCATTAACATGGTTGCGCTGATCAATGGCGAGCCGAAAACCCTGAACCTGAAGCAGATGCTGGATGCGTTCGTGCGCCACCGCCGTGAAGTGGTAACTCGCCGAACCATTTATGAGCTGCGCAAGGCCCGTGAGCGCGGCCATATTCTTGAAGGTCTCACGGTTGCCCTGGCCAATATTGATGAGATGATCGAGCTGATCAAGGCCTCGCCCAGCTCGGTGGAAGCGAAAGAAAAGCTGATGGCCAAGGGCTGGGCGCCGGGCGATGTCCTGGCCATGCTGGAGCGCGCAGGCGAAGATGCCTGCCGCCCGGACGACCTGCCGGAAATCTATGGCCTACGTAACGGTCTGTATTACCTGTCTCCCGAACAGACCCAGGCGATTCTGGATATGCGTCTGCATCGCCTGACCGGGCTGGAAACCGAGAAGCTTCAGAATGAGTACAAGGATATTCTGGAAAAGATCGCCGGCCTGCTGGAAATCCTGGCCGATCCGGACCGCCTGATGCAGGTGATTCGTGAAGAGCTGGAAGCGGTTGTGACCGAGTTTGGTGACGAGCGCCGTACCGAGATCACCAGCTCCCAGCGTGATCTGACCATTGCGGATCTGATTGATGAAGAAGACCTGGTGGTGACCATTTCCCACAGTGGTTACGCCAAGACCCAGGCCGTGGAAGACTACCAGGCCCAGCGCCGGGGTGGCCGGGGCAAGGCGGCGACATCGATGAAGGATGAAGACTTCGTCGAGAAGTTGCTGGTGGCCAATTCCCACGACACCATCCTGTGTTTCTCCAACCGGGGCAAGGTCTATTGGTTGCGGGTATTCGAGATCCCCCGCGCGAGCCGGGCTTCCCGCGGTCGTCCGATGGTCAACATCCTGCCGCTGGAAGAAAATGAGCGTATCACCACCTTCCTGCCGGTGCGTGACTACCCGGAAAACCAGTTTGTACTGATGGCCACCTCCGCCGGTGTCGTCAAGAAGACTCCGTTGCCGAACTTCTCGCGTCCTCGCAGCAGCGGCCTGATAGCCCTGTCCCTGGACGAAGGCGATACCCTCATCGGCGCTGCTATCACCGAGGGCGACGCCGAAATTATGCTGTTCTCAAGTGCCGGCAAGGCCGTGCGCTTCAGTGAGGAGGCGGTACGCCCGCTGAGCCGGACCGCCCGTGGTGTTCGGGGTATCCGGATGCCGGAAGGCCATCATGTGGTGTCGCTGATCATTCCGCAGCAGGGTGGTGTGATTCTGACCGCCAGCGAGAACGGCTACGGCAAGCGGACCGCCATTGACGAGTTCCCCACCTACAGTCGTGGCAGTCAGGGTGTTATTGCCATGCAGTGCTCTGAGCGGAACGGCAACCTGGTAACCGCGCTTCAACTGTTTGATGGCGATGAGATGATGCTGATATCCGACAAAGGCACGCTGGTACGCACCCGTACGGATGAGGTTTCCGTGCTGAGCCGGAACACCCAGGGCGTCCGCCTGATTAAACTCAGCCAGGAAGATGAGCGGCTGGTGGGTGTTGAGCGGATTGCCGAAACCGACGATGACGAACTCGACGGTGAGGAGCCAGGCGACGCGCCAGCAGACATTGGCCCGGAAGATGGTAGCGAAGGTGAGGGTGCCGGCGAAGAATAAGCCGGCACCACCGTCCGACAGATTCAGCAAGACTTGAGAGATTACAGCAACATGAGCAGGGCGTATAACTTTTGTGCAGGTCCGGCAACGATGCCGGAAAGCGTGCTTCGTCAGGCGCGGGATGAAATGCTCGACTGGCGCGGCACCGGCATGTCGGTGATGGAGATGAGCCATCGCAGCGACGATTTTGTCGAGATTGCCGAAACTGCAGAAAACGATCTGCGTGAGCTGGCTGGCGTGTCGGACGATTACGCCGTGCTTTTCATGCAGGGCGGGGCGTCCAGCCAGTTCTCCACCATTCCTCTGAACCTGCTGGGTGACAAGAGTTCGGCAGACTATGTGAATACGGGGATCTGGTCCAAGAAGGCCATTGCCGAAGCCAGCCGTTATGGCGAGGTAAATGTGGTGGCCAGCTCGGAGGACAGTGGTTTTACCACGATTCCCGATCAGTCCTCCTGGCAGACCAGTGCTGATGCGGCTTACCTGCACTACACGCCGAACGAAACCATCGGTGGCCTCGAGTTCGATTTCATCCCGGACAGCCCGGCGGTCCCGCTGGTGGCGGATATGTCTTCCACCATGCTCTCGCGCCCGGTCGATGTGTCGAAGTTCGGCCTGATCTACGCCGGTGCCCAGAAGAACATCGGCCCCTCCGGTCTGGTTGTGGTGATCATTCGCAAGGACCTGCTCGGCAAGGCCCGCAGGGAGACCCCAACCATGATGAACTATCAGGTGATCGCCGATAACGGGTCCATGTACAACACGCCAGCGACCTATTCCTGGTACCTGGCAGGCCTGACCTTCCAGTGGCTTAAAGCCCAGGGCGGGGTGAAGGCGATGGGGGAGGTGAACCGGCGCAAGGCCAGTAAGCTGTATGGCTTCATCGATGCCAACGACTTCTATGCCAACCCCATAGACCCGCGTTTCCGGTCCTGGATGAACGTGCCGTTCACCCTGGCAGACGATGCCCTGAACGGTGAATTTCTCAAGGGGGCCAATGCCCGGGGTCTGCTGAACCTGGCCGGCCATCGCTCGGTAGGTGGTATGCGTGCGAGTATCTACAACGCCATGCCCGAAGCTGGTGTGGATGCGCTGATTCAGTACATGACGGAATTTGCGAAGGAGCGTGGCTGAGCATGAGTGATGAGCAGGTCCGGCTCGGAGAGCTGAGGGACGAGATTGATCAGATTGACCAGAAGATCATGGACCTGATCAGCGCCCGGGCTTCCCGTGCCCAGGAAGTGGCCCACGTTAAAACGACGGCCAATCCGGGGAAGGATGTGTTTTTCTATCGCCCCGAGCGGGAAGCTCAGGTGTTGCGCCGCATCAAGGAGCAGAATCCCGGGCCCTTGTCCGGTGAAGAAATGGCGCGCCTGTTCCGGGAGATCATGTCGGCCTGCCTGGCGCTGGAAAAGCCCATGCACATTGCTTTCCTCGGGCCGATGGGCACCTTTACCCAGGCCGCCGCACTCAAGCATTTTGGCCATTCGGTTGTCAGCGTGCCGCTGCCTGCCATTGATGCAGTATTTCGTGAAGTGGAATCCGGTGCCGCCCACTACGGTGTGGTGCCGGTAGAGAACTCCACCGAGGGTATGATCAATCACACACTCGATATGTTCATGTCCTCGCCCCTGAAAATCTGCGGCGAGGTGCAGCTGAGGATTCACCATCACCTGCTGGTGTCGCCAAAGCACAGAGATGAGGAAATCACCCGGATTTACTCTCACCAGCAGTCCTTCGCCCAGTGTCGCCAATGGCTGGACACCCATCGCTACGGCGTTGAGCGGGTTACAGTGTCCAGCAATGCGGAAGCGGCCCGGCGCGCCGCTTCCGAGCCGGGAACAGCCGCCATCGCCGGTGATATGGCCGCCGAACTGTATGGCCTGGAAAAGCTGGCCAACAGCATTGAGGACCGCCCGGACAATACCACCCGTTTCCTTATCATTGGCCGGGAAGAGGTTCCTGCAAGCGGCCACGACAAGTCCTCTATTCTGGTGTCCATGCGCAACAAGCCCGGGGCGCTGTATCAGTTGCTGGAGCCGTTTCACCGTCACGGGCTCAGCCTGACCCGCATCGAAACCCGGCCGTCGCCGACCGGCACCTGGGCCTATGTCTTCTACATTGATTTTGAAGGGCATATGGAGGATGAGCAGGTGCGCACGGTTCTCGCAGAGGTGGATGACGAAGCCGTTGAACTCAAGCGGTTGGGTTCCTACCCGATTGGCGTTCTTTGAGCAGTGCCGGCTGGTGGTATTTGAACAGACAGTGTTGAGGATGATGTATGGCCATTGATTATCAGAGTCTGGCGGTCCGGGGTGTGCAGGCGCTTTCGCCCTACCAGCCGGGCAAGCCGATTGACGAGCTGGCCCGGGAGCTCGGGCTGAATCCGGCTGAAATCATCAAGCTTGCCAGTAATGAAAATCCGCTTGGACCAAGCGAAAAGGCGCTTTCAGCCGCCCGCGAGGCATTGTCGGAACTCTGCCTCTACCCGGACGGCAACGGCTTCAATCTGAAGCAGGCGCTGTCCAGACGTCTGGGTGTCGGGATGGATCAGATCACCCTCGGCAATGGCTCCAACGATGTTCTGGAAGTCATTGCCCGGTGTTTCGCCGATGCGGATTCCGAGGTTATTTTCTCCCAGTACGCCTTCGCCGTGTACCCCCTGGTGACCCAGGCGATCGGCGCAAAGGGTGTCTCCGTACCTGCCCGTGACTGGGGCCATGACCTGGATGCCATGGCCGCCGCGGTAACTGACCGTACCCGCCTGGTGTTTGTTGCCAACCCGAACAATCCTACCGGTACCGTGCACAAAGCCGGTGCCATTGAGGCGTTTCTGGAAAAGATTCCGGCAAATGTGCTGGTGGTTCTTGATGAGGCTTACTGCGAATACCTGACTGGCAGCGACTACCCGGACGGTGTTGAGCTGCTGGCCCGGTTCCCGAACCTGATTGTGTGCCGGACCTTTTCCAAGGCCTGGGGGCTGGCGGCCTTGCGGGTAGGCTACAGCGTCTGCTCGCCCGCCATCGCCGATATCCTGAACCGGGTGCGTCAGCCCTTTAACGTCGATACGGTGGCCCTTTCGGCGGCGACCGCAGTGCTGGATGACGAAGATTACCTGCAGCGCTCCCGGGATGTGAACAGCGCCGGCCTGCGTCAGCTTGACCAGGCATTTGATCGCATGGGGCTGCGCTACATCCCCTCGGCCGGCAATTTTATCGCGGTAGAAGTGGGAGAGAATGCCATGGGCGTTTACCAGGCGCTGCTGGCGCACGGCGTCATCGTTCGTCCGGTTGCCGGATACGGCATGCCCCGTCACCTCCGGGTCTCGGTAGGGCTTCCGGCAGAGAACGAACGGTTTATCGGCGCGCTTACCAAGGCACTGACATCGTCGGGGCTGAGCGACTGAAATGGCGCTTTCCGAACCTCTGTTCAAACGGGTTGCCGTCATTGGTCTGGGACTGATCGGTGGCTCGCTGGCCAGCGCAATCCGGCGCAACGGCCTGGCCAGTACCGTGGTTGGTGTGGACCAGCGTGCTGAGGAGTTACAGCTCGGAAAAGTGCTCGGGATTGTCGATGAAACGGCCTTTACGGTGGCCGAGGCGGTTCAGGGGGCTGACCTGGTGGTGCTTGCGGTGCCGGTTCGGGCCACTCGCGCTGTTCTCGAGGAAGTTCGGACAGTTCTGGAGCCGGGCGCCGTTCTGACGGACGTTGGTAGCACCAAGTCCAGCTTTGTGGCAGATGTTGAGGCGGTCTTTGGTTGCCTGTCGCCACTGGTGATTCCCGGCCATCCGATTGCCGGCTCGGAAAAGAGCGGTATCCACGCGGCTGATCCGGAGCTTTTCGCCCATCACAAGGTCATTCTCACGCCCCCGGATAACGTCAGTGAGCCCCATCTGGCCAGGCTCAAAGCGCTTTGGGAAGGCTGCGGCGCCACGGTGCTGACGATGTCCGTGGCCTATCACGACGAAGTGCTGGCGGCCACCAGCCATTTGCCCCACCTGATTGCGTTTTCCCTGGTTGATACGCTGGCGGGGGAAGACGAGAACATGGATATTTTCCGTTATGCTGCCGGTGGCTTCCGGGACTTTACCCGGATTGCGGCCAGTGATCCGGTGATGTGGCACGATATCTTTCTGTCGAACCGCGAGGCGGTTCTTCGCGTTATCGACCATTTCACGCACGACCTGGAACAGCTGCGCACCGCCATTGCCAATCAGGACAGTGCAACCCTGTTACGGGTTTTCAGTCGCGCCAAGGCGGCGCGTGAACATTTTTCCAAGATGCTCTCAGGACAGGCTTACGTGACAAAAAACAGTGAAAAGCAGGTGACGTTCCGTCTTCAGCCCGGTGGCGCGATTTCCGGCGATATCCGCGTGCCGGGTGACAAATCCATGTCCCACCGCTCGATCATGCTCGGTGCGCTTGCCGACGGTGTAACCGAGGTCAAGGGCTTCCTGGAAGGCGAGGACAGCCTGGCTACCCTTCAGGCGTTCCGGGATATGGGGGTAACCATCGAGGGTCCGGAGGATGGCTTTGTCCGGATTCACGGTGTGGGCATGCACGGCCTGCAGGCGCCCCGTGGCCCGTTGTACCTCGGCAATTCGGGAACCGCGATGCGGTTGTTTGCCGGACTGCTCGCGGCCCAGCCCTTCGATTCCGAGCTGACTGGCGACGCCAGTCTGTCAGGGCGTCCCATGGGCCGGGTGGCGGATCCTTTACGGGCCATGGGCGCAGTGATAGATACCGCTGAAGGCGGGCGCCCGCCGCTCAGGATCCGGGGTGGCCAGAAGCTTTCCGGAATCCATTATGAGATGCCGGTGGCCAGTGCCCAGGTCAAATCCTGCCTGTTGCTGGCAGGGCTCTACGCCGAAGGCAGTACTTCTGTTACCGAGCCGGCACCCACGCGCGACCATACCGAGCGCATGCTGGCGGGCTTTGGCTACCACGTACACCGTGACGGTGCGACCGCCAGTGTCAGCGGCGGGGACAAGCTGACGGCCACCAATATTGACGTACCGGCTGACATTTCCTCCTCTGCGTTTTTCCTGGTGGCGGCCAGTATTGCGCCCGGGTCCGACCTGATCCTGCGTCATGTCGGGATGAACCCGACCCGTGTCGGTGTCATCAATATCCTGCGGCAGATGGGTGCCAACATCGAGGTTCTGGACGAGCGTGAAATTGGTGGTGAGCCGGTCGCCGACCTGCGGGTTCGTTCCGCAGAACTGCGGGGAATTGATATTCCGGAAGACCAGGTTCCGCTGGCGATTGACGAGTTCCCGGTTCTGTTTATTGCGGCAACCTGCGCCAATGGCCGCACGGTGCTTCGCGGTGCGGAAGAGTTGCGGGTGAAGGAAAGTGACCGGATCCAGGTGATGGCCGACGGGCTCGCGGCCGTAGGTGTGGAGACAACCGTAACACCCGGTGGCATCATCATAGACGGTGGCCAGACTATTGGTGGTGGCACCGTCAACAGCCACGGTGACCACCGTATCGCCATGTCCTTCGCCGTTGCATCGCTTCGGTCCAGGGGCGAGATCATGGTGACCGACTGCGCTAATGTGGCAACGTCTTTCCCCGGATTTGTGGAACTTGCCAGGGGTACGGGGATCAATATCTCAGCCGAGGGGGCTGAATGATGGTGGATCGCAATGCACCGGTCATTGCCGTGGACGGCCCCGGTGGTTCCGGTAAAGGGACGATTACCCAGATGCTGGCCAGAAAACTGGGCTGGCACTTGCTGGACAGCGGGGCCCTGTACCGGCTTACGGCATTGGCCGCCCTCCGCCAGGGAGTGTCTCTGGACGATGAAGAAGGCCTGGTGAGAGTTGCCGCCGGGCTGGATGTGGCCTTTGAACCGACGCCCGAAGGTGAGCCGGTGAAGGTGATTCTGGCGGGGCAGGATGTGACCGCAGATATACGTACGGAATCAACGGGCGACAACGCCTCGAAGGTGGCTGTGATCCAGCCGGTTCGCGACGCGCTGTTGCAGCGCCAGCGGGACTTCCGGCAGGCTCCGGGCCTGGTGGCCGATGGCCGCGACATGGGCACGGTGGTGTTCCCGGATGCGCCGGTCAAGATTTTCCTGACGGCAAGTGCCGAGGAGAGGGCCCGGCGGCGTTACAGCCAGTTGAAGGGCGCAGGTGTCGATGTTAACATTGACGCCCTTTTAGAGGAGATACGGGTTCGTGATGAACGGGATATGAACCGTTCCGCTGCCCCTCTCAAACCCGCGGATGATGCGCAAGTCATTGATTCTACGGGGTTGAGTATAGAAGAGGTGTTAGACAGGTGTATGGCCGCAGCAGGTCAGGCCTGACTACACCTTTTTGTCGTTGAAATGCCGGATCCAGCGTTATCTGCCAGCCACAGGCTTGATCCGGAACTTATTAACAGACCGTGTTGCTGGTGGCACGGAGTACACTTGCGTTGATCATATAGGACTCATAATGAGCGAGAGCTTTGCGGATCTTTTTGAAGAAAGCCTGAAAGAAATTGACATGCAGCCAGGTTCCATCGTCCAGGGAACCGTAGTGGATGTCGACAACGACTGGGTCACCGTTAACGCCGGGCTGAAGTCCGAAGGCGTTATCCCCGCCTCCCAGTTCCTGAACGAAAAAGGCGAGTTGGAAATTGCTATCGGCGATGTTGTCGATGTAGCTCTCGACGCTGTGGAAGACGGTTTCGGTGAAACCCGTCTGTCCCGTGAAAAGGCCAAGCGTGCAGAATCCTGGAAAGTGCTCGAGAAGTCTTTCGAAGCCGAGGAAGTGGTTAAGGGTATCATCAATGGCAAGGTCAAGGGTGGTTTCACCGTCGATCTGGCCGGTATCCGTGCCTTCCTGCCGGGCTCTCTGGTAGATGTTCGTCCGGTTCGCGATACCGCGCACCTGGAGAACAAGGAACTCGAATTCAAGGTTATCAAGCTCGACCAGAAGCGTAACAACGTGGTTGTTTCCCGCCGCGCCGTTCTGGAAGCTGAAAACAGTGCCGAGCGTGAAGCTTTGCTGGAAACCCTCACCGAGGGTATGGAAATCAAGGGTATCGTCAAGAACCTGACCGACTACGGTGCATTCGTGGATCTGGGCGGTGTTGACGGCCTGCTGCACATTACCGATATGGCCTGGAAGCGCATCAAGCATCCGAGCGAAATCGTCAACGTGGGCGATGAGATCAGCGTCAAGGTTCTGAAGTTTGATCGTGAGCGCAACCGTGTATCCCTCGGCCTGAAGCAGCTGGGCGAAGATCCCTGGGTCGATATCAAGGGTCGTTATCCCGAAGGCAGCAAGGTTACTGCCCGCGTTACCAACCTGACGGATTACGGCTGCTTTGCCGAGCTGGAAGAAGGTGTTGAAGGTCTGGTTCACGTCTCTGAAATGGACTGGACCAACAAGAACATCCATCCGTCCAAGGTTGTCCAGGTGGGCGACGAAGTGGGCGTGATGATTCTGGATATCGACGAGGAGCGTCGTCGTATCTCCCTGGGTATCAAGCAGTGCGTGTCCAACCCGTGGGAAGATTTCTCCAGCAACTTCAACAAGGGCGACCGCATCTCCGGCAAGATCAAGTCAATTACTGACTTCGGTATCTTCATCGGTCTGGACGGCGGCATCGACGGTCTGGTTCACCTGTCTGACATCAGCTGGAACGAGACTGGTGAAGAAGCGGTTCGTGAATACAAGAAGGGTGACGAAGTTGAAACCGTTATCCTGTCTGTTGATCCGGAGCGTGAGCGTATCTCCCTGGGCATCAAGCAGCTCGAGAGCGATCCGTTCGCCGAGTTTGTCCAACTGAACGACAAGGGCTCTATCGTCAAGGGTACTGTCTCCGCGGTTGATGCCAAGGCAGCGACCATTGCCCTGAATGATGAAGTTGAAGCTGTACTGAAAGCCTCTGAAATCAGCCGGGACCGCGTTGAAGACGCACGCAACGCGCTGAAGGAAGGCGAAGAAGTAGAAGCCAAGATCATCAGCATTGATCGCAAGAACCGCATTATCAACCTGTCTGTGAAGTCCAAAGATGTTGAGGACGACAAGCAGGCACTGGAAAATGTGCGGACCAAAACTGCCGAAACGTCTTCTGGTGCGACCACCATTGGTGATCTCATCAAGGAGCAGATGCAGCAGCAAAACGCCAACAAGGAATAAATTTCCGGTTGGTACGAAAAAAAACGGGCTCTAAGAGCCCGTTTTTTTTGTGTTTTTTTCTGGTTTGGCTAAACTAGGTAGTCATGGGAATCCGGTAACAGACGGCCGAATAATAACGAAAGAGGGAATCGCCTCATGACGAAGTCCGAATTGGTTGAGCTGATTGCGTCCAAGCAGACGCAGCTCTCCGTTAAAGATGTCGAACTGGCTGTAAAAACCATCATTGAGCACATGTCCCAGTCGCTCGCTGATGGACAGAGAATCGAGATTCGGGGATTTGGCAGTTTTTCCCTTCATCACCGGGCGGCACGGACCGGTCGCAACCCGAAAACGGGTGAATCTGTGCAGTTACCCGCCAAGTTTGTGCCGCATTTCAAGCCGGGAAAGGAATTGAGAGAGCAGGTGAACGACAGTCTCAAGAAAGGCTTTTAACAGCTGCTCAGGGAATGCGTATAATCCGGGCTCAAACGGCCCTTTGGGAGTGCTATCGCTATGGCAGGATTGCAGAAAATCCTCATTATTCTGTTGGTTTTGGTCCTGGTTCTGCTGGCGCTGGTGTTCTCACTGAATAATCAAATGGCAGTTTCCCTCAACTTCCTGTTGTTTGAAACCCAGCCTCATGGCATTGCCGTCTGGATCATCATGGCCTTTGTTATCGGTGCGCTGGTTGGCGTATTGATTACCACGCTGGCCACAATCCGTACCTCGGTATCCCGGCGAGCCCTCCAGAAACGACTTGATCGTGCCGAGCAGGCATTGGAGAAATCCCGGGCCCAGAACGACCGGACGCTTTAATGGATATTGTACTTCAGTGGCTGCTGCTGACAGTTGCGGTTGCTGTTGGGTGGCTGGTCGGCAGGCTGGGGAACAATGACAGCCGAGGCGGGAAAACCATTGCGGATGAAGATTCGGTCAGGGATCGTCTCCAGTTTCTTTTCACCAACTATTCTGATCAGGCCGTCGAGAATTTTGTTCAGTCGCTTGCTGTCAACAAGGACACGGTCAGCCTCCACCTCTCCATTGGCAGTCATTTTCGCAATAAAGGCGAAACAGACAGAGCCATACTGATTCATCAGAACCTTCTGGCCAGGCCCGAACTCCCACCACGCTTTTCGCCGCAGGTAACGCTTGAGCTTGCGCGGGATTACCTCAATGCCGGTTTGCTGGATCGAGCGGAGGCATTACTACACCAGCTGATGGGCGACCGCGACTACGGCCGGAGTTCGGCCCAGCAACTGATCGACCTGTACCAGCAGGAGAAGGAGTGGGGCAAAGCTTCAGAGGTAGCAAGAACACTAACCCGTGGCGATGCGGATCCGGGAATGTATAAAGTTCTGGCCTACCTGACCTGTGAACTCGCGGAAGAGGCACTCAAGCATGATGACCGCTGGGCGGCTCAGAAGCTCGCCAAAGAGGCGCTGGACTACGATCGGTCTTGCGTGCGCGCTTCCCTGATTCTGATGAAGCTGCTGGTCCGCCAGGGCAGTTTCCGGGAAGCGGGTAACCAGAGCCTGAAGGTTTTTGATCAGAATCCCGAGTTTGGCCCGGAAGCCATTGATCGCCTGATGAAGCTGGAACATGAGCATGGCGATATTGGTCGACTGGCAAAAAAGCTTCGCAAACTTTATGAAAGCTATCCCAGCACCAGCCTTCTGTTGGCCCTGGTGGAGTCGGTTGAGCGCGCCTCCGGCCGCTCCGCCGCTATCGACCTGCTGCGGCAGGAACTGGAAACCCGCCCGAGCGTGCGCGGCCTTTTGCGGCTGGTAGAAATGGCGGGCTACGAGAAGGGCATGACCTCAGACGAGGGGCGCCTGGTAAGCCGCATTGGCCACCTGATCCTCACCAATCGCCCGGTCTATCGTTGTGTCAGTTGTGGTTTCTCCGGGCGCCAGTTGCACTGGCTGTGCCCAAGCTGCAAGCAATGGGAAACCGTCCGCCCGATTCAGGGCGTGGAAGCCGAATAAACCTTTCCAGAAATTCCGTAGGACAATTGAACGTGCAAACCGCTAACGATCCCAAGATCATCGTCGCCCTAGACTTTCCTTCCCAGAATCCGGCCTTGGAGCTGGTAGAAAAACTGGACCCGGCGAAATGCCGCCTGAAAGTGGGCAAGGAACTGTTCACCCGCTCCGGCCCGCAATTGGTTGAGGGGTTGCAGAAGCGTGGATTCGATGTGTTTCTGGATCTGAAATTCCACGATATCCCGAACACCACATCGGCAGCGGTTGCAGCCGCTGCCGACCTTGGTGTCTGGATGGTGAACGTCCATGCCTCTGGCGGCGAGAAAATGATGAATGCCTGCCGGGAGAGACTGGAAGCCTTCGGAGCGGATCGGCCACTTCTGATCGCCGTCACCGTGCTGACCAGCATGACCGCCGACGACCTGGCCGACATCGGCATCACCGGTTCCCCGGAGGCCCAGGTATCACGCCTGGCAACCCTCACCAAAAACTGCGGCCTCGACGGCGTCGTCTGTTCCGCGCAGGAGGCACCGAAGCTCAAAGCCGAGCAGGGCGCCGACTTCAAGCTGATCACACCGGGCATTCGGCCGCTGTCTGCCGACAGGGGCGACCAGCAGCGCATCATGACCCCCGCAGATGCCCTCAAGGCCGGTTCCGATTACCTGGTGATTGGCCGCCCGATTACTCAGGCGTCTGACCCGCTGGCTGCTTTGGAGGCTATTCACTCAGAGGTGATAGGGCTCTAGTTCTGTCCGGAATTTGAGTCCTGACCTAGCCTTCGAGCTTGGAGGCTGGTGCTGTGGGGGCGCCCTCCCAAAAACCGCTACGAGCACGTCCATGTGCGCTTGACTGTGGCCATCCATGGCCACAGACATTTTTGGGAGGGCGCCCCCACAGCACCGTCTCGGCCAAGGCAACTATAGTCGACCTTTTTAAACCAGAAGTAGGTCGGATTAGCGCAGCGTAATCCGACGATGAAGATTGCTAAATTGGCGTTCAACGAATTTGTCGGATTACGCCGGGCTAATCCGACCTACCGGTTATCCGTTTCCACAAGGTACGTTGTTGTTTGAGGACGCCCGCATGGTCAGAACGGTGTGGCTGGCATGGCTTTCCAAAACTGTAGAGGGCCATGGACGGCCCGAAACAAGCGCACATGGGTGAGACCGAGCGTTTATGAAGCGAAGCTTCATGCGACAGCCGAACGACTGCAATCTGTGATTGCAGGCTGGACCCCGACGGGGTGCTTGTAGCGTGTTTTGGAAAGCCATGACAGCCGCACCAGTCCCGCCAATGAGCAGGCTAGGGCAGGACTAGATCCAAACAGCAAAAAGGCAGAATCAAAAGCCGGGCAATAAAAAACCCGCTAACTCAGAGAATTAGCGGGCTTTCAGAATAGTGGCTCCCCGAGCTGGGCTCGAACCAGCGACAAACGGATTAACAGTCCGTTGCTCTACCAACTGAGCTATCGGGGAACGTCGTCGTGTGACGAGGCGCGTATATTAAGTTGGCTATACCGCCCCGTCAACCCCTGGCCAGAAGTTTTTAGCCGAGCGCTTTCTGCAAACGCTCGATGGCCTTTTCCAGGTTTTCCATGCTGGTGGCAAAGCTCAGGCGCATGTGGCCCGGGCAGCCGAAGGCGGAGCCTGGTACCAGCGCCACACCGGCGTCTGTCAGCAGTTTTTCAGCGAATTCCACATCATTGCTGATACTGGAATCGGCATCGATGGCGCCCTGGAAGCTCGGGAATACGTAGAAGGTTCCGTCGCCGTTCAGGCACTCAACGCCCGGCAGCTTGTTCAGCGCCTTTACCAGCCAGTCGTGACGCTCCTTGAAGGCCTTGACCATTTCGCCGACGCAGGCCTGATCGCCATCCAGCGCTGCAACTGCAGCCGCCTGGGAGATGGAGGCCGGGTTGGAGGTGCTCTGGGACTGGATTTTCTTCATGGCACCAATGATTTTCGCGGGGCCTGCCGCGTAGCCGATACGCCAGCCAGTCATCGAGTAGGCCTTGGACACACCATTCAGTACGAAGGTGCGATCATACAGCTTGGGCGTTGCGTTCAGGATGTTGCAGAACGGCTTTCCGGTCCACAGGATCGGTTCATACATGTCGTCGGTGGCGATCATGATGTGCGGGTGCTTTTTCAGTACCTCGCCGATGGCCTGCAGCTCTTCCAGGGTGTAGGCCATGCCGCTGGGGTTCGAGGGGCTGTTGATCACGAACAGTCGGGTGCGCTCGGTGATGGCGTTTTCCAGCTGTTCCGGGGTGATCTTGAAGCGGGTCTCTGCACCGGTTTCGATAATGACCGGTTTGCCTTCGGCAACCAGCACCATGTCCGGGTAGGAAACCCAGTAAGGTGCGGGGATGATGGCTTCGTCGCCGGCATTCAATGTGGCCAGTGCCAGGTTGAAAAAGCTCTGTTTGCCACCACTGCTTACCAGGATCTGGTTGGCTTCATAATCCAGGCCGTTGTCCCGTTTGAACTTCGCGATAATCGCTTTCTTCAGGGCAGGCGTACCATCAACGGCGGTGTACTTGGTCTGGCCATTATTAATGGCTTCAATGGCTGCCTGTTTGATGTGATCGGGGGTATCGAAGTCCGGCTCGCCAGCACCCAGGCCAATGATATCCTGGCCGGCTGCGCGGAGTTCCGCAGCCTTGTTGGTGACTGCGAGGGTGGGAGAGGGCTTGATCGCCTGTACTCGGCTGGAAAGTTGAAGGTCCAAACTTGCGCTCCTTAAAGCTGCGTCTGATAGGGCTGCGACCGCCGGGTGCCAGTGCTGCTGGCTGATTTTTGCCCAGCCGTCGATCGCACTGATGGTATCATGAAGCCAGCGTATCGCTAAATTTCTCTGATGGTAGGGGCTAACGTGTCCCGCCATCGGTTTTACCGGAGGTTTCCGCCAGTTATGGCCAGCAATCAGCCCACTGTGTCCACCAGAGAAGGTCTGTTCAAAGTCGATTCGCCGTTCGAGCCGGCAGGCGATCAGCCCAAGGCGATTGAGGGGCTGGTGGATGGCATCCACTCCGGCCTGGCACATCAGACCCTGCTGGGGGTAACCGGCTCCGGTAAAACGTTCACCATTGCCAACGTGATCCAGCACATCCAGCGGCCAACGATCGTCATGGCCCACAACAAGACGCTGGCGGCGCAGTTGTACGGTGAGTTTCGTGAATTTTTTCCGGACAATGCGGTGGAATATTTCGTTTCCTACTACGACTACTACCAGCCGGAGGCCTATGTACCTTCCTCGGACACGTTTATCGAGAAGGACGCCTCAATTAACGAACATATTGAACAGATGCGGCTTTCCGCCACCAAGGCGCTGCTGGAGCGGCCTGATGCCATCATTGTGGCGACGGTCTCTTCAATCTATGGTCTCGGTGATCCGCAATCCTATCTGAAGATGATGCTGCACCTGGACAGGGGCGATCAGATCGACCAGCGGTTTATCCTAAGGCGGCTTGCAGAGCTGCAGTACACCCGGAACGACATTGAGTTTCACCGGGCCAACTACCGGGTGCGCGGCGATGTGATCGATGTGTTTCCGGCGGAATCGGAGAAAGAAGCCATACGCATCGAACTGTTCGACGACGAGGTGGAGAATCTCAGCTATTTCGATCCGCTGACCGGCGAGGTATTGCGCCGGGTGCCCCGGGTAACCATTTATCCGAAGTCGCACTATGTGACGCCCCGGCAGACGGTGCTTGATGCCATAGAGCACATCAAGGTGGAGCTGGACGAGCGGCTTCAGCAGTTGCGGGACAACAACCGACTGGTGGAAGCGCAGCGACTGGAAGAGCGCACCCGATATGATATCGAAATGATGTTGGAGCTGGGCTACTGCAACGGCATCGAGAACTACTCGCGCTACCTCTCCGGCCGTCGCCCGGGGGAGGCGCCACCGACCCTGTTCGACTACCTGCCGCCCAATGCCTTGCTGGTGGTGGATGAATCCCATGTGACCATCCCGCAGATCGGCGCCATGTACAAGGGCGACCGGTCACGGAAGGAAACCCTGGTGGAGTATGGGTTCCGGCTGCCATCGGCGCTGGATAACCGGCCGATGCGATTCGAGGAGTGGGAGCGTATTGCGCCGCAGATGATTTTTGTCTCTGCAACGCCGGGTAACTACGAAGCCGAGCACGCAGGGCAGGTGGTGGAGCAGGTGGTAAGGCCCACCGGGTTGCTGGACCCTGAAATCGAGGTTCGGCCGGCGTCCACTCAGGTGGATGACCTGCTGTCCGAAATTCACGCCCGGGTGAAAGTGAAGGAACGGGTTTTGGTGACCACGCTCACCAAACGCATGGCCGAAGACCTGACCGACTTCATGATGGAGCACGATATCAAGGTGCGGTATCTGCACTCGGACATCGACACCGTGGAGCGGGTTGAGATCATCCGGGATCTACGCCGGGGCGAGTTTGATGTGCTGGTGGGTATCAACTTGCTGCGCGAAGGGCTGGATATGCCCGAGGTGTCGCTGGTTGCGATTCTGGATGCGGACAAGGAAGGCTTCTTGCGTTCCGAGCGCTCACTGATCCAGACCATGGGCCGCGCCGCGCGAAACCTGCATGGCAAGGCCATTCTCTACGGTGACCGGGTTACCGGCTCCATGCAGCGGGCCATCGATGAGACCGAGCGCCGTCGCGCCAAGCAGGAAGCCCACAACCTGGAGCATGGCATTACGCCCCAGGGGCTGAACAAGAAGATTGCGGACATCATGGAAGGTGCTGGCGGTGGCGGCCGCGGTCGCCGCAAGGCAGAGCGTCCAGGCCAGAAGGCGGCCGAGGAGGCGGAGCAGTATCGGGCCAAGGTTGGTAACCGGTCTCCCGAGGAGGTGCTCAAGGAGGTTTCGCGCCTTGAGGACGAGATGTACAAGGCCGCATCCGAGCTGGATTTCGAGACGGCGGCGCGCCTTCGGGATGACATTCACGAATTGAAAGAGGCGGCACTACGTACCGGCTAGTGCGGGTTTTGGTCTATGTAGCCGGCTCTATTCAGCCCAGGCGTTATCGCTTGGGCCCTACAATCACTGCTGCTTGCAGCGGCTGATTTCTTCCGTACCGGGAGATCTGGTTGAATACCCGTTTGTCCACGGGCAGGTATTGCTTGTCGGCGACGGTTTCGCCGACTTCCACGTCTATTTCCGGATCGTGCAGGTACACGAACTGATCATCGATGGCACATACGGTTACCCAGTGGGGCACACGGCTGCGGTTCAGTTGCCAGGTGCTGATCAGGATGACCGGTACCCGGCCATTGTGCAGTGCATCTTCCATGGCTTCCAGGGTGAGCGGGTCGTGGTGGAGTTCAATGCCGGTCTGGCCTATGTCGTGCAGAAAGCCCTCATGGACCAGCTCCAGAACCCGTTTCTTGTCCTCGCTCCGGACCGTGTCTTTGAACAGGGCCCCCTCCATGCTTATCCACGCGCTGGCTTCAAAGCCCCGATTCCAGGCCGAGAGCGCCAGGCCGTGAGGGCCGCTGCCGCCGTGGCCGGCGAGCATGAAGATGGTGGTTGCCTCTCGCCAGATTTTCAGTTCTTCCAGGGTGGTGAGCGGTTGTTGCTCATCCAGAGCGGCCATCGCCATGATCAGGGCGGCAGGCCCGCAGGAAAAGTCGGTGGTCTGGGGATAATAGGGCACCGCCGGGAATTGTCGGGAGGGCTCATAGAACAGAATCCGCCGCTCAAAACGCAGGGCATCCCCGTGGTCTTCGTAATAGTCCCGGTAGGTTCCGAACTGGCGATACCCAAGGCGTTTGTACAGGTTGATGGCGCCGGGGTTATCCTCACGGACTTCCAGCCGCATGACGATACGGCCTGCTTCCGCAGCTTCTGATTCAGCTTCCCGAACCAGCTTTTCGCCCACACCCTGGCCGCGTGCGGCCGGCGAGACTGCAATGGAGTAGATCCGGGCCAGCCGGGTAGCAGCGCTCATCAGGACAAGGCAGTAACCAACCAGCTCACCGCTATTTTCCGCGATGATCAGCCGATCGCGGGGCATGTCCAGAAAGCGCCGGAAGCTACGCCGGGAAAGCCGGTCCTCGGTAAAACACCGGTTTTCGAGCGCGATCAGGGCGTCCAGGTCTTTGCTGGTGGCTTGCCGAAGCTGGGGGTCAGGCATGTAAAGGTGGCCTTGAGAGGATCTTTGAGGGCGTGCTGGTAGGCTTCCCATATCCGGCTATTATGGTAGAGAGTTCCTGGTACGCATAGCCTGCAAGCATTCGTAAAAGCACGCATTATTGACCGATTGTGCCGTGAATGTTAGCAGCGTAATGTGACGACCTCTAACACCGACAACAACCTTCAGGGAGAGATTCCTTTCATGTCCCGACTGCTTATCGTAGTGGACCGCGCGAAAGACTGGGCACCGTACTATCCGAGTGAAGACGTCCTGACTTTTGACCAGTATCTTCAATTTTCGGCACCGCCATCCAGCCGGGTGAGGGTGATCAATCTTTGCCAGAGCGCCAAATATCTGAGCAGGGGCTATTATTGCTCATTGCTGGCTGAAGCTCGCGGCCACCACGTTGTTCCCTCGGTGATGACCCTCAACGATCTGAGCCGAAAGGGCCTGTTCTCCCTGGAGCTGGAAGAGCTGGATGCCAGTGTGATCAACTGGCTTGAAGCCGCTGGCTCGGCGATTGATCCGGCCACGGATGAGCGGGATGCAACCCACGAAGTAAAGATACGTACTTACTTTGGCCAGTCTGAGCACCAGGACCTGAAGCCGGTTGCCAGAGCTCTGTTTGAACGCTTCCCCTGTCCGATTCTTGAAATCGTTTTCAAACGCCGCAAGCAGTGGCAGATTGAATCCATGAAGCCGGCAGCGCCGGCCGATCTGGGCGAGCATGAGCAGGACGCGTTCGCTGCCTCTCTGGATCGTTTCAGCAGCATGATCTGGCGCAAACCCCGGACACGCAGGCGCTACCGGTTTGATCTGGCTGTCCTTGTCAATCCGGATGAGGAGATGCCGCCAAGCGACAAGGTTGCCCTGAAGCGGTTTGAGAAAGCTGGCCGAAAACTGGGTATCAATGTGGAACAGATCACCCGCCGGGACTACATGCGCCTGCCGGAATACGACGGCCTGTTCATCCGGGAAACCACAGCCATTGACCATCACACCTACCGGTTCGCCCGCAAGGCCGATGCCGAGGGCATGGTGGTGATTGATGATCCGGTGTCGATCCTGAAGTGCACCAACAAGGTGTTCCTGGCGGATCTGCTAAAGAACAACAAGGTTCCGACGCCCAAGACGCTGATTCTCTCAAAGGATCAGAAGGATGCTGTCGAGCAGGTCATCCGGGATCTGGGCTTCCCGGTAGTCATCAAGATCCCGGACGGTGCATTTTCCCGCGGCGTTACCAAGGCCGAAGATGAAAAATCCCTGCGTGCCGGCCTGCGGGAGCTGTTCAAGCAGTCTGCGCTGGTGCTGGCCCAGGAATACCTATATACCGATTACGACTGGCGGATTGGTGTGCTGGGTGGTCGAGCCATCTACGCCTGCAAGTATATGATGGTGAAAGGTCACTGGCAGATTTACCAGCATGGCGAATCGGCAAGCGAGAGCGGCGGTTTCGAGACCATGCCCACCTACGAGGTGCCAAGGAACGTCATCCAGGCTGCTTTGAATGCCACCAGGTTGATCGGTAACGGGCTGTACGGTGTGGACATCAAGCAGTCGGGAAACCGGGTTGCGGTAATCGAGGTGAATGACAACCCCAGCATTGATGCCGGGGTTGAGGACAAATTCCTTGGCGGGGAGCTCTACACCCTGATCATGCAGGAGTTCCTGTCCCGAATGGAAGAGAATCGGCGCCGATAGGCGCCCGACCTCTGCTCAGGGCCCGCTGATCCACACCCGGATACTGCCAAACCAGGGGTACTCCGCCAGTTGCTCGCGGATATTTGCTGCGGTCAATGCAGTGCTTGTCACCGGCTCCTCCAGGAACAGTTCCAAGTGTACCTTGTTCTTCAGGTAATGGAGCCGCAGGCGGCTGTGGGCTGGCAACTCTCCGAGACGTTGTGCCATGACCGCCCGGATGTCTTCCCTGGACGGCAATTGTTCTGAGGTCAGGGGCTGGTCTTCGTCGTTTTCGGCGTCAATATGGAAATTGATGTACCGGATGTTGTCCAGGGCGTCCCGCATGCCCGAAACCACCTGCATGCCGATCTGGTGGCCTTCCGACACGCTGATTTCCGGCCGGACCACAAGATGGATATCCAGCAGAATGTCGTGGCCCATCCGGCGGCTGCGAAGCTCGTGAACGTTTCGTACACCGTTGGTGTCCCGGGCAATGCTCTTGAGCATTTTCGTGTCTTCCGGAGAAAGTCCGGTGTCCACAAGCTCCTTCACGCTGTCCCAGGTGAATTTCCAGCCTATATGGATGATGATGCCGGCAATGATCACGGCCGCGAACACATCCAGCCAAAGCATACCCATCATCGCCCCGGCGGTAGAGACCACGACAACCACGGAAGAGAACGCGTCAGTCCGGCTGTGCCAGGCATTGGCAATGATCAGGTCTGATTTGATGGCCACGCCAACCTCGCGGGTATAGCGGTAAATCCATTCCTTGCCGACAACGGAGGCCCCTGCAGCCACCAGGACCGGCCAGCCAGGCATGGTCTCCACGCCGCCCTCGATAAGGCGGAGGGTGTTTTCCCAGGCGAGGGCCGCACCCACGGCGATCAGGATACTGCCCAGCACCAGGGTGCCAAAGGTTTCGATCCGCTGGTGGCCGTAGGGATGATCGTCGTCCGGCTCCTGACGGGAAACCTTCATTACACCAAGAACCACCAGATCCGAGGCAACGTCGGAAAACGAGTGTATCCCGTCTACGATCAGGGCCTGGGAATGAAAAAGAGCACCTCCAATGACTTTAATGATGCCAAGAACGGCATCAAGAACCATCCCGATAATGGTGACCCGAGACGCGGCCTTCATTTCAACGGCCAGGCTCTCCCGATGTTGTTGTGCCGGGGAGATGGGTTCTTGCATGGGGGTAGACTCCGGATTGGGTGACGGTGGCCAGTATAACGTTATTCCGACGTTTTTTGGCAGACCCGCCCAACCCCCGGAATTGCAATGATTTATGCACATCTTTGCAAAGTGATGACCGGGTAACATTTTGTACAGGTTTTGTCGATGGCTATACGAAAATCACGTAAATTGCTGAAATAAAAGGATAAAATAACTGGTTAAAAAGTGATCAATCTGTAGGCTGGCGCAGTTATCAAGGGGTGGCACACGTTGCCCCGGGATTTTCAACAGGGTTATCCACAGATTCCGTGGAAAAGGTCACGAGACTGCCATCATACAGTCATTTAGCGCTGATTTTGTTTTGCCCCGGGATGCTGTGGAAAACTTCCGGTATACTCCGGCCTCTTGAACGAAGGGAGTTTTCTCAGATGTACGGCGTTATCCGCAACCTGCTTTTCCGCCTTCCGCCGGAACAGGCTCATAATATTGCATTGAATGGTCTTGATATTGCTCATCGGCTGGGCGTTTTGAGCGCTTTTTCGCCAAAGATAGATTCATTGCCAGTGAATGTTATGGGTCTGGAATTTCCGAACCCGGTGGGGCTGGCTGCAGGTCTCGACAAAAACGCAGATCACCTGGATGCGCTGGGCGATCTGGGGTTCGGGTTTATCGAGGTGGGGACAGTCACGCCGCTGGCGCAACCCGGTAACCCGAAGCCACGGATGTTCAGGTTGCCGGAGCATAAGGCCATCATTAACCGGATGGGCTTTAATAATGAGGGGCTGGCGCATCTGCTGGCACGAGTGGATCGTCGTCGCTACCGGGGCGTGCTCGGAATCAATGTGGGCAAGAACAAGGACACGCCGAATGACCAGTCCGAGTCGGATTACCGGAAGGGGATTTCGGCTGTTTACACACGGGCGGATTACATCACGGTGAACGTCTCGTCGCCCAACACGCCCGGGCTACGGGATCTGCAGTTCGGTGATTCTTTGAAAGAGCTGCTGGCGGCGATTAAGGATGAACAGCTCAAATGTGAAGCACAACATGGTCGGTATGTGCCGGTTGCCGTGAAGATTGCCCCGGACATGGATGATGAGGGCATCCGCTTTGTCGCTGCTGCCCTGCGGGACACCGGACTGGACGGCGTGATTGCCACCAACACCACGGTCAGTCGTGATGCCGTGGCCGGTCACCGTCATGCCGAAGAAGCCGGCGGGCTCAGCGGAGCTCCGGTCAGGGAGGCCTCCCTGAGAGTCATCAGGGGGCTTTACGCCGAGCTGGGTGAAACCCTGCCGATTATTGGCGTGGGTGGAATCACAGATGGTGAGAGTGCTGCGGAGAAAATCCATGCGGGCGCGAAGCTGGTACAGGTGTACACCGGGTTTATCTATCGTGGGCCGGAACTGATCAGGGAAGCGGTGGAGGCTATTCGGCGGGTGAAGTAGATTCGGTTGCCCCAGAACGAAGGTGGGCCCGCTTGGCGGGCCCTTGCGGGGAATGAACCCCGTGGCGCTTCATCGCATGTTACGGGGCGGGAGGCCCCGTTTGGGTTGCTCTGATTACTGCGTCAAATTGTGTAGAAAAAGATCAGATTAAGATTCGGGGTTAGATCAGGCGTCACGCCGTCGTAACGTTGGCCAGTCTGTGAATGCCGGATACGCCGGTCATGCCCTCCCATTGATCTGTGCGGCCTTCTCGCCACCCGTTCAACCATTCCTGGCGGACTTCCGCCTGTTCGAGCGGGCAGCTGTCTTTGGATTTACCGGACACGCCAGCGAGATAACCCCGCTTGAATGCACGAGCGTACATGTCTCTTTTCTGTCTTTTCATGCCGTTCCTCACTGATGGATTAACAGAACAAGCGTGTACACTTCTGCGGTGGCTGAGAAGAGGGAGATCCACTCCGGGATAACCCACTATTGTCAGCTCAAGCCAGAGCAGTCAGGATCCTGTTAACGGGAGGTTTGTTACCTTCCCGAACGACGCGTCACTTACAAGGTAAGTCGAACATCGCGGGGATGTACACTATTTATTTCATCTATGTGGCGCTTTTTTTATAGTTATGTGAAATAAGAATGCGTAGCGTATTTCAGGAACAGCTGGCATTCCGCAAACTTACCCCACGCCGCCATTGAACCAGGAGTTGATCTTGTCCAAATCTGTCTTTTTCGTAACCTGCCCGAAGGGGGTTGAATACCTCCTGGCAGACGAGCTGAATACGTTTGGGCTGGCTACGGTTCGAAACGCGCCGGCTGGGGTCTGGGTGGAGGGCCCCCTGGAGGGAGGTTACCGGACCTGTCTCTGGTCGCGGCTGGCCAACCGGGTAATCCTGCATATTGATGAAGTGGCCGCCACCAGTGGCGATGAGCTCTATGACGGCGTGGTACACATGGACTGGCAGCAGCACATTCCGGTGCATGGCAGCTTCCGGGTGACCTTCCTGGGTCAGAACGATGCGATCCGCAACACCCAGTATGGCGCCCAGCGGGTCAAGGACGGCATCGTCGACCGGTTCCAGGCCAACGGCGGGCCGCGGCCTTCGGTGGATGCCAAGAATCCCGATGTCATCATATCGGCCCGTCTTAACCGGGGGCGGCTGGCTCTGGGTATCGATCTCAGCGGCCACAGCCTGCATATGCGGGGCTACCGGACGGACCAGGGCATTGCGCCTCTGAAAGAGAACCTGGCCGCGGCACTGTTGATGCGCTCGGGCTGGCCGGAGATCAGTGCGGCCGGTGGTGATTTTGTGGACCCCATGTGTGGTTCGGGTACGCTGGTTATCGAGGCCGCCATGATGGCCCTGGACCTGGCCCCTGGCCGGAAGCAGGAACGGTTCGGATTCGAACAGTGGCCGGGGCATCAGCCCGACCTCTGGCTGTCGCTCCGGCAGGAAGCGGAACGTCGCGCCCATGAGGGTAAACAGAACCGCATTCCCAGGTTTGCCGGGTTTGACCAGGACAGCCGGGTGATTGCTACAGCCTGGAAGAACATTCAGCGGGCAGGGCTGGAAGACCTGGTGCGCGTCGAGGCGAGACCGGTAGAGAGCCTGCAACTGGAAGGTGACTGGGCAGGGCGGGGGCTGGTGCTCACCAATCCGCCCTACGGCGAGCGGCTGAGCGAACGCAGGGAACTGGGTGCGCTCTATCAGTCCCTCGGCGATGCCGTTAAGCGGGTTGTGCCCGGCTGGCGCCTGGGCGTGTTCACCGGTGCGCCGGAGTTTGGCAAATCCATTGGATTGCGCAGCTACAAGCAGTACCGGTTGTTCAACGGCAAGCTGCCCGCCCAGTTGCTGCTTTTCGAGGTCAATGATGCCAGTGTCATGACGCCCCGGGAGCCCAATGTTCCCGGTGAGGTGACGCCTCGTATTGCCAACGAGGAACGTGCGGCCATGTTGCGCAACCGATTGAAGAAAAACGTGAAGACCATTGGCCAGTGGGCGAGAAAGCAGGATATCGGTTGCTACCGCCTGTACGATGCGGACATGCCGGAGTTTGCCCTGGCGATTGATATCTACGAGGGGCGGGTGCACGTTCAGGAGTATGCTGCGCCAAAGTCCATCGACGAGCGCTCAGCCCGCGAACGACTGGCGGAAGCCCTGTCGGTTATCCCCGAAGCACTGGGGATCGAGCGGGAGAATATGGTGTGCAAGCAGCGCCAGCGCCAGACGGGTACCAGCCAGTATGAGAAACAGGCCGCAAGTGGTGAGTTTTTCAGGGTTCACGAGTACGGCTGCGTGCTCAAGGTGAACCTGAAGGACTATCTGGATACCGGGTTGTTCCTGGACCATCGCCCGGTAAGGCACTGGATTCAGCAGCATGCGGCCAACAAGCGGTTCCTGAACCTGTTCTGTTACACAGGCGCTGCGACGGTACACGCTGCAGTGGGTGGTGCCAGCCGTTCACTGAGCCTGGACATGTCGAAGACCTACGTCAGCTGGGCCGAGGATAATCTCGCGCTGAACCGGGCGGATCCAAAGAAGCATCGCGTAGAGCAGGCCGATTGCCTGGCTTGGCTGGCGGACCGATCGACCGCCGACCAGCGTTTTGATCTGATTTTCATGGATCCGCCCACCTTCTCGAACTCAGCGAGGATGGCCGGGGTGCTGGATATCCAGAAGGACCACCCGGCGCTGGTCAGGCAGGCCATGGCGCGGTTGAGTTCCGACGGCTTGCTGATCTTTTCCAACAATTTCCGGCGGTTCAAGCTGGAAGAGGCGCTTGAAGGTGAGTTTGAAATAGCCGAGGTCACCCGGGATACCCTCGACAAGGATTTCCAGCGCAACGCGAGGATCCACCGGTGCTGGCATATTCGCCACAAGGCTTAACGGGTATCGAATAGTAGGGCGGATTAGCGAAGCGTACTCCGACAATCTGGTGATACCCAATGCCGGTGATGTTTTGTCGGATTACGCTTCGCTAGTCCGACCTACATTCAATCCGGGCTACTTCTTGATGGTGCTGATGCTTTATCAGAACTCGTAGCGCACGCCGCCAGAGAACTGGAATGTATTCACATCCGAGCCGGTGTCCTTGAACAGCTTCCCGCCTTCAAACACCAGGTAGGTGTCGTCCATCACTTCAAAATCCAGGCCAGCGAGCCAGCTCACACTGAAGCCACTCTCAGGGAATTCGCCTTCCAGGTCGAGGAAGGGCTTGTTGCGATTATTGTCAGGGTCGCTGATGTCACCTTCGCCGTGGATATACGAGAAACCGAACTGACCGTAGAGGTTGGCGTAGTCGGTGATGGGGTAGTGCAGGCCCATGTACCAGCTGGCATAGTAGTCGACCGCGAGGGTGAGATCACTTCGCGGGACGTCGGCATCCTTGAAGCCGCCCCCGGCCCGGAGCTCGGCATGGAACAGGTCGTTCAGGTGGCCGCCCACCACAAGCGTGCCGCCGGTGCCCCAGGCGCTTTCATTGGCATCTTCGCCGACGGACCGGTGGTTGAAGGAGGTCACCATCAGGCTGATGTAGTGTTTGTCCGACCTGGGGGCTTCCTCGGCCAGGGTAGCCTGGGAGGCGAGAATCAGGGCGGGGGCCAGCGCGGTGGTTAAAAGCGTTCGCACAACCTTGTTCATTGTTATCGGGCTTCCTGACGTGGGCGAATACGGCCTGATTCTGCCTTGCGTAACCGTTTGTTACGTCGACCCGTGTCACACTTCCCTGTGCCCATTCAGCTGGTCAGAGGTCTTCGTCGAACAGTCCTTCTTCGCGCGCCATCAGGAGCAGGGCATAGACGCCGTTTTCCGGCAGTTGGGGTTCCAGGGTTTCCTCGAACAGCAACTGGCGGCGTCGGTCTTCCAGGGTTTCGCTGTCCAGCCCGGTGATAAGTTCGCTGATCGGGGCGATTTCGAAGGGGGCTTCCTGGTCCACTGCGGTGAAAATCAGGTCTATCAAGATCTCGTCCGGGTCCAGGCCGTCTACGTATACGGTCTGGTCGGGCAGATCCTGGTGCAGTTCCCGGGTGAGCTCGATCAGGGGCACGCCCTGTTCCTCAAGGTAAAGCAGGTCGATATCGCCCAGGTCGCCGTCTTCCGGAAGCCAGTCGTCGGACGGCGCGATCACCACGGTTTTCATGCGGCCGTCTTCCAGCGACCAGGCCATGGCGGTCGGGAACAGGGTGTCGTCGGTCTGGCAATATTCGATGTCGAGAAATCTCGGTGCAGGCACAGTGGGCTCCCGGTGGTGGTGGATTTGTGATCCGGTTATAGGGAATGTCCGTTGACCCAGTATGAGGCTTTGCGGCTTCATGCCATACTGGTGAAGCAATTATCTTTCAATCAGGGACATCATGGAACACGCTGAATTCAACAAAGATTTACTGAAGTTTCTGACCACCTCCCCCACACCCTGGCATGCCGTGGCAACCATGAAGCAACGGTTGGATGCCGCCGGCTTCCAGGCTTTGGATGAGCGCGAGGACTGGACTCTGGCGCCGAACCAGGGCTATTACGTGATCCGCAACGGCTCGTCGATGGTGGCTTTTCGCACCGGTGGCAAGGATGTCAAGGCATCTGGAATCCGAATGGTGGGTGCTCATACCGACAGCCCCTGCCTGAAGGTGAAGCCGAATCCCGAGTTGCGTCGCAAGGGGTTTTTCCAGTTGGGTGTCGAGGTTTACGGCGGTGTTCTGCTCAACCCCTGGTTTGATCGTGATCTTTCGCTGGCGGGCCGGGTTACCGTGCTGGATGAGGACGACAAGGTTCGCGATACCCTGGTGGATTTCCGCAAGCCTGTGGCGTTTATTCCCAGCCTCGCCATCCACCTGGACCGGGAGGCCAACAGCAACCGCACGGTAAACGCCCAGACCGACCTGCCGCCTTTACTGATGCAGGTGCCGGAGAGTGACACGACCAGTTTCCTTGATCTGCTGTCACAGCAGATCAAGGACGAATCGGGCCTCAGTATCCGGAAGGTGCTGGGTTACGAACTGAGTTTCTACGATGCCCAGGCAGCTTCTTTCGTGGGTCTGCGGGATGAATTCATTGCCTCTGCGCGGCTGGACAACCTGTTGAGCTGTTACATCGGCCTGCAGGCTCTGCTGAAAGCGTCCGGCGACGAGGCGGCGCTGCTGGTGTGTAATGACCATGAAGAGGTCGGCAGCATGTCGGCCGAAGGCGCCCAGGGCCCGTTCCTGACGGCCGTTCTGGATCGCTGGGCCGGTCCCGGAAAGGCCCGGGCGATTGCCCGCTCCATGATGGTGTCGGCCGACAATGCCCATGGCGTTCACCCGAACTACATGGACAAACACGATGAGAATCACGGCCCGATTCTGAACCATGGCCCGGTCATCAAGGTCAACCACAACCAGCGCTACGCCACTAACAGCCGGTCAGCAGCCGTGTATCGTCACATCAGCGACGAACTGGGCCTGCCGCACCAGACCTTTGTGGTGCGGAGCGACATGGGCTGTGGCAGTACCATCGGGCCACTGACGGCGGGCAATCTTGGCGTGACCACGCTGGATATTGGCGTGCCGCAGTTCGGGATGCACTCCATTCGGGAACTGGTCGGAACCGAGGATAGTTTCACCCTGTTCCGTGTGCTGACCGAGTTCATGCAGCGTGAGCAGGTTTTCTGAGGCTGGAAACGAAAAATGCCGCTGATTCAGAAGAAACAGCGGCATTCCGGAATAAGTGGCTCCCCGAGCTGGGCTCGAACCAGCGACAAACGGATTAACAGTCCGTTGCTCTACCAACTGAGCTATCGGGGAACAGCATCAATCGGCGCGCATATTAAGCGCTTTGCTATGCAGGGTCAACCCCCTGAAATAAAAGGCTAAAAATTGTACGAAAGCAACGTCCTTCACTACCGACCGCCGCCCTGGTTGCGTAACGGCCATGTTCAGTCCGTCTGGCCTACGCTGTTTCGCCGGGTGCCGATGGTAGAGCCGGAGACCGAAATCCTGCCGACGCCGGATAACGACGAACTGCATCTGGACTGGTACCGGCAGGGCAGCAGCCGGCTGGCCATTGTGTCTCACGGGCTGGAAGGTCACAGTCGCCGGCCCTATGTGTTGGGTCTCACCCGGGCGCTGTTGCGTGAGGGCTGGGATGTTCTGGCGTGGAATTTTCGGTCCTGCGGCGGCGTAATGAACCGCCAGCCAAGGTTCTATCACAGTGGCGCGACAGAAGACCTGGGCCTGGTGGTTAATCGTTGTTTGGCAGGTGCCTACAGTGCATTGTTCATGTCAGGTTTCAGCATGGGCGGCAACCTCACGCTGCTCTATCTGGGTGAACAGGGCGAGCGGGTGGACAGCCGCATCTGCGGTGCCGTTGCCTATTCGGTGCCCTGCGACCTTGCCGGCAGCGCCGACATGCTGGCACTGCCCAGCCGGAAGATCTACATGCAGAGGTTTTTGCGGGATCTCAGGGTGAAGATGGAGGAAAAAGCAGAAAAATTCCCGGACCTGATTGATGTTTCCGGTTTTGATTCGATCCGCAGCTTTCATCAATTCGATAATCGCTATACGGCACCGCTGCACGGTTTCAGGGATGCCCGGGACTACTGGGCCCGATGTTCGGCGCTTGGCCGGCTGAACGATATCCGGGTGCCCGCGCTGATGGTGAACGCCGCGGATGACCCCTTCCTGTCGCCCCGGTGCTTCCCTGAATCGCGCCGCATACTCGGCTCCCATGTCCGGCTGGAAGCCCCCCGCTGGGGCGGACACGTCGGCTTTGTCGAGCACGCCCGGGATGGCTTCTACTGGTCTGAGCGGCGAGCCCTGGCGTTCCTGCAGGCGATTGCCTGAGAAGTATCATTGTTTAAGTATGGGGCGGATCACCGGCCAGACATTCTCAAGCAGCTTTGGCTGGGCTTGCTCCGTGGGGTGAATGCCATCGTCCTGCATGAGCCCGTCCTGGTTATAGATACCCGCAAGAAAGAAGGGAACCAGGGCAACGTCATAGCGGTCTGACAGCTTCGGGTAGATTTCCGCGAACATCTCGGTATAGCGCTGGCCGTAGTTCGGCGGGATCTGCATGCCCACCAGCACGGCGCGGGCGCCGGAGGCCTGGATCTGTTCGATCATGGAGGCGAGGTTGGATTCAATAACATCGGGTGGAAAGCCCCGCAGGCCGTCATTGCCGCCCAGCTCGATAATGACCACCTCGGGGTCGTTCTCCCTGAGCAACTCGGGCAGTCGGCGGGCGCCGCCGTCAGTGGTTTCTCCACCGATGCTGGCATTGACCACTTCCCAGCCCGCCGGCCCCTGGTTCTGGAGGCGCTCACGCAGCAACTGCACCCAGGCAGTCTCGGCTGGTACGCCATGAGCCGCGCTCAGGCTGTCTCCCACAACCAGCAGCGTGTTCTGGCTGGCCATTGCCGGCAGCGCCAGCAGAGTCGCCGCAAGAAAAAGGATTGATCTGACGTACACCAATGCCGTATGCATAAAAAAGCCATTTCACCCTTAGCAAATGTTCAGAACCCAGGATCGGGAGATTCCGTGAACCAGATGACCGATGTTAGCCCGGATAACCATGGCCCCATGTTACGGGTCGAAAACCTGACTCACCGGGTCAGCGTAGAAACCGATACGCTGACGATCTTGCAGGGGGTCAATCTGGAAATCAATCGGGGAGAATCCGTAGCCATTGTCGGGCGTTCAGGATCCGGTAAAACCACGCTGCTCGGCTTGCTGGCGGGTCTTGATACACCAAGTGACGGTACGGTTGAACTGGACGGCTCGGTTATCAGCTCGCTCAGTGAGGACGAGCGGGCAAAGCTCCGGGCCCACCGGGTCGGCTTTGTGTTTCAGTCGTTCCAACTGCTGCCAGCGCTGACGGCCCTGGAGAATGTGATGCTGCCGCTGGAGTTGGCGGGCCTGGAAGCGCCGGAGAAACGCGCCCGGGAACTGCTGGAGCGAGTGGGGCTGGGTGAGCGCCTGACGCATACCCCGCGGCAGCTCTCTGGCGGTGAGCAGCAGCGCGTGGCGATCGCCCGGGCATTCGCCTCGGAGCCTCTGATCCTGTTTGCCGACGAACCCACGGGTAACCTGGATAACCGCACTGGCCAGGCCATTTCCGACTTGCTGATGGCGCTGAACCGGGAACAGGGCACCACATTGGTGATGGTGACCCACGATGAGCAGTTGGCTGCTCGCTGCAGCCGACAGTTCCAGATCGAGGCCGGGGTACTGACAGAGCCGGACGTTGCCCGGGAGCTTGCCCACTGATGGCTGCTGCAAAGAAACTGATGTCTGTCCGCCGCGACTGGCGGGAGCGGGACGTTCGAGTTGTCCTGGCGGCGCTGATCATAGCGGTTGCCACCGTTGCCACCATTGCGCTTTTCGCCAGCCAGTTGCAGCGCACCCTGGTGACCTCGGCCAGCTCCTTCCTGGCCGCGGACCGGCAACTTGAGGCGGAGAATGGTCGGCCGATAGCGGAATCCTGGCTGGTCCATGCAAGGGAGTTGGGGCTGGAAACCGGCCGTATGGTCGAATTCTCCACGATGGTGTTCGGCGCCGATAACTTCCAGCTCGTGTCGGTCAAGGCGGTGAGTAACGAGTACCCCCTGCGAGGCGATATAGAGATCCAGCAGAATCCGGACGCGCCCAGGAAGCTGGTACAGCAGGGCCCGGCCCCGGGTGAAGTCTGGATTAATCCCCGCCTGTTAAGTCTCCTTGGGCTGGACGTTGGTGACAGCCTGGAAGTGGGAAGCCGCAGCCTGACTGTATCCGGGCTCCTGATTCGCGAGCCGGACGGCGGATTCCGCCTTTCATCGTTGGCGCCCCGGGTGATGATGCATGTGGACGATGTGACGTCCACAGGGGTGATCCAGGAAGGCAGTCGGGTGGAGTACGTTTATCTCTTCGCCGGTGAGCAGGATGCGCTCGAGTCGTATTACCAGTGGCTGAAGCCGCGCCTGGAGCCCAGCCATGAATGGGAGGGGGTGCGCGATGGCGAGACCTTCTCCCAGTCGCTTGAGCGAGCCGAACGTTTCCTGTTGCTGGGTGGCAGCCTGGCAGTGCTACTCGCGGCAGTTGCCGTGGCGGTAGCCAGCCGGCAATACGCCCTGGCCCAGCGCGATACCGTGGCCCTGTTGAAAACCCTTGGCCTGAGTGGTGCCGGTATTGGCGGGCTGTATCTCAGGCGGCTGGCGCTTTGGGGGGTGACGGGTATTATCGGCGGGCTTCTGGTGGCATTGCCGTTGTTCTGGTTGCTGACCCGAATGCTCAGCGAGGTATTGGCGCGCCCGGTGGATTTCCAGCTTGATCCCTCGGCCCTGTTGCCGGCGTTGTTAACGGCCTTGGTGTCGCTGTTTGCGTTCGCCTACCCCCCGGTGCGGCGGCTCCGGCATGTGCCCGCCATGCGGGTATTGCGAAGCCAACCGGGGGAAACCGGTCGGGAGGCCCTGCCGGATCTCGTTATTGCCATCGTTGCGGTTTTCGGACTGGTCTGGCTGTACGCTGGCGAGTTGGCGCTGGTGGTGTCTCTGCTGGGTGGTCTGGCTCTGTTGCTGGGAGCGCTCGGGCTGGTTGGGTGGTTGCTCGTGGCCACCTTGCGCAAGGTTCGTGGCGGCGGCAACGCCTGGCGCCTGGCGCTGGTCGGGCTTTACCGCCACCGCAGGGCCAGTATGTCGCAGATTGCGGTCTTTGCGATGACCCTGATGCTGGCGGCTACGCTCATTCTGGTCCGGACCTCCCTGCTTGCCGACTGGCAGGCCCAGTTGCCGGAGGACGCGCCTAACCACTTCCTGATCAACATTGCACCCGATGCCGTTGATGACATCGACGCCTTCTGGCAGGAGCATGGCCAGCCCCTGGACAAGCTCTACCCCATGGTGCGAGGCCGCCTCACGGAACTCAATGGTCAGCCGGTCAAGGAAGCGGTCAGCAAGGATGAACGCATTAATGCTCTCAATCGTGAACTGAACCTCACCTGGATGTCGGAATTGCCCGAGGATAACCGGATCGTTGAGGGCAACTGGTTCAGCCCCGGGCAGCAAAACGGCGTATCCGTTGAGGCGGATCTGGCGGGCAAGCTTGGCCTGGCGCTGGGGGATAAGCTGACCTTTACCATCGGCGCGGAAAAAATCACCGAAACCGTGACCAGCATTCGTACCGTTCAGTGGGACAGCATGAAGCCGAACTTCTACATGGCGTTCCCGCCGGGGGGCGGCCTGACCGATATGCCGGCCACCTGGATTACCAGCTTCTATCTCCCGAGAGACAAGAAAAATGCCCTGAATGAGTTCTCTCGGCGCTTCCCGACCGTCTCTGTGCTGGAAATCGACAACATCATCGACCGTATTCAGGAGATTGTCCGGCAGGTTACCCAGGCGATCGAAGCCATTCTGGCACTGATTCTTGCCGCCGCACTGGTGGTAATGGCGGCAGTGGTCAGCGCCACGCTCCGGGACCGGCAGCGGGAAGGTGCGTTGCTGCGTACCCTGGGCGGCCGGCAAAGCCTGCTGGTTCGCAGCACCATGCTCGAGTTCGCCTTGCTGGGTGGCTTCGCCGGGCTACTGGGAGTGGCCGCCGCCGAGGCCGCCGTCTGGGCCCTGCAGTTCAGGATGTTCGGGGGTGCTTTCCAGTGGCACTGGCATGTTGTGTTGCCGATACCGCTGATCAGCGCAATCGTGCTGGCCCTGTTTGGCCGATGGCAGCTGCGTCCGGTTCTGAGTGTGTCGCCGATGCTGCTGCTGAGACGTCTGGAATAATCTCCAGGCGTTTGAGGTTGTACACTACCGATAGTTGGCCAGAATGGCCTCAAGCTCTCCGTTTTCCTTCATGCGGGCCAGTTCGGCATTGAAACCACGGGCGAAGGATTGCCAGTCGGGTCTCAGCATAATCCGGAAGCCGTACTCGCTGATGCCTTTATCGGAGGACCGGAATTCGTCCTGCAAGTCCTCGTTGCGCAGAATCCACCTGCCAACCAGTTTGTCCGCAACGGCGGCATCGAACCGCTCGCCATGAAGCACAAAGGTAAACATGTCCCGGTCCCGTGAGACGTCAAAGCGGCGTATCTTGCCGGCGGTGAAATAGGGTTCCAGTTTCGGGTAGTGGTAGCCGAGGTGGGTAACGATGGTCTTCGAGAAGAGATCCTCGGGCGTCTCGTACCTGAACCCCGAGTTTTCAGGTGAGAAGAACACCTCCTCGATCTTGACTACCGGGTCGGTGAAGATAAACTTTTCCGCATGCTCGGTCCACTCTCTGGCCCGGGGGGTGCCATCAATGTAATCGTCGAGCAGCATCTGATCGACCCGCTTCCGGGGGACGCGCTCGGCGACCACGCTGTAGCCGAGCCTTTCTGCGATCCGTGAAACCACATCCCACATGATTCCCGACGGGGAATTCTGGTCAACAATCAGGTAAGGCGGATAGCCATTGGGTGAAATGTTGAAGTGGAATACCTTTTTTTCCTGAGCGCTGGCATTCCCCGAGACCAGGGGGGTCAACGCGAGGAGCAGAGCACTCAGTACGGAGGGAAGCCGGCAGAATCGTCGGTTTGTCATGCGGAAGGGCTCTCTACGGAGTAGTGCTGTAGGTTGAGTAACGAACCCGGCTAAGATCCCTGCCAGAAGTTCCAATTGTCCCTTCTTTATCGGTCAATTTCAATGATCTGGTTTCTATGTTCAGAAAATCCGGCGAGGGGACTCCGCGAACCGGGGCCCCTCGCAGGAGTAGCGTTCAGGCCCAGGCGCGACGCAGTACCGCGCGGGCATCCTCCAGGCTTACCTCCTTCGGGTTGAACATGATGGAACCGTCATCCAGTGCCATTTCAGCAATAGAGTCCAACTGCGCCTCGGTGACTTTTCCGGTTTCCTTCAGGGTTCGCGGCAGTTGGCAGCGCTTGTACAGGGCGTCCCGCAGCTTCCGGATCGCGGAGATGCTGGCCTCGGCCCGTCGGCTTGCCGGCGTGGCAGCGAAGACTTCCGGGCCTTCCAGATACAGCAACAGCTCGCCCAGAGGGTCCCGGATAGATTCCAGGTTGTATTCCAGCACGTAGGGCAGGTACAGGCTCATGCACAACCCATGGGGCAGATGGCAGATGGCCCCGGTGGCATGTCCGAGAGCATGCACCAGACCGACCATGGAGTTGGAGAAGGCAATGCCGGCCATGGTAGAGGCCTGGGCAAGTTCCAGCCGGCCATCGCTGTCTTTCGGATTGTCCATGACAGACAGCAGGGAATGGCTGATCTTTTTGATGGCCGCGGTGGCGTAGGCATCACTCAAAGGGTTCTTGGCCATGCAGGTGAAGGCTTCGGTTGCATGGGTCATGGCGTCCATGGCGGTTGCTGCGGTGATATGGGGTGGCAGCGTGAGCGTCATCCTGGGGTCAATGATGGCGGCGTTCGGCAGCAGGAATGACGAGGTGAATGGCAACTTGACGCCCTTGGCTTCATCCGTGATAACCGCAACCGACGTTACCTCGGAGCCGGTGCCGGCGGTTGTAGGCACCACAAAAAACGGTTTCAGCGGGTGCTTGAGTACGCCGGCGCCGCTGTATTTTGCAATATTGTCACCGCCCTCGGAGACCAGAATGTTGACTGCTTTGCCGGTATCGATCGCCGATCCACCGCCCACGGCAATGATGGAATCGCATTTTTCCTGCCGGTAGATACCCGCAATGTCGCGCACCACAGTAGTGGAGGAGTCGGGCGGCACGTCATCGTAGATGGTGGTGATTTCCAGGCCGCGTTCCTCGCAGGCCGCAATCACCGGTTCCAGCAGACCGGCCGCGCGAACGCCCTTGTCGGTCACAATCATCGGCCGTTTGGCGCCCATGCCGGTCAGCTCGTAGGGGATATGCTCAAGGGCGGCCTTGCCGGCAATCACTTTTACCGGGCAGAAGAACTCATAGTATTTGTTGGTCATTACGCTCTCGCTGTCTCGATGAAATTGGTGGCAACTTTCAGGTAAATGCGCGCGGCGCTGATCAGTTTCTCCGGCAGGTGCAGATCTGCCGGGTATTCCTTCACCGCACGCCGGGCGACCAGTTTTGGCAGAATGAAGGTTTCGAGCCGGTTCAGCACCCGCGTCATGCGCACGGCGTAGCTGATGTCGCCATCCACCACCATGCGGTCATTGGCGAACGCCACCGAGGTTTTTTCCTGGAAGGACAGCACCAGAAAAGCGTGGGCGATGTGCTTGAACTGGATGGAGAGGTCCACCGGGCGAGGGGCGGAACTTCCGTGATAGTGAAAACGGCCCTGGCCGGTGTGCTCGACAATCAGCCGGGCGCCATCCGGCATCACCATCATTTCAAACAGAAAACCGTCGGGCAGTGCCCGAGCTTCCGTACGGACGTTTTCGTCTACCTCACTGACCGCCTGCAGGGCCCGCCCCATCACCTGGAACATCAGTTCCACGTATAGGCGGCGAGCCTGGAAAACCATTGGCTGGATACGTTTCGCTAACATGCCTGTCGTCCAAAGGTTGTTGATGTCATCTGATTTTTAGAGTTATTGCTCTAAAAGTCAATGCGGACGACGATACGACGCTACTGCATCAGGGCAGCCAGCTTCCGTTTGGCCTCTTCGGCAACGTCACCACCGGCTTCCGCGGCCTTGCTGTAGTAGGCAATCGCATCATTACGGTTATTCTGTCGGACCGCGATATCGCCCAGACGCAGGAAGGCAATGGATGTGGGTACTGTCTGGTTGGCCTTGATCAGGTTTTCCCGGGCCTTGGCCAGATTGTTCAGTTGCAGGGCATTCAGGCCGTTGTACAGCCGGTAGGTGAACATTTCGGGGTAGAGGCCCACCGCCTTTTCAAAATCAGCCGCTGCCTTTTCTTCCTGCTTCAGCCCCTGATAAATCCGGCCGCGCAGGCTGTAGAACATGGCCTCCCGGGGCAGCAGTCGAATCGCCTCATTCACCTTGTCCAGTGCTGCGTCGAGCTTGTCTTTGGCGGCCAGTTCGAGGGCCTTGTCATGGGCATCATAGGCCGGCTGCAGAGAGCGGAGTTTGGCCATTTTCCGGTCGAAGACTTCTTTGCCCCGGTAGCCACCGGCCCCGATTTTCTGCACCAGTTGCCGGTTTTCCTCAACCCGTTCAGCCGAGGGGGGGTGGGTGGCGAACAGGCCATTGATAAAACCGGACTGTTGGCCTTCGGATAACTCCAGGAAAATCTGCTGAAGCTCCACTGCCGCGGTCGGGTCGTAGCCAGCTTCTTTCATGTAAAGGATGCCGTAGTGATCGGATTCCAGTTCATCGCTCTGGCTGTACTGGGCCAGCGCAAGCTGGGCACCGAAAGCTGCCCCCCCCATGATCAGCCCGGCCCATTCATTGTCCGATAGCGCAAAGCCGAGGCCCGCCACACCGGCGCTGATCAGCATGGTTTTCTGCATGCGCTGCACGCTGTGCCGTGCTGCCGCGTGGACAATCTCATGGCCCAGTACTGATGCCAGTTGGGCCTCGTCATCCAGCTTGGTCAGCAGGCCCCGGTTGATGGCAATCTTGCCCCCGGGCAGAGCCCAGGCATTGGGCACACTGCTGTTAAGTACCACGAACTCATACGGAAGGTCTGGCCGGTCACTCACGGCGGCCATTTTCTCGCCGACCTCCCGCACATAAAGGGTCAACTCAGGGTCGACATAGAACTGGCCACCCTGGGTCTGCTGGGTCGGTACATACTGCTCCGCGCCCATGGCAAGTTCCTGGTCCTCACCGATCAACGAAAGTTGTTGCTCCCCGGTGACCGGATTGACAGTGCAACCGCCGAGGGTGACTGCCAGGACAATGGCGAAAAGGCTGGTTTTGAAAGCGGACAGGTTCACGGTGAACTCCCTTTTGACGGTGCAAAGTCAGAACCCTGCTGGTCCAGGATCCCGGTGCCTGTATGGCCAGTTTATAGCACATCCTGGCCTGGCATTGGATTATCGGGCTATCTGTGACGGTGGTGGCTTGCAGGGCCGTGGCGTATCATAAACTCGCTTTTCCCGCGGCGTTTCACACTTTTGATCATAAGGCAGTTAATGGGCAATCTACTCGAACTGATGGCGTTACTCTGGTTCCTGGTTTGCTGGCTTGGTTACACCGAATATTCCAGGCGCAGAGCGTCGAGTCGCCCCTGTTTGTCCAATACCCTCGACCTTTACCGGGAAGACTGGATGCGGGTCATGCTCCGGCGGGAAAACCGGATTGCGGACGCCTCGGTCGTCGGTAATCTGGAGCGCAACGGCGCTTTCTTCGCGTCCAGCTGTCTTTTGATCCTTGCCGGTATCATCACCGCGCTTGGTTATACCCGGGAAGTCATGGAAGTGTTCAGCACGATGCCGTTCGGCACGATGCCGACCCGGGAAATCTGGGAGCTGAGAATGGTGGTGCTTCTGGTGGTGTTTATCTACGCCTTTTTCAAATTCACCTGGTCCATGCGGATGTACAATTTTGTGTCGGTGATGGTGGGCAGTGCTCCGCCACCGGACGACGCCAAAACCAGCCCGGCGGGGAGGGAGGCGTTTGCCCGCAGCGCTGGCAATATCTGCAATCTTGCCGGTGATGCGTTTAACCTCGGGCTGCGATCCTATTATTACGCGCTCGCCGTGGTAGGCTGGTTTATCCATCCGGTTGTGTTCATGGCGGCCTCCACACTGGTGGTCATCGTACTGTACCGCCGTGAGTTCTGTTCCACTGCCCTGGAAGCGCTCAGAGCAGGAAAAGTGTTTGAGGAGCCCGTGCCCGGCAAGGCGGAAAGCAGCCCAAAACCCAAAAGCTGATCCACAGGTTGAACCTGAATGAACGATGACATCCGGCGGAAACGGGTTACCCGTTTCATCGAAACGCTCAACCAGGCAAACGAACTCGGCCTCACGGTTACCGAGGCCACGAAAGGCAGCCTGACCCTCTGCCTGCCATACAGCGACCGGATTATCGGTAACCCGGACACCGGCGTAATTCATGGCGGGGCCATCACCACGCTGATGGATACCACCTCCGGCTGCGTGATCCTGTGTGGCCTGGAAGATTTTGAACTCTGTCCAACGCTGGACCTGCGTGTGGACTACATGCGCCCGGCCCAGCCCCGGATGCCGGTCTATGCAAGGGCTGAAACCTACAGGGTAACCCGGAACATCATTTTTACCCGCTGTGAGGCCTATCAGGAGGGCGGTGAAACCATTGCCAACTGCGTGGCCACCTTCATGCGTATCGGGAAGGATGCCAGCCCGAAACATTACCGGGACCTGATTACAGGAGGTGAAGAATGACCGATCCTGAAATCCTCCGCTATACCCAGGAAACCGGCGACTTCAGCCGGATGCTTCAGAGCATTCCCTACGCCGCCTGGATTGGCCTGCAGTGCGAGCGCTTCGGCGACGACCTGATATTCCGACTGCCTTGCAAGGATTCAAATCTCGGTAATCCAATCCTGCCGGCCATCCACGGTGGTGTGATTGGTGGCTTCATGGAGATGTCCGCCAACATCTACCTGATCATGTCCCAGGAAAGTCTGCGCATGCCCCGCATCGTCGACTTCTCCCTGGATTACCTCCGGGCGGGCCTCAACCGCGAAACCTACGCCGAATGCCGGCTGACCCGCCAGGGCAACCGCGTTGCCAATGTGATGGTCACCGCCTGGCAGAAATCCCGTTCGCAACCAATAGCGACTGCCCGAGCTCATTTTCTGTTAGAGGACTGAGTTTCAGGCGTTTTCGGGGCTTGAAATGCCCGTCCTCGTCCCCATTTCCTGTTCAACACAAACTCGATAGCCGGGTGGAGTGGTTGGGCAGGCCTTTCCAAAACAAAGGCCTGCCCAACCACGCCACTACTCCGAATGTAAAAAGCAGGAGACATAAACACCATGACGGTTGAAGCCAATAAAGAGACGCTTGGATTCCAGACTGAAGTGAAGCAACTGCTTCACCTGATGATTCATTCCTTGTACTCCAACAAGGAAATTTTTCTTCGCGAACTGATTTCCAACGCTTCAGATGCTGAAGACAAACTTCGCTTCGCGGCTTTGAAGGATGACAGCCTGTATGAAAGCGATCCTGAGCTGAAGATTCGTCTGGATTTTGACGAAGAGGCGAATACCGTTACCTTGACCGACAACGGCATCGGCATGACCCGTGACGACGTCATCCAGAACCTGGGCACCATTGCCCGTTCCGGTACCGCCGAATTCCTCCAGCAGCTTTCCGGCGACGAGAAAAAGGACAGCAAGCTGATCGGTCAGTTCGGTGTCGGTTTCTACTCATCGTTTATCGTGGCCGATAAGGTGGATGTGTTTACCCGCCGTGCCGGTGCACCGGCGGAAGAGGGTGTGCATTGGGAGTCCAAGGGCGACGGCGAGTTTTCCATTGAGCAGGTCAATCGGGAAAATCGCGGTACCCAGATCGTCCTGCATCTCAAATCAGACGCCAAGGAATTTGCCAATGGTTGGAAACTCCGCAGTCTGGTGAAGAAGTACTCGGATCATATCTCCTTCCCGGTGGTGATGAAAGCCGAAGCCGAGGAAGGAGAAGAGAAGAAGGACGATTACGAAACCGTCAACGATGCGACAGCGCTCTGGACGCTCCCGCGTACCGAGATCAAGGACGAGGAGTACAAGGAGTTCTACAAGCACATCGCCCACGATTTTGAAGACCCGCTGACCTGGTCCCACAATAAGGTGGAAGGCAAGCTGGATTACACCAGCCTGCTGTATATCCCGGCCCGCGCGCCGTTTGATATGTACAACCGGGAAGCACCCCGCGGCCTGAAGCTGTACGTGCAGCGTGTGTTCATCATGGACGACGCTGAGCAGTTCCTGCCGCTGTACTTGCGGTTCGCCAAGGGCGTGATTGATTCCAACGATCTGTCCCTGAACGTGTCCCGGGAGATCCTGCAGAACGATAGCACCGTGGAAAGCATCCGTACCGCTGTCACCAAGCGGGTTCTGGACATGCTCTCTAAACTGGCGAAGAAAGACCCCGGGCAATACCAGAAGTTCTGGGGCGAGTTCGGCACGGTACTGAAGGAAGGCCCGGCCGAGGACTTCAGCAACCGCGAGAAGATTGCCGGCCTGCTGCGTTTTGCCTCCACTCATACCGGTGAGAGCACCCAGAATGTGTCTCTGGACGATTACATCGGCCGGATGAGGGACGGCCAGAAGAAGATCTACTGCATCACTGCCGACAACTTCACTGCCGCCAAGAGCAGCCCGCACCTGGAGGTGTTCCGCAAGAAGGGTATTGAGGTACTGATTCTGTCTGACCGCATCGACGAGTGGATGATGGGTTATCTCAGCGAATATGACAGCAAGCAGTTCCAGGATGTGGCCCGTGGTGACCTGGACCTGGGAGAAGTCGAGACCGAGGAAGACAAGAAGCACAAAGAAGAGGCCGCCGAGGAGCACAAGGCCCTGCTTGAGCGCATCAAGAACGCGCTGAGCGATCGGGTCCAGGAAGTGCGAGTTACCAACCGGCTGACCGATTCACCGGCCTGTCTGGTGGTGGGTGACTTCGACATGGGCGCGCAGATGAAGAAGATCATGGAGGCCGCCGGCCAGAAGGTGCCGGACAGCAAGCCGATCTTTGAAATCAATGTGGACCATCCGCTGGTTCAACGCCTCGAAAGCGAGAAGGGCGAAGAGCGGTTCAGCGAGCTCTCGGCGGTTCTGCTCGACCAGGCTACCTTGGCCAGCGGTGAACAGCTTTCTGACCCGGGTGCCTATGTCACCCGCCTGAACCGTCTGCTGCTGGAGCTGGCGAACTGAGGCCCCGAGCCGGTTCTGTGTCGGATTACGCCGTTGGCTAACCCGACCTACAACTGGAACTGGCGAACTGAGGCCAGGAGCCAGTCCTGTGTCGGATTACGCCGTTGGCTAATCCGACCTACAACTCAAGGTAGGTCGGATTAGGCGAAGCCGTAATCCGACAAAAAGGTCAGCATAAGATGCAGCAGATCATTGTGGATATCAGCATCAGCCCTGATGAGTGGATCAAACTCTATCAGGGCGTTGCCTCCGATGTTCACACCACGGCCCGGGACGGGCGTTCCGTCCGCTTCCCGGCCCGTATCCTTTCCCGCTTCTATCTTCGCGATGGCATACGCGGCAGTTTCCGCATCCTGTTTGATGATGCCGGCAAGTTCTCTTCAATAGATCGGCTTTGATCAGTCGAACACGCCTTCCATAAATAAAAACTTTCACAAATGTATTTTTAATTAATTGTATTGCTTTGCCGGCCCCGAGCTAAAGTGACGCTGTTCTCGTTAGGCAGGAGCAGGTCCATGTCAGCTGTGTTCTCACTCAATCGGTCGTTCGCCTGGCCCGATGTCCTCGGAATTCTGGCGGATTATTCAAGCGATTACGCGTGTGCCCAGTAACCGGAAAGACCTCGATTTTGTCTACGGTAAACCCCATAGGCACACGCTATTCCGGATATAAGAAATACTCAGAGCAGAGTATTGGCTGTGTTCTATAGTTAGATGTGCCGAATTCGAAGCAGTGTCGTTTTGCCAAACCCAATGAGGAGAGAGAAATGACAGACAACAACAGCGCAGGTGGAAAATGCCCCGTCATGCATGGCTCGAACACGCAGGACAAGGCGGATGTGACCGCCTGGTGGCCGGAAAACCTCAATCTTGACATCCTTCATCAGCACGACCACAAAACCAATCCCCTGGGTGAGGATTTCGACTACCGCGAAGAAGTCAGAAAACTCGATTACGAAGCGCTTGAAAAGGACATGCATGAGCTGATGACCAACAGCCAGGACTGGTGGCCTGCCGACTGGGGTCACTATGGCGGCCTGATGATCCGTCTGGCCTGGCACGCTGCGGGTACCTATCGTCTGGCGGATGGTCGTGGCGGTGCCGGCACCGGTAACCAGCGTTTCGCTCCGCTCAACTCCTGGCCCGATAACGGCAACCTCGACAAGGCCCGCCGTCTGCTGTGGCCGCTGAAGAAAAAATACGGCAACAAGGTTAGCTGGGCCGACCTGTTTATCCTGGCCGGCAACGTTGCCTACGAATCCATGGGTTTCAAGACCTTCGGCTTTTCCTACGGCCGTGAGGACATTTGGCACCCGGAAAAAGATATCTACTGGGGTGCCGAAAAAGAGTGGTTGGCCCCGTCTGATAGCCGCTACGAAGACGTTGATAAGCCCAACACTATGGAGAATCCGCTTGCTGCGGTTCAGATGGGTCTGATCTACGTTAACCCGGAAGGCGTTAATGGCAAGTCTGACCCGATCAAGAGCGGTGACCAGGTACTGGAAACCTTCGCCCGAATGGCCATGGATGCCGAGGAGACTGCGGCCTTGACGGCCGGCGGCCATACGGTTGGTAAGACCCATGGTAACGGCAATGCCGATGCCCTTGGTGCCGAGCCGGAAGCTGCGGACGTTAATGAACAGGGGCTCGGCTGGCACAACCCGAACCTGCAGGGCAAAGCCGCCAATGCAATAACCTCAGGGCTGGAAGGCGCCTGGACCACCAACCCGACTCAGTTCGATATGGGGTATTTCGATCTTCTGTTCGGCTACGAATGGCGGCAGACCAAGAGTCCGGCGGGTGCAAATCAGTGGGAACCGATCGATATCAAAGAGGAGGATATGCCGGTTGATGCGACTGATCCGTCAGTCCGTCGCATGCCGATGATGACCGACGCCGACATGGCCATGAAGATGCATCCGGCATTCCGGCCGATCTGCGAAAAATTCATGGCCGACCCGGAATACTTCAAGGACTGCTTCGCCCGTGCCTGGTTCAAGCTGACTCACCGGGATATGGGGCCGAAGTCACGGTACATCGGTCCGGACGTGCCAGCCGAAGACCTGATCTGGCAGGATCCGGTCCCCCAGGGTGAGACCAATTACATTGAGGAAGTGGTCAAGGAGAAGATCGCCGAAGCCGGTGTGAGCCTGAATGAACTGGTCTGCACCGCCTGGGACAGCGCCCGCACCTTCCGGGGTTCTGACATGCGCGGCGGTGCCAATGGTGCCCGAATCCGTCTGGCTCCCCAGAAAGACTGGGAAGGCAATGAGCCGGATCGTCTGGCCAGGGTGCTGAAGGTGTACGAGAAGATCTCTGCCGACACTGGCGCCAGCATGGCTGACGTGATTGTGCTGGGTGGCAACCTGGGTATCGAGATGGCTGCAAAGGCCGCCGGCCATGACGTTCATGTTCCCTTCCTGAAGGGCCGTGGCGATGCCTCCGACGAAATGACCGATGCCGAGTCGTTCGAGCCGCTTGAGCCGTTGTCTGATGGCTTCCGCAACTGGCAGAAGAAGGACTATGTGGTCAAGCCGGAAGAGATGCTTCTGGACCGCGCCCAGTTGATGGGCCTGACCGCACCGGAAATGACCGTTCTGCTCGGTGGCCTGCGGGTGCTCGGCACCAACCATGGCGGCACCAAGCACGGCGTTTTCACGGATCGCGTCGGCCAGTTGACCAATGATTTCTTCGTGAACCTGACCGATATGGCGAACCGCTGGGAGCCAACCGGCAAGAACTCGTACAACATCGTGGATCGCAAGAATGGCAACACCAAGTTCACCGCGACCCGGGTTGATCTGGTGTTCGGTTCCAACTCCATCCTGCGTGCCTACGCAGAGCTGTACGCCCAGGACGACAACGAAGAGAAGTTCGTGAAGGACTTTGTTGCTGCCTGGACCAAGGTCATGAACGCCGATCGCTTCGACGTCAAGTAAGACCTGCCAGTCAGTAAATGGGCACCCCGGTAACGGGGTGCCCGTCTACCAACTTCCCGCCAAATTCCTTACAATCCGCTCCGGCTGATTTTTGAACAGCCTTTCCCTGAACAGACCCTCGTTGCTGGAGCACTCATGCGAATCATCCTCGCCCCGATGGAAGGGCTGGTCGACGCACCCATCCGTGAAACACTGACCAGAGTCGGTGGCATTGACCGGTGCGTAACCGAATTTGTTCGCGTGACCCACGGCATGCTCCCGCCCAGGGTGTTCTACAAATACGCCCCGGAACTGCACAATCAGTCACTCACCGAAGTGGGCACACCGGTGGCCGTCCAGTTGCTGGGCTCGGACCCGCAACAGATGGCCCGCCATGGCGTGCGGGCCGCGGAACTGGGCGCGACCCAGGTGGATATCAATTTCGGCTGCCCCGCCAAGACCGTCAACAAGCACAAGGGTGGTTGCGTGTTGATGCGCGAGCCCGAGCTGATGCACGAGATTGTGACGGCAGTCCGCCAGGCTGTGCCGGCGGCAGTGCCGGTTACCGCGAAAATGCGTTTGGGTTATGACGATCGGTCCATGGGCGTTGCCTGCGCCCAGGCCCTCGAGGCCGCAGGCGCGGAAGAGATCGTTATCCATGCCCGCAGCAAGGTGGATGGTTACAAACCGCCTGCCTACTGGGAGGAAATCGCCCGGGCCCGGGAAGCTGTGAATACCCGTATCATCGCCAATGGTGAGATCTGGTCTGTCGCCGATTACTGGCGCTGCCGTGAAGTTTCGGGCTGCGAGGATGTGATGATTGGCCGCGGCCTGATCGCCCGGCCAGACCTGGCCCGCCAGATCAAGGCCAGCCAGCAGGGCATAACGGTACCGGATATGACCTGGCCGGAAGCGGTGGCCCTGGTTCGTGAGTACGCCACCGTGCTCCAGGGCTGGCTGGAAGACCGCTATGTGACGGGCCGCATCAAGCAATGGCTCAACTTTCTGCGCCAGGGCTTTGCCGAAGCGGAAGCCCTCTGGCCCGACGCCCGCAAGATCCGCCAGGTGGCGCCCATGCTGGCGTGTCTGGAGCAACCGGTGTCGATTACGGATTCCCGCGCGGCCTGATCCGTCTGCATCGAAAATTCTTCTTCTCGCTGACTACACTGGTACTAAGAGCGCTAACGTTCGTATCAGTGTGGGTATGAACAATAAAACAAGTGGGAGGACGAATAATATGTCTCAAGGATTGTTCCGAAGCACCGTCGCCATGGCGGGGGCCTCTGCCTGTCTGTTGCTGGGCGCAGCGCTGCCGGCCGTTGCCGATGACCATGTGGTGAAAGTCACTCCGCTGGGCAGCCATGATGGCGAATTCTGCAGCCGCGACCGCGCACTGGTCTTTGAAGACCCCAATGGCACCCGCATTCTTTACGATGCCGGGCGAACCGTCGCCGGACCCGACGATCCCAGGCTGGGCAAGGTTGATATCATCCTCGTGTCCCACATGCACGGAGACCATATAGGAGACCAGCGAATCAGCAAGACCAATCAGGGTACCTGCGCCTCGCCGGCCACCGATGTCTCCACATTGCCGCAGTCCAACACCATCGATATCGCCGTACAAAATAACGCGAAGATTGTAACGGGCAGCGAGATGCCGGCGTTCTTTGCCGCCAAGCTGAAGAATGCTGGCGGTGACCCCGCCAATTCAATGCTGGTGCGTTTTGGTGGCGAGCGGGAAGTGGGTGGCGTTGCCATCACCACCGTGCCTGCGGTGCACAGTAACGGTGTTTCTCCCGCGTTCCTGACCGGGCCGCTGGCGGAACATCTGAAAGCCGCCGGTGTCGCTGCCAGCGTTGGGCCGCCCACTGGCTATGTGCTGGAATTCTCCAATGGCCTGGTGGTGTACCTGTCAGGGGATACCGGCATTACCGCTGAGCAGGAGTTGGTGGTGAAAGACCACTACAAGGCGGAGCTGGCGGTCATGAACATTGGCGACACCTACACCACCGGACCGACCCAGGCGGCCTATGTGATCAACGATCTGGTGCAACCCAAGGCGGTGATCCCATCCCATGCCAATGAGCCGGCTACCTCCGGTGGCAAGGTTCAGGAGGGCACCCGTACAGCGCTGTTCCAGGCGTCGGTTAAGGTGCCGGTTTACGTGCCGCTCAGTGGTCGCACCATGGCATTTGATGGCTCGGCAAGTTGCGTCTCTGGCTGCCAGTGATTCAGCAGCCCGAAGCGGCGCCTGAACAGAAGGCCGGCCGGATTCAGTCTTCCATTTCCGGCCGGTAGGTGCCCGCCCGCGCGGCCCCGTTCAGTCGCGCCCGCTTGAGCATCGCGGCCTGGGCATCCGGGCCGTTGTCCAGGTTGCCGGCCCAGGCTTTCTGGGCCGGCTCCTGGAGCGCACGGCCATAGGAAAAGCTCAGCGCCCAGGGTTGTGGGCCTTGACTGTTCATGGCGTTCAGGTTGGCGGTGGCCTCCTCGGGAGTCTGGCCACCCGACAGAAAGAAGATGCCCGGAACGGCCGCCGGCACCACACGCTGAAAGACCTTGAGGGTTGCTGTCGCCACCTCTTCAGGAGACGCCTTCGGGCTTTCCTGGCCGGGGGTGACCATACTCGGTTTCAGGATCATCTGCGTCAGCTCGACTTTGTGCCGGTAGAGCGCGTGGAAGACCTCTCTCAACACTTCCCCGCTGACGTCTGCGCTCCGCTCGATCGTGTGGTTGCCGTCTATCAGCACCTCCGGCTCCACGATGGGCACAATGCCCAGTGACTGGCATATGGCCGCATAGCGTGCGAGAACCTCGGCATTCGCTTCCACGGCCTGGCGCGAGGGAAGGATGTCGGAGATGTGGAATACATTTCGCCATTTGGCAAACCGGGCGCCCTGATTCTTATAGATTTCCAGGCGGTCTTCCAGGCCATCAAGGCCCACCGTAATCTCGTCACCGGGCGCATTAACCAGAGGCTGCTTGCCCTTATCCACCTTGATGCCCGGCACGATGCCCTGGCTGGCAAGCAATCGGGGCATGGGTACATCGTCCAGACTGTTCTGGCCGAGGGTCTCCTCGAACAGAATAACACCACTTACCGACTCACCCAGGCCCGCTGCGGAAAAGATCAGGCTGCGGTATTCCCGGCGCTTTTGTTCGCTGGACTCGACACCCACGGCCTTGAAACGCTTGGCAATGGTGGGGTGGCTCTCATCCGCCGCGAGAATACCCTTGCCGGGCTGAACCAGTTCCCGGACGGTGGCGTTCAGTTCTTCCTGAATGGTCATAGTGCGCTCCTGAATAAAGTCGTTGCCGTCTGAATGTGCGCTCGGGCTGTCTTTCATTGTAGACGCTGAATGGTGCCATGGAATTTGATCTGGGCTAAGGCAGAAAGCAGTGTTGTGAATTAGGCTGTAGGTGATAACCACAGGAAAAGGAAAGGCCTGAATATGAAGACCGTTGTCAGTGTGAGCCAGGGATCTGCAGAATACGATTACGATCTGGAAACCGAATTTCTGGGCCAGCCATTTCGTATAATCCGGATCGGCACGGACGGCGATCTGGCGCGCGCGGAAGCGGTGCTTGAATCGGTTCACGTTCAGGCAGACGCCATCGGGCTGAGCATGATCCACGATCACTACGAGGTGGGCCGGGAGCAGCTTGAGCATCCGGACACTGCCCGCCTGGAGGCCTGCGTTCCGGATAAGCCAGTCACCACCGGCGCGGGCCTGCGGGGTATTCTGCAGGAGTGGGCAGTGCGCCATACCCAGTCCGAGCTGGGGCATTTTTTCGACAACGCCCGGGTACTGTTCATGAATGGCCAGGCAGGCTATCGCATTGCCCGGGCGCTCTCTGAACACACGGAAAACCTGTTCTTCGCCGACCCCTACAACGATTTCGGCGTGCCAAGGCTGCTGACATCGCTGAATCAGCTTGAAACCTACACCTCGCTGACCGCCCCCCTGATGTTCCACCCCGTGGCGGTTAAAACCATCGAGGCGCTTCTGCGCACGCCGCTCTATCGTCTCGGTGAGGGTCTGGTTAAGGGTTCACTGCATCACGCAGTGGCCGAAGCCCATGTGATTGTGGCGGCTATCGGAGATCTGGAGCATTTCACCCGGAAAGAGCTGGATGGCAAAACCGTGATCACCTCCCGTGTTGCCGAGTCGTCCCTCGACTGGATGCGTTCCAGGAACGTGGCCATGGTGGTGGATTACAGCCCCTGGCTGGAGGGCCGCCCGGTGGGCGTGAATGTGATGGAAGCCATGATCAGCGCCGCGCTTTCCCGCACGCCGGAACAGCTTGGGCCGGATGATTACCTGGATGTGATCCAGAGCCTGGGGATTGAGCCCCGGATCCTTTACCCGAATGGTTATCGCCGGGTAAATCGCTTCGCCTTTGTCATCCACCCCCTGTCGCAGCAGTATCTCACCAAAACACCGCCTCTGGACTGGATTGCCAATGTCTCACCGCCGGTGGTGATGAACCTGGTCGAAAAGGCCGTGGCCTATACTCCGCCGTTTATCTATTCAAAAGTATCGGGGGTTCATTCGCCGACCGGTGATGAGGTGGAGGGCTGGCTGATTACGGTGGGCGGTACGCCGAGGGAAATCATGGCCCATGGGCCGGAATTTACCTACGCGCGCCTGCTGCAGGCGGCAAAGCTGGCGAAGGAACTCGGAGCCCAGATCATGGGCCTTGGTGCGTTTACCAAGGTCGTGGGAGATGCGGGGATTACGGTGGCCAAGCGGGCGCCGCTGCCGATTACCACCGGCAACAGCTACAGTGCCTCCGGCGCCCTCTGGGCTGCCCACGACGCCATGAAGAAAATAGGGCGGGTCAGTATCGGTCCCAGCGGTAAAGCCGCCGGCAAGGCCATGGTGGTGGGCGCCACGGGAGCCATTGGGTCTGTCTGCGCCCGTTTGCTGGCAAAGGCGGTGGACGAGATCTACCTGGCCGCGCCGGAGCCGGCAAAACTGCTCGCCCTGAAGGAAAGCATCGAGCAGGAAACCCCCGGCGCCATTGTGCATGTGGCGGGCTCAGCCGAGCGTGACCTGGCCGACATGGACATGATCGTGACCGCCACTTCCGGTGCCGGAAAACGCATTCTCGATATCATGAAGGTAAAGCCCGGGTGCGTGATTACCGACGTGGCCCGGCCCCTCGATATCCCGGCGGAAGATGTGGCGAAACGCCCGGATGTGCTGGTGATCGAATCCGGCGAGATCCAGTTACCGGGCGAGGTGCGCATGAAGGATATTGGTCTGCCCAAAGGCATCGCCTATGCCTGCCTGGCGGAAACCATCGTGCTGGCCCTCGAAGGGCGCTTCGAGAATTTCACCCTGGGCCGCAACATTGAATGGGAGAAGGTGCGGGAGATCTACAAGCTGGGCCTGAAACATGGCATGAAGCTGGCCGCCATCTCCGGGGTGAACGGGGTGTTCACCGAGGAGGATTTCGAACGGGTTCGAGTTCTGGCGGCCAGCAAAGAGGATCAGGCTGAAGGGTCAAGCGTACCGGCGTAACGCAGGCGGTGACGGCCGCAGGTTTGCCATCAATCAGCAGAATTCTTTACGCCAGGCCTGCCCTGGCTGCCCGGGCGTGATGCAGCTTTCGGTAGCTTTCGATCAGCCGCTGATGTTTCTCCAGTCCTTCCAGCTGCATGTTGGTTGGTTCAAGACCATGGAACCTTACGGAACCATCCACTGAGCCGACAACCGCTGCCATGGTTTTTTCACCGAACATGCGAGTGAAGTTGGTGATGTAGTCATCCAGCTCCATCTCTTCATCAAGGGTGACTTCCAGAACGGCATACATCGCCCGGTAGAACAGACCCCGCTCAACGGTGTTGTCGTTGAACTGCAGGAACATGTCCACGAACTCCAGCGCTTCCTCGTGCCACTGCAGGGCGAGACAGATCAGGATCTTCAGCTCCAGGATGGTGAGCTGGCCCCAGATCGTGTTCTCGTCAAACTCCACGCCAATCAGGGTGATGATTGTCATGTAGTTGTCCAGCTGGCTCGCTTCAAGGCGTTCCACCAGGTCGGCCAGTTGCTCGTCGCTCAGGCGGTGCAGGTTAAGAATGTCTTTCCGGTAGTCCAGGGCCATGTTGGTGTTGTCCATGATCAGGTCTTCCACCGGGTACACCTCGGAATAGCCCGGAACGAGGATCCTGCAGACCGGCGCGCCTAGCTCCTCATAAACCGCGACATACACTTCCTTGCCCATATCCCCGAGAATGCCGAACAGGCACGCGGCTTCCTCGGCGTTGGTGCCGGAGAAATCCCATTCGACAAAATCGTAGTCTGATTTTGCACTGAAGAAGCGCCAGGACACCACGCCGGTGGAGTCGATGAAGTGCTCCACGAAGTTGTTCGGCTCGGTGACTGCCAGGCTGTTGAATGTGGGTGCTGGCACGTCGTTGAGGCCTTCGAAGCTGCGGCCCTGAAGCAGCTCGGTCAGGCTGCGCTCAAGGGCCACCTCGAAGCTTGGGTGGGCGCCAAAGGAGGCAAACACACCGCCGGTTCGCGGGTTCATCAGGGTAACGCACATCACCGGGAACTGGCCGCCAAGGGAGGCATCCTTCACCAGCGTCGGGAAGCCCTGGGCTTCGAGGGCTTCGATACCCTCAAGAATGTCCGGGTATTTCTCAAGTACTTCCCGGGGCACGTCCGGCAAGGCAATTTCTTCTTCAATAATCTGTTTCTTCACCGCCCTCTCGAAAATCTCCGAGAGGCACTGAACCTCTGCCTCTTGCAGGGTGTTACCGGCACTCATGCCATTGCTGAGGAACAGGTTCTCGATCAGGTTGGAGGGGAAATACACCACCTCGCCGTCTGACTTGCGTACAAAGGGCAGGGAGACTATCCCGCGCTCGGTCTTCCCGGAGTTGGTATCGATCAGGTTGGAGCCGGACAGCTCGCCGTCCGGGTTGTAGATGGCCAGGCAGTGGTCATCCAGGATGCCTTCCGGCAGCTCATCGTCGGGGCCGGGCTTGAACCACTTTTCGTTTGGATAGTGGACAAACTCGCTGTTGGCGATGTCTTCCCCGAAGAACTGGTCGTTGTAAAAGAAGTTGCAGCTCAGGCGCTCTATGAACTCTCCCAGGGCAGAGCAAAGCGCGCTTTCCTTGGTGGCACCCTTGCCATTAGTGAAGCACATGGGTGAGGCGGCATCACGGATATGCAGCGACCACACATGGGGCACGATGTTGCGCCAGGAGGCAATCTCGATCTTCATGCCCAGCTCTTCAAGGATGCCGGTCATGTTGGCGATGGTCTGCTCCAGGGGCAGGTCCTTGCCTTCTATAAACGTCTGGGTGCCGCCTTCCGGCTGAGTCATCAGGAGAGCCTGGGCATCGGCATCCAGGTTCTCGACGGTTTCAATCTCGAAGGTGGGGCCGGTCTGCACCACCTTTTTCACTGTGCAGCGGTCGATGGAGCGGAGGATGCCCTGCCGGTCCTTGTCGGAGATGTCCTCCGGCAGCTCCACGGAAATCTTGAAGATCTGGTTGTAACGGTTCTCGGGATCCACAATGTTGTTCTGGGACAGGCGGATATTCTCGGTGGGAATATCCCGGGCCAGGCAGTAAACCCGGACAAAATAGGCCGCGCACAGGGCAGAGGACGCCAGGAAGTAATCAAACGGGCTGGGCGCGGAGCCATCGCCCTTGTAGCGGATGGGCTGGTCCGTTACGACCGTGAAATCGTCAAACCTGGCTTCAAGTCTGAGGTTCTCGAGAAAGTTGACGTTGATTTCCATTACAAAGAGTCCTGGATCGGAGAATTTGGCGCGCTGTGGCTTGAAAGCCTGTGATGAATGGCGGCCATTATCCAGTTTTTGCAGGCGTTCGTCTTGGTCGGTGTTTTACGGATAACTCAAGGAAAACGCCTGCTCCATGGTGAAGCGCGTGCCAAGAAGGCCGACGCGGGTGATGTGTCCGGATAAGAAGCGGAGGAATGAAGCGTCCCGGCCCCGTGACCGGGACGCTGGCTCACCGGGATGGTGAGTGCAATGAGGTTAGCGGTGATCAGACGTCAAAGAAGCCTTCATCACCTGCATCGTCCCACTCGCCGGCATCCCAGTGACCGTTTTCGTTGTCGTCATAGGTGTCGTAGTAGCTATCATAGAGCTCGCCGGCGTCCAGATAGTCGTTGTTGTCGACGTCCCATTCTGAGAATTCATAGTCGAAGCCAACGTCTTCGAATTCACCAACGTCGAGCAACCCGTCGTCGTTCAGATCCCAGTCGGCGTAGATACCGGAATCGCTCAGGGTGTTGTAGTACTCGTCTTTGGAAATCTTGCCGTCGTCGTTGGCATCCTGAAAGGTAAAGTTGGCCGCTGCCAACGACATTGAACTGGCCAGAGACAGTGCGATAAGTGAAGTGAGTTGAGCTTTCATAGAATGCTCCTTCTCTTTGTCGGCATAAATGAAATGTGCTGCCTGGGAGCGGTGTTAACTTATCCGCGTCCCTGTTACGGACGTTTAGGTTAATTCGCGCTGCTTTCAAGGCGCGAGGGGCAGTTTGAGTGGCTGTCAGTTCGATAGAAGCGTCACTGAGGATCTTGAAATGCCTGAAAGATATGGTTTTTTATCTAAATTCTTAAGGCCAATGCCGACCTGTTAAGATGCATTACGATTGCTTAATAATCATTTTTGTGCTTTGAGTAAAAGCTAACTCCACCACTTCAGAATCATCGGACGGACCGTCAGCCCGTGGACGATAATCGAGAGGACGATAACAACCAGCGTAATGTGGATAAGTTCCACGGAAAGCTCTTCAGGCAGGCCAAAGACGATGGCGAACATCAGGTAGTAGATCGAGCCGATGCCGCGTACGCCGAACCAGCCCACCAGCATCTGTAACCTTAACGGGGTTCCGGAACCAAGCAGACCGAGGAAAACACTGACCGGTCGGACCACTAAAAACAGGAAAAGTGCCAGGCCGATGGCTCTGAAGCTCCAGGAATCAAGAAACAGCATCCCGCCCAGCAAAAGAACAAGGGCCAGTTCCGACACCCGCTCCAGAGATTCCTTGAAAATAAGGGAACCATCCGATACCTGGGGGCTCAGTTGTGGCTGTGGCCTGCCTCTCGGGTCCGGAAATACTGACAGGGGATCGGCGGTATCACCGGGAGCGTTTTTACCTGCCTGCCTGAGCTCTGACTGCCGCAGGGAAATAGCGGCGACGAAAACCGCCAGAAACCCCCAGGCGTCAAGCGCCAGGCACATGCCGTAAACCACACCGATCAGGCCCAGGCCGAGAAAATCGTCAAGCAGGGGGCGCTCGCTGTCGAGGATGCGCTGCTTCTGCACCACTTGCGCCAATACGTGCCCCATCACCAGACCTACGAAAAGGGCAGCCAGCGTCGACCATAAAACGTCTTTCAGTGCCCAGGTGCCCATCAGTTCAAAACTTGCCGGTGTGCTGATCAGCGCCAGCCCCAGCATGACAAATGGGAAGGCGCTGCCGTCATTCATCCCGGCTTCGCTGGTCAGTGTGAATCGCAAGGGGTCTTTATCGCCCACATGCCGAACCTGAACCTCGGTCGCCAGCACCGGATCGGTGGGGGCGAGAATGGCGCCCAGCAGAATAGCCCCACCCAGGGGCAGGCCAAGCACGTAATATCCAAAAGCCGCTGTCAGGGCGACACTGATCGTCATGGACACAAAGGCCAGTCGGATGGGCGCCTTCCATTCCTGCCAAAGAAAGGGCACCGGCATCTTCATGCCTGCGATAAACAGCGACAGCAGTACCGCAACTTCGGCCAGCACCTCCAGAAAATGCGCCTGTTTCAGCGGGTTGAAATGAAAGGCACCAAACACCGTCGGTCCCAGGGCAATGCCTACCGCCAGGTAGACAAGGGTTGGTGTCAGATGGAATCGCTGCAAAATGGATAGCCGCAATCCGATCATGATCAGCAAACTCCCAATCAGGACAAACCAGATGGCAATGTTCACGGTGGCTCTCCAATGCGGTCCATGCGACCGTTCAATGTGACAGACTATTGCTGCAAGAACACGAACGGAAAAACACCTACCTGTTTGAAGGCGGGATATTGCACAGCGATTCCACTGGCATTTACCAGCCGATTCGCACCGGTGCGAAAGGCCTCCAGGCATCATCAAGGTATTCTGACTCCCTTCCAGCGACGCCGGAGCGCGTGTTCTGGCTGCACTTAAGTTTTGATTAAGGTTGGTCTGCCACACTGCCGCTCTCTGATATTGGGGCCTACGGCCTTTTCGCAGCCCCGTCGTCGCGAACAACTTGATTTACCTGAGGTGGCATGAAACGTTTTTGGCAGAGCCTGTTTGTCATGAATAAATCGACACTGATTGTTGTGGTGTCGGTATTCCTGATGGCATTTGGTAACCGTGCATTTTTTGCGAACATCGTCGATGTCTACCCGCTGAATCCGGGTAATGCCGCGTTTCTGATCTCCCTGGCGGTGGTCTTTGGCGCTGCTCTGGTTCTCATTTTCTCTCTGGTTTGTTATCGCTATACCACCAAGCCAGTGTTGATCACGATCCTGATGCTGTCTTCCTTTGCTGCCTATTTCATGGACAGCTATAACACAGTGATCGATACCGACATGCTGCGTAACGTGGCGCAGACCAACGTCTCTGAAGCGTCGGACCTGATGTCCGGTACCCTCGCGATTTACGTGATCTTGCTCGGCATTCTGCCGTCGTTGTTTGTCTATCGTGTTCGGATTACCACCGGAACGGTACGCCGGGATATTCTGTCCACCATCAAACTGGCGTCAATTTCGCTGGGTATTGGTGTGCTCACCGTTGTGGTCTTTGGCAATTTCTACGCTTCTTTTATCCGGGAACATAAAATATTGAGGTATTACGCCAATCCGTCTTTCTACCTTGTCTCGACCGTCAAGTTTGCCGGTAGCTTCATTGAAAGCAGCAGTCTGCCATTCAAAATGATCGCCGAGGATGCCCATGCGGCTCCGTCGGATGGCTCCCGTGAACTGATGATTATGGTGGTTGGCGAGACTGCAAGAGCAGACCGGTTTTCACTCAATGGGTATGAGCGCGAGACCAACCCGGAACTGGCGAAGGAAGATGTCATCAGCTTTTCAGACTTCTGGTCATGTGGAACCTCGACGGCTACCTCCGTACCTTGCATGTTTTCCGTGTACGGTACGTCGAACTACGATGAGCAAAAAGCCGCAGCCACCGAAAATGTGCTGGATATTCTCGCTCGCACCGGCGTGAACGTGCTGTGGCTGGACAATAATTCCGACTCCAAGGGGACGGCCACACGGATTACCTACCGCAATTTCAAGACGCCAGAAAATAACCCTGAGTGCGACGGTGAAGAATGCCGCGACACCGGAATGCTGACCAACCTGCAGCAATACATTGATGCCCACCCGAAAGGGGACATCCTGATAGTACTGCACCAGATGGGCAACCACGGGCCCGCCTATTACAAGCGGTATCCCAAGGCTTTTGAGAAGTTCACTCCGGTCTGCCAGACCAACCAACTGGAGGAGTGCAGCAAGGAATCCATCAATAATGCGTATGACAATGCGATTCTGTACACCGACTTTTTCCTGTCAAAGGTGATCGATTTGCTGAAGCGAAATACGGGCGGGTTTCAAACTGGAATGTTTTATGTAAGCGACCACGGTGAATCCCTGGGTGAATTCGACGTGTACCTGCATGGCCTGCCGATGTTTATTGCGCCCGATGCTCAGCGCCATGTTCCGGCAGTGATGTGGTTCTCCGACAACTTTTCCGGGGTGAACGAGGGGGCCCTGCGCGCCGCCAAGGACCAAACCATGAACCACGACTGGATATTCCACACGCTGCTTGGGCTGTTTGATGTGCGTACCGAGGCCTATCAGCCAGGCCTCGATATCCTCAATATCCCGGGCGCGGAGATAGCCCGGACACCAGCCCAGTGAGCACGACAATAGTGGGCCGCAGGATCAGCCGGTATATCCAGCTGCCGATGTACAATGCCGGCAGAAGTATCAACAACCAGCCCAGGAACTGCACCAGCCAGGCCGGATAGCCCAGCACTTCAGACACTTCCGCGAGGAAATCACTAATGATGCCGGGGTGGGAAACCACGAGGTAGCCAACACCTATGATCGCTGGCCATTTGGCGTACCGGGCACTGTTCATGAGCATCCGGCCGCTGTTGGCCAGACGGGTAGCGAGGGCTGCGGAGCGAGTGCTTCGGGCGGCGCCCCGGGTTGAGACTGCCACGGCCCGCCCCACCCGGAGTACCTTCAGGGCACTGGCGAAAACGAGCACGTCTATCGACGCCCAGCCAATGTCCTCCGCGGACACCTCTTCACCGGTGCGGTACTGGATCTCGAGGTTGCGGATTCCGCTGGCAAAAAACTGGTTGAGGTTTTCCAGAACCCGCTCAGTTCTTACCCAGGTGATTTTCCCCTGATCACTGACGACAAACTGGCCCAGGAAATCATGGCCTTCTTCCTGAATGAAACGCACCGCATACCAACCACGCTCCGCCGGAAGCAGGTTGTCGGCCCCGGGGGTGGCCTTGTTTTCAGAAGTCGCCTCCTTGCCAGTAAAGAAGTTTTTGACGGCCTGATACTTGTCAGCCGCCGTGTTCATCAGCTCGATCGAGCCAATCGGTCTGTTCAGGAAGTAGTAAATGGGCGGAAGGATGTTCTCGCCGTATAGCCGAAGGATTATGCGAAACTCTTCCTCTGCCCCGTAAAGGGGCAGGATCTTTCGGGTCATTTCGGGGTATCGAAGATAGGCGGCCCGGGCTTTCACCAGCAGCAGCTCGTCGTCTGCCATATCGAGCAGGGCGGCCTGCAGCTCCGGGGGTTCGGTTGTGATACCGTTGAATTGATGGAGTGTATCCTCCGCCTGAATCCGGATCAGCCGCTCCTCAATGGGCATTGGACTGGAGCTGGCGGTTGAAACCAGCGCAATCACCAGTGCCAACCCAAGAATCAGGAAAAATTTTGTCACAATCCTACCCTGTGAACCTTTTGGCTACCCGTGTTGTCAGGCATTAACAACCCTCGGTAAAGATCAGATCAACACCATGGAGCGAGGGACCAGCACCGTTAGTTGGCCCCGCCTGACATGAGTAATATCGACGTTACCCTGATGCTGCTTCTGTGCCAAGCGCCTTTGCGGGTCTGGATTTTTTGTCGAGGTTATGGAGAGAGGCTAAGCTTCTGGTAGCGCCTTCCGCTGGTCACTGGCTGAAAACGTCGAAGTTCGGCCCCGATTGCTCTTCGGTTTGCTCTGCGCGATGGGTTCACAGGAGTTGGTTATGAGCAGAAAGAAAACTGAAAAGGAGTACGTAATAAGGGAAGGCCGGGAACAGGATCTCCCGCTGTTGGTGGAGTTCCTGGTAAAACTGGCGCTGCATGTCTCAGGGGGCGAGCCAAAGGACCTCAGGGAGAGCGAACACAAACGGCTCCTCAAGGCGTTGAGTTCTTCTCTGAAAGACGAGGATAAACACCTGGTGGTAGCAGACAGTAGCGAGGCGGGGCTGGTTGGAATGGGCTACGTTTATGTATGGAGTACCCAGGGAATCTGGGCGCAGACTGAGCCGGTGGAGTTCAGGTCGGGAATGATTGACGATGTATGGGTTGAGCCGGAATTCAGGCATCGGGGTATTTTTAAGGCGTTGCTCCGGGATTTGGTCGCGTTTGCAGAGAGCCACAATGTTTCAGAGCTGATTCTCGAATATTCCGCCACGAACAAGGAGGCCGAGGCAGCGTGGACCAAACTGGGCTTCCGGCCAACAGGCATTCGCGCCGCAGCATTCACCTCAAATGTGAAGCAAGCTCTGGCGAAGCAGCAATAACGAAGCAAGGGATAGTCTCATGATCGGCGACCGAAGTGTGCACGTGTTTTATGACGAGGTAATGCTGGGGCACAACCCCGAGGTGGATTTGCCATTCATGCCCAGCAGGGTGGAAAAGCGCGTGAGGTCGATTCTCCAGGGGCTGGATTTCAAATGGAGTTATCCGGAGCACCCGGGGCGTCTGACGGCAATCAAGGCATACCTGGACGAGAATCCAATAGAGGGTGTTCAGTTCAGGGCGGGCGCGGCCCCGGCAACCTATAATCAGCTGGCACGAGTACACACCGCCGCCTACCTGGACCACATGTTTTCATTTGCGGGAAAGCGTGCCTGGCTCGACCGGGATACAACCGCCGTTTCACCGGAAAGCATAAACGCGGCCACCGCAGCGGCCGGCAATGCCATTGCTGCCGTAGAAAGCGTTGTGAACGGTGAATGTAAAAGCGCGTTCGCTCTGGTGCGGCCACCGGGGCACCACGCCGAGCCGGTGCGTGCCCGCGGTTTCTGCCTGCTCAATAATATTGCGGTAGCAGCCGCCCATGCCCAGGCCAAACTGGGGTGTGAACGTATCCTGATCATTGACTGGGACGCGCACCACGGTAACGGTACCCAGGATATCTTCTGGGCAGAGCCGGATGTGCTGTTCTTTGACACCCATTGTGCGGCGCCCTTTTATCCGGGTTCGGGCCACATCGAGGAGATAGGCGAGGGCCTCGGCGAAGGGTTCACCATCAATGTGCCGCTACCGGAGACCTCTGGCGATGTTGCCTTCGAGAAAGTCTTCCGCGAGATTCTGGTGCCGGCTGCCGATTACTTCAAACCGGATCTCGTACTGGTTTCCGCCGGGTTCGACCCACACCGCAACGATATGGCACTGAACCTCACCTATGACGGTTTCAGGATGATCACCCGGATCGTTCAGGACATTGCCGATACACACTGTGAAGGACGCCTGGTACTCGTTCTGGAAGGCGGTTACAACCTGACATCACTCTCACATGGCGTGCACGCGGTGCTTGAGACGCTGGCGGGCGGCGATGTGCCGGAGATCCGGGAGACGGGCGTAAAAGAAGCGGAAGAAGCTGCGGAATTTCACCGATCTGCTTTCAGTGATGAGCAAGAAGAGTAACCTGAGAGACACCCCGGCCATGACATCCAGTTGCAGCAACTGTGATAATGTAGCTCCCAGGTGAAGGAAACTGGAGAGTGTCATGACGCGTCCCATTTGCTGCAACACCTCCGTGCGGGCCAGCGTCTCGTGAGACTGCCGCAGGCACGGCCACGGCATGAGCGCGCCGGGTTTGCACCAGGATCCGGACCGGGCGCTGCCGATTCCCGCCGCCCATCAATGTGTGGTATTCGGCGTCAATCACTTTGATCTGCTCGACAGCCAAGCGGTTTATGAGCGGATCCACAATTGGCTGGCCGGGCACTGATAACGCGGTTGCAGTCTATTTTCCTGCCGGAAGAGGATTTGATGTCGTTTCGGAGTGGATTTTACCGGTATGCACAGGCCTTTCGCCGGGGGCTTCATATCCTGGCGGCCCCGGTAAAGGGCGACAGTGGTCGGGGCGGGCTGTTTATCCAGGCTTACCGGGGTTACGGCTCGCCAAATCGCCTGTTTCTGATGGGGCAGGTTTTCCGGCAGCCCGGGTTCGGGGCCTCGTGGCGGGAGGATCTGCTGCGCCGGGATTTAATCGATCTTGTCCGCAGATTGCTGCGCAAGCCGATTGTCGGAGCCCGGGTCCGTATACGGTACAAAGACACCAATACCTTCGTTCATACCGATAGGCACGGGTTCTTCCGGGTTGATATGGAACTGCGCACCATGCCGTCTGAGGTTTCCTGGCATGAAATGCAGCTGTCTCTGGACAGTCACGCCGACGAGCGTGCCGCCACCATTGGTGAGTTCTATACGCCACAGCCTCGTGCCCGTTTCGGCGTGATCAGCGATATCGACGACACCGTGGTTTACACTGGTGTTGCCAATACCGTCATGATGATGTGGCGCCTGTTTGCCCAGGGCGCCGAAAGCCGTATGGTGTTTCCCGGCGTGCCGGCCCTTTATCAGGCCTTTCATGCCGGCCGCGATCAAGGCGAGGGAAACCCGCTGTTCTACGTGTCCCGTGCGCCCTGGAGCATCTATCACGTACTGGCGGAAGTTTTTCGCCGTAATCGAATTCCCCATGGGCCGATCCTCATCCTGCGCGAGTGGGGCATGAAGCGTGGCAGTCTGCTGCCGCGAAGGGCCAAGGATCATAAGCGGGACGCGATCCGGCATATTCTGGGGATGTACCCGGATATGCGCTTTGTCCTGGTTGGGGACTCCGGGCAGCGGGACCCGGAGGTGTACAGCCGCATTCTTCGAGAGCATCCCGACCGGATACTGGGGATTTATATCCGCGATGTCAGCAATACCCCTGAGCGCTCGGAAGCCATCGACCGGCTTGCCCTCGAGGCCCGGGAAGTGGGATGTGATCTGATTCTGGCCGCCGACAACCTGGAAATGGCGAAACACGCCGCCAGCGAAGGGCTGATTGCCGACCGAGCTGTGGCCGCGGTACGTGAAGAGTTGCGCCGCGCCGCCCAGCGCGGCGACTGATCATCCAGCAGACCTACAACCGGTTACATGACCCTTGCAAATAGCCCGAAGGGCAGGGATTTCAACACATAACCCAGCGGTGTCCAGGGCCACCAGGGCACGTAGGCCCGGCGTTTTTCAGATTCGATGGCCTTTACCAGGGCCTTGACGCCGGTTTCCAGATCGACGCGGAAGGGGGCATTCTCCGTGTCCCGGTTAATATCCGTAAGTATATAGCCGGGCAATATGTTGCTGACGTTGATCGGTTTGCCCCTGGTATCCAGTTGCAGGCCTTCTGCCAATGAAGCCACGGCGGCCTTGGTGGCGGCATAAACGTTCAGAGGGCCACGGAACCCACGAACACCACTGACCGAAGACATCAGCACCAGGTGGCCGCTGTTCTGCTCTCTGAAAATCTCCATGGCGGCCTCGCTCTGGGCGATGGCAGCGACGAAGTTCGTTTCAGCGGAGTGCCGGTTGGCGGCAAAGTGCCCACGCCCAATGGGTTGAGAGCTGCCAATGCCCGCGTTGACCACCACACGGTCAAGACTGCCCAGCTCATCCCGAAAGCCTCGGAAAACCTCGAACACCTGATCGTAATCACAGACATCCAGCCCCCGGACCAGCACCCGAATATTGGGGTAGGCCTGCTGCAATTCGCGCTGCAGGGCCTCCAGCTTATCGGCCCGCCGCGCACACAATGCCAGATTGCAGCCTTTGGCGGCCCACTCCCGCGCCATGCCTTCACCGAGACCGGTGCTGGCACCGGTAATCAGAATGTTTTTTCGCATCAGTTATCCCTTGAGTTCCCTGTTACGCCTTTGAGCGGTGAAGAGCCTTATACCGTTCCGCCAACTCAACCCGAATCGCGCGACGTTCCTGGCCGTTGGCGAAGCGCCTGATTTGCTCATCCGTGCGTGGTTCCAGTTCAGGTACTTCAACGGCTTTTCCGTTGTCATCCACGGCGACCATCGTGAAAAAGCAACTGTTGGTGTGTCTGACCAGCTTTTCACGGATGTTTTCCGTGATCACTTTAATGCCAATCTCCATTGAAGTGCGTCCTGTGTAGTTGACGCTGGCCAGGAAGGTTACCAGTTCTCCAACATGAATCGGTTGAAGAAACATTACCTGATCCACGGACAGGGTAACAACATAGGTGCCTGCGTAACGGCTGGCGCAGGCATAGGCCACTTCATCGAGACACTTGAGCAAGGTGCCACCGTGCACATTGCCAGAAAAGTTGGCCTTATCCGGTGTCATCAAAACGGTCATCGTGAGGGTAGTAGATTCGAGTTCCATAATGCTCTCGTGTTTATCTGATGCTTCAGTATATGCGCAAACCACGCAGGGGCATAAAACAGGTAGGCGGGGATGGCCGTAAAGATATCGTCGCAGTACGGGGGTCAAGGGCCATGTATTTCCTTTTCTCTGGCCACGGTGTCAACCATAATCGGCGCGACAATTCTGATCAGCTGGTACTGGGCGAAGTCGCAACCGGCGTCCTCAAGCTCAGAGAAGCGCGGCCTTCCAGAATTCCTCCGTGGTGCTGCGAGTGAACTGCAGGGCGGAGGTATTGATTCTTACCTGGAACGGCAGCCGGGTCAGCGAAGACCAGCTCTCGGCTCTGGCGGCTGCCTCTGCAAAGTCCCAGTGGTCCAGATCGCTTATCCGCCCGATTTCTTCTGCCAGGCCCAGAAAAATTTCCGGCATCATGGCCGAGGCGAGGCTACAATGGACGAGTCGAATCTTGCAGCAACACAAACGTTTCTGGATGGCTAAAGGGCGGGGCGGTTGAATGAGTGACAGGGACGCCAATCAGGATACCTCCCCCGAAAAGGAAGCCAAGGAGGCCGCGGACGAGCAAGAGTCTCGCGCCAAGGCCCAGGATCGCGAATCCCGCGAACAGACACCGACGCCGAGTGAAAAATCACTGACGCCGAAAGAACGTGATACCGTAGCCGAACATGGCGGTCTATCTTCGCTGACTCTTTATTCCATCATCCTGCGCGAGGGCGAAGAGGAGCTACAGCGCCCGAAAATCTCGCTCTGGTGGTCTGGTGTGGCAGCAGGGCTCGGGATTTCGACCTCGGTCCTCGTCGAGGGAATTATCCGCTCCAATATGGGCTCAGATCACCCCTATCTGACGTTGATTGAAAGCCTGGGCTACTCGTTCGGGTTCGTTCTCGTGATCCTGTGCAGGCTTCAACTGTTCACCGAGAATACCATCACCGTCGTGCTGCCTGTTCTGGCCCAGCCGACGCGCAACCGGTTCTATCGCACCGGGCGCCTTTGGGGCATTGTGCTTGCGGCAAATTTATTTGGCACGTTTATTACCGCTGCCATCGGCGTCCACGGGGGCATTTTAACCGCCGAGACCCTCACGGCGATCCTGGAGATATCGCGCCACTTGGCAACGCTGACCCCGGCCGAGACACTTTTGCGCGGTATTCCATCAGGCTTTTTCATAGCGGCTCTGGTGTGGATGCTGCCTTCAGCGAAGAGATCCGAAGTGCTGGTAATCGTCATTTTTACCTGGCTGATTGCGGCGGGTGGCTTTACCCACGTGATTGCCGGGTCAAACGAGATTTTCACGCTGGTGCTCAATGGGGAAATGAATATCTTTACCGCCTTGATCTACCATATTGCCCCGGTACTCGTCGGCAACATTATCGGCGGTACCGGTTTGTTCGCGATGCTGGCCTATGGCCAGGTTCATGAAGAAATGTGATACGGCGTCCCTGACTCTGCAGAGGTCAAAAAGGAGGCGTACGGTAACTCTCGCCCTGGACGTATTCATCCCGAAGGGATGAGAATTCAGGTTCATGCCGAGGACTTACATTGCTTTCAAAAAATACCAGGCACTGGATGTGTCCCGGTTTATGATGAGAAAAACGGCCTGCGCGGGGAGCGAGGCCGGTGCAAGAGAGCACTTCGGGTCCATAGCCATATTGCCAACGAGGCTGTTAGAAGCCTAATTCCTGAGTTGGGATTGCGCCTCATCCTTGCGGCGCACGATGTGACATCCTGTCCGGGCTGGTCCGTCGCCTCATCTATAACCAGAATAAGTCATCAGCTTTGTCCGGTCTGTTCGCTAGCGCACCAAGTGTAAAAATATGTAAGTGAGCTCCGAATTGGTTGAAGACTGTATCCTCCGCAGTTCCGACGGCCCAAACGCCGCCCCTTGCCATCTTCGATCTCTCAGTGTTAGAGCCGTTTCGCCAATAAAACAATTCTGGCCCGGTTTTTTGAAAATCCTAATCGAGCACTGTCTTTGCAGCTTCAGAGGCCATGGACTTACCCCGGTGCAGCTCGTCAGCCAGGATTACGTACGTCGCCGTTTCAGCCGGTACATGTTGTCATCAGCATGGTTCAACAGGGTGTCGGCGTCCTCCCCGTCCGTTGGATAACAGGCCACGCCGATACTGCAGGTCGGCGTTTTGATACTGCCGAATTCGGCACCCAGGGGCGCGGTCACGGCTGCGATGATCTGCTCCACCTTTTTGGAAACAGGTTCCGCCGACTGTATGTCCGTCAACAGCACAGTGAATTCGTCGCCACCCATCCGGGCCACCGTGTCCGTCTCTCGAACGCAGCCTTCCAGCCGTCCGGCAATCATGCAGAGCACCCGGTCACCCATGGCATGCCCATGGGTATCATTGATGTGCTTGAAGTCATTGAGATCCAGAAACAGCAAAGCCAGGCTGCTCTGGTGGCGATGGGCTATGCGGATGGCCGACTCAAGTCGCTCAAGGAACAACAATCGGTTGGCAAGCCCTGTCAACGGGTCGTGATGCGCGAGGAAACGCAGTTTCTCCTCGGCCTGCCTCAGTGCCGTCACATTACGTGCTACACCGATCCGCACACCGTCCTCTTCGGATAAACGGGCAGACCAGAGGATGTATACAATAGAGCCATCTTTGTGGATATAACGGTTACAGAAGTCGTTGTGGGGCTGACCGTCCATAACTCGAACAATGGACGCTCGTGTGGTGCCCAAGTCATCTGGATGCAAATAGTCGGTGATCAGCGTGCCCGTCAGCTCATCGGCACGATATCCGAGCAGTGGTTCACACGAATCGCTCACAAAGACGATCTGGTCGTTCTGATCGACGACAAAGACAGCGTCCAGCAACAAATTGGTCAGCTTGGGGAAAAGCGCTTTCAGATCAACGGGCATAGTTCAGTGGAATTTGGTGATTCATAGAGGTCAAGTATCGTCCAGTGGCTGCAACAGGTTGTCGAAAAATCGCCTTTGTGGCCGGGCCTTCACGGGCAAACATGGATTCGCGCAATTCTCCAACCGACCTCTCCTTTCTTTGACGCTTTTTCTGTCTTGGAGGCCTTTTCATATAATTGCATAACGCTGGGCGCAGCGGGCAATTTTTTGGTCCGACTGACGCCTTGCTTATCGCCCAGCTTCGGTATCACTACTAATTTAACGCGGAGCGAAGCGGCGGCGTTGGCTTCCAGTGCATAGCATTGTGTACGCCCAGCATGGGCATGAACTAATGGGGTGAAAGTCCCCTGTGGGAAGATCACTGTTCAATGGCTTTAGCCGATTGAACGCTAACCACTAGCGAATGGCAAGGGCCGATCCGCGAGGAGCGGTCTGGAGGAAGCCGCTAGCAAAACTGCGAGCTGATGAACAAGAACATCATACGAGGCGTAGGCTGAAGGCGAGTTGGCACAAGACAACGAAGCCAGCCTTTAGTAAAGATCTACTCGAGCAGATGCTCAGCAAGGCCAATCTACAAAAGACCTGGAAGCAGGTTCGAGCAGTCGATTCGCACGGGGGATTCTCAACCGGCGCCAGTAAGGCGGGTTGAAACGCGCACCAGGCGGTGCGACGGATGCAGAGCATCCTCAAGCACGGGAGAAGCCTTGCGGTGGGTGTGGACCTGTCGAAGTTCTTCGACCGAGTCAATCACGACCTGCTGATGACGCACCTGGGCCATAAAGTCCAGGACAAGCGCATGCTGGGTCTGATTGGCCGGTAGGGTCGCACTCCAGGTTTGCCCGGTTACCAGCGTTGGCAAATCTGGTACTGTCGTTGCAGCTTACCGCGGATGAGCTTGAGTCTCTGGAGGCAACCGCCGCTTCACGAGTGAAGCACCTAAGGGGGGCAGATCCGATCTGTCCCTTTTACTGATCACGGGCTTTGTGAATCCCGCAAAGACTGTTCAATCTGACCACCACAGTAGGCGTTACCCAATTCCCGACGCTGATTGTCCAGAAAAGCACCTATCGAGGGGCGGCGTTCCATACGCTGGCAGAGGTTCGCCACCCTGGGGGCGTGGTGTTCCAAATCCCTGTCGAGTTCCGGAAAGCTGTGGACCAGGGAACCGAACAGCGCAGCAGTCGCAATATCGGCCACCGTGAGCCTGGTGCCCAGTAGATAGCCCGTGTCCGGCTTGAGGGAATGCGCCTGACCTGTCTTTTCAAAGATCGTCATCCAGTCGGCCAGACGATGGGCCCGGAACTCCTTCCATATGTCCTCCTCCCACATCACCATGCCATTGTGGTTGGTGATTTCCATGAGAACATCGTTGCAGTCCAGAATCACCTTCAGGGCCAGGGTGTGTTGCTCTGCTTCGTCGGGAAGAAGATGATACGCCTTCGCCAGATGCATGAGAATTGCCGGCATCTGGGCGAACCAGAGCTGGGCCCTGCAGTCGTAAAGATACGGTGGTGCCATCCCGGGGTAAAGGAGGCTCAGGTTTCTGTCAGGATAGACCTCGTTGGCATCCAGCTTCCGATAATCCGCCCGAACCTCCTCCAGCAAAAGCTGGATAAAATTGCCGCGAAAGGGCAGGTTCCAATAATAGAGTTCGTAGTCCGGCATAGCCGTCCTCCCGTATTTTTTAGTAGAACGGTGAACTGCTGCCTGGAGTATAGCGCACGGGAAAGCGGAAACCTGGTTGTGTGGTTTGCCAGTATTTCTTGCCCGGAATCATACAGACAGCATCATCAAATGGCTTATCAACCAGATCTAAAGCCACCGCCGAACCCGTCGCTCATACGCCCGGAAGGCGTCGCCGAAGCTCTCCCGCAGGGCGCGTTCCTCCGGTTTGATCTGGAACCGGTTCATATACAGCACAAAGAACATGACCCCGACTAAAGCTCAGGCGGAGGCCAGGAAAACGCCCCAGGCCAACAGCCACAGCCCGAACCCCAGATACATTGGATTGCGGGGTAATCCCCCCGGAATCATGCTGTGTAGCTCTTCCCCGCGCTATCGAAGCTGGCTGTCCTTGCGCCGGGCCTCTGGAATTGGCGCTCCGCACTCATCGCATTCCTCGGCGCTTTCGCCTTTGGCCAACTGGCTGCGTGCTCGCTGGATTTCATCTTCAACGCTTGCGTCGATCTGTTCCTGAACCGCACCATCACGAGACCATCCGCCTGCCATGAACCCTCCGGAGTCTGGATGACTGTATCAACTCAACGTTAGCATTCGAGCGCGGGCGCGCAAAGATGGCCGACGCTGATTTTGCTGATGCAAATGGTCAAAGCTTGCCGGGGTCAGGCTCGCGCCCACCTCGAAGAACCGGATACAGCAACGGCCCTGCGGACACAAACACTGCCGTCATTACGATAAACGGAATCAGGTAACCCAACCCTTTGCCACGACGTTTGGCGTCCTGGTACATCCAGATACAAGCCAATACAGCGAGAATGTAGATCGATGACAACCTGGGCGGTATCGGGGCTGGACATTAGCTGGGCACCGAAGGCCAGGAGCGATTGCTCCGCTCCGGCTATTACCCAGAAAGTGAAGCCCATGAACAGGCAGAGAGCGATGGGGGGAGGGGGGGTACTTTCATGATTTTTCTTGATTTGATCTTTCCTGGAATTAAATGACTTCAGCGATGCGCTTCAGGGATTCGCCATCAAGAAAATCGGAATCAATCTTGAGCAGCTTTGCATCTTTGCCGATCACAAACAGGAAGGCCTTGTCCCCGTGGGACAGCCGTAATTCACCGTTTGATCGTCGGTCATGTCTGCGAGCGCGAGAAATCGTTTACCGGGCTCATCGCCATACCGAAATATCAGCATGTTCTGACTGTCGTCAATATCACCAACAACGGTGAAGCCTGCCGGAATGCTGAATCTCAGGTCTGAATACATGAGTTCGATGTCATCACCGGCTTGAATTCCGAAGGATAGACTTAAAGCAACAGCGGCCAACCCCAAGTTGTTCAGCCGGATGCCAGGTATTCGCGCTTGAGTTCAATGCGGCCACCCTTGAATTGGAAATCCTTGCCTTCCTCAAATCTGAATTGCTTGAGAACGACCTTATCTGAGATCGCCGAAGCGATTGAGCTGCTGCCTTCACCTTTCCGGATCTCTACGATCTTCGGCGTTGTTTCTGGCGTAAACTGCGCTGGCCAGATGATCGAGGTTAAACACACGGGAGTTGATCCGTCCTGTGGGTTGCTGCAGTTTCTGTAGCAGCCCACAAAGGCGTCGCGGTCCGGCGCCGCCGCGAACTCTGAGTCATTGTCCGGCGCCAGCGTGGAAACGCAGCCTGTTAACAGCAGCAGAAGCCCGGCTGAGAAGGCTCGTTTTATAGCGATACTTCTAGCCACCTTTATTCTTCAACTACCGCTCACCCTCCTTGTGGTACTCCTTCTTGACCGCCGCCCAGGCCACCCTCATGGCAAAGCTCCCGGTCCACCCAATGACCGCCACGGGTCTGACTCCGTAGCTCGGATTCAATCGATGGGCGTCCCGGGGATGTTTTTCAGAAGTTCGGCATTTGTGGGGTACTGTTCAAGCAGCTCAACCAGCTTTTTTGTGCCCTCCAACGGTTTGAGGCCGCCAAGCGCGCGACGCAACGCTCTGATTTTGTCCAAATCTTTCGGGTCCAACAGCAGCTCTTCACGCCGTGTACTGCTTTTCGAAATGTCGAGCGCAGGGAAGATTCGCTGATTCGCAACGTCTCTCGATAAAACCAGCTCCATGTTCCCCGTGCCCTTGAATTCCTCAAATATCACCTGGTCCATACGGCTGCCGGTATCCACCAGAACGGTTGCCAGAATGGTAAGCGAGCCGCCATTCTCAAGGTTTCGTGCAGAGCCAAACAGCCTCCGCGGGATCTCCATCGCCCGAGCATCAACCCCGCCAGACATCGTACGACCGCTGCTTTTTCGCTCCGCATTATGCACACGCGCAAGCCTGGTAAGAGAATCAATCACAATCATGACGTTGTGACCCTCGCCAGCCTGTTGGCGAGCGGTATCAAGAAGCTCATCGGCAACGCGAGCGTGATGGGCATAGCTTTCATCCGAAGAGGAAGCGTGTACCTCCGCCGGGACACTACGCCTGAAATCGGTGACCTCTTCCGGTCGCTCATCGATCAATAACGCGTAAAGTTTAATGTCGGGATACGCCTTTCCCACCGCCTGGCAGATATCTTTTAACATTGTCGATTTCCCAGACCCAGGCGGGGCAACGATCAAACCTCGCTGCCCCATTCCAATCGGCGTGATCAAATCCATCGCGCGTACCGTGAGTTTTTCTGAACCTGACTCCAGGCGAATCCCCGGCGCTGGATTAATAGCCACACCGTTTAGAAAACGTTTTTGTGGATCAGCCTCAGCCTCAACTTCAGCCATAGCTTCGGCTTCCTTAACCGCTGGTTTGGAGTCTCTAATTGGTTTCCGGGTTAAACCTAGTGTTTTTCTCGTCATCGCTGTTTGATAGCCCTTATTTGGTAGATATTTTTAGAAATGGTCTGATAGCGCCAAAAAGCAGCTGTTGCTATGGTGGACCAACTTGTCCCGGATGTTCTCGGTGACCACTCGGATGCCGATTTCCATGGAAGTACGGCCGGTGCAGTTCACTCTGGCCAGAAAGATGACCAGCTCGCCCACGTGGATGGGTTGGAGGAACATCACCTGGTCGACGGACAGGGTAACGACATACGTCCCCCCGTAACGGCTGGCGCAGGCATAGGCGACTTCATCCAGATACTTCAGCAGGGTGCCGCCGTGCACATTGCCGGAAAAATTGGCTTTGTCCGGCGGCAGTACTTCTCAATCGGCCTCGAAAGTCACCAGATCCACATCCGCCGCCTGGGTGCGTAACGGCACCAGCGCCTGATAAGCCGGGGAGTTGTGCCAATCGGCGACGGAATCGGCATCCGGGAAGCGGATAACCACCGTATCGGTATGCCGGTATTGCCCGCTCAGCACCTTCGACTGTTTACCCCGAAGCACCAGTTCCGCGCCCCAGGGCACCAGCGTTGCCGGCACCAGGCTGCGGTATTCCGCCCATTTGTCCGGGTCTTTCACGGTGATGTTGCCGATAACGTAGGCTGTCATTGGCGGTCTCCGGTCATTACGTGAAGGGGCGGGTTAGATCGGATGGTCGCGAAAAATAGATCTGTCCCGGTTTCGCGGGTAAAACCGTTTCATATACGTTCCCTGTTATTCTTAACGCAGAGCGCACCGGTAACCTTGACGCAGCGAAGCGGAGACAAGGGCGTTCGAGTGCCGCGTTTGGTTAAATTGCTATCGTTCACCCTCAAGGCCATGCCAAACCCGGAGAATAATGATGGCACTGGCATGGACTGAGTATCGAACGACGTATTTTCCGAAAACCATATCTCGAACAGAGTCCGGCACCGGTGCCATTTCAACGGGTGTGCCCATTTTTGGGAAGTCTGGAAGTAATTCGATTTTGCTTACCAGTTCGGTGGCAATCCTGGCTGCCGCCAATGGGTTGTGCACGGCAATGAACTCCCTGAGGCGTTTCAAATCATCAATGGCTTCGTCCGTGTAAACCAGTTTCACTTACCTGACCTCGGTACATCCTGTTCGTTTTCTGTTCCCCAACTATTAAGCCAGCTGTGAACCTCGCTGGCATCAACAACCTTGCCTTGGGCAGCGGACTCCATTGCCTCTAAGGTTTGTTTCCAGCGCTCTTGCTCAAGCTGCTGCTTTTCAATGTATTCCGACAATGCCTGGTTGATTACCCAGCCTTTGCTCCGGTGCAGCCTTCTGGCGATTGCTTCCAGGTGCTGTTCAACTTCTGCTTGAAGGCGAACTGTGGTGACGCTCATGACTAGGACCCTCGAATTTGGCAACTACAATGTATTACAGCATAGTCTGCGAGGGTGCAGCAAAAATTTAACGAGCACAGCGGCGCCACATCCGTGGCGTCCGGTGGCAATCGGCCGCGTACTGCTGCGGTTATATTTTGCTGGTTTCGACTTTAGATCCGCTCCAACCACGTAGCACCAAATATAGCAGTAAACATGCAGATAAAGGTCAAAGCAGGGAGAATGTAGAGGTCAATAACAATCTGGGCTGTGTCCGGGCTGGACATGAACAGACAGGGGATAATAAGGGGGAAACTGGATAACTCTCATACTCTTCCTTGATTGAGATTTAAGAAATATAGCGCTGGGTAGGGTGAGTGAACGATTGTCTCCGCTATCAGGATGCTTCGATTCCGCCCGACGCATCTGATAACGTAGCCGACCTCTCAATAACCGCTTATCGGAACTCGTGCATGGCCCCCTCCAAGCAACACCCGTGGTTTCCGCTACTCATTTTCCTGGGCGCGGCCTTTACCTTCAGTGTCACGATGATCGGCACCACCATGCCGACCCCTCTCTACCCCATCTACCAGGACAGATTCGGGTTTTCCGATCTGATGATCACCATCATCTTTGCAGCCTATGCCGGTGGTGTGATTACCGCCCTGGTGCTGACGGGACGCTGGTCTGACCAGGTGGGCCGCCGGCCATTACTGTTTGCGGGGCTGGCTTGCTCCATCATCAGTGACCTTGTGTTCTGGCAGGCCAATGGCCTGGCGATGATTCTGACCGGCCGGGTGTTGTCTGGGCTGTCCGCCGGGATCTTTACCGGCACGGCCACTGTGGCCGTCCTTGAACTGGCCCCGCCCCACTGGCGGGATAAGGCCACATTCTTTGCCACGGCGGCGAACATGGGCGGGCTGGGCCTTGGGCCCATGCTTGCCGGTGCCCTCTCTCAGTATCTGCCCTGGCCACTGCAGCTGACCTTTCTGGTGCACTCCGCCATGGCCGTGCTGGCAGTGTGCTGCATCTGGGTGGCTCCGGAGACCGTTTCGAAACCCGCTCACCCCAAACTGTCGATACAGCGCCTGAGTGTGCCACCGGAAGTCCGCGGCGTATTTACGCCCGCCGCCATTGCCGGTTTTGCCGGCTTCGCCATGTGCGGCTTCTTCACATCCATTGCCCCGGCGATGATGGGCAAGGTCCTGGGCTACGACAATCAGTTGTTGATCGGCGTCGTGGCCGGCAGCATCTTCATCGCTTCAACCCTGGGCCAGTTCCTGCAGGGCACCCTGCCGCTCAGGCTGCGCCTTCCTCTGGGCTGTGTGGCTCTGATGCTCGGGGTGATTCCGATAGTGCTGGGCATATACACCCAGTCCCTCGCTCTGTTCATAGTCGGTGCTGTGATCGCAGGTATGGGCCAGGGCATTGCGTTCCGGGCCGGCATGGGTGCGATCGCCTCGGCCAGCCCGACTGCGGAGAAGGCGGCCGTGACGTCCACCTTCTTCGTCGTGGCCTACATAGCTATCTCGGTGCCGGTGATCGGCCTGGGGTTGATGGCGAGCGTGACCAGCCTGATGACGACCGGGATCAGTTTCGCAGCTGTTATGGGATCCTTGGCTGCGCTCGCATTGGTACTGCTGATTAGGCGGGATCGGGCAGAGGCCTGATGAGGGGTTCCAGTGCTTGTTCCCAACTATCATTGAGGCTAATTCTTTTTGTACGCTCTCAATCGCCCCAAATTCCTCTGCTTCGATCAGCTTACCCAGTGTTGCATCGCGATAATTGTCGCTTACAGAAACACCACGAATGCGGCTTGCCGGGACGCGCTTGATAACGCCCTTTGTAATTTCCTCCTCAACAGGGCAATCAGAGACGAGCTGCGGAGAATAAGACCACTCGACTCGGCCATGGCCTCAGCAAATTCCAAGTTGTATTCGCTCATCGCTTCCGACTCCCTTCCTGCCTAACATTTGTATAGTAGCTGAAATGATCGTTTTCCCAGATCAATTATCCCGATTTGGCCTCTTTCGAATCCAGCACAAAATGGCGTCGATTCAATATTTTAGAGTTTAAATCCGTATGGCCACATCCGAGACAAACGATCACCACGACCACTTTTCCTTATTTCACTGACTTTTCGATCGAAGCGATCATTTTTCTCCTCACAACAAAAAGGCCCGAAGCTTTCACTCCAGGCCTTCTCGTCACTCACTGCAGTCAATCACCTCAACCGCATTTACTATCGCCGCAGGACAGGCAGGTCGCACAGCCGTCCATTACGATCACCGCCTTGGTGCTGCACTTGCCGCACATGGTGGCGTTGGGCGGGTAGTCATCGGCTTTGTCATCGTTCGTGGCCGTGCTGTGGCTGGCTTCGAACTCGGCGCGTTTTTCGGCGAGGATGCGCTTGGTGGTTTCGCTCATTTCCTCGCTTTCCAGCAGGCCTATGGCCTTCAGGTGCTTCTCGATCACGGCGCCGATTTCAGCAACCAGGGAAGGCATGAATACGCCGCCTTTCTTGAAGTAGCCGCCGTTAGGGTCGTACACGCTGCGCAGCTCTTCCACCAGGAAGGTGACGTCGCCGCCCTTGCGGAAGACCGCAGAGATTACGCGGGTGAGGGCGATTACCCACTGGAAGTGTTCCATCGACTTGGAGTTGATGAACACTTCGTACGGCTGCCGGCTTTCGTGGTCGGTGCCTTCGTTGAGCAGGATGTCGTTGATGGTGATGTACATCGCGTGCTCGGCCACCGGCGGCTTGATCTTGTAGGTGGTGCCAAGCAGGAAGTCCGGCCGCTCGATGTATTCGTTCATCTGAACGGGCTTGGTTTCCGCCTGCACCGGTGCCTGGTGTTCGGTAGCTTCTGGGTCGGCTTTCTTAACGCGGTAGCCGACGATCTTGTTGCTGATTTTAACTATCATGTTCGTTGTCCTGTGTCGGTTCCCGGATCAGTACTTGCCGTAGGTGCCTTCTTTAAGCGCGTCAAACAGGTTGGCGGCGTTGTGGATTTCGCCGTCGTACTCTACCTGTTCATTGCCCTTGAGGGTTACCTTGCTGCCATCGTCCAGGGTGAACTCGTACAGCGTGTTTTCCAGGTCCTTCTCTTTTACCAGCACGCCCTGGAAGGCTTCGGGGTTGAAGCGGAAAGTGGTGCAACCCTTCAGACCCTTGTCGTAGGCATAGAGGTAGATGCCCTTGAAGTCCTGATAGTCGAAGTCTGTCGGAACGTTTGCGGTCTTGGAAATCGAGGAATCTACCCACTTCTGGGCGGCGGCCTGGATGTCCACATGCTGCGCCGGGCTGACATCATCGGAGGTGGTGAAGTAGGGCGGCAGCTTCTTGTCTTCGTCGTCCGAGAACGGCATGGCGCCCGGGTTCACCATATGGCGGTAGGCCAGCAGCTCGAAGGAGAATACGTCGACCTTCTCTTTGGTCTTACGGCCTTCGCGGATGATGTTGCGCGCGTAGTGGTGCGAGAAGCTCGGCTCAATGCCGTTACTGGCATTGTTGGCCAGCGACAGGCTGATGGTGCCGGTGGGCGCGATGGAGGTATGGTGGGTGAAGCGGCCACCTTTTTCGGCCAGTTCTTCCACCAGTTTTGGTTCTACGTTGGCAATCTGCTGCATGTACTTGCTGTACCTGGCGTGCAGCACGCGGCCCTTGAGTTTGTCGCCCAGCTTGTAGCCGTCTTCCCGCAGCTGAGGGCACTTGCCCAGCATTTTCGGGGTGACTTCAAACTCGTCGTCCATGATCGGCGCAACGCCTTTTTCCTCGGCCAGGGCGAGGGACTGGCGCCAGCCTTCCACGGCCATTTCACGCACGACTTCTTCGGTGAACTGTACGGATTCTTCAGAACCGTAGGGCATGCGCAGCATGGCGAGGGTGGAACCCAGGCCCAGGATGCCCATGCCGTGGCGGCGCTTGTAGGTGATTTCGTGGCGCTGTTCGGCCAGCGGCAGGCCGTTGATTTCCACCACGTTGTCCAGCATGCGGGTGAAGATGGCCACGACCTTGCGGTACTTCTCATAGTTGAAGCTGGCCTTTTCGGTGAACGGGTAGTCCACGAACATGGTCAGGTTCACAGAGCCCAGCAGGCAGCTGCCGTACGGGGGCAGGGGCTGCTCACCGCAGGGGTTGGTGGCGCGGATGTCCTCGCAGAACCAGTTGTTGTTCATCTGGTTGACCTTGTCGATCAGGATGAATCCCGGCTCGGCGTAGTCGTAGGTGCTGGTCATGATGGTGTCCCAGATGAACTGGGCTTTCAGGGTACGATAGATGCGGCAGGCTACCTTGCCTTCATCGTTGATTACGTAGCCTTTCTGCACCGGGAAATCGCGGTACACGAACTGGCTTTCGTCGCTCAGGTCCAGCCCTTCATCTTCCACTTCCTTTTCGGTTACGGGGAAGGAGAGGTGCCAGTCATCGCCGTTGCGCACGGCTTCGATAAAGTCTTCGGTGATCAGCAGCGAGAGGTTGAACTGGCGCAGGCGACCGTCTTCACGCTTGGCCTGGATGAAGTCGATCACGTCCGGGTGGTGCACGTCGAAGGTGGCCATCTGGGCGCCACGGCGGCCACCGGCGGAAGACACGGTGAAGCACATACGATCAAAGATATCCATGAACGACAGCGGGCCGGAGGTGGTGGCACCGGCGCCGGCCACGTAGGCGCCTTTCGGACGCAGGGTGGAGAACTCGTAACCGATACCGCAGCCCGCCTTGAGGGTAAGGCCGGCCTCGTGGTTCTTTTCCAGGATGTCGTTCATGGAATCCTGAACGGTGCCGGAAACGGTGCAGTTGATGGTGGAGGTGGCCGGCTTGTGCGCTTCGGCACCGGCGTTGGAGGTAATCCGGCCGGCGGGGATGGCGCCGTGCTGCAAGGCCCAGATGAAGTTCTTCATGTGCTGGGTGCGTACGGATTTGTTCTCTACTTCAGCAAGGGCTTTGGCAACACGTTCGTAGGTTGCGTTGATGTCCTTGTCTACGGGATCGCCGGTCTTGGTCTTCAGCTGGTATTTGCTGTGCCAGATGTCGATCGAGGCTTCCTGCATCGGAATTGTTGTTACCACTGCCTGTGCCTTAGCGTTCATTGCCACCCTCTGTCTTCCAGTATGTCTTCTTTTGATGGCGCCTGCCCGCGTGCCGGCGGCGCCATACCCCTTGAGAATCGTGTTTTCGGGCCGGGCCCTGTTTTCTTTTTAACCACTAGATATGGGTTGAATCTGAAGCGAGTATAACAGGATATAGTGTTCTGTGAAGAAGAGCGCAACTATTGGTACGCGCTCCCGGGCAAAGAAAATCAATCAAAACCGGCTTGAATCCGGGAAATTTTTTCCAAAACAGCAAATTGGATGAAAAGCTTCAAAACCACTACATGTTGTGGTTCAAAAACTGATCATACGCAAATCCGTCAGGAGCCAATCCGTTAGCAAAGGCAGGTAAACTGTGATCTCTGCACGTACTCGAATTGAACGTGTCGTTAAAGTACAGGTGTGGTGTCGAATACTGCAGTGGCCCACAGGATGTGACTAAGACTAAAACAAGGAAATAATAATGAAAGGCCTGAAACCAACGTTGCTAGCGCTCTGCGTTGCGGGTGTTCCACCTGCGGCCATGGCAGAAATACAAATGCTGGATGAAGCAGCAATGGGAGACATCACCGGCCAGGCCGGTGTCACCATTGAACTGGAGACCCAGGTCAATATTGACAGGTTGACCTACACTGACCAGGGTTCGCTGGAAGTCAACGATATCTTTGTGGGAGGTACAAATCGAACCGATCTCTTCTCGGAGATGCGCCTGAACCTGACTGGTCGGCCGGCAAATACATTGTTGGACAATATCCGCATCGATATTGATGTTTTGTCCGACGGAGACGCGGTCATCAATTTTCAACCTCAAGATCTGGCGTTTATCGATCTCGGTATAAGGACGGGAGCCTGGAATCTGGTCGGTCAGACTGACACGACGACCATTATGGACAACTTCCGCATGGATGCCCTGGTGGGTTCGGGAACCCTTTGGGTGGACACCGCAACCGATAAGCTGAACTTCATAACAGATTTCGCTATTGATGACATGGATTTTGACGTGCCGTTCCTGGCGATCGGAATACGTGATTTTGAGCTCACGGGCTCGGGTTACGATCTGAATGCCCCCCCGTGCACTGGATCTGTTTGCCAGAGTCAACATGGATATCTACAAGGCGCCGAACCATGCTGGCGTGGATAGTCTGGCCGTGGATCTGCAGAGCTTTGAGGCGGATATCCGTATCGGCGGGATTCTCGTTGGAGGAACTTCGATTGGTTCAATTGCCATGGATAACCTGGCGATAACCAATACATCGATGCTTATCTATGGCCACTGACCGGAGCCAGGAAAACTAGTGTAAAAGCGGGGCCTGGCCCCGCTTTTTTTGCTTTCCCGCTATGTGGATGCCTGTGAGGTCAGACGCTCGTCAGCCCAGAAGAAGGCTGTCGTCGTCCACTTCCAGTCCGCGCTGCTTCTCGAACAGGCCGAGCAGGTCCTTCACTTCCAACCCTTCGCGGTCCTTTCCGGCGATGTCGAATACCACCTGGCCCTGATGCAGCATCACCGTGCGGCTGCCAACTTCCAGTGCCTGTTTCATGCTGTGGGTCACCATCAGGGCGGTGAGCTTCCGCTCCTCGATGATCCTGGTGGTGAGTTCCAGCACGAAGGCGGCGGTTTTCGGGTCCAGGGCGGCGGTGTGTTCGTCCAGCAGCAGGATGGCGGAAGGCGTGAGGCTGGCCATCAGCAGGCTCACGGCCTGGCGCTGGCCGCCGGAGAGCAGGCCCATTTTGTCGCCCAGGCGCTTTTCCAGGCCCAGGTTAAGGGATGAGAGGCTTTCCCGGAACTGCTCCAGGTACTGCCTTTTCACGGCCGAAGTCAGGCCCCGGCGCTGGCCGCGTTTGATGGCGAGGGCCAGGTTTTCTTCAATCGTTAGGCCCTCACAGGTGCCGGCCAGTGGGTCCTGGAAAACCCGGGCCACGCGGCCCGCCCGTTTATGGGTAGACAGTTTGGTGACATCCAGGTTGTCGACGATGATCTGGCCACTATCGACCAGCACTTCGCCGGCCAGCGCGTTCAGAAACGTGGATTTGCCGGCGCCGTTGCTGCCAATCACGGTCACGAATTCGCCCTGGTTTACCGTCAGGCTCATGCCCCGGAGCGCCGGGTTTTCCAGTGGCGTGCCCTTGCCAAAGGTCAGCCGGAGGTCGGTTGCGGTAATCATGGTGCCTCCTCAGGCCTTGCTGCGGGAGAATTTGTTGACCACCGAGTTGCGCACGCCCGGTAACACAATGGCGAGGGTCACAAGTACGGCGGTAATCAGGTTCAGATCCTGGGCCTGCAACCCAAGCACATCGGCATTCAGGGCGAAGGCGATGGCCAGGCGATAGATGATCGCGCCCACCACGCAGGCAATCAGGGCCCGGAGCACGGAGGAGGGGGTAATCACCGCCTCACCGCCAATCAGTGAGGCCAGGCCGATCACAATCACGCCCACGCCCATGGTCACGTCTGCCGCCCCCTGGCTTTGGGCGAACAGGGCACCGGCAAGACCCACCAGGCCATTGGACAGCGCCACACCGAGCACGATCATGCCTCCGGTCGCAATGCCCTGGGCCCGGGCCATACGGGCATTGGCACCGGTGGCACGCATGGCCAGCCCGGTTTCCGATTTCATGAAGCGCCACAGGAGCACCAGGGCAATGGCGATCACGATGGTAAACAGCAGCACGGGCACCTGGTGGTAGGCCAGGCCCAGATCGTACCAGGGCGTGAGCACGGTTTCTTCAGTGAGCAGTGCCACGTTCGGTCGGCCCATGATGCGAAGGTTCACCGAGTAGAGCGCGATCATGGTAAGGATGGAAGCCAGCAGGTTCAGGATTTTCAGCTTTACGTTCAGCAGTGCGGTTACCGAGCCGGCCGCCATGCCGGCGAGTATTGCCGCGCCCGTTGCCAGCCAGGGGTTTACACCGTCGATGATAAGCACTGCTGAGACAGCCGCGCCCAGCGGGAAGCTGCCATCAACGGTAAGGTCGGGGAAGTCCAGAACACGGAAGGAGATATAGATGCCAAAGGCCACCAGGCCATAGATCAGGCCGGTTTCGAAGGCGCCGTAAAGGGCTATGTCACTCAACATGGTTGGGTATCACTATCAATAAAAACGGGCGGCTCTCTGTGGTGAGGGCCGCCCGTGGGGTTCAGGGGTTACTTGGCGCTGTCGACGACTTGTTCGGCATCTGCAACCAACTCATCAGACAGGGTAATGCCCATGCGCTCGGCTGCGGCCGGGTTCACGAAGAGGTCGAGTTTTTCCATGGTTTCCACCGGCATTTCGCCCGGATTCTTGCCTTCCAGCACCTTGGCTACCATTGCGCCGGTCTGGCGGCCGTGGTCATAGTAGTCAAAGCCGAGGGCGGCAACGGCACCACGCTCAACGGTGGCCGTGTCGGCGGCGAAAACGGGGATGTCTGCCCGCTCACCAACGGCAATCACGGCTTCGGCTGCGCTGATTACGGTGTTGTCGGTGGTCAGGTAAATGGCATCCACATTGCCCACCAGGGAGCGGGCGGCACCGAGCACTTCGGAGGTCTTGGTGGCGGCGGCTTTCTCCAGGGTCAGGCCGCGGGCCTTCAGGCGTTCTTCCAGCAGGTTAACCAGGGATACCGCGTTGGCCTCGCCCGGGTTGTATACGGTACCAATGCGCTTGGCATTGGGCATGACGCGCTGCAGCATATCGAGGTGCTTGTCGATGGGGAGCATATCGCTCACGCCGCTGATGTTGGCCCCTGGGGCTTCCAGGCTCCGGACCAGCTTGGCACCGACCGGATCGGTCACCGCAGAGAATATCACCGGGATGTTGCGGGCGGCTGCGGCGACGGTCTGGGCGGAAGGCGTTGCGATGGCAACAATCACATCCGGCTGTTCGCCAATGAATTTACGGGCAATCTGGGAAGCGATAGCGGCGTTGCCCTGGGCACTTTCGTGCATGATGGTAAGGTTTTCACCTTCCTTGTAGCCGCGCTCGGCAAGTTCGTCCTTTACGCCCTGATAGACGGCATCCAGTGCCGGGTGCTCGACAATCTGAGTAATAGCGACAACGCGGGGTTCCTGGGCCTGAACGAGGGTTGCCAGTGCCAGCAGGGTGGCACCAAAGAGGGTGCGCAAGGTACTTTTGGCCATATGCCCTTCTCCGGGTAGGTTTACTGGTATGTTGTGGTACGGTTTGTCGTAAGTCGGACTTGCAAGAGGGGCGCAAGTTTACCACAGGCGCGTGGTAAGAGGGCTATCGAAAAATTGGTATCACGGCTGCCATTACGCGGGGAGGATAGGTGCAGTTGCGAATATTTTTGCTTCTATCACGTTTTGACGCTACAGCTTGTGTTGAAATACCCTACGAAAGTCTAATAATAAGTCATCCATAACTCGAATAACGAACTACAAGGAAGGTCCATGGACACAACCAACAAACTCCCCCTGGATATGCTCTACCACTGGGAGAAAACAAAGACGAACTCCCGTTACATGACCCAGCCCATCGGAGATGGCAAGGTTGTAGAGTACACCTGGGGTCGGGCAGTGGATGAAGCGCGGCGCGTGGCGTCTTACCTGAAATCGCTGAACCTCCCGGAGAACAGCCGTATTGGGCTGATTTCCAAGAACTGCGCCCAGTGGATCATGACAGACTGGGCCATCTGGCTGGCTGGCCATATTTCCGTACCGCTGTATCCCACCCTGAACGCCGATACGGTGAACTACATCCTGAACCACGCCGAGTGCGAGGTTCTGTTTGTGGGCAAGCTGGACGACTGGGACATGATGAAGCCGGGTGTGCCGGAATCCGTACGCTGTATTTCCTACCCGCTGAGCCCCCCCAACGATTTTGAAACCTGGGACGATATTGTTGCCAAGTACCCGCCGCTGGAAGAGAACGTCAAGCGTGACGCCGGTGAGCTGGCGACGATTGTGTACACTTCCGGTAGTACCGGTAAGCCCAAGGGCGTAATGCTCAGCTTTGGCAACATGGCCTTTGCGGCGGAAGGCGGTATGGAGGTGCTGGGTGTCGGGGATAACGAGCGCATGCTTTCCTATTTGCCCCTGGCCCATGTTTTCGAGCGGACCTTCGTTGAGCTGGCATCTCTGTATGCCGGCTTCCAACTCTATTTTGCGGAGTCACTGGATACCTTTGTACAGGATCTGCAGCGTGCCCAGCCGACTCTTTTCCTATCTGTGCCGCGGCTGTGGGTGAAGTTCCAGCATGGTGTGCTGAAGAAGCTGCCCAAGAAGAAGCTGGATCGGCTGCTGAAGATCCCGGTGGTCAACAAGTTGATCAAGAAAAAGATCCTCAAAGGCCTGGGCCTGGACAGGGTCAAACTGGCGGGAAGCGGGTCTGCACCGCTGGCCAGTGATGTTCTTGAATGGTATCGAAATCTTGGTCTTGAGCTGCTTGAAGGCTATGGCATGTCCGAGAACTTTGCCTATTCCCACATGAACAAGCCTGGTCGCTCCCGTATCGGTTACGTCGGTGAATCCCTGCCCGGTGTGGAAACCAGGATCAGCGAGGAGGGCGAGGTCCAGATCAAGAGCCCGGCCACCATGATGGGTTACTACAAGGATGAGGAAAAAACCCGGGAAGCCTTTACCGAAGATGGTTTCCTGAAGACCGGTGATAAGGGCGAGATTGACGAGATGGGCCGCCTCAAGCTGACCGGCCGGATCAAGGAAATCTTCAAGACCAGCAAGGGCAAGTACATTGCGCCGGCGCCCATCGAGAACCGGCTGATGTCGCACGACGCCATCGAGATGGTGTGTGTGTCCGGGGCCAACCAGACCCAGCCCCATGCGCTGGTGATGCTGGCCGAGGAATCCCGGCCGAAGATGGCGGATGAGGCATTCCGCAAGGAGATTGAGGAAAGTTTCAAGCAGCTGATCGCCGATGTGAACAAGACAGTGGATCCGCACGAGCAACTGGCGTTCATCACGGTCGTCAGTGATGAGTGGTCGATTGAAAACAGCTTCCTGACACCGACCTTGAAGCTCAAGCGGAACGTGGTGGAGGATGCCTATCAGGCCAAAGTGGATAACTGGTACGCCCAGCGTCGGCCGGTAATCTGGCAGTAACATTCTGCAATCTGTTTTCTGGTTGTCATCAGGCCCGGCATCGCCGGGCCTTTTTCGTGGGTCGCAGAAAACCGACATTAGTCGCATAGGGAAAAGAGCAAAGCCGTCCTAAACTGGAACGATATCAGGAGTATGTTATGAGCCAGTTGTCTCTTTTCCAGAAACGTATCCACGACGAGATTCCTCTTTCACGGGCGCTGGGAATTCAGTTGCATTCCTGGGATGGCCATTCGCTGCTGCTCAGCGCACCGCTGGAACCAAACCGTAACCACCAGGGTACCGGATTCGGCGGCAGCATCTACTGTGCGGCAGTTACCGCGGCCTGGGGGCTGACAGAGTTGGCGCTCTGGGATATGGGGCTGAGGGGGAGCGTGGTCGTTCAGAACGGCACCATCGATTACCTCGAGCCGGTGACTATGGACTTTTATGTCATATGCCGGTTGCCCGGTGATGAAGTGCCGGAACGCTTCCGGAAAAGCCTTGCCCGCCACGGCAGGGGTCGGCTGGATCTCACCGCTGAGGTGTTCTGCGGCGAACCCAGGTCCATGCCGAATGTTGAGCCGGTGGCGGTGTTCCAGGGGCGGTTTGTAGTGCAGGATGTCGGGTCGCGGATGAATCCCTGACAGCGTAAATCTTCCGGGAGTATGCGTGCTCGGGTTTCAGGCAATGGAGCGGGTTCTGGAGATAGACCGGCTCATCAGGATAATCGGTATGATGCCTGCGAGAACGATAATCAGGGCGGGCAGGGCGCTGTGGTAAAGGCGTTCGTCAGAGGCAAACTGGTACACGTAGGTGGCCAGGGTATCAAAGTTGAACGGCCGGAGTATAAGCGTGGCCGGTAGTTCCTTCATGCAATCCACGAACACCACCAATGCTGCCGTCAGCAATGTTCCTCTCAGCATGGGCAGGTGCACCTTTACCAGGGTTTTGCCGGGGCTGTGGCCCAGGGAGCGGGAGGCCATGTCCATGCTCGGTGTGATTTTTTGCAGGGCACTTTCCACGCTGCCGGCTGAAACAGCCAGGAAACGCACGGTATAGGCGAACACCAGGGCAAACGCTGATCCGCTCAGTATCAGCCCCGTGCTGATTCCGAACACCTCCCGCATCAGGCTGTCCAGCGAGTTGTCGAAGGCCGCAAGGGGCACAATCACACCGACGGCCAACACAGCACCTGGCATGGCATAACCAAGACTGGAAAGCCGCATTAGCACCTGCATGCCCCGGGTATTGTGAAGGCGACGACTGTAGGCGAGGGTAACGCCGATCAGCAGGGTTGTTAGAGCCGCTGTACCCGAAAGGAACAGGCTGTTAAAGGTGTTGCGAACAAATTCCGGGTTCCAGCTTTCGTCAAAATAGTCCCAGGCGTAGTAGCCGAGGGTGGCCCCGGGAATCACAAACCCGAACAGCACCGGCAGCAGGCACACGGCCAGGCAGACCAGTTGGCGCGGCAGTGACATGGTGAACCGGTGGATGGGTTCCCGGTTGTCACGGGCGGCATACTGTTGTTGGCGCCTGCGGGAATAGCGCTCCAGGGTTACCAGAATCACCACGAACACGAGCATGACCGTTGCAATCTGCGCGGCGCCGCCAAGATTGCCGAGATTCATCCAGGTGTCAAACAGGCCGGCGGTGAGCGTCTGTATCGCAAAGAAATCCACGGTGCCGAAATCGTTGAGGGTCTCCATCAGCACCAGTGACAGCCCCACGGCCACCGCCGGGCGCGCAATGGGCAGCACCACCTTGAAAAACGTGCTCAGCGCGGAATGACCAAGGCTTCGGCTGACCGCAAACAAAGAGGGTGACTGGTCCAGAAACGCCGCCCTGGCAAGCAGGTACACGTAGGGGTAGAGCACCAGACCAAGCATCAGTGTGGCGCCTTCCAGGCTGCGGATTTGCGGGAACCAGTAGTCCGTTGCGTTTTCCCAGCCAAACCAGTCCCTCATGGCTCGCTGCACCGGGCCGGCGTAGTCCAGCAGGCTGGTATAAACATAGGCGATGACATAGGCCGGTACCGCGAAGGGCAGCAGCATGGCCCATTCGAAGAATTTTCGCCCGGGAAACTCGCACATGGTAACGGCCCAGGCTGAGGCCAGGCCGATGACCAGGGTGATTGCGCCCACGCCCGCCATCAGTTGAATGGTGGTAATCAGGTAGCGGGGCAGGGTGGTTTCGATGAGGTGCGGCCAGATATTCTCGTCGGGAAAAAATGCCAGAAAGATAACCGAGAGAACCGGCAGAGCAACAATGGCGGTGGTCAGCAAGGCACTGATAAGCCATTTCTGTGAGGTGCGCTTAGCCAGCAGGGGCTGGGATAGCCCGGGGTTACCACTAGGTGCGACCTCGCTCATAGTTACCCTGTGTGTGAATGAGTGTGCTGTCCGTTTGAAGGGTGCAGATTGTAGACAGCTGTCATTGTGCCTGCAATCACTGCTGTGATTGTTGACGCCGGAGGGGCTGGCCGGATGCGGGGCGAAGAGTGGTCAAACCACCTTCGCCCGTAATACGGAGATTACTCGCCGTCGTAATTGACGCGGTCAACCATCTTGACTGCCGCCTCACGGTTTTCGGCAATTTTCTGCAGAGACAGGTCGTCTGGGTGGATTTCTCCCCACTCGGCTACCAGGCCGGTGACCTTCACTTCCGGATTTGCCGGGTATTCGGTGTTGGCTTCGGCGTAGATGCGTTGCGCTTCCGGCGATGACAGGAATTCCATCAGCTTGATCGCATTTTCGCGATTGGGCGCGCTCTTGGTCAGCGAGATGCCGCTGATGTTTATGTGGGTGCCGCGGCCTTCTGCGTTCGGGAATACCAGGCGAACCTTCTCGGCGAATTCCCGCTGGTTCTCATCCTGCAGCATGTTGCCGTAGTAATAGCTGTTGCCGATTGATACATCACAGACGCCCTCGGCAATGGCCTTGATCTGGTCACGATCGCCGCCCTGCGGCCGGCGGGCCAGATTGTCTTTGACCCCAGCCAGCCATTTCTCGGTTTCCGCTACACCGTGGTGCGCGATCATCGAAGAAATCAGGGCGATATTGTACGGGTGCTTGCCGCTGCGGGTGCAGATGCGGTTGTCCCACTTGTCGTCTGCAAGTTGCTCGTAGGTAGTGATCTCGCCCTCCTTCACCCGCTCTTTGGATACAAAGATCAGACGGCCACGGGTAGTCAGCGCAAACCACTTGCCGTCCGGATGACGAAGGTTTTCCGGGATATTGTCTTCCAGTACCTTGCTGTCGACGCCCTGAACCAGATCCCGCTCCACCAGCTCGTTCAGGCGCGAGATGTCCACGGTCATGACGACATCAGCAGGGCTGTTGCGGCCTTCCCGGGCCAGGCGCTCGGCCAGACCCTGTTTGGCAAATACCACGTTGGTATCAATGCCGGTTTTTTCCTCAAACGCTTTCAACAAAGGCTCAAGCAGGTATGCCTGGCGGTAGGAATAGATGTTTACCTCCCCGTCAGCCGAAGCCACCAGAGGCAGGGAAGCGAGGGCGATTGCGACGGTTGCAGCCAGTTTCATTCGCATGGTCGGGATCCTTTTGGAAGGTGCTGAATGTTGGGGCTATGGGTGAGATCCACAGTCGTTTAAAAACGCCAACCATTCTCATTTCTATTAAATGTATAGTCAATATCTCCTTTGGCCTATTTTCGTGAAAATGGTGTTATGCTTCGGAACACTATAAAAACTATGCAAAAAGTGGTGGAAACCGCAGATGGCTGAGAACGATCGAAGAGAGCACATGCGCACCGCCATGAGTGCGAAGGTGAAAGTGGTCCATGAGTCGCTTGGCGAATTCATATTTTCAACCCGCGACATTTCGGACGGCGGGGTGTTTATTGTCGTCGACGTGGAGCCCTTTGCCCCGCAGATCGGCGACAGGGTGACGGTACAGGTGCAGGGGCTGCCGGTGCCGGCTCCGGTGCTGGACATGGTCGTCGTGCGTAAAACCAATGACGGTTATGGCCTTCAGTTTGATCAAAATGGTGACTGATAGGCGGATTCCAGGGGCCCGGTGTGGATAATTGTCCGGGCCAGTGAGTTTGCCACCAGGGACTTCGTCGACAGATGATCTTTGCTATTCTTTCAAAAACTTACAAGCCAGTTATTGCAAATTTCCTGCTGCTGTTGCTGTCCGGGTGCGCCAGCTATTATTCGCATTTTGCCGTGTTTCCTGCGGCGAATTCTTCCGGTGAACCCAGAGAGGTGCGCCTGTCTTGGCAGAGTGCGGAGTATCCGGGTTGGTGGTTCGCCAGCGATAAAGCAACGTCTGTGACGGTTGAAACCCAGTGCAGCGACCGGGTCTGGCACCTGCGCGATGACGACGCTTCCGGGGCGGGGAATTGTGGCGCTGGTATCCGGGCGTGCGGCAAGGCCGGCCGTGACCTCCTTGCGAAGACCGGCGTGCCGGCGGGTGAGACGACCCGGTGCATGGCCATTAATCCGGAAGATGCCAGCGCTCGCGTTACCGGGATTGGGGGGAAACTCGAGCTGCTGGTTTCCTGCAAGCCCGCTGTAGTGACGGAAAAAGTCGGTGGTGAAAACCGTAACCTCGATTACATAAGGGCGTCCTCCGTGCCCTACACAATCTACGTACGAAAGGCGCCGCGCGGTGCCCTGAATGCAAAGCCCCCTGAGTTTGACAAGTCGGTTTGTGACGCAGAGTGACACTTTCTGACGTTTACGTGTGACCGTCATCACATTGCTACACTTTGTTTCCTCCTGAACATTATCGTTACCCTTTGTCGCATTTGAGTTACCCGACGATACGAATTTGTAATGGTGTCTTCCGGCGGTTCGGTCAGAATGGTAACCATCGAAAGAGCATTTTTTGAGGTGGTCCATGGGTGTCCAACAGAAAAAAGTAGCCGTGCATGATCTGGAAGTGGGCATGTTCGTGTCTGACCTGGACAGGCCCTGGCACCAGACGCCTTTCCCGATCCAGGGTTTCCATATTCGCTCCCAGGAAGATGTCCGTGCCCTGGTTTCCTACTGCAAGTGGGTGATGGTGGATGTCGCCGAAGCCCGGGAGATCAGCGAGTCCAGGCCCGTCACCAGGCACGCATTTGGCAAAGGTTCGAGCCGGCGTGGTGGTGGCCGGGAGCAACTTCAGTTGCCGCCACTGAGTATACGCGAGCCGGTGAGTTATGAGTCGGTGACCAGCCTCCGAAAGGAAATGAAGACATCGAAGCAGCTACTTGATGATGCCGAGGTCGCGCTGGACAGCCTTTCCAAAGCACTTGTTACCGGGGATGTGGCTGATCTGAAGGCCATTGCAACCGTCACCAGCAAGATGGTGAGTAGCGTAATTCGGCAGCCGGATGCCTTGCTGTGGCTCAGTCGTACCCGCGCCCACGACAATTATTTGTACCGCCATGCCCTGAACACCGCCGTGTGGGCGCTGGTGTGCGGGCGTCACCTGGGGCTGAACGAAGGGCTTCTGAACCATCTTGGCCTCGGCTGTCTGCTGTCTCAGGTGGGTAAGACGGCATTGCCGGCCGACATGCTGGCACGGGAAGGGCAGTTGACCGCGGAGGAATTGGTTACCTACCGTGGCTACGTGGGTCTGGGTGTCCAGATGCTGGATGGCAGCGGGCTGTCCCGGGCTGTTCTGAGTGTTGTCCAGGGCCACCGGGAGCGTCACAACGGCTCCGGGTTCCCGGAAGGGATTCGGGGTGACCGGATTCCGCTATTGGCGAAGGTCGCCGGTATTGCGGAGTTCTTCGAATCACTGATTGCTCCCCGGGACCATGCCGAGCCGATGACGCCTGCCAGGGCGGTGACTTTGCTTTACGAGATGCGCAATATCGAATTTCAGGAAGACCTGGTGGAGAACTTCATTCAGGCAATCGGAATCTATCCGACGGGTAGCCTGGTGGAACTCACCGACGGCCAGCGCGGTATCGTGGTTTCCCATTCTCCGGAACGCCGGCTCTGGCCGCAAGTGATGGTGATGACTGACAATGCCGCCCGCCCCCTGAAAACCGCCAAGATTATTGATCTGGCCCGGTATAACGAAGGAAAGGAGGCGGCCAATACGATCCGGATCCGGGATTGCCTGCCGCACGGTACCGAGGGACTGGACCCCTCGCATTACGATGTAACCGGCGTGGAATCCCGCTGGAGTCTATCCAGGCTGATCAGCGGATAATCACTCTCAGCTGTTTGCGAACCCACCGGTAGGTGTTCTCCGGGCGGAAACTCATCAGGAGTTCAGATTCTCCGCCCGGGGCGCCGGCCACAAAGTACTCCACCTCGGCGCTTTGCCAGTCCGCTGACTGCACCTGAACATCCTGGGGTCGGGTGCTTATGGCTTCCAGTTCGGCTATGGATGTACTCCCGCCAATCTGGCGTACAGCCACACTCTTGATGCCGGTATCGCTGGCCGGGTAGCTGGCAACATCCTCATTCAGGTAATAGCCGTTGGCGATCTCTGTGCTGATGGCCTCAAGCTCCCGTGTCAGGTATGTCTGGGCATCTTCGGCAGTAATGTCTTCCAGGGTGCGGACGGAATTGGCGATTCGTTCCTTTTTTGCGATCAAATCTTCCCGGTACTCAATGTCAGGGTCTCGCGCGTCAGGGTCGTCTGGCCGCGCCGGCGCGTTGTCGATCTCAGTCTGTGTGGGCGGGTCCTGGCAAAGCTCGTCGTCTTCGGGGTAAAAGCAGATGGACGCCAGGAGCTGGTTCGCCGGGGAGGGAACGGGTGAGGTCGCCGTGAACTCGGATTCGCTGACCGTAAAATCGATGGGGCTGTTGAGTGCCGGCAACGCAGCATTCAACTGCCGGATTACCCGGCCCCGGATATCGATGCCGTCGCCCTCCGCGACATTCTCGGTCCAGTTCAGCAGCATCAGGAAGCGGGTCAGGTTCATCACGGCGGCGCTTTCCAGCACCTGCTGCTCCGTATAGGTGTGCGTTGACAGACCCAGGTCATCCACCGTTGGTATTTGCAGTGCGCTACGCGTACTTTCGAAAAATTCGAGCAGCGTCACGTAGTGTTGAGCCGGTACTCCGCTGACCAGCGTAAGGTCGCCGACCCGGAATGTCAGCGTCTCACCGGGGTAATACCTGAACTCGCCGGACTGATTGGTGTTGCCGGTCTGGCTGGCGGTCTGATAGGCAAGGCCGTTGAAGCCATTGAAGTGAAGCTGGCCGGTACTGGTGCCGCTGCCGGAGCTGCTCTTGTCACCCAGGCAGCCGGTGAATGCAAGTGCGCTCAGAAGTGCGAGTGACAATCGGATGCGGTGAGCGGATTTCATGATGTGTCGTACATTCCCTTCAATTAAGCCCGCCCGTCGTCACGGTGCTTCAGGCCTTTTGTAAATTGTTGTAACCGCATTATAGAAGTGGGGGGCGCCTGATATCGGGATTCCTGTCGCAGTTTCCGGCTTTGATGCCTGGACAGATACAGGCCGGTAATGGGCTTGAAATCAGTGGCTTTGTCACAATAAATAGCAATCTAAATTGTGGCGGGCGGCCCCGGCTGTTTCCCGCCGTTCATTACTGGACCAGGATCGTTTATGACCAACGCACTGGAAATTGAGAGCCTCAGTAAAAAATACGGGGACGGCTTCGAGGCGCTCAAGGGGATCAACCTCAATGTTGCCGAGGGAGATTTCTTTGCCTTGCTCGGGCCCAACGGGGCCGGCAAATCAACCACCCTTGGCATTGTTTGCTCCCTGGTGAACAAGACCGCCGGCAAGGTTCGGGTGTTTGGCTATGATATCGATACCCATCTGTCCGATGCCAAGCTGAATCTTGGCGTCGTGCCCCAGGAGTTCAATTTCAACCAGTTCGAGAAGGTGTTCGATATTGTTACCACCCAGGCCGGCTACTACGGAATTCCGTTGAAGCAGGCGTCGGTGTCTGCCGAAAAGTACCTGAAAAAGCTTGGTCTCTGGGATAAACGTAATACGCCTGCCCGGATGCTGTCCGGGGGCATGAAGCGGCGATTGATGATTGCCCGTGCCCTGGTCCACGAACCAAAGCTGCTGATCCTGGATGAGCCCACCGCCGGCGTCGATATCGAGCTTCGCCGGTCAATGTGGACGTTTCTCGAGGAAATGAACCGCCAGGGCACAACGATCATTCTGACCACCCATTACCTTGAGGAGGCGGAAGCGCTTTGCCGTAACATTGCCATCATCGACCACGGCAAGATCCTCAAAAACACCAGTAAAAAGGCGCTGCTGCAGCAACTTAGCCTGGAAACCTTTGTACTGGATACCGAGCAGCCGCTGGCAGAACCACCGGAATTGGCCGAATTCCATACCCGCCTGGACGGGGAAGGGGCGCTGGAGGTTGAGGTCCAGAAAGGCCAGGGCCTGAACCAGGTGTTTGTGCAACTGGATCAGTTGGGCATCAAGGTGGTCAGCATGAGGACCAAGGCAAACCGGCTGGAGGAGCTGTTTATCCGGATGGTAGAGGATAATGCGGTCGACGCTGCCAAGGCGGTCAAGACGGTGGAGGGTGCGGCATGAAGTCACAGGCACTGCTCACCGCGTTCCAAACCATAGTGGTCCGGGAGATTCGCCGCTTTACCCGGATCTGGCCCCAGACACTGTTGCCGCCGGCTGTCACCATGACACTCTATTTCATCATTTTCGGCAACCTGATCGGCTCCCGTATTGGTCAGATGGGCGGCTTTGATTATATGTCGTTTATCGTGCCCGGGCTGATCATGATGGCGGTCATCACGAGTTCCTATGCCAACGTGGTGTCGTCGTTCTTTTCAATGAAATTCCAGCGCAGTATCGAGGAGCTGCTGGTGTCTCCGGTACCGAACTGGGTCATCCTGGGGGGTTATGTGGTTGGAGGCATGGCCCGGGGGCTGGGGATCGGCCTTATTGTCACCCTGGTGTCCATGGCATTTACGGATCTCACTATCCATAACCTTCCGATGATGGTGCTGACCGTGTTCCTGACCTCCGCCCTGTTCGCGCTGGGCGGATTCATCAACGCCATGCTCGCCACCAAGTTTGATGACATTTCTATCGTGCCGACATTTGTGCTGACGCCGCTGACCTACCTCGGGGGCGTGTTCTACAGTATCGACCTGTTGCCGGATTTCTGGCAGGGCGTTTCCATGATCAACCCCATTCTGTATATGGTAAACGGCTTCCGCTATGGCATTCTGGGGGTGTCGGACGTCAATCCGTTCATTTCACTGGGCATGATTCTGTTTTTCATCACCGTGCTGGCAGTCGTCGCTTTGAAGCTGCTGGACCGGGGCAAAGGCATTCGCCACTGATTTCAGGAACACCTATGGCACTTCTTGATGCACCACTCGGCAAAACGAGTGATTACCCGGACCGCTATGATCCGGATCTGCTGTTCCCGGTGGCAAGAGGGGAAAACCGTCGCCGGCTGGGTCTGAACGATGGTCGCTGGCCGTGGTTCGGGGCGGACCTGTGGCAGGCCTGGGAAATTTCCTGGCTGCGGCCGGGTGGAATCCCGGAAGTCGCCTGGGCAGAGTTCGTCTTTCCAGCTGCATCGCCGTCGATCATCGAGTCGAAGTCACTGAAGCTTTACCTCAACTCCCTGAATCAGACCGTGTACTCCAGCGCGGAGCAGGTGGCGGAGGTGATCACTCAGGACCTTTCAAGTGCCTGCGGTGCGGCGGTTCAGGTCAAAATGATGAGTGTCGATGAATCGGGCGACGCCATCGGTCGCCCCGGTGGATTCACATTGATCGATGATGAGCCAGTCAGCGACGTGGTTTATGACTATGCGCCGGAGTCTCTCAGCTCAGGCGGCGAGGACGTCACCGAGCACCTTTGCTCGCACCTGCTGAAAAGCAATTGCCCGGTGACCGGCCAGCCGGACTGGGCGACGTTGTTGATCAGTTATACCGGGCCGAAGATGGATCGGGCCGGATTGCTGCGGTATGTGGTGAGCTTCCGCCAGAAACAGGACTTCCATGAACACTGTGTGGAAACCGTGTTCACCGATCTGATGAACCGCTGCATGCCGGAATCGCTGACGGTGTGTGCCCGCTATACCCGCCGGGGCGGGCTGGACATCAACCCCTGGCGAAGCACGGAAACCGGCCAGGATGCCGGCCCCAGGCTGGTTCGTCAGTAGGCGGGGAGAGGTGTGAGGCGTGAAATTGCGTCTCAGGAAACGTCTTCTTCCCGACGAAGGCGGTCGGCGGCATCTTCCAGGGCAGTGAGGATGGACTGGCGCTCCTTCTCGGTGATCTTGTCCGAATCGAGGTACATGGCAAAGCCACTGTGTTCATGCTCCATGAAACTGCGGTTCGGCCCCATGTCCCGCCGGAAATCCACCACCTCGTATATCGGCACCGGCTTGCCGAACCCTTTTACGGTGATCTCGCCCTTGTCCCGGCACATGATCTTGTCTTTGATCAGGGAGAAGGTCTCGTAGGACACCAGAATCTCACCGGGCTCCGCCAGCGATTCAAGGCGGCTGGCCAGATTCACTTCCTTGCCGATAATGGTGTAGTCCATGCGGTTCTCAGCTCCGAAATTGCCCACTGTTGTGTAGCCGGTGCTGATGCCCATACGGATTTCCAGTGGGGTCTTGATGCCCTGGCTCCGCCATTTCTGGCGCATGATCTTCATATGCTTGCGCATGTCGATGGCCATGGAAACGCAGGCCAGGGCGTCTTCCCGTTGTCCACGGCTGGTGGGATCGCCGAAAAACACCATGATGGAATCACCCACGAACTTATCGATGGTGCCGCCGTACTTGAGAGCCACTTCCGACATTTCATTGAAGTAGTGATTCAATAATTCGGTCAGAGCCTCCGGTTCCATTTCTTCGGAGAGTTCAGTGAACCCCTTGATGTCGGAGAAGAACACCGCCAGTTTCTTGCGCTGTGTTTCCAGGCGCACGTCCCGCTCGCCGGTAAATATGGACTGCCATACCTGGGGCGAAAGGTACTTGGACAGTTTGTGGGAGAGAGCGATGGATTGCTCTCGCTGGTTCTGGATCTGGGTCTTGGCCAGCATCAGTGCCCGGGCCTGCTGGTGTGAATAGTAGGCGGTAACACAGATATACAGGCCGGTGGAAAGCACCGAAACAATCATGGTGAGCAGGGGTGCATGCGGGCCGTCTGCCGGACCAAGTATGGCCACGGCTATGGCAATCGCTCCAATCATGAAACCGGTGCCGAGCAGCCACTGCCGAATGCCGCCGACAATCAGGCAACTGAACATCAGCATCAGGGCCACCGCCAGGGAGGGGATTACCACCAGGCCAATGCAGCCGATGAAGCCGCCGCCGATCACGCAGTCGACAATAAGCATTTTCTGCCGAATCCGGGTGGAGGTCCTGAGGAAGGTCTTGCGGGTCAGCGCATGGGCGATGTGGGGCCAGGACAGGGCGCCGGCCACCAGCCATAGCAGCGGGTGAGGAAAGGCCTCTTGAAGCACGCCGGTAACAATAATGGCGGCCGTGGAGGTGTATGCCAGGATCCGGCCGCTGTAATCCGGCATCGGAGGTATCGCAATGGGATTGCCGGGGATCTCAGCAACCATCGACTTGCCGGCGGAATTGCTGGCATTGCGCAGATCGGCGGGTACGCTCATCATCTCAGAAACGGATCCTGCCAATGAGCATGTCCCGGAACATGACCCAGTCTCCCATCAGGCTGTACAGTGGGTATTGGAAAGTTGCCGGGCGGTTTTTCTCAAACCTGAAATGGCCGACCCAGGCAAACCCGTAGCCGATGACAGGCAGGGACAACAGCCAGACCGGGTTACCCGATGTCAGGGCCCAGACGGCAACCAGAAGAACGAGAAGGCTGCCCAAAAAATGCAGGCGACGGCAGGTGGCATCGCTGTGTTCTTCAAGATAATACGGATAGAATTCAGTGAAATTGTTGAAGGCTCGCTGATTGCTCATTGTGTTGCTTCTCACTTTCTCACGCCTGCGGCATTTATAGTTGTTGGTCAAGCCGACTACGACCAAAGGTTAACAGCATTACGTACAACCCACAATTCACAGCCGGCAATTGTTGCTGCGCACTTTTTAATACAGTCACCAGAAAGCGAGGCGATATGACCGCAGTCACCGATTTCCTGCTCAACCGATCCTCAGAGCCCAGGCTGGAGGCTCCGGCGCCAGACAGGGAAACCCTCGACCGGGCCTTTGCCTGTGCCGCCCGGGCCCCGGACCATGGCCTGTTAAGGCCCTGGCGCTATCTGGTCGTGGAGGGTGACGGGCTGGAGGCACTTGGAGGGCTGTTTGCTTCTGCCTGCGCTGACGACACTGACGAACGGCAAACCGAAAAACTCCGGACAGCCCCTTTGCGCGCGCCCATGGTTATTGTGGGCATCGCTTCGCCGCGCCCCCACCCGAAAGTTCCGGAGGTGGAGCAGGTCATGTCGGCGGCCGCGGGCATGGGTTTTCTTGAACTGGCACTTCAGGATGCCGGTTATGGCGTTATGTGGCGAACCGGCTCAGTGGCCTACCACCCAGGCGTGCACGAGGGGCTGGGGCTGAGTGAGAACGAGCAGATTGTGGGCTTTCTCTATACCGGGAGTGTTTCGTCGGCCAAACCTCCGGTTCCCCGTCCCGGGGTCGAGGAGTTCGTTCGGCACTGGCCGTAACGAGCAACTGTATGGCTCCCCCGGCGTCGGCCGGGGGAAACGGTTTGCCGCTTTCATGAGTTTTTTTTCCGACATACATTTCCAGTTTTCCAGCTTAGCCCTGCCAAGCCCGCCAATGCTGCCTGCGGGCAGTATTTATAGCGCCTTTCCAAATCTGGCATTCACCTTGCTTTAACTCTCTCAAAGCGCACAGCCGGCAAAAACAGGTCGGTGCCAGGTGCAGTTTCCGGGAGGCAACATGGCAATCAGTTTCGATAATGCACTGGGTATTCACCAGTACGCGGTGGAAGCACGGGTGAAGCGTGCCGAGGTTCTGGCGAATAACCTCGCAAACGCCGATACCCCGGGTTTCAAGGCCCGGGACGTGGATTTCCAGGCGATGATGCAGCGGGCCCATGAGTCTGTCAGCGGCTTCCAGATGGAAAAAACCGATGAGGCCCATATGGGTATCTCTCCGTCGGGCGAAGCGGGTGACCTGCTGTACCGGGTGCCGCATCAGCCCTCGGTAGACGGGAACACAGTGAATACCCAGGAGGAGCAGGCGCGCTTTATGCGCAACGCCATGGACTTCCAGGCCAGTTTCCAGTTTCTGAGCAGTAAGTTCAGCGGCCTGACCAAAGCCATCAAAGGCGAATAAGCCGCAGTCACAGGATTAGCGAGGGAGAATTTTCATGTCACTTGGCAACATTTTTGATATCGCCGGCTCCGGCATGACGGCGCAATCACTGCGGCTGAATACCACGGCATCCAACATTGCCAATGCCGAGACGGCCAGTTCCAGTACCGAGACAACCTACAGGGCCCGAAAGCCGGTGTTTGCTGCCATTCAGCAGTCTTTGCTGAACCCGGGCCAGAGTGGCTTCACGATGGGAGGTGAGCAGGAGCAGGGCGCCGGTGTCAGGGTTGAAGGCATCGTTGAGAGCCAGGCGGAACTGCAGATGCGTTACGAGCCGAATCATCCGGCAGCCAATGAGGAGGGGTATGTCTACTACCCCAATGTAAACGTGGTGGAAGAGATGGCGGACATGATGTCGTCGTCCAGAAGCTTCCAGATGAATGTCGATGTCATGAACACAGCCAAGTCCATGATGCAGCGCGTTCTGACACTTGGTCAGCAGTAACAGGGTGAGGAGCACAACATGACTGCAGTAAACACAACAGGTGCGTCGGATGTTCTGAGCCAGTATCAGCTGAAGAGTCAGGACGCCGGCAAGGGTTCCAGCGAGCTGGGCCGCGGCGAATTCATGGAGCTGATGCTGGCCCAACTGAAGAACCAGAACCCGCTGGAACCCCAGGACAACGGAGAGTTTATATCTCAGCTGGCGCAGTTCAGTTCCCTGGAGGAAATTCAGAATCTGTCCGGCACGGTGGAAGACGTGGCAGGGCAGTTCCGCTCAACCCAGGCGCTGCAGGCCTCAGCCATGGTGGGTAAAACGGTTCTTGCGCCCTCCCAGATCGGCATTCTGGGTGCTGAAGGCCAGGTGAGCGGTACCATCCAGGTTCCTGCCTCGACGGGTGGGCTGCGGCTGTCGGTTCAGGGCCAGAACGGCGAGCTGGTGCGCCAGATTGATATGGGTAGCAGCCAGGCCGGAGTGACCTCATTCAGTTGGGATGGCAAGGACGGCAACGGCAATCCCTTGCCGCCGGGGCCCTACCGCATTGTGGCGGAAGCATCCTACCCCGATGGCCCGCAGCAGTTGTCGACCATGGTGAGTGCCAATGTTGACAGTGTCTCCCTGGGCCAGGGTGGCTCGATCACTCTGAATCTTGCAGGTATGGGCTCCATCGCCCTGTCTGATGTGAAACAAATTAACTGATACCGGTGAAACACCAGGGGGTAAACCATGGCATTTAATACAGGTTTGAGTGGCCTTCGGGCGGCTTCGGTGGATCTGGACGTCACCGGTAACAACATTGCCAATGCCAGCACCGTTGGCTTCAAGGGCAGCAAGGCGCAATTTGGCGATCTCTACGCCAGCGGCTTTCTGAGTGCGGGCACCAATCCGATCGGAGATGGTGTGCGGGTTCAGGATGTAAAGCAGTCCTTCGGCCAGGGCAATATCAGCTTTACCGACAATGGTCTGGATATGGCCATCAGCGGTGACGGCTTCTTTATTCTCAACAACGGCGGCGAGATCCGGTACTCCCGGGCAGGGCAGTTCGGAATCGACAAGGAAGGCTACGTCACCAATAACCAGAACATGCGGGTCCAGGGCTATACCGCGGACGAGGACGGCAACCTGTCCGGTATTCGTGGTGACCTTCAGATCGCAACCGACAACCTGGCGCCGCGCAGAACCACGAACCTGCAATCGGATCTGAACCTGGATTCGCGGGAACCGGTGCTGGAAAACCGGGTGATAAGTCTGGGCGATTATCTCGACCCCAGGAATTTTGATGGAAACTCAGTAAGCGTGACCTATCAGGATGGAACTACTAGCACCCCGGTTACCCTTTCCTCCCTTGAGGATGCTTCGGGTACGCTTATCACTGGTGTTGGCGCTAACACCGTTGCTGACGAATTAAATAATATTGACGGTTTGTCAGCGTCAGCCACAACCAAATTAACACTAAACAGCACAGATCTCAGCACGGCAATAAGCAGCGGTAATTTTAACTTTAGCATTGCATTGAATGGATCTTCGCCGGTGGTTTTCAACAGCGGCATTTCAAACCTGCAAGATCTGGTAGATGCTATTAACAGCGCTAACTTTCCAAGCCCCGATGTGCTTGATACCGTCAGTGCTAAGGAGGTGGGCACCGATCTTGTGATTCGTGACAGCCGCGGCCAGACGGTGGATGTTAGCTTTTCGAGCAATGCAGTCACTGATGATCCTCCTGCCCAGCTTGGCACCATCGTCAGCCTGAGGGCAGACAGTTCCGTTCAGGATGTTACCGGCAGCACTTTTCTTGCGGGGCAGTATGACAGCGGACTGGGCAGCCCAATCATTACCAATGCCTTCAACCCGATCGATCAGCGCACCTACAACCATGCGACCTCCACCACCATTTATGACAGCCTGGGCAACTCCCACGAGCTTACGCAGTTTTTCGTAAAAGACCCCTCGCCGGGTAATGGTGTGGGTCAGAGCCAGTGGTCGGTTTATGTACAGATCGACGGTGAAATGGTTGCCAACACTGATCAACAGCCCTACACCGCAGTTTTCAATCAGGACGGTTCGCTGGAATCCATTAACGGCGATGCCAATGGTGAGATCATTGTTGCCGACTGGATCCCCAAGGACGCCAACGGCGATCCGAATGGCTCTGACGGCCCTCCTGCGGATCCTACAACCGTGGTCAGCCCGATTCCTGAGCCGCCCACGTCTTCCGCCTTCGTTATTGATCTGGCGGGCACCACGCAATATGGCGCTGCCTTTGGCGTAAACGACCAGCAGCAGAACGGCTACACCACCGGGCGCCTTTCCGGGCTGGATGTCTCTGACCAGGGGGTTCTCTTTGCGCGATACACCAATGGCCAGTCCAAGTCTCTCGGTCAGGTAGCGCTGGCTGCGTTCAACAACACCAACGGCCTCTCACCGGTGGGCGACACCTCTTGGGTGGAAACGTTCGAATCCGGCCAGCCCATCATCGGGGCGCCAGATACTGGTACTCTGGGCGCCATCAAGGCAAGTTCACTGGAGGAATCCAATGTGGACCTGTCGGCAGAACTGGTCAACCTGATCATTGCCCAGCGTAACTATCAGGCCAACGCCAAAACCATCGAAACGGCCGATGCGGTTACCCAGACCATCATCAATCTCCGCTAATTCCGCAATCTAACGAATATGGCATGACTCCTGCAGGAAGACTGGAAACAGTCAAAATTCCGGCAGGAGTTTTCCCATGGACAAAGCCCTCTACATTGGTATGTCTGGCGCCAAGCAGCTCATGCTGGCCCAGCAGGCCCATGCCAATAACCTGGCTAACGTCAGCACCACCGGCTTCAAAAGAGACTTCGCCCAGGCCCGCAGCATGCCTGTGTTCGGTGGCCATCACCCCACGCGCGCCTACGCCATGACCGAGAGGCCCGGTACCGATCTCTCGGCCGGGGCACTGATGGAAACCGGACGGAAGCTGGATGTCGCAGTCGAAGGCGAAGGCTGGCTGGCGATTCAGAACGAGCAGGGCGAAGAAGTGTTTACCCGCAGCGGCAGCTTGCAGGTGGATGTGAACGGCCTTGTTCGTCTGGCCGGCGGCGACCTGGTGCTGGGTAACGGCGGGCCGGTCGCGTTGCCGCCCTTCGAGAATGTCGAGATCGGTGCCGACGGCACCATTTCGATTATTCCGGTTGGCGGTCCGCCGGATCAGTTGGTGGAAGTGGATCGCCTGAAACTGGTGAATCCGCCGGCGGATGCGCTGGAAAAAGGCCCTGATGGCAACATGCGGCGCAAACCGGACCAGGCACTTGATGGCCCCGAGCCCCCGGATGCCAATCAGCGGGTGGCCTCCGGCTTTCTGGAGAGCTCTAACGTGAACGCGGTGGAAGAGATGATCTCCAACCTGCAGCTTTCCCGGCAATACGAAATGCAGGTGAAGGTGATGACGACAGCCAACGAGAATTCCGAAGCAGCGGCACGACTGTTGCAGAACCTTTAAGTAACCACTGAACACAATGGCCTGGCGGGCCTGAAGCGGCAAAAAATGGCCGCCTGATGGCCACCGGCAAGGAGTAAGCACCATGCATCCAGCACTTTGGGTCAGCAAAACCGGGTTGAGCGCGATGGACACCAACATGTCCACCATTTCCAACAACCTGGCCAACGTTAATACCACCGGTTTCAAGCGGGACCGCGCGGTATTCCAGGACCTTCTCTACCAGGTCAAACGGCAACCCGGCGGCCTTTCCACCCAGAATTCGGAGCTGCCTTCCGGTCTCCAGTTGGGCACCGGTGTCCGGGTGGTGGGTACTGCCAAACAGTTCACCCAGGGCAATCTTCAGATTACTGAACAACCACTGGATATGGCGGTCAACGGCCGCGGATTCTTCCAGGTTCAACTGCCCGATGGCCAGATTGCCTATACCCGGGACGGCCAGTTCCAGCTGAATGCCGACGGCGACGTTGTGAACCCTGAGGGCTACCCACTGGAGCCGGCCATTAATGTCCCCGAGAACGCAACGAACATCACCATTGGTAAAGACGGAACGGTAACCGCGGTGACCGATGATCAGGCAGCACCGGTTAACCTTGGCCAGATTACGCTGGCGGATTTCGTAAATCCCCAGGGCTTGCAGGCCATTGGTAACAACCTGTTCAAGGCGACAAATGCCAGCGGCGATCCTGCCCAGGGTGAAGCCGGGCTGGCCGGGCTGGGCAGCATAGAGCAGGGTGCTGTGGAGGCGTCCAACGTGGAAGTGGTAGAAGAGCTGGTGAACATGATTACCACCCAGCGTGCCTACGAAATGAATTCCAAGGTGGTCTCGGCCACCGATCAGATGTTGCAGTTTATTACCAACAACATTGGCTAAGATCGCCAGAGGTGATGCCATGAACCTGACTGATTCCGGCCGGACAATGCCGGGCGCCAGCGCTCTGGTGATGGTTGTCGTATTGATGGTGCTGCAAGGCTGCACTGCCATGAGCCGGCCCAGGGCAATTCCGGACGATCCCGATTATGCGCCGGTGCGGCCCCAGGCCATGATGCAGCGGGATGTCGACTCCGGCTCCATCTACCAGCCTTCCCGGAATTTCAATTTTTACGGCGACACGACTGCGCTGAATGTGGGTGACGTGCTGACGGTAACCCTTCGCGAATCCACCCGGGCGAGCAAGAACGCGGAAACCAGCATCACCAAGGACAACGAGATCTCGCTCCCCGAGCCAACGATTCTTGGCCACAGCAATATTGGTATTGCCACGGATCTCAGCCAGAAGCGCGACTTCCAGGGGCAGGCCGAGGCTGACCAGAGCAACAGCCTTGCCGGCAGCATTACCGTTACGGTTACGGAAGTATTGCCTAATGGTGTTCTGCGTATTCGCGGCGAGAAATGGCTGTCGCTGACCAACGGTGCCGAGTATGTCCGTGTGACAGGGTTGGTGCGCCCGGAAGATATTCAGCCGGACAACACCGTGGCCTCTACCCGTATCGCGGACGCCCGGTTCGCATATGGTGGCACCGGTGATTTTGACCAGGCTAACCAGATGGGCTGGCTGGCCCGCTTCTTCAACAGTGAATGGTGGCCACTATGAGCATTCGACGGTTCTCTGCCTGGGTACTGGTGCTGACCCTGTTCGCCGCGCCGGTGATGGCAGATCGCCTGAAGGATCTGGCACGGATTAAAGGCGTGCGGGAAAACCAACTGGTGGGTTACGGGCTGGTGGTTGGTCTGGACGGAACCGGAGACAAGGCGCCGTTCACCAATCAGACCTTCCGGAACATGATGAGCCAGTTCGGCGTCACTCTGCCTGAAGGCGTTAATCCGAATCTCGCCAATGTTGCCGCGGTAACCGTAACGGCCACGCTTCCGCCCTTTGCCAAGGCCGGGCAGGAAATTGATGTCACCGTTTCTTCTATCGGCAATGCCGACAGCCTTCGCGGCGGGATGTTGCTGATGACGCCACTGAAAGGAGCCGACGCCAGGGTCTATGCGATGGCGCAGGGCAGCCTTGTGGTGGGTGGATTCGGCGCCCAGGGTAAGGATGGCTCCCGAATTACAGTGAACATTCCCAGTGTCGGACGAATTGCCAACGGTGCCACGATCGAGCGTGAGATAACCTCGCCCTTCAGCCAGGGAGACACCATAACCTTTAACCTTCTGCGCCCGGATTTCACCACCGCTCGCCGGGTGGTAGAGGCGGTGAATGGAACCCTGGGCCCCGATATGGCCTATGCCCACGATGCAACGTCGATCTCCGTTCGTGCACCCAGGGATCCCTCCCAGCGGGTCAGTTTTCTGTCGATTCTCGAGAATATCGAAGTCGATCCCGCCGAGGCCTCGGCAAAAGTGGTTATCAACAGCCGAACCGGCACCATTGTAGTTGGGCAGAATGTTCGGGTCAGCCCGGCAGCCGTCACCCACGGCAACCTGACAGTGACTATTCAGGAGAACCCCGAGGTAAAGCAGCCGAATCCATTTGCTGAGGGGCAGACCGCCGTTGAACCGGATTCCCAGATTGCGGTAACGCAAGAGCCGGCCCGCATGTTCAAGTTTGGCCCGGCTGTCACCCTGAACGAGATTGTCCAGGCGGTGAACCAGGTTGGTGCCGCTCCGGGGGATGTCATGGCAGTGCTTGAGGCACTTAAGCAGGCCGGGGCACTGCGTGCCGAGCTGATTGTGATCTAGGTGGAATGATGCAGGACTATTCGCTTCAGCAGTCGCGGGTTTACACCGATCTGAACGGTCTGAACGCTCTGAAAGTGCAGGCCCGTACCGACAAGAAGGCGGCGTTGGAAGAAGTTGCCCGCCAGTTCGAGAGCCTGTTCCTGTCTGAGATGCTGAAGTCCATGCGCAAGGCTGGCGATGTCTTTTCCGAAGGAAATTATCTCAAGAGCAATCAGTCCGATTTTTATCAGGACATGTTCGACAATCAGATGAGTTTGACCATGGCCGGCGGACAGGGTGCTGGCCTCGCCGAGGCCCTGGTCCGCCAGCTGAGTAAACAGATCCCCGGTATGGACAGCGAGGGCGGTAAGCTCGCGGATCACAAGGTAACCCTTGCCGATTACGACCGGAGTTTACCGGCCCTTTCGCCCCAGTTGCCAGAGCGGGTAAAGCAGGTGAAATCGGTGGCGGAGCAGTCTGCACGAGCTCCGGTACAAAGCGAACCGGAATTGCCGGAGCAGTTCGAATCGCCGGAACATTTCGTGAGAGCGTTGCTGCCGGTCGCCCAGCGGATCAGCCAGGATACCGGCATTGACCCGAAACTGATGGTTGCCCAGGCGGCCCTGGAAACCGGCTGGGGCCGGCACATGATCAAGGGTGATGACGGTAAGCCCAGCTTCAACCTGTTTGGCATCAAGGCCGACAGCCGATGGGAAGGCAATGCCGTAACCATCACGACAACGGAATTCCGTGAAGGGGTGCCCATGAAAGAGCAGGCGGATTTTCGAGCCTATCCGGACTATGAATCGAGTTTCCGGGATTATGTGTCCTTCCTGGAATCCAACCCACGATACCGTAAGGTTCTGTCAGCTGCGGATCAGCCGGACGTGTTTGCTGACAGACTGCAGGAAGCCGGTTATGCAACTGATCCGGAATACGGCTCCAAGATCCGCAGTATCATGAACCGCGACTCGCTGATGACGCTGTCCATGGGCAGTGACGGGATGAAGGAGTAAACGTTATGGCAGGACTGATAGGCGTTGGCCTGACCGGTATCCTGAGTCATCAGGCGGCACTGAACACCACCGGCAATAACATTACCAATGCCAATACTCCGGGCTACAGCCGCCAGGAAGTTGTATTCGACACCCAGGAAGGCCAGCGAACAGGCGCGGGGACTATCGGCAGTGGTGTGCGGGTTACCGACGTACGCCGTTTGGCAAATGAGTACCTGGTTCAGCAGGTGCGTGAGGATTCGTCCCTCAATGGTGAGCAGACGGCCCTGAATTCCGAGCTTAGCCGGCTGGATAACCTGCTTGGCGGTGAAGCAACCGGGCTGAGCAATTCGCTGAATAATTTCTTCGCAAGCCTGCAGAATGCGGCGGAAGATCCCACATCGCTGCCGCAACGGCAGTTGGTGTTAAGCGAGGCCAACCAGGTCGTCAGCCGGTTCCGGGCCCTGAGTGAGGAACTGATTCAGCAGCGTGAATCGGTCAAAACCCAGATGCAGCAGGGTGCGGCCGATGCCAATGCGTTGCTGGCCAGTATTGCCGATCTCAACCTTGCCATCTCGGAGTCTCCGGGCCTGGCCCAGGGCAGGATGCCCAACGAGTTGATTGACCAGCGGGACGAGAAACTCCGTCAGTTGTCGGAACTGGTCAGCATCAAGATCAGCGAAACGGAAGGCAGCCAGGTTAACGTGTCGCTCAATAACGGGCTTGCCCTGGTGGTCGGCAGCAATGCGGCCCGCTTTGGCACCCGCGAAAACGCCGCGGATCCGGCGCGCCTGGAGTTCACGCTTACGGCCGGCGGGCGGACCCTGACGGTGGACAGCCAGATTACCGGCGGCAAGCTGGGCGGCTTGCGCCGATTTGAACAGGAAGGCCTCACCCCTGCAATTGATGATCTGGGCCGGGTGGCGGTGGCACTGTCGGCCACCGTTAACCATCAGCATGAAATCGGTATGGATCTGGAAGGGGATCTGGGCGGCCTGTTTTTCACGGATATCAACAGCCAGGCGGCCCAGCGTGGCCGGGTGATCATCAATGAGAATAATCAGGCACCCCAGGATACCAGGCTGGCCGTCGAGATTACCGATGCCTCTCTGCTCGAAGGCGGTAGCTGGACACTTCAGTTTGCCGACAATGGCAATTACCAGTTGATTGATGAGGCCACCGGCGATGTGGTGAATCAGGGGCGCCTGCCGGCCACGCCGCTGGCGGAAATCTCAATGCCCGGGTTCAACATCCGTTTTGAGGGTGGCAGCATCAGCCCCGGAGACAAGTTCCTGATCCAGCCTACCCGCAATGCGGCCTCCAGTATCGGCCTGGAAGTCCGCCGGGAAGAGGACCTTGCGCTGGCCAGCCCGATCAAGGCATTAACCGGGAGCTTCCAGGACACCGACGGCAATCCGGCAACACCCGACGTACTGGTGGATGCCAATAAGGGCACCGGCATTATTGATCAGGGCACCATGCTGAATGTGAAGAATCCGGTCACCAATGCGCTGTTGCCGGGCTTCACCCAGAATCAGACGCTCGCCAATGGCCCTTTGCAGATCGTTTTTGAAGACGACGGTGCGGGCGGCGTTACCTTCAGTGTGTTTGATGTCAACAATCCACCGGGGGTTGCCGGAAGTGTGCCGCTGATCGCCAACAAGCCTTTTACTGACGGTGTCACCAACACGGTGTTCAGCGAATCGCCGGGAGATGGTGCTGCCTATCAGGGTTACCAGTTCCGGATTTCCGGTCAGCCCGAACCCGGCGACCGATTTACGGTCAGCTTCAATAACGGCGGTGTCTCTGATAACCGGAATGCCGAGCTTCTGGCCGCACTGGGTACCGCCAACACCATGAACGGGGGTAGCCAGAGTTTTGCCGAGGGCTATGCCGGAATCGTTGAGGATGTTGGTGTTAAGACCCGGCAGAGCCAGCTTGATCTGGATGCGAGCGAGACGTTGCTTTCGCAATCGGAAAACCAGCGACAAGCAGTATCCGGGGTAAATCTGGACGAGGAAGCCGGCCGATTGATCCAGTACCAGGCGGCCTACAACGCGTCTGCGCAGGTGATTTCCGTGGCCCAGGATCTGTTCAACACACTGCTGCAGAGCTTCCGTTAACAGGTCGCCTTGTGCGAGAGGTAATGCCCCATGATCAGAATTTCATCACAGCAGGTGTTTACTGGCGGCATCAACCGCTTGCAGGAGCTGAACGCCAGTCTGAACAATACCCAGGAGCAGATTTCCACGGGTAAGAAAGTCAACAGGCCATCGGACGATCCGGTGGCGGCTGCCCGCATTCTCAAGCTTGATCAGGAGGTAAAGCGCATCGAGACCTACCAGCGCAATGTCTCACTTGCAGATAATCGCCTGCAACAGGAGGAGAATGCGTTGGCGGGTTCGGTCGATATCCTGCAGCGAATCCGGGAGCTGACGGTGCAGGCCGGGAATGGGTCGCTGTCAGCCAATGACCGCCAGTCGATCTCGGCGGAACTGCAGCAGCGGGTCGATCAGTTGGCTGATCTCACTAACACCCGGGATGCCTCCGGTGAGTATATATTCAGCGGCTTCCAGGGGGATCAGCCCGCGTTCGTCCAGGCGGCGGACGGAAGCTGGAATTATAACGGCGACGAGGGGCAACGGGTTCTGGAAATCGATGACGGTGTCACCGTTCCCATCAGTGACCATGGCAAGGGCATCTTCGTCAACGTTCCTGCGGCCATTTCCGTTAAGGCAACTACCGGCACCGATGGCTATATTTCCGGCCTGGAACTGGGCAACGAACAGGCTCTGCGGGATGCCTTTGTTGGCGCTGTACCGGACGACCTGACCGTTGTGGTCGACGCCGGTGGCACCGTTACCGTCGAGAACCGCAACGTAACACCAGTACAGACGCTGACGACCTCCCCGGCGACGGTCCAGGCCGGAGAGGAATTCGAGGTTGCCGGTATTCGCATGACCGTAAGCCAGGGCGCCTCAGCCGGGAACTTCACCCTCGGCATCAACGACAGACAGTCGGTTTTCGGCACCATCGACAAGCTGATTGCCGGGCTTGAAGGCATCGATAAAACAACCCCGGAAGGCCAGGCGAGTTATGATGCGCTGATCGCCGAATCATTGATCAACCTGGATAATGCCCAGGAAAGCATCATTCTCAAGCAGACCGAGCTCGGCGGGCGGATGAATGCGGTGGAGTCCACCGAAGCGTTCCTGGAAGACTCTGCACTGTATACCAAGGAGATCCGGTCTGAACTGGAAGACGTGGATTATGCAGAGGCGGTCAGCAATCTCAGCTTCCAGAGCTTTGTGCTGCAGGCAGCCCAGCAGTCGTTCGCGCAGGTTTCACAATTGTCTCTGTTTGATCAGTTGTAAATATCGGAAATCGCGGGCCGATCTGGCCGCTGGCTTATTGCTTTCGCGATTAAGCTCAGTATAATTCCCCACACTCTCCGATGGCGGCGTGGTGAAATTGGTAGACACGACGGATTCAAAATCCGTTGGGGTAAAACCCGTGGCGGTTCGAGTCCGCCCGCCGCTACCATCCTCTTTATTCGGCACCGTTAACTGTCCATTCCATGAATGTCTCCGATTTTCATTTTGACCTGCCGGACGAACTGATCGCCCGCTATCCCCTGAAAGAACGCAGCGCTTCCCGTCTGCTTTGCCTGGATGGTCTTTCGGGTGGACTCGACCACCGGGTCTTCGGCGATCTCCCAAACCTGTTGCAGCCCGGCGATTTGCTGGTGTTCAACAACACCCGGGTCATTCCTGCGCGCCTGTTCGGCAAAAAGGAAACCGGCGGTCAGGTCGAGGTGCTGGCGGAACGGGTTACCGGAGAGCATGAAATCATTGCCCACGTTCGAGCTTCAAAGGCTCTGAAAGAAGGGCAGGCAGTCATTCTTGAAGATGGCACGTCTCTGCGTATGGTCGGGCGGGATGATGCGCTGTTTCATCTGGTGTGTGAGTCTGAAGAGTCCATACTGGATGTGCTTGAACGAATCGGCCACATGCCCCTGCCGCCCTATGTTGACCGCCCGGACGAATCTGTCGATCGCGAGCGCTACCAGACGGTCTACGCGCGGGAAGCTGGCGCGGTGGCGGCACCTACTGCCGGGCTGCATTTTGATGAAGCGCTGTTGGATAAGCTGGCTGCCCGAGGTATTGAAAGCACCTTTGTTACGCTGCATGTCGGAGCCGGCACCTTCCAGCCTGTGCGGGTTGACAAGATTGAAGATCACGCCATGCACAGTGAAGTCGTCCATGTTCCCCAGGAAGCAGTTGATGCTGTTGAGCGCACTCGGGCCCGGGGCGGGCGTGTGGTCGCGGTTGGCACGACATCGGTTCGATCGCTGGAATCGGCAAGCAGGGGCGGGCGCCTGCAGGCATTTACCGGCGAGACGGAGATTTTCATCTATCCGGGGTATCGCTTTCAGTCCGTCGATGCCCTTGTGACCAATTTCCATTTGCCGGAATCCACGTTAATCATGCTGGTCAGCGGATTTGCCGGCTATGACAATGTAATGGCCGCGTACCGGGAGGCGGTGCAGGCGCGTTATCGTTTCTTCAGTTATGGCGATGCCATGTTCATTACCGGCCAGGAGCCCAGCCGCGGCATGTTGCTGGGGCCCGCCCTGGAATCCACTTCAACCGGTACAGACGAGACCGGGGAGGCTTTGTGACACAGACCTGTTTCATGTCGTTCGAGAAGCTGGGCGAGGATGGCCAGGCCCGTCGCGGCCGGCTGACCTTTCCCCGTGGCACCGTTGAGACGCCCGCATTCATGCCGGTTGGCACCTATGGCACTGTTAAGGGAATGTTGCCCCGGGACATTCACGAGATCGGGGCAGAAATCATCCTTGGCAACACCTTTCACCTGATGCTCCGGCCGGGTACCGAGGTGGTCAAGGCTCATGGCGATCTGCACGATTTCACCCAGTGGCAAGGGCCAATACTGACGGATTCCGGTGGCTTTCAGGTGTTCAGCCTGGGTGAGATGCGGAAAATCACGGAAGAGGGTGTGACTTTCCGCTCACCGGTTGACGGTTCGCCGGTGGAGCTCTCCCCGGAGATCGCCATTCGGGTCCAGCGTGACCTGGGGTCGGACATTGTCATGATCTTTGATGAATGTACCCCCTACCCGGCAACCGAGCGTCAGGCCCAGGAATCCATGGAGCTGTCCCTGCGCTGGGCGAAGCGCAGCAAGGATGCCCATGAGGGTAATCCAGCGGCACTGTTTGGCATAGTGCAGGGCGGTATGTATGAGGGTCTTCGGGACAGGTCTCTGGCCGGGCTCACGGATATTGGCTTTGACGGCTACGCGATCGGAGGTCTTTCCGTTGGCGAGCCCAAGGAAGACATGATCCGGATTCTTGATCATCTGCCGCCGAAAATGCCGGAGGACAAGCCCAGGTATCTCATGGGCGTTGGCCGCCCGGAAGATATCGTTGAAGCGGTGCGGCGTGGCATCGATATGTTTGATTGTGTGATGCCCACCCGGAATGCCCGAAACGGGTACCTCTTCACATCTACCGGAATCGTCAAGATCCGTAATGCCCGGCACCGGCACGACACCGCGCCACTGGATGAGCGTTGTGACTGTTACACTTGCCAGAACTTTTCGAGAAGTTATCTGCATCATCTGGATAAATGTGGAGAAATGCTCGGAGCCCAGCTGAATACAATTCACAACCTGCGGTTCTACCAGAACCTGATGGCCGGATTGCGTGGGGCCATTGAAGCAGGTACATTGTCGGACTTTGTAACCGACTTCTACGCACTGCGCGGAGAGACAGTTCCGCCGCAGGGTAGTGTTTGATCGACACGCTTAACCAACGGAGATATTCAATGAAATCAATTAAACTGCTTGTTGCCGGCCTGTTGGCTCTGATGCCTGCGCTGGCCATGGCTCAGGCGCCGAGTGCCCCTGGCATGGGTGTTATGGGCCAGGTCATCTTTTTCGCCGGCTTCATACTGATTTTCTACTTCCTGATCTGGCGCCCGCAGTCCAAGCGTGCGAAAGAGCACAAGGCTTTGATGTCCGGCCTGAACAAGGGTGACGAAGTCGTGACCTCCGGCGGTCTTGCCGGCAAGATTACCAAGGTGACGGATGACTTTATTGTTGTTGAAATTGCTGACAACGTCGAAATCAAGGTTCAGAAAGTCGCAGTTGCCGCAGCCCTGCCCAAGGGTACGCTCAAGGACATCTGAGCGAAGGCCATTTAGTCCGCCATCCCGGGTGGCCGGACTGAATCCTTCTGGCTGAAACACCAAGGCCGGCCTGTTCGCCGGCTACAAGGGATCCCATGCTGAACAAGTATCCGCTTTGGAAAAACCTGGTTATCCTGGTCGCGCTTGTGATCGGGTTTATCTATGCTTTGCCCAACCTTTATCCCGATGACTATGCCATCCAGATCACCGGTGCCAGAAGTAGCACTGATGTGAGCGGCGGTGTGCTGGATCGCGCCGTTGATGTGCTCCAGAGTCAGGGTATCGAGGTTAAAAGCAGTACTCTTCAGGATCGGGATGCTCTGATCCGTCTGACCAGCTCCGATGCCCAGCTGCGAGCCCGCCCCCTTGTGCAGGCCGCTCTGGGTGACGACTATCTGGTGGCACTCAATATGGCGCCCTCCACCCCGGACTGGCTGAGAAGCCTCGGAGCAGGCCCAATGAAACTGGGTCTGGATCTGCGCGGTGGTGTGCATTTCCTGCTTGAAGTGGATATGGAAACCGCGGTCAGCCAGCGCCTTGAGGCAATGGCCGGCCAGGTCAAGCAGCAGTTGCGGGAAGAGCGGATTCGTTACCGTGGCGGTGACGTCCAGAACGACCGCAAGATCGTTCTCAGTTTCCGTGATGAAGGATCCCGGGCTGCTGCCTTTGATCTGATTCGCGGTCAGTACAGCGAATTTTTGCTGGACCAGCAGACCGAGGGAGATGAGTTCCTGCTGGAACTGACGCTGTCCGAAGCCGAGGTTCGGTCGATTCGCGATTACGCCCTTGAGCAGAACCTCACCACAATCCGCAACCGGGTTAACGAACTGGGTGTTGCCGAACCGCTGGTTCAGCAGCAGGGTGATGACCGAATCATAGTCGAGCTTCCAGGTGTGCAGGATACTGCCCAGGCCAAGAGGGTACTTGGTGCCACGGCCAATCTCGAGTTCCGGATGGAGGCCCGTCCGGACGCGCCAGCCAGTGAGACGGAAGAATTCAGGTTCCGGGACCAGCCGCAGCGAACGGCCCGCCTAGAACAGGACGTTATCGCCACCGGTAATAATGTGGCCAACGCCCAGCAGGCCTTCGACGAGAACGGCCAGCCTCAGGTGAATATCACCATGGATTCGGTTGGCGGCGACCTGATGAATCGGGCGACTCGAAACGCGATCGGTCGCCGGATGGCGGTGCTCTTTATCGAATACCGCACAGAAACAGAAACCCGTATGGTCGATGGTAAGCCAAAGCAGTTTGAAGAGCGCGTGGTGGAGAAGGGCATAATCAGTCTGGCCACAGTTCAATCTGCTCTTGGCAGCAGCTTCCGTATCACCGGGCTGGATTCGATTCCGGAAGCGGCCGAGCTTGCGTTACTGTTGCGTGCCGGTGCTCTGGCGGCTCCCATGTATTTTGTCCAGGAGCGCACCATCGGGCCAAGCCTGGGGCAGAAAAATATCGATGCCGGCATGATGTCCGTGGCACTCGGCTTCGCCCTTGTAATGCTGTACATGTTGGTTTATTACCGTGGCTTCGGGTTGATTGCCAACGTTTCACTGTCCCTGAACCTGATGCTGCTGGTCGCGTGCATGTCCATCCTGTCGGCCACGCTTACCTTGCCTGGCATTGCCGGCATCGTTCTGACCGTCGGTATGGCGGTGGATGCCAATGTACTTATCTTCGAGCGTATCAAGGAAGAGCTCAGGGCCGGGGCTCCGCCCCAGATGGCTATAAATGCAGGCTACTCCCGTGCCTTTGTGTCCATCTTTGACTCAAACATTACCACCTTGCTGGTAGCTATTATTCTGTTTGCCATGGGTGCCGGGCCGGTAAAAGGTTTTGCGATAACCCTGTGCATCGGGATACTGACGTCAATGTTCTGTGGTCTGATGGTCAGTCGCAGCATCGTGAACCTTGTCTATGGCGGCCGCAAGGTCGAGAAACTGTCGATCGGAGGAAAGCTCGCCAATGCCTGATATGGATAAGAAACCGTTTGATTTCATGGGGCTGCGGAACATTGCTTCCGTGGTGTCCGTCGCACTCGTTATTGTGTCTATTGCTGTGCTGGGGATCCGCGGCCTGAACTTCGGTATGGATTTTACCGGCGGCACCTCGGTGGAATTCGAGTATGCAGAGGCCCCGCAACTGAGCGATGTTCGCGCACGGCTGGATGCGGCCGGCTACGAGCAGTTTTCCGTACAGAACTTCGGGTCCGATACCATCGTTCTGGTGCGTTTGGCCGAAGCGGGTGATGACAAGCTCGCAGCAGAGGTCACCCGGATACTGTCCGCAGAAGGCATAGAGCTTGAACTGATAAGCTCGGAGTTTATCGGGTCTCAAGTGGGCAAGCAGCTCAAAGAGGACAGTGGTCTCGGTTTGCTGCTTGCAATGATCGTGGTGCTCATCTACGTGGGAATGCGCTTCCAGTTCAAGTTTGGCATTGCCTCCGTTTTGCCCCTGGGCCACGATGTAATTATTGTTCTGGGTTTCTTCGCCTTGTTCCAGTGGACTTTTGATCTGACGGTTCTGGCGGCCCTGCTGGCGATCATCGGTTATTCACTGAACGACACGATCATTGTGGCGGACCGGATCCGGGAAAATTTCCGGAAAGTCCGTGTCGGGAGCCCCGCGGACATAATCAATCTGTCGGTTCATGAAACCATCACCCGGACCATCAATACCTCTGGTACGACTCTCGTGGTGGTGATTGCTCTTTATCTGCTGGGCGGAGAGGCGATCAATAACTTTGCGCTCGCGCTGATTATTGGCATAGTCGTTGGTACCTACTCGTCGATTTACGTCGCCGCCAACCTTTTGATCGCCATGGGTGTATCTCGTGAGGACCTGATTGTGCCACCGAAAGAGGGCGTGGCCGGTGCGGAAGAGGACGAACAGCCCCCCGAATGGCTTAACCGGATGTAGGAGGGCGTCTCTCCCTCGCCGTTCAGGCACAAAAAAGCCGCCAGATGATGCTGGCGGTTTTTTTGTGCCCGACAGTCGGCAAACCTCAGCGAGGCAGTCGACCCCGGAAGGGGTGGAGTACTTTCAGAACCTCGCGGAACAGCTTGGGGTTGGCGACTACCAGTTGACGTGCGTTGCCGGTGGAGGGGTTGCCGGAGAAATCACCGGTCAGTGCGCCGGACTCCATCGCCAGCGTGATGCCCAGGTCCAGGTCTGCCGTTTCCGGGCGGAAGATAATGGCAGCGTCCATCAGGCCGGCCGATACCCGGGCAATATCCAGGACCACGCAGCCAGAGGTGCGGAACATGCCGGAATCCTTTGCCAGAACCGCGGCCATTTCACCCCAGAGCAGAGGGTCTTCGCTTTTACGCGCCTGATCGAGCAGATTGGTGGCAATGGCTGCATTCGCGGTCTGCTTGATATCCGAGGTGCGAACCCGACGGCTGTTCAGGGCAGCACCATGGCCGCGACTGGCTGAGTATTCCTCACCGGTAACGGGGTTGACCAGAAGCAGGTTCTCTACCCGGTTGTTCTTTTTCTGGGCCAGGGCCAGGGCAAATTCGGGAATGCCCCTGAGAAAGTTTTCACGGCCCAGGACCGGGAAAATGTGCCAGCTCTTCTCACTGGTTCCGGCATTCGCTTCATTGGGGGGAGCGATGCTGTGATCCTTGTAGGCCTTTTCGAGTTGCTCGGCAAAATTGTCGTAAATGGACTGCTCAACCCGCTCCAGCTGGAGACGACGTTCTGAATCGTCTTTGCCGGTGGGTTCCTGGCGCTCGAAATGGGCTTTCAGATAATCTGATCCCTGCCGCGCGACGCGCAGGGCCATTTTAATAGCTGGTTGCATCTGAGTGATCATTATCCGGGTGTGTGAAGGCCGGGTATGATAGCAAAAGATCACCCCGCTTGTATGTTTTTTGCCTCAGCAATAGCACGGATAACCAGAGCTTACGGGTTGTTCGGAGGGGCAGGAGGCGGGTTGTTTCTGGTATCATTGCCGCCCTGTTCAATAACCTTGGGCCTGTTAACAATGCACAAAAGCGCGCTTCCACAGGAAGGGACGGAGACCTTTCAGGATCAGATCCGGATTGTTCTGGTTGAGACCTCACACTCGGGCAATATCGGTGCGGTCGCCCGGGCGATGAAAAATATGGCCCTGGGGAACCTCTGGCTGGTCAATCCGTGCACGTTTCCGGATGAGACGTCCTATGCCCGCGCCGCTGGTGCGTCGGATATTCTTGACCGGGCGCAGGTGGTCTCTTCCCTTGATGAAGCCCTGGCGGACTGTGTCCTGGTGATGGGCACGAGTGCCCGAGGCAGAAAGGTACCCTGGCCGGTATGCGCGCCTCCCGAGGCAGCCGCCGCTGCAGCCCGACATTCTGAGGACGGTCCGGTTGCCCTGGTGTTTGGCCGGGAAAATCATGGCCTGAGCAACGACGAGCTGCAGCGTTGCCACTATCACATCCACATACCCTCGAATCCCGATTACAGCTCGCTGAATCTGGCCATGGCCGTACAGGTCATGTGCTATGAATTGCGGATGTATTATCTTCGCAGCCTTGAAGGTGGAGAAGGCAGCCCATACCTTAAGTCGATGGCCCGGCCCGGAGACGAGGGCTGGGATGTTCCGCCCGCCAAAGTGCAGGACGTGGAAGGATTCTTTGGGCACCTGGAGCAGATGCTCATTGATATCGATTTCCATCGGCGAGAGAACCCCAGACAGTTGATGACCCGCTTGCGGCGACTGTTCCAGAGAGCGAGACTTGATCAGATGGAAATCAATATACTCCGGGGCATTCTCACTGCCGCGCAGAAGGCCGCGGGCGCAAGGGATCATAGCGAGCAATCCGAGGCCGGTAGCTCGGCGACAGAGCAGGACAACAGCCATGTTTGAGCGTTTGCGTGAAGACATAAACAGTGTGTTTCACCGGGACCCCGCCGCCCGCAACACCTTTGAGGTGCTTACCAACTATCCGGGGCTGCATGCGCTGTTGTTTCATCGGTTTTCGCACTGGCTGTGGGGTTTGGGGCTCAAGTGGCTGGCTCGCACCATTTCGACCATTGCCCGTTGGCTGACGGGAATTGAAATCCACCCCGGTGCAACGATCGGCCGCCGGTTTTTTATCGATCACGGCATGGGTGTGGTCATTGGAGAAACGACCGTTATAGGCAACGACGTAACGCTCTATCAGGGTGTTACGCTCGGCGGAACCAGTTGGAACAAGGGCAAGCGCCATCCCACCATTGGCGACAGCGTCGTAGTGGGTGCCGGGGCCAAGATTCTCGGGCCCTTCGAGGTAGGTGAGGGTGCCAAGATCGGTTCAAATTCAGTGGTCACCAAGGCGGTCCCGGCCGGTGCAACGGTCGTCGGTATTCCAGGGCGGGTGATTGTCAAGCGCCATGGCGAGGACGACGCCCGGCGCAAGGAAATGGAAGAGCGCATGGGTTTCGACGCCTATGGTGTCACCGAAGAAATGCCGGATCCGGTTGCCCGTGCCATGAGGTCGCTGCTTGATCACATGCACGCAGTGGATGACCGCATCGAGAACATGTGCCAGGCGCTACGCAAGGTGAACAGCGAATACCAGAACGGCAAACTGCCTCCGCTGCACGAAGAGGACTTTGATTGCGTTCGTGATGAAAGTGATACGCGGAGCTGAATACTTGACTGATTTAGTAGGTCAATTCATACTCGGCTCTGCGTATTGAGATTCAATCCCGTCATGGGGCTGACACTATGAAATTGACCACCAAAGGCCGCTACGCTGTCACGGCGATGCTTGATCTGGCTCTGCACGGAGACCAGGGGCCGGTGAGTCTTGCCGATATTTCGGCCCGTCAGGAAATCTCCCTGTCCTACCTGGAACAGCTTTTTTCCCGTCTGCGGCGCCAGAAACTGGTTACCAGTATTCGTGGGCCGGGTGGCGGGTACCGGCTGGGCCGCCCGGCTTCTGATGTCTTTATAGCCGAGGTGGTCGATGCCGTGAGCGAGTCCCTGGATACCACACGATGTGGCAATAAAGGCGATTGCCAGAACGGCGAGAAGTGCCTGACCCACCATCTATGGTCTGACCTGAGTGATCAGATTCATCAGTTTCTCAGCGAGATCAGTCTCGGAGACCTGATGAACAAGCGTGAGATCCTGCAGGTTGCAGACCGACAGAGTCGTCGTCATTCTGGTACCGGCTCCGAAACGATCAATACCGAACGCCTGTCCGACCAGGCTCCGGTCTGATACCTACGAACTCCAGGAAACCATGAAAAAGCCCGTATATCTGGACTACGCGGCCACCACGCCCGTTGATCCCTCCGTAGCCAATGAAATGATAAAATACCTGACCCCGGACGGCGTATTCGGAAACCCCGCCTCCCGCTCCCACGCTCTTGGCTGGCAGGCAGAGGCGGCGGTTGAGGCTGCCCGCAAACAGGTGGCCAGCCTGATTCATGCTGACCCGCGGGAAATCGTCTGGACCTCCGGCGCCACGGAAGCCGACAATCTTGCCATCAAGGGGGCGGTGGCCGGTCGTGAGAACGCCCATATTGTGACCTCGAAAATTGAGCACAAGGCAGTTCTGGATACCTGCAAGTGGCTGGAGCACCAGGGTGTTGACGTGACCTGGCTGGACCCCGAGCCGGATGGCAGTATCAGTCTGCAGCAGGTGCTTGATGCGCTCAGAGACAATACCGTCCTGGTCAGCCTGATGCTGGTGAATAACGAACTCGGAACGGTCACCGACGTTGCGCCGATCGGTTCGGTGTTGCGGGAGCGCGGCATACTGTTCCACGTGGATGCGGCCCAGGCGGCTGGAAAAATGCCGGTGGATGTCACATCGATGCAGGTGGATCTTTTGGCGCTCTCCGGTCACAAGGTATACGGGCCCAAGGGCGTGGGAGCGCTTTATGTCCGGCGTTCTCCGGATGTGCGTATCGAGGCCCAGATCCATGGCGGCGGCCATGAGCGTGGGATGCGTTCCGGAACGCTGCCGACTCATCAGATTGTGGGCATGGGTAGAGCTTTCGCAATGGCCCAGTCCGGGCTGGAGCAGGAAGTCCAGGTGTTGGAATCGTTGCGCGAAAAATTTCTCGCTGGGCTGGAAGGGCTGGATGGTGTCAGCCTGAATGGCCGGGAATCAGGTCGTGTTCCGGGCATCGTAAACCTCTCTTTTGATGGCGTTGAGGCGGAGTCGTTGATGCTGGGGCTGCGTGATCTGGCCGTTTCCTCCGGCTCGGCCTGTGCCTCGGCTTCGATTGAACCCTCCTATGTTCTGCGCGGCATTGGTCTGAGTGAAGAGCAGGCTAATCGGGCACTGCGTTTTTCCTTTGGGCGTTTCAGCACCGAAGAGGAAGTCGCTTTTGCCAGTTCGCAGATTGTTGAAGTCGTAGGCCGCTTACGCTCGGTGCGGTAGGAACTTTGCCCCGGACTGCGTATAATCGCAGGCCAGAATTTTTACCATAAACAAACTGGAGAAAGACTATGGCAACTGAGCGCACGCTCTCCATTATCAAGCCCGATGCGGTAGCAAAAAACGTGATTGGCGAAATCTACAGTCGTTTTGAAAAGGCTGGCCTGAACATCGTTGCCGCCAAAATGATGCACCTGACTCAGGAGCAGGCAGAAGGCTTCTACGCGGAGCATAAAGAGCGCCCGTTCTTTAACGATCTGGTTGCCTTCATGACCTCCGGTCCTGTTGTTGTTCAGGCGCTTGAAGGCGAAGGCGCCATTCTGAAGAACCGTGATCTGATGGGCGCCACCAATCCGAAGGAAGCCGAAGCGGGCACTATCCGCGCCGATTTCGCATCGTCCATCGATGCCAACGCGGTTCACGGTTCAGATTCCGCCGCTTCTGCCGAGCGCGAAATCGCCTATTTCTTTAATGACAACGAAATCTGCCCGCGGGGTTGATCACGTTGATCGGAGGCGACTTCCGGGTCGCTTCCGAATTGGTTATCTGATCGAGGTTATAACATGACAGCGGCTGCTGAAAAAACCAATCTTCTGGGGATGCCGAAAGCAAAACTCGAAGCTTTCTTTGAATCCCTGGGCGAGAAGCGTTTTCGAGCGACCCAGGTTTTGCAGTGGATTCATCAGCGTGGCGCCGATGACTTCGATCAAATGACCAATATGAGCAAGGCGTTGCGGGAAAAGCTGAAGGCAGTGGCTGAAATCCGTGGCCCCGAAGTGGTTTTCGATGAGACGTCCAAAGACGGCACTCGCAAGTGGGTGATGCGCATGGACAATGGCAACAGTGTCGAGACCGTACTTATACCCGATGGCGAGCGGGGCACGCTGTGTGTGTCGTCCCAGATTGGCTGCAGTCTGGACTGCACCTTCTGTTCCACCGGTAAACGCGGCTTCAACCGCAATCTTACCGCGGCGGAGGTGATTGGGCAGGTGTGGGTTGCCCGAAAGGCTTTCATGCCCTTCGAGCCGGGCCCGGATCGTCCAATCACCAATGTTGTGATGATGGGGATGGGCGAGCCCCTGCTCAATTTCGACAATGTGGTCGATGCGATGAACCTGATGATGGAAGATCTGGCGTACGGTATTTCGAAACGTCGGGTTACGCTCAGCACTTCCGGCGTTGTTCCTGCCCTGGACCGCCTGGCGGAAGTTACCGATGTTTCACTGGCCATTTCGTTACATGCCCCGAATGATGAACTCCGTAACAAGCTGGTTCCGTTGAATAAAAAGTACCCGATTTCGGAGTTGCTTGCGGCGACCAAGCGTTACTTTGCCCGGCTGCCGGACAAGCGCAAAGCGACCATTGAGTACACCGTGATTGAAGGGATGAATGATCAGCCGGAACACGCCCGGGAGCTTGCCGTGCTGTTGCGGGATCTGCCGTGCAAGATCAATCTCATACCCTTCAATCCATTTCCGGAGAGTGATTTTCGCCGGCCGAGCATGAACGCGACCCGCAGGTTCCAGGCGGTTCTGAACGAAGCTGGCTATATCGCCACGATCAGAACTACCCGGGGCGACGATATCGATGCCGCATGCGGCCAGTTGGTAGGGCGGGTTGAAGACAGGACCCGGCGAAGCCAGAGGTATATTCAGGTTCAGCAGGTCAACCCCTGAGCCGCGAACCCAATACAGCCCAATCGAGGAAGGGGAAACTGTGACAACGACACCAGCAAACCGACGTTTTTCTTTGTTGGCCCTTATGCTGATAACCTTGCTTGTCACGGGCTGTGTTACGACCACGAACAGCCGGTTTACCCGGGAAGCGGATCGCCAGGAAGTCGTGGATGATTATGTGAAGCTTGCCACAGCTTATATCGGGCAGGGCAACCTTGACCGGGCCCGCCATCACCTCGACCGGGCCCTCAAACTGGATGCTGATGATCCCGGCGCCAGGGCTGCGCTGGGCCTCGTGCTGAATGCTGAAGGCGAGCCCGAACTGGCGGAGAAGAACTTCCGGCGGGCAATTTCAGAAGATCCGGGCTATACACGAGGCAGGGTGTATTATGGTGCGTTCCTGTTTGGTCAGGGGCGCATGGCAGACGCCCGGGACCAGTTCCGGGCGGCTTCCCGTGATACCGCATACGAGGATCGGGGGTCGGTATTTTTCAATCTTGGTATGGCCCAGGAGCGCCTTGACGAACTGGATTCCGCGGCGACATCCTATCAGCGCGCGGTTGAGCTGATGAGAGGCGACGCTCGCCCTCTACTGGCGCTGGCCAGGGTCTTTGTGGAGTTGGGGCAATACGAGAACGCCGCCAGATATTATTCACGGCTGACGTCGATGATGGAACGGAACCCACGTCTTGTTCACTCAGCAGAGAGTCTTTTTACCGGTATCCGCATTGCCCGTTATTTCAACAACCAGGACCAGGAAGGGAGTCTGGCGCTTCAGCTCAGAAACAATTTTCCCGAGTCTGTGGAATACCGTCAATACAAGGTGCTGATTTCTAATGGCGAATGATGAAAGTTCACAGCCGGCGATGAATGAGGCCGTCGGTCAGCAACTGCAAAAGGCAAGAGAAGCGGCCGGCTTGAGTGTCAGCGAGGTAGCCGGGGCGCAGCATCTGCGGCCCTCGGTGATACAGGCTATCGAATCCGGGGATTACAGTCAGATTGACAGTGAACTCTTTCTCAAGGGTTACGTCAGAACCTACGCGAAGCAGGTGGGACTGAATGCCGATTCGGTGATAGCCGATCTTGACAGGGAACTGGAACCGATTCGCCAGCAGCGGGAGCAGGAATATGAAGCCAACCCGTTGGTAGATATAGAGCGGCGCCGGCGCCGGAAACGCCAGGTCGCCAGGACGCTGTTTTTCCTGGTAATACTGGGTGTCGCAGGGTATCTGGCCTTTGCCTTTCTGATGCCCGGGCAAGACAGTGGTGAAGCGCAGTCAGAGGCTCCCGGAGTGACCGAAGCGCCGCAGGAGCAGAAAGAGCCGGCGCCGGAGACGACCGAGCCCGCAGCGACCTCGGTTCCAGACGCTTCAGAGGCTGTTGAGCTGTCGTCGGTGCCTGAGCCTGACGCAGAGCCGGATACGCTCGCGCCCCTGGCGACGGAGAACCCGGCCGGCGGGGACGCAGTATCTGAACCGGTGGCGGAGCAGATTCCCACCGTTGTTGAGACGCCGGAACCTGCGTTACAGAATGTCTCGGGACTGGCAACGAGTTCTGACATGGCCCGGCTGCAGATACAGTTTACCGGCAACTGCTGGGTTCAGGTACGAGATGCAAACGGCAATCAGTTAGTCAGCTCGCTGCAGCGAGCGGGCGATTCCATTGACGTGTCGGGTGAGGCGCCGCTAAAGGTCGTAATCGGCGCTGTAGATGCGGTGGGCACAATTCGATTCCAGGGGGAGCCGGTGGAGCTGGGTAGCTATCGTGCCGTCAACAACCGTTCAGAGTTCACACTGACAATCTGAAATTTGATCACCTCTTCCATATTGGTCAGCAAGACATGAAACAGGATTCTCCGATTATCAGACGCAAATCCCGCCAGATCATGGTGGGTAACGTTCCCGTGGGTGGCGACGCGCCGATAGCGGTGCAGAGTATGACCAACACCAATACCTGCGACGTTGAAGCCACGGTCGGCCAGATTCAGGCGCTGCAGGAGGCCGGTGCCGATATCGTAAGGGTTTCCGTGCCGTCGATGGACGCCGCCGAGGCATTCGGCAAGATCCGTGAGCAGGTCTCCCTGCCACTGGTCGCTGACATTCACTTCGATCACAAGATTGCTCTGAGGGTTGCGGAGCTGGGCGTTGACTGCCTGCGCATCAATCCCGGCAATATCGGCCGGGATGATCGCGTCAGTGCCGTCATCAGTGCCGCGCGGGATCGGAATATTCCGATACGGATTGGTGTAAACGCCGGTTCCCTGGAGAAATCCCTTCAGCGCAAGTACGGTGAACCCACGGCGGACGCCCTGGTCGAGTCGGCCATGCGCCACATTGATATTCTGGACCGCCACGATTTCCAGGATTACAAGGTCAGCCTGAAGGCGTCGGAAGTGTTCATGACAGTGTCGGCCTACCGCAAGATCGCAGCGCAGATTGAGCAGCCGCTGCACCTCGGAATTACCGAAGCCGGCGGCTTCCGTTCAGGAACGGTTAAATCTTCGATTGGTCTCGGCATGCTTCTGATGGACGGCATTGGCGACACCATTCGAGTGTCGCTGGCGGCCGACCCGGTTCAGGAAATCAAGGTTGGCTTTGATATTCTTAAAAGCCTTCGCCTGCGCAGCCGTGGTATCAACTTCATTGCCTGCCCGAGCTGTTCGCGCCAGAACTTCGATGTGATACAGACCATGAACGATCTGGAAGCGCGGCTCGAAGACGTCAACACCTCACTGGATGTGGCCATTATCGGCTGCATTGTTAACGGGCCCGGTGAAGCCAAGGTTGCCGATATCGGCCTGACTGGCGGCAGCCCGAAAAACCTGTTCTACATGGCGGGCAAGCCGAACCAGAAGCTTGAGAACGCCACATTGACTGACGATCTGGAGCGCCTGATTCGTGAAGAGGTGGCCCGTCGTAAGGAACAGGAAGAGTCGATCATTGCCCGTTCTGACCACTGATCCGCGTTCAGGTACAACCATCCAGACACAGTTAAGGGTTTACATTGGCTAAGATTCAGGCAGTTCGCGGGATGAACGATATCCTGCCGGAACAGACGCCCGTTTGGCAGTTTGTCGAGTCCAGGGTGCGCAAAGTACTGGCCCAGTATGGCTACCAGGAAATCCGTATGCCGATTGTCGAGCAAACGGACCTGTTCAAGCGTTCCATCGGCGAGGTGACCGACATCGTCGAAAAGGAAATGTATACCTTTGACGACCGTAACGGAGACAGCCTGACCTTGCGCCCCGAAGGTACCGCCGGTTGTGTCCGAGCGGCCGAAGAGCATGGCCTGCTGTTCAACCAGACCCGTCGCCTGTGGTACACCGGCCCGATGTTCCGGCACGAACGGCCTCAGAAAGGTCGTTACCGGCAGTTCCATCAGATCGGCGTTGAATGTTTTGGCATGAGCGGCCCGGATATTGACGCCGAGTTACTGTTCCTCACCGAGCGTCTTTGGAGAGAGCTCGGTCTGGCGGAGCACACCCGGCTCGAGATCAACTCCATCGGCAGCTCGGAATCCCGCAAAGTCTATCGGTCTGCTCTGGTGGACTATCTCGGCCAGTTCACGGCGGAACTGGATGCCGACAGCCAGCGCCGGCTGGAGACCAATCCTCTGCGCATCCTGGACAGTAAGGATCCCTCCACCCGGAAAATCCTCGAGGGAGCGCCGAGCCTGGAGCATTATCTGGATGATGAATCCCGGGATCACTTCGAGCGCCTGAAGGCGTTACTGGACGCTGCCGGAGTGCAATATACGGTGAATCCGGCGCTGGTCCGGGGCCTGGATTACTATGGCAAGACCGTTTTTGAATGGATCACGGACAGCCTTGGAGCCCAGGGCACGGTTTGCGCCGGTGGCCGGTATGATGGTCTGGTGGAACAACTCGGCGGCAAACCAACCGTTGCGGTGGGCTTTGCAATGGGGCTGGAGCGCCTGATTCTTCTGCTCGAAACCCTGGGGCTGGTTCCCGATTACGTGAACAGCAACGCAGAGGTCTATGTCACTGCTATGGGCGACGGAGCCGTCGCTGCGGCACTGGTGCTTGCCGAGAAACTTCGGGCAGCGTTGCCGGATCGAGTGATTGTTTCCCACTGTGGGGGCGGCAGCTTCAAGAGCCAGATGAAGAAGGCCGATCGCAGCGGTGCGAAGTATGCCGTGATACTCGGGGAGAATGAGGTTGCCAATGGCACCGCCGGGCTGAAGCCGCTGCGAGCGGATGTTCCTCAGACCGAGGTTGCCCAGGATGAACTGGCCGCCGCACTGGCAAAGGTTCTGTCTGACTGAATCTGAATCAATTTACTGATATAAAAGCAAAAAATTTCGACTACAGGAGTCCCCATGGCAGAGTTGCGCACCGAAGAAGAACAGATTCAGGCGATCAAGGATTGGTGGAAGACGAACGGCGCCTCCTTGCTGATCGGCATTGCCGCCGCGCTTGCCATAGTGTTTGGCTGGCAGGGATGGCAGAACTACCAGGCCCAGCAACGCACCGAAGCGGCGAATGAATTCGCCAACCTGCTCAATGCGTTCAGTAATCAGAGTGACGAAACCCGGGGTGAAACGGTTGCCTTCGTGGCAAAAACCCTCAGGGAAGACTATCCCGATAGTGCTTACGCGGTTTACGGCAACCTGGTACTGGCTCGCCAGCAGTTGATGGAAGAAGCCGATGCCCAGGCGGCCATTGAATCACTGAAATGGGCGCTGAAACAATCGGCGGAACACGAGGCTCTGGCGCTTGTCGTTCGCAATCGGCTTGCCCGCGCCCAGTTTTCTGCCGGTCAGTACGATGACGCCCTGGTGACCATCGAAGGTGCTGGCAAGGCTGACGCCTTCGATGCCATCTATTCCGAGCTTCGGGGCGACATCCTGCTGGCGCAGGGTGACCAGGAAGGTGCCCGGCAGGCCTATCTTGCAGCCCGTGAGCAGAGCCAGCAGGGTCGCAGCGGTATTCTGGAACTCAAACTTGCAGACCTTGGTGTCGGGGAGGGCGCCTGATGCCGGGGTTACCCAACAGCGTTCTGAAGCGCGGGGTTTTCGCGCTGCTGCTGTTGGCCGGGCTTGCCGGTTGCAGCACAACCGATACCTATGAACAACCAGTTCCGGTGCCAGACATTGAGGCGACTGCCGAGTTTGAAGAGATCTGGAGTATGTCGGTCGGGGACGGGCACGATGGCGACTTCCTCTACCTGGCGCCCCTGAATGCGGGAGAGCGGATTTTTGCGGCCTCGGCAGACGGCGAACTGTATTCCGTCGACCCGGAAAACGGCAAGGTTATCTGGGAGAACCCGTTGGAGGATCGTGTCTTTTCCGGCCTCGGGGGCGACGCCAACCATCTTTACCTGACCACCGAGAATGCCGATCTGGTCGCGCTCTCCCGGGAAGATGGCTCGGAAATCTGGCGCAAGTCACTGCCAACCGAAGTGCTTTCGGCGCCACAGTCCAATGGTTCGCTGGTCGTTGTCCAGACGATTGACGGCCAGGTTCTGGGTTTCAATGCCGCGGATGGTGAAAAGCGCTGGCAATACGATGGTTCAGTGGCGGTGCTTTCGATCCGGGGTGCCGCAGCACCTCTGGTCGGTGGTGATGTGGTTATTGCTTCATTCGCCAATGGCAACATGATCGCACTGAGTGCGGACACCGGGCAGCCCCTGTGGCAATACGAGGTGGGCCAGCCGGAAGGCCGTACCGAACTTGAACGTCTGGTTGATGTCGATGGCCAGCCGCTGGTGGTCGAAACCGCGCTGCTGGTGGTGGGCTACCAGGGCAAACTTGCGCTGGTTGATATCCGCACAGGGCAGGAAATCTGGAGCCGGGAAGCATCAAGCCTGTATTCACCCATGATCGGTGATGGTGACATCTACCTCTCATCCGCGAATGGTGAACTGGTTGCCCTTCGCGGTTCAGACCGTAAGGAGCTCTGGGTACAGGACCGCCTTGCGTGGCGTCAATTGACCCAGCCCATGGTCTATGGAGACTATCTGGTCGTCGGTGACTATGAGGGTTATCTGCACGCAGTCGATCGTAAGGATGGCAAGCTTGTAGCCCAGTTGGAGTTCGACGATGAGGGTATCCGCGTACCGGCACAGCGGCTAGCCAATGGTAACCTGCTGGTTTTTGGCAACAGCGGAAAGATGGCCGTATTCCAGGTTAAGCCGCAGGACTAATCACTTATCATGACCCCAGTAATTGCCCTTGTCGGACGTCCCAACGTCGGCAAATCGACATTGTTTAACCAGATGACCCGCTCCAGAGATGCCCTGGTAGCGGATTTTCCGGGTCTGACCCGTGACCGGAAGTACGGTGAGGGAAATTACGAGGGCCAGCGGTTTATCGTTATTGATACCGGCGGGCTCACCGGCGATGAGCAGGGGCTTGACCTCGAGATGGCGCGCCAGTCCATGCAGGCGGTGGAAGAGGCCGACATCGTGCTGTTTCTGGTGGATGGCCGGGCAGGGCTGACCGCCGGCGACGAGCTGATAGCCGATCATATGCGCCGTTCTGGCAAGCAGGCTCACCTGGTCGTCAACAAGACTGATGGCCAGGATCCCGACATCGCAGCCGCGGATTTCTACAGCCTGGGCTTCGAGTCCACCTTTCTGATCGCTGCCTCCCATAACCGGGGTATCCGGTCAATGCTGGAGATTCTGCTGCCCTCGGAAGAGGAAAGGGAAGATCAGGACAGGGCTGACCGGTATCCGGGCATCCGGATTGGTGTGGTCGGGCGCCCGAATGTGGGTAAATCAACCCTGGTGAACCGCATGCTCGGGGAAGACCGGGTGGTGGTATTTGACATGCCTGGCACAACCCGGGACAGCGTCTACGTGCCCTACGAGCGCCAGGGTAACCAGTACACGCTGATCGACACCGCCGGGGTTCGCCGGCGCAAGAACGTCAGCGAAGTGGTCGAGAAGTTCTCCATTATCAAGACGCTGCAGGCAATTGAAGATGCCCATGTGGTGATTCTGGTCATTGATGCCCGGGAGGGGCTGGTCGACCAGGATCTGCACCTGATCGGCTTTGTTCTCGACGCCGGCCGCTCACTGGTCATCGCCGTGAACAAATGGGACGGCATGGACCCCGAAGACCGGGCCAGGGTCAAAGAGCAGGTGAAGCGGCGCCTCGATTTTCTCGATTACGCCGATAAGCACTACATCTCCGCGCTACACGGTTCCGGCGTTGGCGTGATGTACGAGTCGGTTGAGGCCTGCTACGACTCAGCCATGGCCAAGTGGCCGACCAATCGCCTGACTGCAATACTGCAGGATGCTATTGCCCAGCATCAGCCACCCATGGTTCAGGGCCGGCGAATCAAGCTACGTTACGCTCACCAGGGTGGTTCGAATCCTCCCGTGATCGTTGTTCACGGCAATCAGGTGGATTCACTGCCGGGCTCTTACAAGCGCTATCTGGAAAATACGTTTCGCAAGGTTCTGAAGGTAACCGGTTCCCCCATCCGGTTTGAATTCCGGGCCGGAGAAAACCCCTTCGCCACCAAGGTCGATCGGTTGACACCGCGGCAGAAGGTAAAAAAAGATAATGACCAGAAGCAGGGCCCCAGCCCGAAGAAAAAGCGCCAGAAGAGCCTCAAGCGCTGATTCCGGGGTGTCGTGTCAGCGTGCGGCCTGTCCTGCGGTTTCAACCTGCTTGGCCTGGACCGCAGTGAGCGCAATGGTAAAGACGATGTCTTCAACCAGTGCCCCTCTGGACAGATCGTTCACCGGTTTGCGGAGGCCCTGCAGCATCGGGCCGATACTGACAACATTGGCGCTACGCTGCACTGCTTTATAGGTAGTGTTTCCGGTGTTCAGGTCCGGGAACACAAACACCGTGGCTCTGCCTGCCACCTTGCTGTCAGGCGCCTTGCTTTTGGCGACGCTCTCAATGGCCGCCGCGTCGTACTGCAACGGGCCGTCAATCAGTAAATCCGGTCTGCGCGCGCGCGCAATGCGGGTCGCCTCTCTTACCTTGTCGACATCCTGGCCACTCCCTGATTCCCCGGTGCTGTAGCTGATCATGGCAACGATAGGCTCAATGCCAAAGGCCTCGGCTGATTCCGCGCTCTGAATGGCGATGTCCGCCAGCTCCTCGGCATTGGGGTCGGGATTGATGGCGCAGTCGCCATACACCACCACCTGTTGCGGCAGCAGCATGAAGAACACCGACGACACGACTTTCGCATGGTCGTGGGTCTTGATCAGTTGCAGGGCGGGGCGGACGGTGTTGGCAGTGGTATGGATTGCACCGGAAACCAGCCCGTCGGCCTCATCCAGGGCCACCATCATGGTGCCCAGAACCACATTGTCTTCCAGCATGGCTTCGGCCATCTCCGGAGTCAGCCCTTTATGCTTCCGCAGTTCCACCATCGGGGCGACGTAACGCGCCCGGACCTCAGAGGGATCGATAAATTCGATGTCGTCCGGCAGCGCCAGATCCTGGGAGCGCGCTATTCGGCGAATTTCAGCTGCGTTGCCGATGAGCGCGCAGCGCGCAAGTTTTCGCTGGTGGCAGGTGATGGCGGCCTGCACGGTTCGTGGCTCCGCGCCTTCGGGTAACACGATTCGCTTGTTTGCCGCCCGGGCCCGCTCCGAAAGCTGGTAGCGAAACGCCGGCGGAGACAGGCGGCGTTGACGCTCAACCTTGAGGTGCTGCTGTAACCAGTCCGTGTCAATGCGCCGGGCAACCGACTCCATGGCCTTTTCGATGCGGTCCGGGTCATCGATGGGAATGGCCGATGACAGGTTGGCCAGCATATACGCTGTTTCATAGGTGTTGGCATCAGAGCTCAGCACCGGCAGGCCGGTATCCAGCGCCCGGTGGCAGAGATCAATCACCCGCTGGTCGGGCATAAGCCCGCCGGTGAGCATCAGGCCCGCCAGTGGTACCCCGTTCAGTGCGGCGACTGCCGTGGTTACCACAATGTCCTCTCGATCGCCCGGCGTAACCATCAGGGTGCCCGGCCTGAGGGTTTCCGTCATATTGCGGATACTTCGCGCGCACACCGACACCTTCTGCACCCGCCGGGCATGCATCTGGCCCTTGTTCAAAACCGGCAGTCCGAGCTCCCGGGCAATATCCGAGACCCTGGGGGCAAGCAGCTCTGGCTGCCAGGGTATTTCAGCAATCAGCCGAAACCTGCCCTCACTGAACACCTGGCACCGGGTACGGTAGTCAATGGTGGCTGCATTCGGGAGATTGGCGATGCTGCGGGGTTCGAGACCGGATTGCTCCGGTTCGCCGACCTTGTTCAGAATGACACCGATCACCTCGGGATCGCTCGGGCTGGCAAACAGGCGTGCGGAAAAGTCCAGTTCCTCATCCATCTGCCCGGCATCAAGGGTTTTCGGCGTGCTCACCAGAATGACATCGGAGCCGAGATTGCGGGCAACTTCCACGTTGAGCCGGGCGATATACGCTTCGCTCCGGTCGGGCACCAGCCCCTCGATTATGACGACATCAACCTCTCTGGCGACCTTCTGGTACTCACCCACCACCGTTTCCAGCAAGAAGTCGGATTTACCCCGGTTGAGCAGTTTTTGGGCTCGCTTCAGGGGAATCGGGTCCGGTGGGTTCAGGTGACTGCTGGTCCGCACGAACGCCACGGAGGAGTCCTGGCCGTCGTTGTGCACGGACTCTGCATGGTGGACGGATTGGCAGAAGGGTTTGTAGAAACCGACACTCACGCCAACCCGCTCAAGGGCCCGTAACAGCCCGAGGCATACGGAGGTCAGGCCGGCGTCCATGGAGGTTGGTGCAATAAAGAGGCTCTTTGCCATTATCCTGTTTCCTGGTCATGCGTGGTGTTCAGTCCTGGCCGGTCGCGCCGGCAAGCCGTGATGCCTCGCGCGCGATCACCAGCTCCTCGTTGGTCGGAATTACCAGAACCGGGAATCGCGAACCGGCGCTTTCAATCCGGCCATCACTGATCTCACCGTGGTGTCTGTTAAGGTCCTCGCTGAGTTCAAAACCCATGATGCGCAAATGGTCCAGGGTGTCCCGCCGCACCCGGGCACTGTTCTCTCCGATGCCGCCGGTGAAAACCAGGGCATCCAGATCCCGCAACGACGCCATCATGGCACCAATGTATCTGGCCAGGCGGAAGCAGAACACCTCAATTGCTGTTTGAGAGGGCTCATGGCCATGGTCGGCAAGCTCGCATAACGAACGCATGTCATTGGTCTGGCCGGACAGCCCCAGCAGTCCGCTCTCCTGATTCAGTACCCGATGAACCTCTCTGGCAGCGATGCCCTTGCTGGCCAGGAAGTCAACAAGGCCCGGATCGACATCGCCGCTTCGCGTCCCCATGACCAGGCCCTCAAGGGGCGTCAGGCCCATGCTGGTATCCATGCTTATGCCATCGCGGATGGCCGTAATGCTGCACCCGTTACCCAGGTGGGCGGAAATAATAGACGTGGTGGCTGGCGTTTTGCCCAGCAAACGCGCCGCTTCAACCGCCATAAAGCCATGGCTGGTGCCGTGAAACCCGTAGCGCCGGACGCCCCAGTCCCGATACCAGGAATCCGGAAGGGCATACAGGAAGGCCCGTTTGGGCAGGGTCTGGTGAAATGCGGTGTCGAACACCGCCGTCTGGGGAACATCTGGAAACAGCGCGAGGGTTGCCCTTATTCCCGAGAGGTTAACCGGGTTGTGCAGCGGCGCAAGCCCGGCACAATCTTCAATGGCGCTGATTATGCCGTTATCGATAAGGACCGCTTCACGAAAGGTTTCACCACCATGGACCACTCTGTGACCGATCGCCGCCGGTAGGGAAGTCAGTAGTTTATGGTCCCGGAACGCCCTGATGAGTGTTTCAAGCGCCTCATGATGTGAGGCGGCCGGGCTCAGTGGAACCGTCTCCTGAATGCCATCAATGCGGGCAAAGGCATCATTCTGGTTGAGGCGTTCGGCCTGCGCCGACGCCAGTTTCTGGTATGCGCCATCAAAGAGTGCAAGCTTGAGTGATGAGCTGCCACAGTTAACGACAAGTACAGTATCTTCCATGGAAAGAAGTTCCGGTGGTTTTGGATCTATACCCGATGATTGCTGCTGAGCCAGTCGTCAAACTCCGGGGCCGGCAGGGGCCGGCTGTAGAAATAACCCTGAGAGAAGTCACAGTTTTCCTTTTTCAGGAAATGCGTCTGTGCTTCTTCCTCGACTCCTTCGGCAATGACCCGCAGGCCCAGACTATGGGCCATGTTGATGATCGCACGGACAAGGGACGCATCTTCAGGCTCTTTCATGACATCCTGAACAAAGGACTTGTCAATCTTCAGGGTATCAAACGGATAGCTCTTCAGGTAGCTGAGCGCAGAGTAGCCAGTACCAAAATCGTCCACCGACAACCGAATGCCTGCTTTGTCAAGCTGGCGCAGGATTTCTGCGGTCTCGATGGAGTTGTCCAGGATCAGGCGTTCGGTAATTTCCAGCTCCAGTAGCTCTGGCGCCAGGCCACTGGTTGAGAGCGCATGCATCACGGTTTCGGTGAATCCAGGATCCCGGAACTGGCGGGGCGAGACGTTGACAGAGATGCCGATATCCCTGCCGGTTGTCTGTATCCAGCCCACTGCTGCCCGGCAGGCCTCTTCGAGAACCCATTCGCCGATGGGTGTGATCAGGCCGGTTTCTTCCGCCAACGGAATGAAGCGATCCGGCATCACCATGCCCATGGCGGGGTTGTTCCAGCGTAGCAGAGCTTCGACGGCACAAAGGTTGCCGGAATCCGTTTGCACGATGGGCTGGAAGTAGAGCTCGAATTCCTTCAGCTCCAGCGCCCGGCGCATACTGGATTCCATCTTGAGGCGCTCGTGGGACACCTCGGTCATTTCCGGCGCGAAGTGGGCGAAGGCGCTCTTGCCCTTGTGTTTGGCCTGGTACATGGCGGCGTCTGCGTGCTGCAAAAGTGTGCCACTGTTGTCGGAGTCGGTCGGGAAAATCGCGATCCCGATACTGGTGGTTACGAATACTTCCTGGCCGTTGAGGATATAGGGTGGTGCGAAGGTCTTCAGGATCCGTTCTGCAACCTGCGACGAGGCTTCCGGGCCGGTCAAACCGGGCAGGATGACCAGAAACTCATCGCCACCGAGACGGGCCACCGTACTGGTGCCCCGAAGGCAACTGGATATCCGGCGCGCCGCTTCAATGAGCAGATTGTCGCCGGCATCGTGGCCAAGGGTGTCGTTGATGTGCTTGAAATTGTCCAGATCCAGGAACATGACGCCAACCAGCGAACTTTCACGCCGGGCCTGGGCCAATGCCAGTTTCAGGCGATCCAGCGCCAGCATCCGGTTGGGCAGGCCAGTAAGGATGTCATAGTTGGCCTGGCGCAGGAGCTGCTGCTCATAGCGTTTTCTGATGCTGATATCTTCGCCGAGGATCAGGTACCCGGTAATGCCGCCGGTCTCGTCCTTGATGGGCGTAACGATAAGCTGCTCCCAGAACCGCTCGCCATTTCGGCGGACGCTGTTTACTTCGCCCTGCCAAACGCCAACCCGCTGGACCTGCAGCCGGATGGATTGCCAGAGGTGGTGGTTCTCCCGGTTTTCCAGTTGGTTTTCCCCCAGCGCGCCGGGGTGTTTTCCGACAATGGTCTTTGCGTCGTAACCAGTCAGTTGCGTGAACTTCTGGTTGGCAAATTCAATCCGCCATTGCCGATCACAGATCAGCACGGATGAGGGGCTTTGTTCGATCGCCTTGGAAAACTTCCGGATTTCTGCCGCGTCTTTGTGCTGTCGCTCCATATCGGCGTTGAGACGTTCGCGCATCTGGTTGATGGCATCGGTGACCCGCCCCAGCTCGTCAATACGGTTTGACGGCGTATTCGGGCGGTCCAGGGTGAGGGGCTCGGAGGTCGTCTTCAGCGAAAAGTCGCGGGCATAGTTGGCCATGGTCGTGAGGTGTCGGGCCACGAAATGCTGGAAGATCCAGATAATGAGTATGGATACAAAGAAGGTTTTCAGGAACTGGGTGAAAAGGATGACCACGACTTTGCGCTTCAGATCGTCATAAATCCGTTCAAGATCTGCAGTCACCGTGAGCTCTCCAAGCTCGAACTCTTCATCGCCCCTGTGAACCAGGCTGAAACTGTGGGATTTGGTCCTCGCATCAAGGGGTATGTCACCCATGACCAGTTCGGAATCCGGTTCAATCCTCAGCCGAAGGTGCACTACATCGGGCAGGCTGAGAATGCCTTCCATCTGAGTCTGCAACAGTTTCTGGTCCAGTGCCCAAAGGCTGCGAGCCAGGCTTGAGGCATAACCGGATTCGATAACCTGCATGCGGTTGTCGATCTGGGCCAGATCCTTGCGGTAATCGGAGTAGATCTGCAAGGCCGACGCGACCATGGTAAAGGCGGAGCTGAATAGAAGTATCCAGGCCATCAGCCTGAATGACAGGGGAGAACCTGTGCGAAAACGTTGCAGACGCGTCGACAATTTTGGCATGTCTAAAACTTCAGCCATCCGAACCGGTTAGGAGATCAGAGATTATCCCTTCGAATTCGACTATAGCAGCAGTTTCTTGCAAATGCCTTGCAAATGCAGGAAAAATCGAGAGAAATGTGTTGTGGTTCTGACTCTGTATGACGTTCAGGCGTGGCTTGGCCGTTGATCTGGATCAATACCCTCCGGGCTTGTCGGGCGTAATCTGAGTTTTATCAAGTCGACTACCGGAAGGGGAATGAAAAATGTATACGGACGTCGTTGTTATTGCTGGTATTGCAACTGTGGTGCTGATGATTGGTTTCTTCGTTGGCGTGGGTGTTTTCGTGATGAAAGACCAGAAAGCGCACGGTAAGCAGGACAGGAAGGAAGGCAATCAAAACCAGAAACCGGTTTGATAGGCCGGTACCGGGAAGACCCATCGGAAAAAGCAGTTTGAGAAATTGGCGTCCCCTAGGGGGTTCGAACCCCTGTTGCCGCCGTGAAAGGGCGGAGTCCTAGGCCACTAGACGAAGGGGACGCAACGTTTTCTAAAGCTGCCTCGTCGAGGTGGCGCGTATATTAAGTAAGGCTCTGGTGGCTGTCAACGCCTTTTTTGAAAAAGCCTCACTGTTGGTGTTTCAGGCAATCGGCCAGTGCCTGCTCGAGATCGGAATAGCGGAACTGGAACCCCGCACTGGACAGCTTTGCGGGAATGGCTTGCTGTCCTCCAAGAAGTAACCGGGACATCTCCCCCAGGCCGGCCTTGAGCAGCGGCGCGGGGACGGGGAATAACGTGGGACGGTGCAGCACCTTGCCCAGGCAACGGGTAAATTCGGCATTAGTGACGGGGTTGGGACTGGCAACATTGAATGGCCCGGAGGCATCGCTGGTTTCCATCATCCAGATCAGCGCACTGACCACGTCATCCCTGTGCACCCAAGGCATGTATTGGGTGCCGCTTCCAATGCGGCCGCCAAGCCCAAGCTTGAAGGGCAGGACCATTCGTTCCAGGAACCCGCCTCCGGGGCCTGCGACAACGCCTGTACGTGAAACGCAGACTCTGACGCCGTCTTCGGAAAGTGCCAGGGCGGCATTCTCCCAATCCCGGCACAGGCGGTGGGTAAATTCGTCGTGCGGACGGGTGTCCTCGGTCACGATGTCCGGGCCCTGGTCGCCGTAAAATCCTACCGCCGACCCTGAAACCAGAACCTCGGGTGCGCGCCCCCAGCTCCGGATAACGTTTACCAGGGATTCGGTCGTGGCTATCCGGCTGTCCCGCAGTTGTTGCTTGCGCGCTTCGGACCAGCGCTTGTCTGCAATGCCTTCGCCGGCGAGGTTGATAACGGCGTCGAAACCGGGGTGGGACCACAGTTGCTGTAGATCGCGGACGGCTTCCACTCTGCCGCAGCAGGCTTTCACCGATTCTGCCTTTTGCCGGCTGAACACCGTCAGCTCATGGTTGCCTGCCAGCAATTCGCGGCACAGAACCTGGCCAATAAACCCGGTACCTCCGGTAATCAGAATCTTTTTTGCCATGAGACTTCCTCCCGTCGCCATGGGGCGGACCAGCCAGCCATCTTCGCGCCCGGCTCAGGACGGCGCCTGTTCCAGCTGCATCATCACAACATCCCGGATGGCCTGCCCGAGTACCGGATTTTCTCCGATTGGTGGCGCCAGATGAATATTCGCGCCGTGTGTCTGCTCCAGTTCTTTGATCATAGCAGGAACATCCTTGCGCAGATGACGTCCGGCTGCCAGAAACAGAGGGATGATGACGAAGTCACTGGCGCCTTCGGCGACGCCTTGTGCAATAACAGTATCCATCGAAGGTTCAGCCAGTTCCATGTAGGCAATCCGGGCATTGTCGACAGCCTTGAGTGTGGGGTCGGCCAGCTGCTCGAAGGTTTCACACCAACGCTTGTCACTGCTTCCGTGTGCCAACAGAATAATGCGGGGGCTGGTCATTGCCTCTCCTGAGTAGTCAGTTTGATAGGGCCTGTCGTAAGTCCGGTGCGCCGGCCCGGAAACGGGCGCAACAGCATATAAAGTAACAGGGTGGGAAAGAATGTTCGATTGGAAAGAGATTCTGGATTTCTGGTTTGGTGAATTGGATGAGCATGGGCTGCCAGACAGTGACCATCGAAACAAATGGTTCCGGTCAGACCGCAAGTTCGACCAGGAAATCCGGCGCCGCTTTCTTTCCCTCGTGCTGTTCGCGTCCGAGCAGGGTCTGGAGCACTGGCGGCAGGAAGCCGGCGGCGTACTCGCTGAAATTATCCTGCTGGACCAGTTTTCCAGAAACATTTTCCGGGGCAGCGGGATGGCGTTTGATCAGGATCCGCAGGCTCTGAAGCTTTGTCGGAAGGCAACGGAGAGGGGGCAGGATATGCGCCTGCCCCCGGTGCAGCGGGCGTTTCTGTACATGCCGCTGCAGCACTCAGAGCGAAAGAAGGATCAGGACAGGTCGGTGGAATATTACGAGCAGCTTGCCCGATCCACTCAGGGGATCCTCCGGGATTTCATGGGCAGTTTTTGTCAGTCAGCCCGTGACCACCGTGAGATTATCCGGAGGTTTGGCCGTTTCCCTCACCGGAACGAGGCCCTCGGGCGGGCATCAACCCCTGAGGAAACGGATTATCTCCAGGGAGGCCCCCGGTTCGGGCAATAATACTGGTAAACGGGGCCTCGGCCGGCACGCGACCGATTGGGACGTTTCTTAAATTTTTGTATGAAAAGTGTACATCCTGACGGGGTTGGCAATTTTGCCTGATAGAATGCGCAACACTATCGAGCAATGGGTGAGAGCGTGTCGTTCGCCCTTCAATCTGCGTGGACTGGGTGTTTGCAATGAAAAGTGTGCAGCGATTTTTGCCCGCAGGGCTGTTACTGGCTGTGTGCTGGGCTCTTCCTGTGACATTGCCCGCGGCCTCTCTGGACGACCAGTTGCTGAACCGGTTGGCTGAAGCCGCTCCCAAACTGGATAAAACGGTCCTGAAGACCGCATTCAAGGCTTCCCGCTGCGCGGTCTCCAGTGGTATCGAGATGCCTGAGCGTCTCGCGGTGATTGATTTTTCGTTACCCTCGCGTGAGGAACGGCTGTGGATTTTTGACCTGGAAAAAGGCCGGCTTCTGTTGCGGGACCTGGTTGCCCATGGCGAGAATTCCGGGAGTTTCAAGTCAACCGAGTTTTCCAACGTGGAGGGCAGCCATCAGTCCAGCATCGGGCTCTTCAAGGCCAGTGAATCCTATTATGGCAAACACGGCTACTCCCTGCGGCTCGATGGCCTGGAGCCTGGTATCAATGATCACGCCCGGGAACGCGCGATCGTTATCCATGGTGCCGACTATGTGAGTGATAAGTGGGTTAACAAATATGGTCGGATAGGCCGAAGCTATGGGTGTCCGGCTGTCGACAATCAGGTGATTCGCGAGGTGGTGGATAATCTCAAGGGTGGCCAGCTTGTCTTCAAGTACTATCCGGATCAGCAGTGGCTCCACAGTTCAGATTTCCTGAATTGCGACAACAAGACACTTGCCGGGAAAAACCTGAAAAAAAGTGGTTGACGGAGCCGGTTGGATCCGTAGAATACGCCTCCGTTGTCGGTAACAGCCGAGCAGCGTTGCGGGAATAGCTCAGTTGGTAGAGCACAACCTTGCCAAGGTTGGGGTCGCGAGTTCGAATCTCGTTTCCCGCTCCAGATTCAGAAAACCCGGTCTTGCGAGAGGCCGGGTTTTTTTCATTTTGGCGACCACAAAACCAGCGTCGCAGTTTCTGGTCAGGTATACTCGGCAGCCTGTTTCTTATCCTTATTCCATGGGTGGAGGCGCCTGCCATGAAGGTCCATTCGTTGTTTGTTTACCCCGTCAAATCCCTGGCCGGCATTGAGGTAGACCGCTTTGATATCGACGATTTCGGTCCTGCCGGCGACAGGCGCTGGATGATCGTTGACGATGACCGCCGCTTTGTCACTCAGCGGGAAATGCCGGAGCTGGCGCGGGTTGCCACCATTCTGGCCGAGGAGCGTGTGGTCATTGATATTCCCGGGGAGGGAAGATTTCCCCTGGTTGCGACAGATTTAGCCTTGCGGGTGCTTGTCTGGCGCGACTGGGTTCCAGCGATTATCGGCCGGCCTGAAGCCAACGAGGCGCTGAGCCGGTTCTGTGGTCGGTCTTTACGTTTCGTCTATATGCCGGACAGTTCGTTCCGCCGTGTTGATGCTGTCCGGGTCGAGGCCTATCGGCGTGTGGGCTTTGCCGACGGCTTTCCGTTCCTTGTTACCAATACCGCATCGCTGTCTGAGCTGAACGGGCGCCTCGATACGCCTGTCGAAATGCGCAGGTTTCGCCCGAACATTGTGGTAGAGGGAGTCGGCCCCTGGGACGAGGACAACTGGCAACAGCTTGTCATTGGCGATAACCGTCTGAGCATTGTGAAGCCCTGTTCCCGCTGTGTGATGACCACGGTGGATCCCGCAACAGGGCAAAAAGACACGGCTTTGCAGCCTCTCAGAACCCTGTCAGGCTATCGAAAAACATCGGACGGCGTAATTTTCGGCCAGAACGCCATTCATGAATCACCGGGAAGTATCCGGGTTGGTGATCCCGTTACAGTCAACAAATCGGAGTGATACCTAACGTGCCATTGTTAACCCTGGACTCAGTTTCCCTGGCTTTTGGAATGCATCCTTTGCTGGATCAGGCCTCGCTGGTTATCGACGCCGGAGAGCGTGTGTGTCTGCTGGGACGCAATGGCGAGGGCAAGTCCACTCTGTTGAAGATTGTAGCCGGGGAAGTGGTTGCGGATGGCGGAGAGGTGCGCCTGGATGACGGTACAGTACTTGCGGTGTTGCCCCAGAACCTGCCTTCAGAGGATGCCCGTACTGCCTATGAAGTGGTTGCTGGTGCGTTTCCGGAAACCGGAGCCCTGCTGGCGGAATTCCACAAGCTTTCCCAGCAGGCCGATGAGTCCAGCCTTGACCGCCTGATGAAAGTCCAGGAGCGCCTGGAGGCGCTGGATGGCTGGCGGCTGGACCAGAAGGTGACCTCCATTCTTGGCCAATACGGTGTCGATTCGGATCAACGGCTGAACACCCTGTCCGGGGGCTGGCAACGCCGTGTATTGCTGGCTAAAGCCCTGGTGGCCGAGCCGGACATCCTCTTGCTCGATGAACCCACCAACCACCTGGATGTCCCCGCGATCGCCTGGCTCGAGGACGCACTGGGCCAGTTTCGCGGCGCCATGCTATTTGTCAGCCACGACCGGGCATTTATCCGGCGTATGGCCACCCGGATCGTTGAACTGGACCGGGGAAAACTGGTGAGTTTTGCTGCCACCTATGACCGCTACCTTGATCTGAAGGAAAAGGCGCTGGAAGAGGAAGATCGGCAGAATGCTCTGTTCGACAAGCGGCTCAAACAGGAGGAGGCCTGGATCCGGCAGGGTATAAAGGCGCGCAGAACCCGCAACATGGGGCGGGTGCGGGCCCTCCGGGCCATGCGCGAGGCGCACCGGCAACGCAGGGTGCGCGGCGGTACCGCGAGCTTCGCGGTGGAAGATGCCGCCCGTTCCGGGAAGCTGGTAGTGGAAACCCGGGACGCGGGTTTTGCCTATCCCGATGGCACGCCGGTAATCAGCGGTCTGAATCTGACCGTCCTGCGGGGTGACAAGATCGGCCTTGTCGGCGAAAACGGTACCGGGAAAACCACGCTGGTTCGCCTGTTGCTCGGAGACCTGAAACCAACGGAAGGTTCAGTGCGTCTCGGGACCAACCTGCAAGTGGCCTATTTCGATCAGCTTCGGGGTGAGCTGGATCTGACCCGCAATGCCCTGGATAACCTGTCTGAGGGCCGGGAATTTATTGATATCAACGGCCAGAGCAAGCATGTGCTTGGCTATCTGCAGGAGTTCCTGTTTACCCCGGAACGGGCCAGGTCGCCGGTCAGTGTGTTCTCTGGGGGCGAAAGGGCAAGATTGCTGCTTGCCAAGCTGTTCAGTAAACCGGCGAACATCCTTGTGCTTGATGAACCGACCAATGACCTGGATGTGGAGACGTTGGAGCTATTGGAAGAGCAGTTGGCAGAATTTGCCGGAACCGTGATCGTGATCAGTCATGATCGGGAGTTTCTTGATAATGTGGTCACTGAAACGGTTTTCCTGGATGGCTCGGGCAAGGTGCAGGAGTTTGTCGGTGGCTATACCGACTGGCGTCGGCAAGACGGCCGCTTCCCGTCGGAAGCGACCGGCAATCGGCCGGACAAGCAGGACAAAGCCACCAAAAGCATTAGAGAAGGCGGCCAAAAAGCACCCGCACGCGTAAAAGAGCAAGAGCTTCCGAAAAAGAGCAAGCCCGTCAAGCTGAGCTATAAGCTCAAACTTGAGCTGGAACAGCTGCCCGGGCAGATCGAAGCATTGGAGCAGGAGGTTGCAGCCCTGAAGGAAACGATTTCCTCGGCTGATTTTTATTCAGGCCCACCGAACGACGTCTCGGCCACTCTGGAAGAGTTGACGGAAAGGGAAATCCGTCTGGAGAAGGTTATCGAGCGGTGGATGGAGCTGGAAGAGCAGGCAAATCAATGAATGTGAACTATGAATTCAGGTTTCAGGACGGCCGTGCCGTGGAGTTCAAGGTTACTGGTCAGCCGTCTCAGCGGTCAGGGCCCTGGCCTGCATGGACCAGGCTCGAACATTGCCAGTGCAGTAACTGCCCACTGAAAGCTGCGGACTCGCCTCATTGCCCCGCCGCGACTGAAATATTGCCCGTTGTAGAGGCTTTTCAGGCGGACGACGCCTATCAGAAAGTCGAAGTAAAGGTCACCGATGACCGGCGCAGCTATTTGAAACAGACCGCACTGGAAGAGGCGCTGCGGTCCCTCCTGGGGCTTAAAATGGCGACCAGCGGTTGTCCGGTGCTGGCGGAGTTGAAGCCCATGGCGGTGCACCATCTACCCTTTGCAAATACAGACGAATTCATCATGCGCAGCGTTTCCCATTACCTGTTGCAGCAGTATTTCGCCAAGCGGAATCATGAATCGCCGGACTGGGATCTCAAGGGGCTGGTTGACAGGAATCAGAGGTTGCAGCTTGTGAATCAGGCCCTTTGGCAACGTATTCACTCGGTTTGCAAGGGTGACAGTAACTTGAAGGCGTTACTTAACTTCTTTTCGATGGCGTCCAGCGTCAGCTTTTCCCTGGAAAGTCAGCTTCGCAAGCTTGAGGGCAAAATGGCCGGCGATCAGGGGTAACGGCCGTAGCTCCAGTAACTGGCCCGGGCTATGGCCCGGGCTAATATAGTAACGGTTAACCGTGTATTCGTACCGCCAGAACGTCGCACTCGGTACCGTGCAGGACCCCATTGGCGGTTGAGCCCAGCAAAAGCTGGAAGCCCTTTCTTCCGTGGCTGCCCACGATCACCAGATCCGCGTTGTGTTCCTTCGCCAGGCGGTGAATTTCCGATTCCGGGCGCCCGACGGTGACCACCTGATTGGTCTTTGCAACACCGTACTGATCACCGTAATTACCCAGTTGCTCATGGGCCGCCTTGTCGAGCTGGTCTTGGAGCTCCGTGAGATCCATCGGTATATCCCCGCCGTAGGCATAGCCGACGGGCTCCACGACGTGTACCAGTACCAGTTCTGCACCATGGGCCTCACTCACCGCTTTCGCTTTGTCGAGCACCTGCGGCGCTTCTTCAGTCAGATCAATTGCAACCAGCATCTTTTTATAGGCGGGCATGGCATCGCTCCTTCGTGCATGAATAACTTTCTGAGGATAGTATGTTCAGTCTAGTTCGAACAGTGTAGAGGGAAAGTGACCGGTATCAATAACGAACGCGGAAACTGGCGTTTCCGGCAGGCAATCAGGTCTGCCGGAAACGGGAGAGGGATCAGGCGTTGCCTTGCAGGAGCTCAATAGTGGTAGCAAGCCCCTTGAGGATGCCCTTCGAATAACGGTCAATAACGAAGCCGACATTCCTTTCGTTGTAATTGATATAGGAGCCGCGGATAAATTGCCATTTGGAGGAAATGTCATTCAGTACTGCCTTCAGTTCGGGCGTGCCCTGGCCCTGGATAACAGAGCCCAGCAGGGCATCGAGTTCCCGGGCCTGTTCGTCAAGCGGCTTTTCAGTGGATGAGCCCTGGAAGGTCTGGGTTACGGCTGAGTTGGAGCGCACCGAGTACTTGGCCATCATCTGGGCCATTTTCACGGCGGCGGAGCGTGCCGCTTCGACTCTCGGGTCGGTTGCAGTATGGGTGCTTTCCTGTGCTACCTCATATAACTCCGTGGCCTTTTCGTTCATGGTGAAGGCCTGATTGGCCATGTCGGACACCAGTCTCAGGTCCGGGTAGCCCCTCTTCCGAACATCATTGATGTTGTCGCGCATCAAGTTCTTGAACCTGTCGAATTCCTGGTTCAGCGCTTCCAGTTGTTCGGCAGACAGCACACCGGAATCGCTTTCGGCAAGAGAGTTCATGGCGTCGTTGGCAGAGTTGATGCCCTGGACAATCTCGTTCAGGGTTTCGGTATTGCCAGTGCCACTGAAGCGGTAGAAAGCATCCAGTGCCATGTAGTTGCTGACCCGGAAATCGTGAAGGTCGGCGAGGAACCCGTTTGCACCTTCCTGTGCCCGGACAGCCATCGAAGTTATTGCCAGAAAAATAAGCGGTGCTACCAGGGAGCGTAGCCGCAGGGTGGTGTCTTTCATCGGATGGGTCTCCGTGGTGCTGTTTTATTATTGTGGACTAAAGTCGTAAATCGACGGTAAAGTAACTCCGCCTGCCAATCAAGCAGTTTTGGCGTCTTCAGAGTCCGCAAATGTAAACAAATTTTAAATTTGCGTGACGAAGTTCCGGTTTTTTCTCAAGAATGAAATCCAGTTCACTGAAATATAACAATTCCATTCGCATTTTCTTCGGGTGCCGGCGGTTTTCCGGAGACAATTGCACCCTTCCAGAAGAAACAAATTGACAAACGCGCCGTTTTTTTTCATCGTGTGCCCTCACGATTCAAACGACTGTATGAATTTTGAATCGGATGATCGGGCAGTGACCGAAATCTCGCTGCACAAACAGCCACGCCGGTGAATCAAAAAGTACCGCTCGGCTGGAAGCAGTTCCAAACACAGACTGGAGATCAGTTGATGATTTACGAAGGTAAAGCCATCACGGTTAAAGAGATCGAAGGCGGGATCGCTCAGTTGAACTTCGACTTGCAGGGCGAGTCAGTCAACAAGTTCAACCGTCTCACTATTGAAGAGCTCCGCGCCGCGACTGACGCACTGAAAGCGCAAAAGAACCTGAAGGGTCTGGTGGTTACCAGCTCCAAGGATAGCTTCATTGTTGGTGCCGATATTACCGAATTCACCGAGCTGTTCGCCGGTTCGGAAGAGGACCTGGTAGCCAACAACCTCAAGGCCAACGAAGTATTCAGTGCCGTTGAAGACCTGCCGTTCCCGACTGTTACCGCAATCAACGGTATGGCTCTGGGCGGCGGTTTCGAGATGTGCCTGGCGACTGACTACCGGGTCATGGACAAGAAGGCCAAAGTCGGACTTCCGGAAGTGAAGCTGGGCATCTTCCCGGGCTTCGGTGGTACCGTGCGACTTTCCCGTCTGGTGGGTGTCGATAACGCCGTTGAGTGGATCAGCGGCGGCACCGAGAACCGTGCGGATGTGGCATTGAAGGTTGGTGCTGTTGACGCCGTGGTCGAGTCCGACCAGCTGGTTGAATCCGCCGTGGCCATTATCCGGCAGTGTAACGAAGGCAAGCTGGATAACCTGGCCCGTCGCGAAGAGAAGAAGGGGAAGATCAAGCTCAATGCCATGGAAAGCATGATGGCATTCGAGATCTCCAAGGCGTTTGTCGCCGGCAAGGCTGGCAAGAACTACCCGGCGCCGGTTGAAGCCATCAAGGTCATGCAGAAACATGCCGGCATGACCCGTGACAAGGCAATCGAAGTGGAAGCCAAGGGCTTCGCCAAGATGGCCAAGACCAACGTTGCGGCGTGCCTGGTGGGCCTGTTCCTGAACGATCAGGAGCTCAAGAAGAAGGCCAAGGCCTGGGAAAAAGAAGCCAACGACGTGAACCTGGCCGCCGTTCTCGGCGCCGGTATCATGGGCGGCGGCGTTGCATTCCAGTCCGCGCTGAAAGGCACGCCGATCATCATGAAGGACATCAACCAGGACGGTATCGCCCTGGGGCTGAAAGAAGCCAAAAAGCTTCTGACCAAGCGGGTCGAGAAGGGCAAGATGAAGCCCGATCAGATGGCCGACGTGCTGAACAGCATTACGCCAACCCTGAACTATGGTGATTTCAAGAACGTAGACCTGGTTGTTGAAGCTGTTGTTGAGAACCCGAAAGTGAAGGATGCAGTACTGCGCGAGACCGAAGACGCGGTGCGCGAGGATGCCATCCTGACCTCCAACACCTCGACGATTTCCATCGACCTTCTGGCCAAGAACCTGAAGCGCCCGGAAAACTTCTGTGGCATGCACTTCTTCAACCCGGTGCACATGATGCCGCTGGTTGAGGTTATCCGCGGCAAGAAAACCAGCGATCGCGCCATCGCAACTACCGTGGCCTATGCCAAGGCCATGGGCAAGACCCCGATCGTTGTCAACGATTGCCCGGGCTTCCTGGTAAACCGTGTTCTGTTCCCGTACTTCGGTGGCTTTATCGGCCTGGTGCGTGACGGCGCGGACTTCCAGCAGGTTGACAAGGTCATGGAGAAGTTCGGCTGGCCGATGGGCCCTGCCTATCTGCTGGACGTTGTCGGCATGGATACCGGCAAGCACGCTGGTGAAGTCATGGCAGACGGCTTCCCGGATCGCATGAAGCACGAGGGCACAACCGCCATTGACGTGATGTTCGATAACAACCGTTACGGACAGAAGAACGACAAGGGCTTCTACAAGTATGAACTGGACCGCAAGGGCAAGCAGAAGAAGGTTGTCGACGAAGAGACCTACAAGTTGCTCGAGCCGGTTGTTCAGGGTAAGAACGAGTTCAGTGAAGAAGACATCATCGCTCGTATGATGATTCCTCTGTGCCTGGAAACCGTTCGCTGCCTGGAAGACGGCATTGTCGAAGATCCGGCAGACGCTGATATGGGCCTGATTTTCGGTATCGGCTTCCCGCCGTTCCGGGGTGGTGCCCTGCGCTATATCGACGATATGGGTGTAGACAAATTCGTCGAGCTGGCAGACAAGTTTGCAGACCTTGGTCCTCTTTACCACCCGACCGAGAAGCTGCGTGAAATGGCCAAGACTGGCAAAAAGTTCTTTGGCTAACCCTGAACGAGATTTCCGAACGGAGAAAGATCTATGAGCCTTAATCCGAGAGACGTTGTCGTCGTCGATTGCGTGCGGACTCCGATGGGTCGTGCCAAAAATGGTTGTTTCCGGAACGTGCGTGCAGAGACCCTGTCCGCCGCTCTGATCGAAGCACTGTTTGAGCGCAACCCGAAGCTCGACCCGAAAGAAGTTGAAGATGTTATCTGGGGCTGTGTAAACCAGACCAAGGAGCAGGGCTTCAACGTGGCGCGTCAGATTTCCCTGCTGACCCGCATTCCCCACGAGTCTGCGGCGCAGACCGTGAACCGTCTGTGTGGTTCCGCCATGAGTGCGATTCACACTGCCGCCCAGGCCATCATGACCGGTAACGGTGATGTGTTCTTCGTCGGTGGGGTCGAGCACATGGGGCACGTACCCATGACCGAAGGCTTTGACCACAACCCGGCTGCGTCCAAGTACTCTGCCAAGGCGTCCAACATGATGGGCCTGACCGCGGAAATGCTGGCGAAGATGCACGGCATCACCCGTGAGCAGCAGGACGAGTTCGGTGCACGGTCTCACCGCCTGGCCCATGAAGCGACCGTAGAAGGCCGTTTCAAGAATGAAATCGTGCCTATTCAGGGTCACGACGAAAATGGCTACGTGAAGCTGATCGAAGAAGACGAGACCATTCGTCCGGAAACAACGGCCGAGTCACTTGGCCAGTTGAAGCCGGCTTTTGATCCGAAGAACGGTACTGTGACTGCCGGTACGTCTTCCCAGTTGACCGATGGTGCGGCTGCCATGGTGCTTATGTCTGCTGAGCGCGCCGAAGCCCTGGGCCTGAAGCCCATGGCCCGGATCCGCAGCATGGCTGTTGCCGGCTGTGATCCCGCGATCATGGGCTATGGCCCGGTTCCGGCCACCAAGAAGGCGCTCAAGCGTGCAGGTCTCAAGGTTGAGGACATCGACTTCTGGGAACTGAACGAAGCCTTCGCCGGCCAGTCTCTGCCAGTCCTGAAAGACCTGAAGCTGCTGGGCGTGATGGAAGAGAAAGTGAACTTGAATGGTGGTGCGATTGCCCTGGGCCATCCGCTGGGCTGCTCCGGTGCACGGATCTCGACAACCCTGCTGAATGTGATGCAGGCCAAAGGCGGTAAGCTTGGTGTTTCCACCATGTGTATCGGCCTTGGTCAGGGCATTGCGACTGTATGGGAGCGGCTCTGATCCCCTAAGCCGGATTGGATTCAAGCTCTCGGAAGGCCCGGCAATCGCCGGGCTTTCCTGTCTCTGACCGCGCAAAAAAGCCGGCGTTAAACAGAAGAATGGGTTGTCTTGCTTTTCTTGACCCTGTAAAACAATGCACCTATACCAATGTGGCGGCTATTAAGTGTTTTCTAGCCGACTGATTTTACAGCGAGTTTACGGTTTGCTGATTATTTAACCGATTATCGCCAAGGATACAGATCTCCGATATGGGTAAAAGTCTCGTTATTGTCGAGTCGCCAGCGAAAGCGAAGACCATCAACAAATACCTGGGCTCAGACTTTATTGTGAAGTCGAGCGTCGGGCATATTCGCGACCTTCCAGTGAGTGGCAGCGGGTCCCAATCCGACCCCAAAGAGCGGGCCAGGCAGGCGGCTGCCACCCGCAAGATGAGCCCGGAGGAAAAGGCCGCGCACAAGAAGCGCAAGTCCCGCGAACAGCTCGTCGCGCGCATGGGTGTTGATCCGGATCAGGACTGGAGTGCCCGTTACGAGATCCTTCCCGGCAAGGAAAAAGTGGTCAGCGAACTGAAGCGCCTGGCGAAATCCGCCGACCATATCTATCTCGCGACGGATTTGGACCGCGAGGGGGAGGCGATTGCCTGGCACCTGCAGGAAACGATTGGTGGTGAGCCGGAAAAGTACCGGAGGGTGGTGTTTAACGAAATCACCAAACGGGCCATCAAGGAAGCTTTCAACGATCCGGGTAACCTCGACAATAACCGGGTGAACGCCCAGCAGGCCCGGCGTTTTCTTGACCGGGTAGTAGGTTATATGGTGTCGCCGCTGCTGTGGGCCAAGCTGGCCCGTGGCTTGTCTGCCGGGCGGGTGCAGTCGGTTGCGGTACGGCTGATTGTCGAGCGCGAACGTGAGATCCGTAAATTCATTCCGGAAGAGTTCTGGCAGTTGCACGCCGATCTGGGTGCACAACAGGCCAAAGAGTCGGTGCGATTCGAAGTTACCCGCTATGGCGACAAGCCTTACCGGCCAGAAAATGAACAGCAGAGCGCTGAGCATGTTGCCCGCCTGAAATCGGGCATGTTCAAGGTTGCCAAACGCGAAGACAAGCCGACCAGGTCCCGGCCGTCCGCACCCTTTATTACCTCAACCCTGCAACAGGCGGCGAGCAACCGCATGGGGTTCAGCGTCAAGAAAACCATGATGCTGGCGCAGCGGCTTTATGAAGCCGGTTACATCACCTACATGCGTACCGACTCCACCAACCTGAGTCAGGATGCGGTCAACAGCTGCCGGGAGTTTGTCCAGAAGCAGTTCGGCAACCGCTACCTGCCGGAGAAGCCACGGGTTTATGGCAGCAAGGAAGGCGCTCAGGAGGCCCACGAGGCCATCCGCCCGACCGAGGTGAGTCGTCGCCCGTCGGATATCAGTGGCCTGGAGAAAGATGCCGAGAAGCTGTACGACCTGATCTGGCGCCAGTTCATCGCCTGCCAGATGGCGGATGCGGAGTTTCTCAGCACCTCTATTGTTATCGCCAATGGCGATTACGAGCTGCGCACCCGTGGGCGCATCATCAAGTTTGACGGCTTCCTCAAGGCCGCGCCGCAATCCGCCAAGAAGGATGAGGACGTGGCGCTGCCGGATATCCAGGTTGATGAAACGCTGGACCTGAAGAAGCTTGATCCTAGCCAGCACTTTACCAAACCGGCGCCTCGGTTTACTGAAGCGAGCCTTGTCAAGGAGCTGGAGAAACAGGGCATCGGCCGGCCGTCGACCTACGCCTCGATCATTTCCACTATTCAGGATCGTGGCTATGTGCGGCTGCAGAATCGTCGTTTCTATGCCGAGAAAATGGGCGAGATTGTCAGTGAACGTCTGACCGAGTCGTTCCCCAATCTGATGGATTACGATTTTACCGCCCGGATGGAAGACGAGCTCGACGAGATTGCCGAGGGCGAGGTCGAGTGGAAAAAAGTTCTTAATGATTTCTACGGCAAGTTCCGCCGGCAGCTGGAGACCGCTGAAAGCAGCGACGACGGCGGCATGCGCGCCAATACGCCAACAGAAACCGACATTCCGTGTCCGACCTGCAGCCGTAACATGCAGATTCGTGTAGCCAGCACCGGCGTGTTCCTGGGGTGCTCCGGCTACGCCTTGCCGCCGAAGGAGCGCTGTAAGACCACCATCAACCTGATCCCGGGTGACGAGGTGGTCAGCGCCGATGAAGACGTGGAAGGCGAGGGCGAAACCCGCCTGCTGCGCAAGAAGCGGCGCTGCACCAAATGCGGCACTGCCATGGACAGCTACCTGATTGACGAGAAGCGCAAGCTGCACGTTTGTGGTAACAACCCGGACTGTTCAGGCTATGAGGTAGAGCAGGGCACCTTCCGCATCAAGGGTTATGATGGTCCGACCCTGGAGTGCGACAAGTGCGGCTCCGAGATGCAGCTGAAAACCGGCCGCTTTGGCAAGTACTTTGGCTGTACCAACACAGAGTGCAAGAACACTCGCAAGCTATTGAAAAATGGCGAGCCGGCACCCCCCAAGATGGACCCGGTACCGATGCCTGAACTGCAGTGCCAAAAGGTGGATGACACCTACGTACTGCGGGACGGGGCGTCTGGCCTGTTCCTGGCTGCCAGCAAGTTTCCGAAAAACCGTGAAACCCGTCCACCCCTGGTGAGCGAGATCAAGCCCCATCGCAAGGAAATCGACCCCAAGTACGATTATCTGATGGACGCTCCCGAGGCTGATCCGGAAGGCAATCCGACGGTGATCCGCTACAGCCGGAAGTCGAAGGAGCAATATGTCATGAGCGAGAAGGACGGCAAGGCGACGGGTTGGTCGGCCTGGTATGTCAACGGGAAGTGGCAGCCGCAAGACAAGAAAAAATAATCCAGCAGGGACCGGAAATAAAGGTGGGGTCAGATGAAAGCTTTCATCTGACCCCAATTTCAGCCTTTTATCGAAACTTCCTTAACCGCTGTATCAGCGAAGAAGTATCCCAGCGTTTGCCACCCATGGCCTGCACGTCGGCATAGAACTGATCGACCAGCGCAGCCACCGGCAGTGAAGCGTTCACCTTGCGTGCCTCCTCCAGGCAGATACCCAGATCCTTGCGCATCCAGTCGACGGCAAAGCCGTGCTCAAATTCACCGGCGATCATGGTGCCGGAGCGATTCTCCATCTGCCAGGATTGTGCGGCCCCTTTGGAAATCACATCAACCACTCTGGCGACGTCCAACCCAGCCTGTTCCGCGAAGTGCAGTGCCTCTGACAGACCCTGTACCAGCCCGGCAATGGCTATCTGATTCACCATTTTGGTTTTCTGGCCGCTGCCGGCGGGGCCCATCAGGTTGAGCGCCCGAGAGTAATGCGCCATAACAGGCTGAACCTTCGCGTAGTCTGCTTCGGAGCCGCCGCACATGATGGTCAGCTTGCCGTTTTCAGCGCCCTGCTGGCCGCCGGAGACCGGGGCGTCGATAAAGCCCATGCCCTTGTTACGGGCAGCTTCGGCCAGGTATTCAGCGATGCCGGCGGACGCGGTAGTGTGGTCGACAAGAACCGCTCCGGGGGCTGCGCCGGCAAGAATGCCTTCCTCGCCTTCATAAACCGCTTTCAGATCCCGGTCGGCACCAACGCACGTCAAAACAACGTCGGCGTCCTTCACGGCTTCACCAATGGTGCTGCAGCCGGTTCCGGAATATTCCCTTGCCCACTGTTCGGATTTGGCTGCAGTCCGGTTCCAGACCCTGACCGTGAGCCCGGCGTTGGCCAGGTGACCCGCCATCGGGTACCCCATGACGCCGAGGCCGATAAATGCTGCTGTAGTCATCGCTTGCTCCTCTGATTTTGTTGTCGGATTAACTTATCACAGAAGAGTTGGGCAGGATGGAATAAAAAAGGCCGCTGAATCAGCGGCCTTTCTGTAAATGCCCTATGGCACTACAACGTTACTTCGTCGGGTAGTCCCGTTTCGGGGATCCGGTGTAAAGCTGGCGCGGGCGACCAATGCGGTAGTCACCACTGACCATTTCGTTCCAGTGAGAGAACCAGCCGATCGTGCGGGACATGGCGAAAATCACCGTGAACATAGAGGTCGGAATGCCGATTGCCTTCAGGATGATGCCGGAGTAGAAGTCAACGTTCGGGTAGAGCTGGCGCTTCACAAAGTATTCGTCTTCCAGCGCAATTTTTTCCAGGCGTTGGGCGATCTTCAGCAGAGGATCATTCTCCAGGCCAAGCTCGGTAAGGACTTCGTGAGCGGTTTCGGCCATAACCTTGGCGCGCGGGTCGAAGTTCTTGTAGACCCGGTGGCCGAAGCCCATCAGGCGGAAAGGATCATCCTTGTCTTTGGCCTTGGCAATGAACTTCTCGATATTGGACTCGTCACCGATCTCCGCCAGCATGTCCAGTACCGCTTCGTTAGCGCCGCCGTGAGCCGGTCCCCAGAGTGCTGCAATGCCAGAAGCAATACAGGCGTAGGGGTTGGCGCCGGTGGATCCGGCAAGGCGCACGGTAGAGGTTGAGGCGTTCTGCTCGTGATCGGCGTGCAGAATAAAGATCTTGTCCATGGCTTTGGCCAGGATCGGGTTCGGCTTGTACTCCTCGCAGGGTACGCCAAACATCATCTGCAGGAAGTTTTCGGAGTAGGACAGGTTATTCTTCGGATACATGAACGGCTGGCCGAGGCTGTACTTGTAACACCAGGCAGCAATGGTGGGCATTTTCGCAATCAGGCGATGCGCAGTAATCTCCCGCTGGGTCTGATCGGTCACGTCCATCTGGTCGTGATAGAAAGCCGAGAGGGCGCCAACGACACCGCACATGATGGCCATCGGGTGAGCGTCACGACGGAAACCCTGGAAGAAGTTCCGCATCTGGTCGTGCAGCATGGTGTGGTTCTTGATCGTATCATGGAACTGCTTGTTCTCTTCGGCATTGGGGAGTTCGCCATGGAGAAGGAGGTAGCAGACTTCCAGGTAGTCGGAGTGCTCGGCCAGTTGTTCTATCGGATAGCCCCGGTGCAGGAGAACACCGTTTGCACCGTCAATGTAGGTAATGGCTGATTCACAGGCTGCTGTGGATACGAATCCCGGGTCGTATGTGAAAACGCCTTCCTGGACCAGGCCTCGTACGTCGATAACGTCAGGGCCGACGGTGCCGGAATAGATCGGTAGCTCAATGGACTTGTCCCCCACCGAGAGCGTGGCTTTCCTGTCGGTCATGGTGCTCTCCTATTTATCAGCTTTGACAGCTTTATCTATGATTATAGATGCGCTAGAAAGGCGCGTATTATCGCAAAACTGGCGGCAAAATATAGGGCGTTGGCTTTTTTTGTCAATGGCAGAGTCCGGAAAAGCCCGAATTTGACACGGCTTGTAAATCAGGGATGTCACGAATAACAACGCACTGCGGCGGAAAAATTCTTTGTCAATAATCCTTATAGCTTGCCTAACCCCCTGAAATACACGGCCCACAGGGCGTTGCAGGTTTGTAATTGCTTAGGGTACTCCTTATAATCCGTAGCCCGGAATCGGGGATTAACCTGTTTTCGGTAACCTGAATTCGCGGGTTGCCGGTCAGGTTGCCTCCCTCCTGAGCCAATCGTGCGCCGGTTTCGTTTCGGCGCGCTGATCCTTACATACCAACCATCCGCACCCGGTTTTCCGGTTCCGCGGAACCAAGAGAGAGTGTGAGAGCGCTGTGAATAGCAAACGACCAGTAAATCTCGATCTCGGCAAGTTTCATTTTCCGCTGCCAGCCATTACGTCCATATTGCACCGCATCAGCGGCATCATCATTTTTGTTGGTGTTGCGTTCATGCTTTACGGGCTTCAGCTTTCCCTGTCCGGGGAAGAGGGCTTCAGCCGTGTAAGTGAACTGCTGGACAGCTTCCTTGCCAAGCTGATTATCTGGGGCATTTTGTCTGCTCTGCTGTACCACCTGGTTGCAGGTATCAAGCACCTGTTCATGGACATGGGCATTGGTGAAGAGCTGGAGAGCGGCCGCCTCGCCGCGAAGATCACGATTGTGGTTTCCGTTATTCTCATCGTTCTGGCAGGAGTCTGGGTATGGTAAACAGCGTCACGAACCTGGGTCGCAGTGGTGTTTTTGACTGGATGATCCAGCGGGTAACCGCCTACGTACTTGCTTTGTATACAATTTTCCTGCTTGGTTTCATGCTGACCACTGACGTGAACTACGAGTCCTGGTCGGCCCTGTTCGATCAGACCTGGTTCCGTATTTTTACTCTGATGGCACTGTTGTCCATTGGTGCGCACGCCTGGGTCGGTCTGTGGACGGTAACCACAGACTACATCAAGCCCATGGGCCCAAGGTTTATTGTGCAGGCAGCGTGTGGTCTGACCATGTTTGTGTATGTGGTCTGGGGTGTTCAGATTATTTGGGGGCTTTAATTGATGGCTAATATCAAGACCATGTCTTATGACGCGATCGTGATCGGTGGCGGTGGGTCCGGAATGCGGGCTGCGCTGCAGTTGACTGAGTCCGGCGTTAATACCGCGTGTATCACCAAAGTCTTTCCGACGCGTTCGCATACGGTATCTGCCCAGGGCGGCATTACCTGTGCCATTGCAAGTGCTGATCCCAACGACGACTGGCGCTGGCACATGTATGACACGGTTAAGGGCTCGGACTACATCGCCGACCAGGATGCCGTTGAATACATGTGTTCTGTGGGCCCCCAGGCTGTTTTCGAGCTGGAGCACATGGGGCTGCCGTTCTCCCGTACCGAGCAGGGCCGTATTTACCAGCGCCCGTTCGGTGGCCAGTCCAAGGGCCCGGATGACCCGACTCAGGCCGCACGTACCTGTGCCGCTGCTGACCGCACCGGTCATGCGCTCCTGCATACTCTTTATCAGGCAAACATCAAGGGCGGTACGACCTTCCTGAATGAGTGGTACGCCGTAGATCTCGTGAAGAACGGCAAGAACGAAGTTGTTGGTGTTGTTGCCATCGAGGTTGAAACCGGCGAAGTGGCCTACATCAAATCCAAGGCGACGGTTCTGGCGACAGGCGGTGCCGGCCGTATCTACGCATCGACCACCAATGCCCTGATCAACACCGGTGATGGCGTCGGTATGGCGCTGCGCGCCGGCTTCCCGATGCAGGATATGGAGATGTGGCAGTTCCATCCCACCGGCATCTATGGTGCTGGTACTCTGGTAACCGAGGGTTGCCGGGGTGAGGGTGGTTATCTGATCAACGCCGAAGGCGAGCGTTTCATGGAGCGTTATGCGCCCAACGCAAAAGATCTGGCGGGTCGCGATGTGGTTGCCCGTTCAATGGTTATCGAGATTCTGGAAGGGCGAGGTTGTGGCCCCGACAAGGATCACGTTCTGCTGAAGCTGGACCACCTCGGTGAAGAAACCCTGAACCTGCGTCTGCCAGGTATCTGCGAGCTGTCCCGTACCTTTGCCCATGTGGACCCGGTAAAAGAGCCGATCCCTGTGGTTCCGACCTGTCATTACATGATGGGTGGTATTCCGACCAATGTGGGTGGCCAGGCCCTGACCCAGGACGAAAATGGCAAAGACAAGCCGATTCCCGGCCTGTTCGCCTGCGGTGAGGCTGCCTGCGTATCGGTGCACGGTGCCAATCGCCTGGGTGGTAACTCTCTGCTGGATCTGGTGGTGTTCGGTCGAGCGGCCGGCCTGCACATCGAAGAACAGCTGCGCGGTGGCTTTGAGGTCGATGGGGCCAGCGAGGAAGACATCAAGCGTGCCATGGCGCGGCTCGATCGTCTCAACAGTGCGTCAGAAGGGGAGAGTGTTGCGGAAGTTCGCAAGGAGCTCCAGAACTGCATGCAGTTGTATTTTGGCGTATTCCGTGATGGCAAGAGCATGGAAGAGGGGCTGAAAAAGCTGGAGGCCATCGGTAAGCGCGTTCGTAACACCCGGTTGGACGACACCAGTAACGCCTTCAACACCGCGCGCATCGAAGCGCTCGAGCTCGATAACCTTTACGAAGTCGCCCTGGCGACCGCTATTTCAGCATTCGAGCGCAAGGAAAGTCGTGGTGCCCACGCTCGAAATGACTTCACCGAGCGTGACGACGAAAACTGGCTGAAGCACTCCATGTACTTCCCGCTAGACAAGCGTGTTGGCAAGCGTGATGTGAACTTTGCGCCGAAGACCGTAGCCACGTTCGAGCCGAAGGTCCGGACTTACTAAGGGGGACGTTGAAAATGTTAGTAAGCCTTTATCGTTATAACCCGGAAACCGACAACGCGCCCTATATGCAGGACGTAGAGGTCGAGATTCCGGCAGGTAAGGATCTGATGGTCCTTGATGTTCTGAATCTCATGAAGGAGCGCGATCCCTCGGTGGCCTACCGTCGCTCCTGTCGTGAGGGCGTTTGTGGCTCTGACGGTATGAACATGAACGGCAAGAACGGCCTGGCTTGTATTACACCGGTTTCCCAGGTTGTGAAACATGACAAGCTGGTTCTGCGGCCGCTGCCGGGACTGCCTGTAATCCGTGATCTTGTTGTCGACATGAGCCTTTTCTACAAGCAGTATGAAAAAGTCATGCCGTACCTTGTGAACGACAAGCCGGCGCCCGCCATCGAGCGCCTGCAGTCGCCGGAAGACCGGGAAAAGCTGGATGGCCTTTACGAGTGCATTCTCTGTGCCTGCTGTTCCACATCCTGCCCGTCGTTCTGGTGGAATCCGGACAAGTTCATCGGCCCTGCGGGATTGTTGCAGGCTTACCGCTTCCTGGCGGACAGCCGCGATACGGCCCAGGCAGAACGGTTGGCAAATCTGGACGACCCGTTCAGCGTTTTCCGGTGCCGTGGCATCATGAACTGTGTCAGTGTCTGTCCGAAAGGCCTGAACCCCACAAGGGCAATCGGCCATATCCGGAATCTTCTGCTGCAACGGGCGACTTAAGCGGCAGAATTGCAGGCAGACGCTATACTGTCTTGATCAGGTTAGTGCCCGGAAGGCCCCGCTGTTCGCGGGGCCTTCAACCAAAGGCTTATGGTCAAAAGTCTTATAGAAGTGCACACTATCTGAGTCGTGGCGGGAACTTACCAAGTTTTCACCCAGCTTTGCTGAGTACAAAAAACCACCGGGGAACGGAAAACATCCATGTCGGGTGTGGTGGCCAAAGTCGATCCCGTAAAAACCCGTATTGACTGAGCATTACCCCTGGTCGACCATACCGGGCTCCCCGCACCAGCCCAAGGTGAGCTATTCAAGATGCACGAAAGCATAATGGAGCAGTTATGGCAGACTTCCCACCTGCAGGGTGGTAATCTCGCCTATGTTGAACAGCTTTTTGAAACCTACCTGACAGACCCCAATGCCGTTCCTGAAGAGTGGCGGAGCTATTTCGACAAGCTTCCCAGTGTCGATGGCTATCAGGGCCGAGACATCGCCCACTCTTCCATTCGCGAGCAGTTCGAACACATCTCCCGCAATCAGCGTTTTCTCGCCAGCGGCGGCGTTCCCGCCAGCGCTACGTCCGACGCAGACAAAAAGCAGATCCGTGTTCTCCAGTTGATCAACGCATTCCGTTTCCGTGGCCACCAGGAAGCAAAACTGGATCCGCTCGGCGTATGGCAGCGACCTCAGGTAGAAGATCTGGATCCGGCGTTCCACGAACTTTCGGATTCCGACAGCGACCTGGAATTCCAGACCGGTTCCCTGAATCTTGGCGCCGAGACCATGAAGCTCGGAGATATCGTCAAGGGGCTGCGTCAGACTTACTGCGGGAGCATCGGTGCCGAATACATGCACGTCGTCGATACCCGTATCAAGCGCTGGTTCCAGCAACGTATGGAGCCGGTTCGCTCGCAGCCGGAGTACGAGGCGAAAACCCGCAAGCACATTCTTGAACGCCTGACCGCCGCCGAGGGTCTGGAGAAGTATCTGGGGTCCCGTTACCCGGGTGTCAAGCGTTTTGGTCTTGAAGGCGGCGAGAGCCTGATTCCCTGCCTGGACGAACTGATCCAGCGCGCCGGCTCTTACGGCGCCAAGGAGATCGTTCTCGGCATGGCTCACCGTGGCCGCCTGAATGTTCTGGTCAACACCCTCGGGAAGAACCCGAAAGAACTGTTCGACGAGTTCGAAGGCAAGAAACTGGCCGCCTCTGGTTCCGGTGACGTCAAATACCATCAGGGTTTCTCGTCCAACGTTATGACCCCGGGCGGTGAGGTTCACCTGGCCATGGCCTTCAACCCATCGCACCTGGAAATTGTATCTCCGGTGGTCGAGGGTTCTGTTCGTGCTCGCCAGACCCGTCGCAATGATAACGACGGCACCCAGGTGGTCCCGATTATTATGCACGGTGATGCGGCGTTTGCCGGCCAGGGCGTGGTAATGGAAACCTTCCAGATGTCCCAGACCCGCGGTTTCGGGGTTGGTGGCACCATTCATATCGTCATCAACAACCAGGTTGGCTTTACCACCAGCAAGCAGGAAGACGCACGGTCTACTGAATACTGTACCGACGTTGCCAAGATGATTCAGGCGCCGATCCTGCATGTGAATGCGGATGACCCTGAAGCGGTCATGTTCGTTACCCAGATGGCCATGGACTACCGCAACGAGTTCAAGAACGATGTGGTCATCGATCTGGTGTGCTACCGCCGCCGCGGCCATAACGAGGCGGATGAGCCGGCAGCCACCCAGCCGGTGATGTACGAGAAGATCCGTAAGCTGAAAACGACCCGCAATCTGTACGCTGACCAACTGATCGCAGCCGGCGTGATCAGCGAGGACGAAGGCAAGCAGATGGAGAATGATTACCGTGACGCGCTGGATAACGGTGAACACGTGGTCAAATCCCTGGTCAAGGAACCTAATAAAGCGCTTTATGTCGACTGGACGCCTTACCTGGGTCATGAGTGGACTGCCAAGTGCAAATCCAGTGTCGCCCTCAAGACGATCCAGAAGCTGGGCAAGAAGCTGACCTCGGTCCCCGAGGGATTCAGCATCCAGCGTCAGGTGTCCAAGATTGTTTCAGATCGCGAGAAGATGACGGCAGGTGCCCTGCCGATCAACTGGGGTTATGGCGAGGTTATGGCCTATGCGACCCTGCTGAACGAGGGCCATCCGATTCGTCTGACCGGCCAGGATATTGGCCGGGGCACTTTCTCCCACCGTCATGCGGTTCTTCACAACCAGAAAGATGGCTCTACCCACATTGCTCTGGCAGAACTGGCCGAAGACCAGCCAAAGTTTGAAATCTACGACTCGCTGCTTTCGGAAGAAGCCGTGATGGCGTTTGAGTACGGTTATTCAACTACGGCGCCAGACGGTCTTGTGGTCTGGGAGGCGCAGTTCGGCGACTTCGCCAATGGCGCTCAGGTGGTCATTGATCAGTTCCTGACCAGTGGTGAACACAAGTGGGGGCGCCTCTGTGGTCTGACTCTCCTGCTGCCGCATGGTTACGAAGGGCAGGGGCCAGAGCATAGTTCTGCGCGTCTTGAGCGGTTCCTGCAACTTTCTGCCGAGCACAACATTCAGGTGTGCGTGCCGACCACACCGTCGCAGGTGTTCCATATGCTTCGCCGCCAGGTCAAACGCCCGCTGCGCAAGCCTTTGGTTGCGATTACGCCGAAAAGCCTGCTGCGTCACAAGGAGGCCACCTCCGACCTGGACGACCTGACCTCCGGAACCTTCCAGACGGTGCTGCCCGAGAAAGAGCCGTCTGATCCAAAGAAGGTGACGCGCCTGATCATGTGCAGTGGCAAGGTGTACTTCGATCTTCTGGAAAGAAAGAAAGCCGACGAGCGTGAGGATGTCGCTATCGTCCGTATCGAACAGCTATACCCGTTCCCGGCGGACGACCTTGATGAGCTTCTGAGCAAATACAGCAAGCTCAAGCACGTAGTCTGGTGTCAGGAAGAGCCGATGAACCAGGGTGCCTGGTACTGCAGCCAGCATCATATGCGTAACGCGCTGCACCGCCTGAACCCGAAGCTGTACCTTCAATATGCCGGTCGTGACGCTTCGGCTGCTCCCGCTTGTGGCCACATGTCGGCCCACATTGAAGAGCAGAAGAAACTGGTTAACGACGCGTTTGAAATTTGACGAGCTACCGAACTAAGGATCTGTAATGTCAACTGAGATTAAAGCCCCCGTTTTCCCGGAGTCGGTCGCCGAGGGTACCGTCGCGACCTGGCACAAACAGCCGGGTGAAGCCTGTGCACGTGATGAGCTGATTGTCGACATCGAAACGGACAAGGTTGTCCTTGAGGTGGTTGCGCCGGCGGATGGCGTGATTGAAGAAGTTCTCAAGAATGAAGGCGATACGGTCGAGAGCGGAGAAATCATCGGCCGGTTCAAGGAAGGCGCAGCGGGCGAGTCCAAGCCTGCGGAAGGCAAAAAGGATGAGAGCAAAAGCGAGGCTCCGACGGAAGAGGGCAAGAGCGAAGCGGCTTCCGGTGATGCCATCCTGAGCCCGGCAGCCCGCAAGCTTGCGGAAGAGAACAATGTGGATCCGAACGCGATCAAGGGCACCGGCAAAGATGGCCGTGTCACCAAGGAAGACGTTCAGAATCACGTGGAAAACGCTAAGTCCTCCGGCGCTTCTGCTGCGCCCAAGCCGGCTGCCGGCATGCCGGAAGTGAACGTGTCCGCTGGTGAGCGCCCGGAGAAGCGCGTCCCGATGACCCGCCTGCGTGCCAGCATCGCCAAGCGTCTGGTCAATGCGCAGCAGAGCGCAGCCATGCTGACAACCTTCAACGAAGTCAACATGGCGCCGATCATGGAGCTGCGCAAGCAGTACCAGGAAAGCTTTGTGAAGCGTCACGGGATCAAGCTCGGCTTCATGTCCTTCTTTACCAAGGCGGCGACCGAAGCCCTGAAGCGATTCCCCGCGGTGAACGCCTCCATCGACGGTAACGATATGGTTTACCATGGTTACCAGGACATCGGTGTGGCGGTATCCACCGATCGTGGTCTGGTGGTTCCGGTGCTGCGTGATTCCGATGCCATGGGGCTGGCGGACATCGAGAAGAAGATTGTCGAGTACGGCACCAAGGCGAAAGAGGGCAAACTCGCCATCGAGGACATGACCGGCGGCACCTTCACCATCACCAACGGTGGTATCTTCGGCTCGCTGATTTCCACGCCCATCCTGAACCCGCCACAGACCGCGATCCTGGGTATGCACAAGATCCAGGAGCGCCCGATGGCGGTGAACGGCAAGGTGGAAATCCAGCCTATGATGTATCTGGCGCTCTCTTACGACCACCGCATGATCGATGGCAAGGAAGCAGTGCAGTTCCTTGTTGCGATTAAGGAAATGCTTGAAGACCCGGCACGTATTCTGCTGGACGTCTGAGCCGACACTAAACGAATCGGAAAACGGGATTAATTATGTCTGATAAGTACGACGTCATTGTCATTGGTGCAGGCCCCGGGGGCTACGTGGCCGCCATCAAAGCGGCTCAGCTCGGTCTCAAGACCGCGTGTGTTGAGTCCTGGACCGCGGAAGACGGCAAGGCACAGGTGCTCGGCGGAACCTGCCTGAACGTTGGCTGTATTCCGTCCAAGGCACTGCTGGAAATTTCTCACAAGTTCGAGGAAACCTCGCACGATTACGAGATGCAGGGCATCATCGCCAAGGATGTCAAAATGGACATCGGCAAGATGATGGAGCGCAAGAGCGGCATCGTTAAGCAGCTGACCGGCGGTATTGCAGGCCTGTTCAAGTCCAATGGTGTTACCTCCATCCACGGTCACGGCAAGCTGCTGGCGAACCGCAAGGTGGAAGTCACCGACAAGGACGGCAAGACCAAGACCTACGAGGCGGAAAATGTGATTCTGGCCACCGGCTCCAAGCCGATCCAGATCCCGCCCGCTCCGTTTGATGGCGACTACATCGTCGATTCCGAGGGTGCGCTGGAATTCAGCGACGTGCCTAAGCGTCTTGGCGTTATCGGCGCCGGTGTTATCGGCCTTGAGCTCGGCAGTGTGTGGGCCCGCCTGGGAGCTGAGGTAACTGTGCTGGAAGCTCAGGACACCTTCCTGCCCATGGTTGACCAGCAGGTTGCCAAGGATGCCCTGAAGCAGTTCCAAAAGCAGGGTCTGAATATTGTCATGGGTGCACGCATGACGGGCGCAGAAGTGAAGCGCAAGCTGGTGAACGTGACCTATGAGGATTCCAAGGGCAAGCATGAGGCCAAATTCGACAAGCTGATTGTTGCCGTTGGTCGCCGCCCCTACACCGACAACCTGCTGTCTGAGGATGCCGGTGTCCAGATGGACGAGCGTGGATTCATCTTTGTGGACGACAACTGCAAGACCGAGGCGCCGGGCGTATGGGCGATTGGTGATGTGGTTCGTGGCCCCATGCTCGCTCACAAGGCCTCGGAAGAAGGCATCATGGTTGCCGAGCGTATCGCCGGGCACAAGCCCCAGGTGAATTACGACTGTATCCCGAACGTTATCTACACCTCGCCGGAAGTTGCCTGGGTCGGCAAGTCCGAGGAGCAGCTCAAGGCGGAAGGTGAAGAATACAACGTGGGTACCTTCCCGTTTGCTGCCAATGGCCGTGCCATGGCCGCAAACTCGGCATCCGGTCTGGTCAAGATTATTGCTGATGCGAAAACCGACCGTATCGTCGGGTTCCATGTAGTAGGTCCCCAGGCCTCTGAAATCGTTGCCCAGGGCGTGATTGCCATGGAATTCGGTTCCAGCGCCGAAGACCTGGCCCTGACCTGCTTTGCACACCCGACTCTGTCAGAGTCCGTGCATGAGGCAGCTCTGGCCGTCGGCGGTGGCGCGATTCACATTGCGAACCGCCGCAAGAAGAAGTAACGCAAACCAGGAATTTTTTAATTCGGGACATTGACTATGAATTTGCATGAATATCAGGGCAAACAGCTTTTCGCTGAATATGGCCTGCCAGTTTCCAAGGGCATTGCCTGTGATACTCCGAAGGAAGCGGTCGACGCTGCCGGAGAGATCGGCGGCGACGCATGGGTCGTCAAGGCACAGGTACACGCAGGTGGCCGTGGTAAGGCCGGCGGTGTAAAGCTGGTCAAGAGCAAAGACGAGATCCGTGAATTCGCCGAGAAGTGGCTTGGCAAGAACCTGGTTACCTATCAGACAGACGAGAACGGCCAGCCGGTCAGCAAGATTCTGGTTGAATCCCTCACCGACATTGACCAGGAGTTGTACCTGGGCGCCGTTGTTGACCGTGGTACCCGCCGTATCGTATTCATGGCCTCCACCGAAGGCGGTGTTGAGATCGAGAAGGTTGCCGAGGAAACGCCCGAGAAGATCCTGAAAGCGGAAATCGATCCGCTGGTCGGCGCGCAGCCGTACCAGGGTCGCGAGCTGGCGTTCAAGCTGGGCCTTGAAGGCAAGCAGATCGGACAGTTCACCAAGATCTTCCTGGGCCTTGCCAAGCTGTTTGAAGAGTGCGATCTGGCGCTGGTTGAAATCAACCCGCTGGTCATCACTCCGGCCGGCGACCTGCACTGCCTGGACGCCAAGATTGGTGTTGACGGCAACGCCCTGTACCGCCAGAAGAAAATCCACGAGATGCACGATCCTTCCCAGGAAGATTCCCGGGAAGCGGAAGCGGCACGGTGGGAGCTCAACTACGTTGCCCTGGAAGGCAACATCGGCTGTATGGTTAACGGCGCTGGTCTGGCCATGGGTACCATGGACATCATCAAGCTGTCCGGCGGCCAGCCGGCCAACTTCCTGGACGTTGGCGGCGGTGCTACCAAAGAGCGGGTTTCCGAGGCGTTCAAGATCATCCTGTCTGATTCCAACGTCAAGGCGGTTCTGGTTAACATCTTCGGTGGTATCGTTCGCTGCGACATGATTGCAGAAGGCATCATCGGTGCCGTAAAGGAAGTGGGCGTGAAGGTTCCTGTGGTTGTTCGCCTTGAGGGCAACAATGCCGAGAAGGGTACTCAGGTACTCGCCGACAGCGGCCTGAACATCATTGCCGCCACCAGTCTGTCGAATGCGGCAGAGCAAGTCGTTAAAGCCGCAGGGGGTAAATAATGAGCATCCTGATCAACAAAGACACCAAGGTTATCTGTCAGGGCTTTACCGGCGCGCAGGGTACCTTCCACTCAGAGCAGGCGATTGACTACGGTACCAAGATGGTTGGCGGCGTAAGCCCCGGCAAGGGCGGCACCGAGCATCTGGGCCTGCCGGTGTTCAACACCGTACGTGAGGCGGTCGAAAAAACCGGTGCAGAAGCCACCGTTATCTACGTTCCGGCACCGTTCTGTAAAGACGCCATCATCGAAGCGGCGGATGCCGGTATTCAGCTGATCGTTTGCATCACTGAAGGCATTCCGACCATCGATATGCTGTATGCCAAAGAATACGTCGATCGCAAAGGCGTTCGCATGATCGGCCCGAACTGCCCGGGTGTGATCACTCCGGACGAGTGCAAGATCGGCATCATGCCAGGCCACATCCACAAGAAGGGCAAGGTGGGCATCGTGTCCCGTTCAGGCACCCTGACTTACGAAGCGGTCAAGCAGACCACAGACTTCGGTTACGGTCAGTCTACCTGTATCGGTATCGGTGGCGACCCGATCCCGGGTTCCAACTTCATCGACATCCTGGCCCTGCTTCAGGAAGACCCTGAAACCGAAGCCATTGTGATGATCGGCGAGATCGGCGGTACCGCCGAGGAAGAAGCCGCGGCCTACATCAAGCAGAACGTCACCAAGCCGGTGGTTTCGTACATCGCAGGCGTGACTGCGCCCCCGGGAAAGCGTATGGGCCATGCTGGCGCCATCATTTCCGGTGGTAAGGGTACGGCAGACGAGAAGTTTGCCGCCCTGGAAGATGCCGGTGTGCGGACTGTTCGCAGTCTTGCGGAGATCGGCCAGGCGCTGAAGGAAGTTACTGGCTGGTAAGTCGGACTTCTTTCGATAAACCCCCGTTTCTGCCCTGCAGAACGGGGGTTTTTTATTTATAATGCCGGGTCGCCTGAATTATGATGGCGCTTCCAATACCAATTAAGGAGTTCGTGCTTTGAGTTCTGTAGATTCCCAGCAACGGGTATTGTCCGGTATGCGTCCGACCGGCAAGCTTCACCTTGGCCACTACCACGGTGTGCTGAAAAACTGGGTGAAACTCCAGCACGAATTCGAGTGCTTCTTCTTCGTGGCAGACTGGCATGCGTTGACCACCAACTACGACGATCCCTCGGGCATCGAGCAGAGCGTCTGGGACATGGTCATTGACTGGCTGGCAGCGGGTGTGAACCCCGGGTCATCCACCATGTTCATCCAGTCCCAGGTGCCCGAGCATGCGGAATTGCACCTGCTGCTTTCAATGATTACACCACTCGGCTGGCTGGAACGTATCCCCACGTTCAAAGACCAGCAGGAGAAGCTGCGGGAAAAAGACCTGGCGACGTACGGCTTCCTCGGTTATCCGCTGCTGCAGAGCGCCGATATTCTGGTCTACCGGGCCGGCAAGGTGCCAGTTGGCGCCGACCAGGTGTCCCATGTCGAGATTACCCGGGAGATTGCCCGCCGCTTTAACCATCTCTACGGCCGTGAGCCGGGGTTTGAGGAGCAGGCGGAAGGCGCCATCGTGAAGATGGGCAAGAAAAACGCCAAGCTGTATCGGACCCTGAAGAAGCGCTATCAGGAAGAGGGCGATATGGAAGCCCTGGAAACGGCCCGGGCCCTGCTGAAAGAGCAGCAGAATATTTCCCTGGGCGACCGTGAGCGGCTGTACGGCTACATTGAGGGAGGTGGCAAGGTGATCCTGCCCGAACCCCAGCCGCTGCTCACTCCGGAGTCCAAGTTGCCGGGGCTGGATGGTCAGAAAATGTCCAAGTCCTACAACAACTACATTGGCCTGCGGGAAGAGCCCGACAGTGTGGCCCAGAAAATCCGTACCATGCAGACCGATCCTCAGCGGGTGCGCAGGACCGATCCCGGGGAGCCCGAGAAATGCCCGGTCTGGGGTATGCACAAGATCTATTCCGACGCCGACACCCAGGAATGGGTTCAGACTGGCTGCCGCAGCGCCGGCATCGGCTGTCTGGACTGCAAGAAACCGCTGATCGATGCCATCATAGAGGAACAGCGCCCCTTGCACGAACGGGCGCGGGAATATGAAGGCAACCCGGATCTGGTCCATTCCATCCTGCAGGAAGGCCGGGAACATGCCCGTGATGCGGCGCGGGATACCCTTGAAGAAGTTCGGGCCGCCATGGGGCTTCACTACCGCTGAATCAGATCAGGCCGGCGCTCAGGTGCTGCTCTGGCAGACCGGGCCGGGGAGGAAGGTTATGACGGAAGAATCCACGGGCGCGGTTGTTGCCGAAGGCGGGGAGTCCGCGCCAGAATCGTCGCCGCTTGCGCGGGTGTCCGGCAAGGCGGTGGTGGATCTTCCCAAGGACCTGTATATACCCCCGGATGCCCTGGCAGTGTTTCTGGAGGCATTCGAGGGCCCACTCGACCTCCTGCTTTATCTCATCCGGCGCCAGAATATGAACATTCTGGATATCGACGTCAGCGAGATTACCCGGCAGTACATGGATTACATCGGCGCTGTCGAAGCCATGCGCTTTGAACTTGCGGCGGAATACCTGGTGATGGCGGCCACCCTGGCAGAGATCAAGTCGAGGATGCTGCTGCCCAGGCAGGAAAGCGAAGATGAGGAAGACGTCGACCCGAGAGCAGAGCTGATCCGTCGTCTGCAGCAGTATGAGCGGTTCAAGCAGGCAGCGGAGGACATTGACGAAATGCCCCGCCTGGAGCGGGATACCTTCGCAGCCTCCGCAGCGTTACCCAAAATGCCTTCAAGCCAGCCCCATCCGGATGTGGATATGCGGGAGATGCTGCTGGCGCTTCAGGGCGTACTGAGGCGGGCCGATCTGTTTACCAGTCACCATGTCGAGCGGGAAAGACTTTCGACCCGTGAGCGGATGTCCGCCATCCTGTCTGTCCTTCAGGATGACCACTTCGTGACGTTCGAAAGCCTGTTTACCGTGGAAGAAGGGCGCCTCGGCGTAGTGGTTACGTTTCTCGCCACCCTGGAACTGGTGAAAGAGCAGTTGATTGAAGTGGTGCAGGCGGAAGTCCTTGGCCCGATTCACGTTCGGGCCCGGGCGGCAAGCTAGCAGCCCGGCGGTCACTGAAAGCGCGGAAATACGGATAGGCATCATGAATGAAGAACATCTGCTGAGAATCCAGGCCATTGCCGAGGCCGCACTGCTGGCGGCGGGCAAGCCCCTGTCTCTGGACCAGTTGCGGGAACTGTTCTCTGAGGAGGAGCGGCCGGCCCGTCAGGTTATGGAGCACGTCATGGTGCAACTGGAAAATGCCTGCGAGGGCCGGGGGTTCGAGCTGAAAAAGGTCGCCAGTGGTTACCGGATTCAGGTTCGCCAGGAATACGCGCCCTGGGTTGGCCGGTTGTTTGAGGAAAAGCCACAACGTTATTCCCGTGCCCTGCTGGAAACTCTCGCCCTGATCGCCTATCGGCAACCGATCACCCGGGGTGAGATCGAAGACATCCGGGGCGTTACGGTAAGCAGCAATATCATTCGTACGCTGCTTGAGCGAGAGTGGGTGCGGGTTGTTGGTCATCGTGATGTTCCCGGCCGGCCGGCCATGTACGCGACGACCAAGCAGTTTCTGGATTATTTCAACCTGACGGGCCTGGATCAGATGCCTCCGCTGTCGGAAGTCCGGGATCTCGAGGAAATTGGCCGGGAAATTGAAAAGAACATGCAGGCGGAGATCGAATTTGAATCACCCGCCGCGGAGACCGAAGACGAATCTCCGGGCCAGACACTTCACTGATACCATCCGGGTATCAGTCAAAGACTAAGGATTGATTTCATGGCGGCAGAGCGCCCCGAAAAACCAGCCAGACCCACAAAAGACCGGGCCCGGGCGGCGAAAGCCCCGGCCAGGCTTGCGGCGAAGGTTACCCACGATGGCCCCGAGCGCATCCAGAAAATGCTGGCCCGGGCGGGCGTCGGTTCACGCCGGGAGATTGAGGGCTGGATGGAAGCCGGCCGGCTTACGGTAAACGGCCTGGCCGTTACCCCGGGCCAGAAGGCCACGGTGGAAGACCGGTTTGAACTGGACGGCAAGCGCCTTGAGGTTTCCGGGGCGTCCGAAGTGCTGCGCCGGGTGCTGATCTACAACAAGCCCGAGGGTGAAGTAAATACCCGCAAGGATCCGGAGGGCAGGCCGACGGTTTTTGATCGCTTGCCACGGCTAAAGGAGCACCGCTGGATTTCCATTGGCCGGCTCGATATCAACACCACCGGTCTGGTGCTTTTCACCACCGACGGCGAGCTGGCCAACCGGCTGATGCATCCGTCCAACCAGATTGACCGTGAATATGCGGTGCGTATCTTCGGGGAAGTGGACGACGCCATGATCGAGCGCCTGCTGCAGGGCGTGCTACTTGAAGATGGTATGGCAAAGTTTACCGACCTTTCCCCCGCCGGTGGCAGTGGCATGAACCGCTGGTTCCACGTCACCTTGCTGGAGGGGCGTAACCGGGAGGTTCGGCGACTCTGGGAATCCCAGGGCGTTCGGGTCAGCCGCCTGAAGCGGGTCCGGTATGGGCCGGTTTTCCTGCCCAGCCGCCTGACTGTGGGCAAGTGGGAGGAACTTGATCAGAAAGCCGTGGACAGCCTCAGCCGGAGTGTCGGCCTCGATAGCGTTGATATTCCCCAGAAAACCCCGGATGAGAAGGCGAGCCATGACCGTCAGCGCCGGAAAAGCCCGGGCCGGTCCGGCAAGAAGACGCCGGGCAACAAATGGGCGGTCAGCGATACCAGGCCTGCGCGGGTCGATTCCCGTGCTTCGAAGGCCGATCGGCCGGGCCGCAAAACGTCCCGAAGCTGAACGTCAGGAAATCGTCGCGAACACCCGGGTGCAGTTACGGCCCTGGTGTTTGGCGCGGTAGAGGGCTTCATCGGCCCGTGCCAGCCATTCCTGGGCGGTCTCTTTCGGCAGGAAGGTGGCTACCCCGCAGCTCGTCGTGACCCGAAGCTCTTTGCTACCGGCATCAACCTGGATCGCCATAATGGCCTCGCGAATCCGCTCGGCTACCTCCCTCGCATCCTGCTCGCCGGTAAGGGGCAGCAGAATGGCAAACTCCTCGCCGCCGAACCGGTAGACGCTGTCTGAGGTCCGCACTGCCTTCTCAAGCTCAGCCGCCGCGATCTGCAGGAGGTGGTCGCCGACTACATGCCCGTGGGTATCGTTAACCGTCTTGAAATGGTCCAGGTCGCACAGGATGAGGGAGTAGGGCTGGCCATGGCGCTCGGATAACTGGCTGGCACGCTGCAGGTCGTCATCCATTGCCCGCTTGTTGGGTATGCCCGTCAGTGAATCCGTCAGTGAAGCCTGTTCAATGGCGATGAAACGGCAGGCATTGCGGATCGGACAGATGGCGGCACTGAGGATCATCTCGACGCCCTCGAGTTCCTGATCGGAGAACCGCTGCCGACGGTACAGGCTCAGAGTTCCGTAATTGGCACCCTCAAGGCCCAGCCGGTATTCGCACCGGTGGGGGCCGCCCATGCCGGTGGCATAGACGAAATCCTGCTTGCCGATCCGGTGGCGGTAATTGAGGGTATCGAACGGCACGACCGAGCCCAGCTCATCGGCCAGGATCGCCAACTGCTGTTCCAGCGAAAGCGTGGTGGACAGGCGTCGAGTCAGCCTGGTGAGCACATCCGGGGTGTTGTTCCAATCCTGGTGAGCCTGACGTAGCGCCGCCAATTTTTGGGGCTGGGAGGCAGACTTCTGGACTGACGGTATGTTCTTCACTACGGCTCACTCTGTCGCATAACTTTACAGTGTTGTGGTCAGGAATTAGCAGTAAGCATGCCGAAAAATAGAAATCCATGTAAAACATATAGTAACGGCATTGTTCAAGACTTTAGCTCAACGTTTGAGGCTTCTCGAACGGCCCTTCGTCAATATACCGGCAGTGATTTGCCGCTGGCTGACCAATGGCCCGGGAAAATGTCAGACAAGGGGATGGGGCGGCAGAATCCCTGTGGTAAACTTCTGCGCTTATGATCGTGCCGTCTGCAGAAGTGAGCGACTAACGTTATGAGGTTTCAGGCCCCGGAAAGTCTATCCGAACAAATTGCCCAGCATCTCGGGCAGCGGATTATCACGCGAGATCTCAGGCCCGGAGAGCGAATTCAGGAGCTGAAGGTCGCAGGCGATCTCAACGTCAGCCGGGGGTCCGTGCGTGAGGCGCTGCTTATTCTGGAACGGCGCCACCTGATCGAGATATTCCCGCGCCGGGGGGCGGTGGTCTCAAGCCTGACCCCGGACACCGTCAATGGCCTGTACGATATCTACATTGATCTGCTCTGCATGCTGGGCCGCAAGGTACTTGAGCGCTGGTCCGGCAGTGAGCTTGGCGGCGTGATGGGGCAGGTTCGTGAATTGCAGGCGGTGATTGATGCGCTCAACGCCACCAGTGCCGACGCTGCCGAGCAGGTGATTGATGCCGGTTTCGGGGTGATGCGCTATGCCTACGGTCTGGTCGAAAACCCTTTCCTTGAGGAAACCCTCGAAAACTTCCGGCCGGCGATCAGTCGAACCTATTTCGTCGCCCTCGACCACTTCCGGGACGAAATCGGCGAGACCGCGACGTTCTTCCGGCAACTGGCTGACGCCGCGATGAGTGACGATGCCGAGCGCTTGCAGGCCGTTATCCAGGCGTTCGGTGAGCATCAACGGCAACAGGTACTGACCATCCTCCGGCAGGAGGAGAACGCCTGACATGCGCCTGAAATCCATCAAGCTGTCCGGCTTCAAATCCTTTGTCGATCCGACGACAGTGCCATTCCCATCTAACATGACAGCCGTTGTCGGCCCCAACGGTTGTGGTAAATCGAACATTATCGATGCGGTACGCTGGGTGATGGGTGAAAGCTCGGCCAAGTACCTGCGCGGCGAGTCGATGACCGACGTTATCTTCAACGGTTCCAGCGCGCGCAAACCGGTGGGCCAGGCGTCCATTGAGCTGATATTCGATAACAGCGATGGCTCTGCGCCGGGGGAGTTTGTCCGGTTCAACGAGATTTCCGTTCGCCGCCGGGTGTCCCGGGAAGGCCAGTCGGAATATTTCCTGAACGGTTCCAAGTGCCGCCGCCGTGACATCACCGATCTGTTTCTCGGCACCGGTCTGGGGCCGCGCAGCTACGCCATCATCGAGCAGGGCATGATCTCCCGGCTGATTGAGGCAAAGCCCGAGGAACTTCGGATCTACATTGAAGAAGCCGCCGGCATCTCCAAGTACAAGGAGCGGCGCCGGGAGACGGAAAACCGGATTCGCCGGACCCAGGAAAACCTGGAACGGCTGACCGACCTGCGCGAAGAACTGGGGCGCCAGCTTCAGCATCTGGAACGCCAGGCTGCCGCCGCGGAGAAGTACAAGGCCTACAAGCACGAAGAGCGCCAGAAGAAAGCGGAGCTGACCGTGCTTCGCTGGCAAACCCTCGATAACGACCTGCAGGCCTGGCTGGGCAAGATCCGCGACACCGAGCTTGAACTGGAAAAGTATCTGACCGAAAGGGTCAGTCTGGAAACCTCACTGGAAGCTCTCCGGGACAGTCACCAGGACCGCACCGAGCACTTCAACCGCGCCCAGGCCCGCTATTACGAGGCTGGCGCCGATATTGCCCGTATTGAACAGAGCCTCGAACACCAGCGGGAACGCAGCCGGCAGATGGCGACTGAGCTTGATCAGGCCCTGGCGAATCAGCGGGAACTGGCCCGGGAGCTGGAGCAGGACGAAGAGAAGCTGGCCGGTATCCAGGAAGAGCTGGACATGCTGGAGCCGGAGCAGGAAGCGCTGGCTGTTCGTTCGGAGGAATCCGGCGAGAAGCTGCAGCAGGCTGAAGACGCCATGAGCGACTGGCAGCACAACTGGGAGGACTTCAGTGCCCGTTCCTCGGACGCGCGCCGCCAGGCTGAACTGGCCCAGTCAAGAATTCGCTCCCTGGAGGATGCCATCGAGCAACTTCTGACTCGCCAGCGCAAACTCCAGGACGAGCAGTCGTTGCTGGAAGGCCAGATGGATCGTGCCGAGCTGGAAGATCTGCTGGAGCGGCAGGAAACCCTGGAACTGCAACGGGAAGAGGCCGCCGAACGCATTGCCGCGATCCAGGATGAGCTCTATGAAGCCCGCCAGAATCAGCGCGAAGCCGAGCAGGCTGTGTCTGAGGAGCGCCAGCGGGTCCAGAGCCTGAGGGCTTCGCTGGAGTCCCAGCAGGCGTTACTGGATGAGCAGATGGGAGGGCAGGACGATGCCCTGCAAACCTGGCTTGCCGATAATACCCTGAACGATATGCCCCGTGTCGCCGGCCAGTTACAGATTGAGGATGGCTGGGAGTTCGCGGTGGAGCAGGTGATCGGCCGGTTCACCCAGGGGGTGTGCCTGCCTGATATCGACCAGCTCTCACCGGCCATGAAAGACGCGCCAAGGGGCCTGGCTCTGGTTTCTTCCGAAGCGGCCGGCAGCGGTGTGAGCGCAGGGCTGGCGGCAAAAGTCTCCGGGGTTCCGGCGGTTGCGGCGTTGCTTCATGGTATCGATGCTGCCGAGACGCTTTCGGATGCCATGGGCCTGCGCTCCGGCCTGCAGGCAGGACAGAGCGTGATTACGCCGGAAGGCGTCTGGGTTGCCCGTGACTGGGTGCTGATGCCGGATTCCGACGCCGGGCAGGTGGGTGTGATTGAACGACAGAAGAAGGTCACGGAGCTTGCCGCCCAACTGGCCGACGCTGAAGAAGCGCTGGAAGCCGCCAGCGAACGACTGGACGGCTTGCAGGAGCGTGCCGAACGGTCTGAATCAGCGCGGGATGAGGCCCAGACCCGATTGAGCGAGGCCGACCGCGAACTCAGTACGCTGTCGTCGCGGGTGAGTGGGCTGCGCGCCCGGGCTGAGCAGATTGATGCCCGGCTTCAGCGAATCCGGGAAGACATCTCCGATGTTGCCGGGAGTCTTGAGGGCCAGCAGGACAGTCTGCAGGAGGCCCGGGAAGAGTGGCAGCAGGCTCTGGCGGCCTCGGAAGACAGCGACGAAGAAAAAGAGCGTCTTCTCGAACACCGCGACAGCCTGCGGGAAAACCTCGACCAGCTTCGCCAGGAGGCCCGGCACGATCGCGACCACGCCCATCAGTTGCAGTTGCAGCTTCAGTCACTGAACAGCCAGCGGGATGGTCTGCGGCAGACCATCGACCGCATGCAGATGCAAAAGGAGCGCATTGACGAGCGCCTGGAAATACTGCGCGAATCCCGGGAGAGTGCCGAGGAGCCGATAGAAGATCTGCAAATGCAGCTCGAGGGGCTGCTCGACCGGCGCCTGGCGGAAGAAGAAAAGCTCGGTGCCGCCCGTGATGCGCTGGAGGAGATTGACCGGGAAGTGCGGGAGAAAGAGCAGGGCCGGAGTGGTACCGAGCACCGAATCCAGGATGTCCGGGCTCGCCTCGAGGCGCTGAAAATGGAATCCCAGGCGCTGGAGATCCGCTCCGGTAACCATATCGACCAGCTCAGGGAGCTGGATGTGAAGCTGCAGGACATCCTGCCCCAGCTACCGGAGGGTGCCAACGAGAAAGAATGGGCGGAGGAGCTTGAGAGGATTGGCAACCGGATTCAGCGCCTCGGTGCCATCAACCTGGCGGCCATCGAGGAGTACCAGGTCCAGAGCGAGCGCAAAACCTATCTGGATTCCCAACACGAAGACCTGATGGAGGCCCTGGAAACCCTGGATAATGCCATCCGCAAGATCGACCGGGAGACCCGCCAGCGCTTCAAGGAAACCTTTGACCAGGTTAACGGCGGCCTCCAGGCCCTGTTCCCGAAGGTCTTTGGCGGCGGTAACGCCTATCTGGAGCTGACCGGGGAGGATCTGCTTGAAACCGGCGTGGCGATCATGGCACGGCCACCGGGCAAAAAGAACAGCACAATCCACCTGCTGTCCGGCGGCGAAAAGGCACTGACGGCCATCGCCCTTGTGTTCTCGATTTTCCAGCTCAATCCGGCGCCCTTCTGTATGCTGGACGAAGTCGACGCCCCGCTGGACGATGCCAACGTGGGCCGCTATGCGAATATGGTCAAAGAAATGTCGAAACAGGTCCAGTTCATCTACATTACTCATAACAAGATTGCCATGGAGATGGCTGACCAGCTGATGGGGGTGACCATGCATGAACCTGGTTGTTCACGGCTGGTCTCGGTCGACGTGGACGAAGCCGCAGCGCTTGCGGAAGCCTGAGGCTGCGCGCTGGCGATTAAGCAGGCAACCATGACAAAAACGCCATCTGGCCCGGGTGTGCGTTGTATTCATTACGGGCTTTTCTTAGAGTAGCAACGTTACGGGATCTGCCAACAGGACAGCAGCACTATGTCACTTAGGGAATGGTTAATTGCCATCGGTACCCTGGTTATCATCGGCATTATTATTGATGGCGTCCGCCGGGTCAGGCGCGCTCGCAAGGAATCCATGGAGATTTCGTCGGGCATGGGCGCGGACGACCTTGAGGATTCGCCGCTCGATGATGAATTTAATCCGGAGTTGCCAAATGGCGGCGCACGAAGCATTTCCCGGGATACCCTCGAAGAGCGTGGCTATGTGAAACGGGAAAAGTCCAGCCGGTTCGGCTTTCCCAAGCCCAAGCCAACCCGCCCGGTAATCGCCGATCGAACCGCATCCGTGCCGGGCGAGCAACAGCAGTCAGAGGAAGAATCGTTCGAGGCAGACCCGGATTACGGGATGTCCAGTCACGAGCCTTTCGAGGACGAGCCGGATTCGGGCTGGAGTGCCACCGACGATGCCGATCCGGTGCCGCCGACCGTCACCACGGAAGTGGAAGAAGACACGGCGCGACGCGAACCACCCCGTCCGAACAATGGTCAGCCTTTGGCGGGAGCCAATCGACCCGAGGCCAGGGAAGTGGTTGTCATCAACGTGCTCGCCCGAAAAGACGAGGATTTCCAGGGAACGGCTCTGAAAAAACTGTTCGAGGCCTGCGGCCTGGAGCATGGTGATATGGACATTTACCACCGCCATGAGCAGTCAGACACCACCAGCCCCGTGCAGTTCAGCGTTGCCAATGCCGTTGAGCCCGGCACCTTCAAGCCGGGTGACATGCCGAGACTGACAACCCCGGGGATCAGCTTCTTCATGAGCATGCCGGGGCCATCCAATGCGCTGCAGGCGTTTGATTTCATGCTGGAAACCGCCCAGTGTGTGGTTCGGAACCTCGGCGGCGAACTGAAGGATGAGCGCCGGAGCGTGATGACTCCGCAGACCATCGAGCACTGCCGCCAGCGGATCCGGGAGTTTGAGCGCAAGCAACGTTCCCAGCGGAGCTGAATCCTGGCGGAAAAGACTGAATGATGCCCGGTTCGTTCCGGGCATTTTTTTGACAGATGAGAGTGCCAGTCCATGAGCAAAGCCACGCCCGACATCATCCAGCGTGTAGAAGAACTCCGTTCGGTCATTGATGACCACAACTACCACTATTACGTGCTGGACGATCCACGCATTCCCGATGCCGAGTACGATCGTCTGTTCCGGGAGTTGCAGAAAATCGAAGCGGATTATCCGGAGCTGGCCTCGGACAATTCCCCCACCCGGCGGGTGGGCAGCAGCGCTGAAACCAGTTTTGAGGAAGTGGTCCACCGGTTGCCCATGCTGTCGCTGGATAATGCGTTCAGTGAGGAGGAACTTCGGGATTTTGACCGGCGGGTGCGGGATCGGCTGGGTGTCAGCGAGGACGTGGAATACGTCTGCGAGCCCAAGCTGGACGGGCTGGCTGTCAGTCTGCATTACGAGAACGGGGCGCTCACCACCGCCGCGACCCGTGGTGATGGTTATTCAGGGGAGGACATCACCGCCAACATCCGGACCATACCTTCGGTTCCGCTCAGGCTGCGTGGTGAGGACGTACCGGATCTGGTCGAGGTGCGCGGTGAAGTGTACATGCCCCGGGAAGGATTCGAGCAATTGAATCGCCGGTTGGCCGAGCGCGGAGAGAAAACCTTTGTAAATCCCCGGAATGCCGCCGCGGGCAGCCTCAGGCAGAAAAAATCGACGGTCACCGCCAAACGGCCCCTGGAAATGTGTGCCTACAGTGTCGCGGTTACCGACGAGAGCCTGCTGCCGGACACCCAGTGGGATGGCCTGCAACGGGTCCGCGGCTGGGGTTTCCGGATTAACCCCGAGATGCGCAAGGCTGTGGGAGTGGACGAGTGTCTTGAGGCCTACAACGAGCTGATGGCCAAGCGCGATGCCTTGCCCTACGAGATTGACGGGATTGTCTTCAAGGTTAATCGGCTGGACCAACAGAAGGCCCTGGGGTTTGTCTCCCGGGCACCGCGCTGGGCCATCGCCCACAAGTTTCCGGCGCAGGAAGAACTCACCGTTATCGAAGATGTGGAGTTCCAGGTCGGGCGCACCGGGGCAGTAACGCCGGTGGCCCGCCTGAAGCCGGTGTTTGTTGGCGGAGTTACGGTGAGCAACGCCACCCTGCACAACATGGATGAAATCCGTCGCCTCGATGTTCATATCGGAGATACCGTGTTTATCCGCCGGGCCGGGGATGTCATACCCCAGGTGGTGAAGGTCGTTGCGGAAAAACGGCCGGCAAACGCCCGGCAGGTCGAGTTGCCGGCAACCTGTCCGGTCTGTGACTCAGACGTTATCCAAATTGAAGGCGAGGCCGTTGCCCGTTGCTCCGGCGGCCTGTTCTGCCCGGCCCAGCGCAAGGAGGCTATCCGGCACTATGCCTCCCGAAAGGCGCTGGATATTGAGGGCCTGGGAGACAAGTGGATCGATATTCTGGTCGATGAAGGCATGGTCAAGACCGTTGCTGACCTTTACCACCTGGCCACCACGGATCTGACGCGGCTGGAACGGATGGGGGAGAAGTCCGCCTCCAACCTGGTGTCGGCCATTGATCGGGCCAGACATCCTGTGCTCTGGCGATTCCTCTACGCACTCGGGATCCGGGAAGTCGGGGAAGCCACCGCGAAGGCCCTGGCCTCCCATTTCGGAACCCTCGAGGCCATCGCTGCCGCAGACGAAGAAACGCTTCAGACGGTGCCCGATGTCGGCCCTATCGTGGCGGGACACATCCGGAGTTTCTTCGAACAGAGCCACAACCGGGAGACCCTGGAGGCTCTCGGAAACGCCGGCGTAGAATGGCAGGAGGAAGAAGTAAAGCAGGGCGACCAGCCCCTGAAGGGGCAGACCTGGGTACTCACGGGAACCCTGGCGGAGATGACCCGGGATGAGGCCAAGGAAAAACTGGAGGCTCTCGGTGCCAAGGTCGCCGGTAGCGTTTCCAGAAAGACCGCCTGTGTGGTGGCGGGTGAAGCGGCCGGGTCCAAACTTGCCAAGGCGGAGCAACTGGACGTGTCCGTTCTGGATGAAGCGGGTCTGCTGGCTCTGTTCAGAGAACGTGGCCTGTTACCGGGCTGACGGAATCTGAGAACTCGCGCAGATCCCCTGCAGATTAAATTGGCTACCATGGCGTTGTTCTGTAACGGTGTGTAAATCGCCCGGTCTTCCCGGCGGGCGTCTCCACCATAACAACAACGATTTAAACGGATTTTTACATGGGCGCCGACCGCTACTCCCGCTTTTATCCCGTCTGCCGCTTTGTCATCCTTGGCCTGCTGTTTTCCGGGCTTGCTGCCTGTAAGACCGAGAAGGACGCCGACCAGCCTACCGTTCTGGGCGTTCCGCCGGAGACTGCCTATCTGGGTGTGGAGTATTCCTACAACTTCGGCGCCTACGGCGGGGAGGACATCCTTGATTACTCCCTCACGAACGCCCCTCCCTGGCTGGCCCTTGAAGACATCAGCAACAAGGCGCGGCAGGGCGTCATCATGCGTGGGGTACCGGGTTTGACGGGGGGTAACCGGGGTGAAGCAGACCTCGGCAAAACCAAAAACATTAACCTGGTAACAACCGATGGGCAGATGTCGGGCACCCAGCCGTTTGATATTGACGTCAAATACAACCTGATGTCCCTGGACGCCGAGGCCTTTACCGAAGGTGAAAGCCCGGAGATAACGGCCAGCAACCGGCAACACTGTGCCTTGCCGGATCTCGAGCCAGCGGGCGAGCACAGTTTTACCGTTAACCTGTATAACGATGATGGGTCTGTCTCCGGCACCAAGGCGCTGACGCTGCCGACCCGCCGGGTTTATGTGAGGGTGAATCTGGACAAGCCATCGGTAACCCGGGTTGCCGTCGCCTTTGAGCTCCAATCGGATTACGATGCGACCCGTTGTGATGCCAATGTCTCGGCTCCGCACCAGAATTGCGATTACAGCCGAGCCAATGCGGGCGATGCGATTCCGGGCAAGGACATTGTCGGGCTGGGCAGCGCCAGTCCTGCGCCGAAGGATGCCTCCGGAAACACGCTTGGCTACATCGAGTATGAACCGGATGACCGGGGCTTTTTTACCCGTGGCGTTATCACGCTCGAGCCTGGTATTACCGAGTGCTACCTTCCCCTGGAAGTTGTTGAAGACAGCTTCCCTGAATCTCCCGAAACGCTCAGATTGGCATTGACCGAAGTCCGTTCCGGCCTGGCCGGTCTCGGCGGTGGTAACGAAGGCGTGGATGTGAACCTCTCGATAGAGGATAACGAGCCCGTGCTGACCATTGAAACGGTCAAAGGCGGGTCGCGGGACACCCTGAATGTGGGTGACGTGCGGGAGTACGTGGCCAGACTGTCGGGGGAGCGTGACCGGACCATTTACGCCAAACTGACCCACACCGAAGACTCCACGGCCCGGCTTGGCAGCGAGTTTGTGATTGAGCGGCGGGAAAACAGCGCCTGGGTGGAAAACGACCAACTGGTGTTCCCGAACGGCACGGATGAGATCCGGTTCAGAATCCGCGTCCCTGCGGCGGGCTACTCGAACCCCGCGTTCAGCGACCGGTTCATACTGTTGGGCGTCAATCAGGATTTCCAGGCAGGGCGGGAGAATTACGCCCGGGGGGAAAGCGAAAACCTGATACGGGTCAGTCTCAATGAACTGACAACACCGCTGGTTCTTAATGCCAGCGCCCGCTTCGTGCCCACTGACATGGCCCTGGGCCATGAAGGGCGCCTGTTTGTGGCCGGCTATGACAGCCAGGACAATGACAGGGTGCTGGTAAGGATCTTCGACCAGCGCGGTGGCCTGCTACAGCAGGTGGATGTGTCTGCCGCCGGTGACAGCCTGGTGGCGCCGAGCCCCGTGATCAATGTCGTTCAGCGAAAAGTGACCCAGGGCAACGCCAAGGTCGACCGCTTCGAGTTTGTGGTTTCCTACAGTACCGATCAGCCGGTTGCCGGCACGACGGCTCGCGGGGCAGAGGACATGGTGACGTCGCTCTACTGGTTTGATGCGGCCAGCAACGGTGGCGAGTATGTGCCCACCTGGACCACCCGTACCGGCACCGCAGCAGGCGATAACGTTCGTTGGGCAGGCATCAATCGGGACACCGGCTATGTCTTGCTGGCGGGTGAAACCAACGGCGTTTTCGCGGGGCAGCAGGGGTCGGGTGGCCGCGACAGTTTTCTCCAGCGGATCGATACCGAGCTGGACGGCACCAGCCAACGGCCCGTGGAGGCCTGGACTCGTCAGGCCGGTTCCGCAGCCGACGACAATGTTGCCGGGGGCAGTCTCGAGTCGGTGGCTCCATTGCTGTTCGGCTCCGTCGCCGGCTCGGTGGAAGGTGAGCCGGTTCTCGGAGGTGTTGATGCGTTCTTCTACCAGGCATCCGGCGCGGATACGGTGCTGGATGTTTCCCAGGTTGGCACTGAAGGCGACGAGGCTATCTCCAACGGGCTGTTTTTTTCCGGCGCCCTGTGGCTGATGGGCAGCAGTAATGGAACCTACTCGGTTCTGGCACCGAAGGAGGAGGAGCCGGTTCTCGAACGGAATCCGTTAAACAGCACCGCCGGCTTCCTTCTGGGCTATTCCTCCACAGGCACACCGGTCAGAGCCTTCTCGCTCAACGACAATAACGATCAGGCGACCGAACAGCTTTCGGGTCTTGCCGGGTTTGACGGCGATCTCGTGGTTGCTGGCTCCACCAACGGCGATTTTGCCGGTACCGGTGTCGTTTCCGGCACAACCCAGGGGATTGTTGCCCGGGTATCCCTGGTTGCGGAAGCAGACAGCAACAGTGAAGACACCAGCTTTCAGAATAACTGGCGTTACCAACTGAATCAGGCAGACTCGGAAATCTTCGATCTGGCGAACTTCCGGGACGACGAAGTGGTTGCCCTGGCCCGGGTGGGCAGTAACTGGTCTGTGTTGTTGTTCAGCCCTGAGGGTGTGCTCCTTACTCCCTGAACTGATTTCGGGGATGGCAGGCGCTAGACGGTTCCTTCGTGCCTGCCGGAGTTGGCGTACAGCCGAAGATAGTCGGTGCTGGTAACCACGCCGGCCGCCTTGCCCTTTGTATCGATGACCAGAGCGGCATTCAACTGGTGGGCGAGCATCAGCCTCGCCAGTTGATGGGCGTCAGTCTCCGGCGATGCGGTCAGGAACGCAGGAAGCTCGATATGCTGCAGGCTCTCGCTCATGGCGTTGGCTTCATGGTCGTGAAGCCAACCGAGCAGCCATCGGAGGTCTACCAGGCCAGCCACATTGTCGCTGGACATAATAACCAGATGGTGTACCTGGTGCTCGTCCATGACCGAGAGTGCCTCGGCGATGGTTGCTGACGCCTGAACCGAATAGAGCGTGGACGACGCAATTCGCGACACCGGAAGATAAGGCCGCTCTTCCCGGCGTTCACCTGCAGCGGTTGCGCCGTATTCTTCAAGCGCTCTGTGCCTTCCTGCGTTGGCGGCCAACTGAAACTCGGCGTCGGTCGCTTCGCTGCGGCCGGTGTTAATGGTCTCGGTCTCTGTCAGCTCCGTAACATCGCCCACGCGACGGGCCCGGAATGCTTCCGGTAGCCGGGTTCCGACCGGGCGGCCGGGTTCGCTGACAAAAATGGACATCGGGTTTCTCCCTGACAAAACTCGCCTTGGTGATTTATCGGCTGTCAGGCCGGAATCTTCAGTACTGTTTTATTACGAAACCGCCTGTTCCGCCAGGTACAGGCGTCGGGTTTCCAGGCGCCGCACAAGGTTTGCCGGCAGGCAAACGGGCTGACCGCTCAGCCGATCCGCGAGGTACTCGGCCAGCAAGGGGGTATAGGTCAAGCCTTTGCTGCCAAGCCCGGTGAGTAGAAACAGGTCCTCAAGCTCACTGTCTTCGCCATCAAAGACCGGGCCCGCTACGGGCTGATAATCGTGGGTTGTGCAACGAAAGGCGACCCTGCCCTCAAGGCTGGCGACATCCACACCGTCAGCCTCGGTGTCCTTCAGAATGGATGGCAGCATCGCCGTGAGCTCCCGGATATTTTCCCGGTGGCTCTCGGTGGTGGGCAATGGGTTGGCATCATTCAGGTCGAAGGTGGCGCCGGTAACGGCGGTCTGCCCCAGGGCTGGGTTCATGTAACGGTTGCCGCAGATGACGGCCCGGGGATTCTGAATTGCCTCCCTGGGCAGGTGCGTTACCTGGCCCCGGATGCTTTTAAACCGGAACCTGCCCTTGACCGGAATGAGCCTGGAGCTGAGGTGCCCGGTGCAGAGCACCACGCGGTCAGCAACTATGGTTGTGCCATCCGCACCGGAAATGTGCCATTTCCCATTACACGGCAGCAGCCGGTCCACGGTAACGCCGCAAGAGACCGATATCATTGGATGATCGGCCAGTGCCCGGCAAAGATTCCGGGGCTCGAGCCAGCCACTGCCGGGAAACCAGAGGCCACCGGAGTTCGTGGCGACACCTGAGAGTTCGCTGGCCTGTTCCCGGGTCACGGGAATAAGGACGTCTTCTGGATACTGGTTGCGCTGGAGAAACCGCCGTTGGCGGTCTGCTTCCTGGTCGCTCTGGGCGAGCTGGAGCAGGCCGGTCGGGTGCCAGTATGCGCCGCGCCAGGTATTATAGAACCGCTGGGCGAAGGTCAGGGCCTGCAGCGCCAGTTCGGTCTGATCATTGAACTCGACACCCAGCTTCACATACATGGCGCCCTGGGCGTTCCCTGAAGCTTCACTGCCTGGCCCGCTGGCGGAATCCACCAATGTCACCGGGACTCCCCGCTCGGCCAGGTTTCTGGCAAGGGCACACCCGGCGATTCCGGCTCCGATGATGGCAAGGGAACCCGGGTTATATTCCCTGGCTGGTTCGCTGGCTGGCAAGACGCCCCGAAGCATATGTCGTTTTCGGCCAAAGCCGGGCGCTTTCTGCACGTCGAACCCGACCTCAATCAGGGCGCGACGAATTCTGCCAACCGAGGTGAACGTCGCCAGAGTTGTGCCCGGTTTGCTGTGGGCCCGGATCTGCGTGATGGTTTCATTCAGCCACATCCCGGGGTTACAGGCCGGGGCAAACCCGTCCAGAAACCAGGCGTCGGCATGAAAGTCCAGGGCCTGCCAGGCGTCTGTAATATCGCCAAAATAGAGCGTGAGCCGAACCTGCCCCCCGGCCAGTACCAGCCGATGCACTCCCCGTACCAGAGGTGGATAGTTCCTGATGAGCTCATCGGCCAGCGGCCGGAGTTCCGGCCATAATGCCAGCGCCCGGGTCAGATCTTCGCGGGCCAGGGGGAAGCGCTCTACCGATATAAAATGCAGGGTCGCCGGGGCTGCGGGCCCATGGCTCAACCAGGCCTGCCAGGCGGCCAGAAAATTCAGGCCGGTCCCGAAGCCATTTTCCGCGATGACAAAGTGCCCACACTCAGGAACCCGGGAAAACCGGTCCGGCAAACCATTGTGCCGGAGAAACACATGGCGGGTTTCCTCCAGCCCGTTGTCCCGGCTGAAATAGACATCGCCAAAACGGACAGATTCGGGTACGCCGTCGCGCCACGCCAGTTCCGCAGGTTCAATCCCGGGGGGCAGCAAAGGCGAGTTCACGGCGTCAGTCAGCGGAATCGAGCAAGGTGACTGATTCAATGATCACCGGTTCCACCGGGACATCGGCCATGCCCTGCTTTCGGGTGGTCTGCTTGCGGGCAATGGCATCGACCACGCCCATGCCTTCCGTTACCTTGCCGAACACGGCGTAGCCAGGGCCACGGACACCGGCATTCAGGAAGTCGTTATCCGACAGATTGATGAAGAACTGTGAAGTGGCTGAATCCGGCGCGCTGGTGCGAGCCATGGCGATGGTGCCACGTAGGTTGGGAAGTGTGGGGCGTGCCTCGTTCCGGACCGGGGCGCGGGTCGGTTTCCGGTCAAGTTCTTTGGTAAATCCGCCCCCCTGGATCATGAAGCCGGGAATGACCCGATGAAAGATCGTGCCATCAAAGAATCCACTTTTCGCATACTGGAGGAAGTTGGCCACGGTTTCCGGAGCCACGTCCGGGCGGAGCAGCAGTTCAATGGGGCCTTCGCTGGTCACCATCCGGACCCTGGGTAGCTGATCGTCGGCCTTTGATTCATCGCTCTGGGCCAGGGCATTGCCGGCCGGAACCATCATTGCCAGAAACACGATCAGGACGGGGATCACACTTTTCACAGGTTTTACCAGGTTTGTCATTTTCAGCCGCTCTCTGAGTTATGGGCAGGAGGATTTCCTGCGACAATTCAACGAATTCTGCTGTCAGGCGCCTGATTTTATCAGAAGGTGATTGTAAAACGGGGACTGCATTCACGCACTCTTGATTACGATCGGCTAAGCTTTCCAGTTATCAGAGCGGCCTCATCATACTGGCCGGGCAGGGTTGTACGGTTTTAACGGGTCAACAAGGAGAATCCGGGTGAGAATCCGTCAGGGATTTCAAGAAAAATCACGCCTCGGGCGATTGCTTGTCAATCGCGGCTATCTGTCCCAGGGACAGGTCGATGAAGGTCTGAAAGTGCAGCAGGAAACCGGTCAGCGCCTCGGTGAGGTGTTTATCCAGGCCGGCTGGATCTCCGAAAAGGAGCTTTACAGGGTCCTGAAGCACCAGTCCCGATACCGCAACGCGGCGGCGCTGGTGACCATGGTTGCGCTACCCCTGCAGCCCCTGGTTTCCTTTGCGGCCAGCAACAGTGCAAGCGCCTCGCAGGCGTCTCCGGAAGCCGGTGAGCTGTATCAGAGCGGCAACCTTGCCCCGCTGACGGAAGCGGAGCTGGCGGAGGTTTCCGGGCAGGGCGATCCGACCCTGCTTGGCCGCATCGGGCTGGTCGGAGCGATGGCTGGCAATCCGATGGGTGAGGGCGGCCAGGCTGAACAATCCGGGCCCGACGTCATCGAGGGCATCAAGCTGGCGGCGAATATCTTTGTGCCGGTTCTGAACTTCCTGGATTCGGATCTCAGCATTTCCGGTGTCCACTACCGGGCGGGGCAGCCACGCTACTCGGTGCGGGAAGACGGCGCCCTGATGCTGGCGTTCCCCGAGCGTATCGAACAGATCCGCATGGACAATATCCGTGTTGCCGGAAACCAGAGCCCGTCAATGGGCAACGTGAGCATTCACGACATCCGGTTCCATCCGGATTCCCGGATGACCATCTATACCCGATAGAGCTGGCGGAGGAATCTGCCGGCGCCGTGTTCAGGCGCTGGCAAGTACCGTACGGCTTGACACCGTGGTCTGCTCGCCACGGGCACCATAGAGTTTTGGCTGGCTGGTAGCACCACGGAAGATATCGGTCAGGCGGGACAGGCGCTTTTGCAGGTGGCTGATGACCCGGCCATTGGCCTGGTTCAGCGACTGGCAGGCGCGCAGTTTCTGATCGGCTTCCTGCCAGAGCTGGTAGAGCTCGGCGAGACCCGCGCTGCGAATGAAGCGGGAAGGTTCGCCGCTCTCGGGGCGGTAACCCATCTGGACAAGGGTGCGGATTTTCTGCTTGGCCCGCTCGCGGATCGCGCCAAGAAGATCGCCTTTCTCCTTGGTGAGCCCATTAAGTGCCTGGAGGTCGGAGGTAGCGAGGCAGGCTTTTTCCCTGTCCAGGACATCAGCCAGCGCGTCCAGTTGGCTGAGATCCTGGGACAGAAGGTTCTTCAGATCATCAATTGCGGCCATGATTTACTCACCCGAAAATGCTTTCATCCATCTCAAGCATTTTCTGGGCCAGTTTCTCGGCATCAATCTTGTAGGTTCCGTTTTCCAGAGCGGAACGGATCTGTTCAATCCGGTCGTCATCCATTTCCGGATAATCGCCGAGTTTCTGCTCAAGCTGTTTGAGATTTTTGGCCTGACTGCTCAGGCTGACGTTTTCCCCCCGGGCTCCCTGAGCCTGGGTTTTTGCCTGCTGATTGGTCGCCTGCTGGGTGTTCTGGGTGCTGGCGCCCTTGTCGGCCGTGGTTCTCTGGGTGTTGACCTGGCCGGGGCCAATTCCATTGAAGTCAACTGACATATCGTTACCTGCTTGCCTGGTGCACCACGGGTGTGGCGCTCACTCGAGTTTATATCTGCTTAACGGCTGTACCGCAGAAACCTTTAGAAACTTTTTTCCTCCAGGGTTAACGTTTTGTTACCCGGAAGCCTATGCCTGCATTTACGGCAAGCTTTTGCCATGTCGGCAAGGCGTTGCCGAATGCATGTCACATCGGGATTTCCACGTGGCCGGGGCCAACAACGTTCCCTTTCACCGTGCGGGAAGACCGGAGATTCTCCACCAGAACCTGCTCCCCGATGCCCGCGCTTGCCAAGGCCTTGCCCCTGGAACTGACCGAGAATCCGCCACTTCTGGCGGTAATGATAACATGGTCGCCGCGCTCAACCGCAGCCGGCGCAGAGAGCATGTCGGGCGTGATCAGTGCGCCGGCATTGATGGATCGCCTGACTTCCATGCCCACGGCCTCTTGGGTCTCTGTTATAGCGCCGCGCCTTGAGGCATTAATCTCAACCGGCTGATGCGTAACGAGATCCGCAGTAATTCGCTCACCGCGAGTCAGTGGCCGGGTTGCTACCAGGGCCGGCCCATGGATTGAAACAGACGCGGTAACAAACATGCGCCATGGGCGGTTGCCCTCGCAGGACACTTGCAAAGTGGGGCTTGTGCTCTTCCAGGGGTCACCGCTGAACTCGACTGTCAGTGGACTTTCGCATTCGGCGAGGGCGACACGGCTGTCGATTGATCCCGACTCATAGGCGACCTTGTAGCCGGCACTGGCCTGTTCTGTGGCAAACTCATCCAGAAATTTCAGGGTGGCTTCCCGGATTTGTCCCGCCGTGGTTTGCGCCAGCAATGAGCCGCTCAAGCCAGACATCAGCAGGAGTACGACGAATTTGGTGATGCGCATATGCAGTTGTTTGTCCTATGCTGTCTATATCCGGGCGGAAAACCACGGACATGCCTAAGGATTAAGTACTAGCGGCCGATACACTAGCCGGTCCGCCGAGCAAACGACGGTTTTCCGTTGTTTCGGCCGTTATTCAGCAAGCAGCAAGATATATGCCGGTGTAACATCGGCAAGCCGGGAGAAAAACATGGCAGGGGTATTGGACAGCGTAAACCAGCGCACGCAGCTGGTAGGGCAGAATCGCCTTGAGCTCCTTCTGTTCCGCTTGAGGGGGCGCCAGATCTATGGCATCAACGTGTTCAAGGTTAAGGAAGTTCTGCAGTGCCCCAGGCTCTCATCCATTCCCAACAGCCGGAATGTGGTCAGGGGCGTCGCGCACATTCGCGGTGAAACCATTCCGATTATTGATCTGAGCATGTCGATTGGACTGCCCGGTATACCGCAGGAAGATCTGGCGACCAGTTTTGTCATCATTACCGAGTACAATCGCAAAACCCAGGGCTTCCTGGTGACCGCTGTCGACCGGATCATGAACATGAACTGGGAAGACATTCTGCCGCCACCCAAGGGCGCCGGAAGGGATGTGTACCTTACCGCTGTCACCAAAATTGATGATAAGCTGGTAGAAATCATTGATGTAGAGAAGGTTCTTGCCGAGGTTTCTCCGCTCGGGGAGAATGTAACCGAAGCCGTGCTGAGCAAGAGTGCCGACCGGGTTCCAGGCCATCTGCCGGTTCTGGTTGTTGATGATTCTTCAGTGGCCCGCCGGCAGATAGAACGCTGCCTGACAGCGATCGGAATGGAAGTCGCCACCAGGAATGATGGCAAGCAGGCCTACGACTATCTCAAGGAAATCACGTCGGACGGTAGCCGGGCGAAAGACCACCTAAGTCTGATTATCTCCGATGTTGAAATGCCGGAGATGGACGGTTACACCCTGGTGACCAAGGTAAAAGGAGATCCGGCCCTTGCCGATGTGTTTATCATGCTGCACACCTCCCTCAGCGGCGTTTTCAACCAGGCCATGGTGAAAAAAGTGGGGGCAGACGATTTCATGGCAAAGTTCAGTCCGGACGAACTGGCAGAGCGGGTAATGGAAATCATCGACCAGGGATGATCCGGCCGTTCAGACATTCATTCAGAACAGAGATCCAATGAAAGCGGATATAACGCCACAGGAATATGATGCCTTCAAGTCGTTCCTGCAGGATGCCTGTGGGATTTTGCTGGGCGAAAACAAACAGTACCTGGTGAAAAGCCGGTTGCGCAGAATTCTCGAGGAGAACAGCCTGAATTCGCTGGGGGAACTCCTTGACCGGCTCCGGCGGCCCGGCCGGGGTGGCTTGCGGGAAGTCGTCATTGACGCCATGACCACCAATGAAACCCTGTGGTTCCGTGACAACCATCCGTTCCGGATACTCCAGGACAAGCTGCTTCCGGAATTGGCCGAGCGTAAGTCCGGCCAACCGCTTCGCATCTGGTCTGCCGCCTGTTCCACCGGGCAGGAGCCTTACTCGGTCGCCATGATTGTCGAGGAGTTCCGGCGGCTCCGGCCGGGAAAATTGCGGGATGTAAAAATCACCGCCACCGACATTTCCAAAAGTGTGCTTGAGGTTGCCCGCAAGGGCGAATACGAGATGCTAGCCATTGGTCGCGGCCTGTCACCGGAGCGCCAGAAGCAGTTCTTTACCCCGTCACTGAACGGCGGCTGGCAGATCAAGCCGCAGCTCAAGACCATGGTGGAATTCAAGGAGCTGAATCTGCTGGAGCGATACATGCTGGGCAAATTCGATATCGTGATGTGTCGCAACGTCCTGATTTATTTTTCCGCCGAATCGAAAAAAGACATTCTGACCCGAATGCATGCCACCCTGAACCCGGGCGGTTATCTGGTTCTCGGTGCCTCTGAATCCCTGAACGGTTTGCCCCACCTTTATGAAATGGTGCAGTGCCACCCGGGCATCATCTACAGAAAAAAATAACGGTGCACCTGAAACCGCTGTAACAAGAGAGCGACTGATGCTGATTGATATTGCCGCGATGGATCCGAAAGACGCATACCATGTCCTGACCCAGACCGTCATCCCGCGCCCTGTTGCCTGGGTGTTGAGTGAGAACCCGGAGGGCGACTTCAATCTTGCGCCGTTCTCGTTTTTTACACCGATAACCAGTAACCCGCCTTTACTGATGTTTTCGGTGGGCAAGAAGCCGACCGACGGCGCCTTCAAGGATACTCGGGTCAACATTGAAGAACGCAAACAGTTTGTCGTACACATCGCGCACCGGGAGCTGGCGGCGGCCGTAACCGAGTCGTCCCGGACCCTGGCGCATGGCGATTCCGAACTGAAGAATCTCGATCTTGAGGTGGTGGATTTTGAAGGTTCCCGGCTGCCGCGACTCAGGGATTGTCATGTCGCCTTTGCCTGCGAGCTTTATGACATCAAGGAAATCGGTGCCGGCCCGCAATCACTGGTCTTTGGCAAGGTTAACCAGGTCTGGGTGTCCGATGAAGCGGCCCGTTACGACGACAAAAACCGCCTGACTTTTGATGGCGCCGCCATTGACCCACTTGGTCGCCTTGGCGGCAGCGAGTATGTGACCTTTGGCGAGATCATCAAGATTCCCCGGCCTTCCTGATCGCGCGCGCGGAGTGCCAATATGGAACAGCTGAATCTCAGGCACCTGTATTACTTCTGGGTGATCAGCCGCGAGGGTTCCATTGCCCGGGCCAGTGAGGTACTTGAACTGGCTCCACAGACCCTGAGCGGCCAGCTTGCCACCTTTGAAGCCTCGGTGGGCGGCCGATTGTTCTCACGAGAACGGCGCCAACTGATTCTGACAGACCTGGGGCGGCTGGTTCTTGGTTATGCTGACGATATTTTCGTGCTAACCGGTGAGCTTTCGGAAACGCTGCGTCTGGCCCCCTCCGATCGCCCGCTTACGCTGCGTGCGGGCATCTCCGCCTCCATTCATAAGCTGATTGCCTACCACTTGCTGCAACCTGCCATGGCAGGTGAGCGGCCTGTCCAACTTGAGTGCCAGACGGGGCGTACCGAAGATCTGGTGCTGAGCCTCAAACGCAAAGAGCTTGATGTTATCCTCACGGACTATATGCCCAAGGTTCAGGATGACGGAAATCTCACCGTGCACCCCCTGGCAGGGTCGAGTATAAGCCTGTTTGCGGCGCCCGGATTGGCCGGGCAACTGCGAGATAACTTTCCAGAATCGCTCAATGACCAGCCTCTTCTCGCGAATGCCGTCGATGCGCCATATTTCGAGCGCCTTATGAAGTGGTTTTCGCTCAACGGCGTTCGAATGAATCTGGTCGCCAGGATTGATGACAGTGCGCTTATCAAAGTCTTCGGAAGCCAGGGCTATGGTGTATTTGCTGCTCCGACGGCAATTCAGGAAGAAGTCTGCCGACAGTACGAAGTGGAGCGGATTGCCTCAATTGATGAGGTGATGGATGAACTGTTTGCCATTACCCGAGACCGGCGAATTTCTCACGAAGGGGTAAGGGCGATTTGCCGGACACAACCGGTAGATGCCCGGTTTTTACCCAGATGACCGTCTCCTGGTCGACGAACGGGTGGTGCTGGCTCAGGTGCGGACTGCGAATCCAGGTGCCCTTGGGGTAGCGCCCATGTTCGTCACAGAACTCGCCGGAAAGTACAAAAATCTCCTCACCTCCGAAATGCCGGTGCGGTTGGAAAATCTCGTTGGCCGGCCACTTCACCAGGGCCACATGTTCGTGCTCGAACTCGTGTAATGGCATCACCTCAAGGCCGCCGATGCCCGGAAGCCAGGGTGTATTGCGGGTATCGATGCGCACCGTTGACCGGTCGCGTTCATCGAACTGGTGCAGTTTGACCAATAGCGTGCAGCCCTCCTTGCTGAACGGCGCGTGCCCGCTGCCTGGTGGATTACGCAAATAAGTGCCGGTCGGATAATCGCCGGTCTCGTCGGAAAACACGCCGTCCAGAACCAGGATCTCCTCGCCCATAGGATGCTCGTGTCGCTTGAAGGACGCACCGGGCTCGTATCGGACCACGCTGGTCGCATGGCCGCGCTCAGCGTCCTCACGGGCCAGGGGTTTTCTCAAAACGCCGCCGGCGGGGCTGGGCATCCATTCCTGCTCGGCGGTGCGAATGGTGACATTTCTGGAAAAGTCCATGTTGAGCATTGCTTACCTCAAAACCACCTGTAATTGACCTGATTGATTACGAGTGGACTCATTCGGTGGATGGTTTTATTTGATCAGGGCCTGGATGCTCCTGAACTGTGGGTGTCTGCAATGGCGCATCCATTCAAACGCCACCATCTCAAGCGTTACAATTCTGGCCCCGCTCTCGCTGAGACGGTCCAGTGCCACATCCCGATCGAACTCGTTCCGGGATCCGGTCGCATCCGCCACTACCCAGACCTTGTAGCCGGCATCAAGCAGGCTGAGGGCGGTCTGCATCATACAGACGTGGGTCTCGCAACCGCCGATAACGATGTGCTGTCGGCCCTCGGGCAACTGGTCGATGAGCCCGTCGGGGCAGGCATCGAAATGGTGCTTGGCCAGGATCTGGTCACATAATTCCCCGACCGCGTCCACTTTGTGGCCCAACTTGTCCGGCAACTGCTCTGTGGCCAGAACCGGCACTTCCATCAGCCCGGCTATCGTGGCAAGCGTAACGCAGCGGTCGACCACCTCACCGCCGTGGCTTATGGCCGGCATGAGTTTTTCCTGAACATCGATCAGAAGCAGGGTCGATTGCTCGGCTTTCATCAGCATTATTCTTGTCCTCGTGTGGGTGCCGGTGTGTTAACGATAGCGCTGAATCATAGTATTGGGTAAGCGCAAACCGGTTGAATCCTGAAAATTTTTAACGATTTTTCTCAGGGTAGTTGCCAAGCGCCCCTAAAACCATTAAAGTTTGCGCCCTCAAATGAGCGACGACATCGCTGATTTGAAACAGTTTATTGGAGAGGTGGCCGAGTGGCTGAAGGCGCACGCCTGGAAAGTGTGTAAACGTTAATAGCGTTTCGAGGGTTCGAATCCCTCCCTCTCCGCCAATACAAAACCCCAGCAGCGCTGGGGTTTTTTATTGGCCGATTGGCAGGGTAAGAAGAACCCTCGCGGGTTCGACCGAAGCCTGCAGCGCAGGCTGAGGAACGTCGGAGCAAAGCGACGACGGCCCCGAAGGGGTGAGGGCCAAAGGCCCGAATAATCCCTCCCAAGCGGGTCCGACCTAGGATTTCCGCCAGACCAACAATCGATTATTAGCCGGCATCTCAAAATCCTCTTCAAGCACCAGCCCGGTTTCCTCGCCGAGTGCCTTCAGATCCTCGATATCCCGTATCCCCATATGAGAAGCCTGAGCCCTCAGAGATCGATCAAACCGCTCATTACTCTCACTGGTGTGCCGGCCGCCATAGCGGAAAGGTCCATACAGGCTGAAGACTCCATTTGATGGTAGAACTCCGCCGATCCCGAGAAACATCGCCCTCACTTCCTCCCAGACCATAATGTGGGCGGTGTTGGCGGAAAACGCGCCGATGATGGCGGGCAGGTCGAACCAGACTCCGTCCAACACGTTCAGGGCGATAGGCGGGTTGATATTGGCGAGTCCGGAATCGGCGATCCACGGCCTACAGAGCTGAGCATTCTGGGGATGATCCGTTGGCTGCCACACGAGGTGGGGCAAACGATCGGCAAAGTGCACCGCATGCTGGCCGGTGCCCGTGCCGATTTCCAGAATGGTGCCCGGCTGTTTGAAAAGCGTCGCCAGTTTTTCCAGAATCGGCGCTTTGTTGTTTTCGCAGGCCTGGGAAAACGGCTTGTCTTTGTGCATGCTCCAACCTATTGATGTGTAGCGGTTCTTGCCGGTATCGCGCCCGAACGGTCTGGCCCTGAGTCTGGAACGCGCGGTGGACCGGGAAATCAGCGAATGCCGAAACCGCTGAACTCGCCGGTCGCCGTCTCGAGGATAATGTCGACAGAGTCCACCCTCGCATTTGGAGGCCCGTCCGCGCACCAGGTCTTCAACTGAGTCAATTGGTCCTCCTGCCCTTCGGCCACCACCTCAACACGGCCATCGGGCAGGTTGCGAGCGAAACCGGTTAATCCCAGGGCGGAGGCCTTTTGCTCCGTCGAAGCGCGGTAGTAAACCCCTTGTACCCGGCCGGATATAAGCAACTGCCAGCGTTTGGTATCCATGATTTGCCCCCGATGGATCTGTCATGCCAAATTTCAATCTACCGGTTCAGGCAGGACAACTTCAAGGAGTGTGGGAACCAATGGCCGAGACGCATCTGAAACAGAACACCACGGGCTATGCGGATGCCCTGATTTGCGAAGCGGAGGGCCTGGAGTGCATTGCCAGTGTGCTCAGAGAGGCCGGTGTGGCTGGCATTGGCGTGCCCGAGGTATACCGGGTAGATGAAACCGAACTGGAAATCACCGCCATCCAGGCGTCACGGGGGTCGGATGAGATCCTGGAGGTGCTGGGTGACGGGCTGGCCCGACTGCATAGCCTGCCGCAGCAAGCCTATGGTTGGAGCCGGGACAACTACATCGGGCTTTCGCCGCAACCAAACCGCTGGTGTCAAAGCTGGGGCGAGTTCTTTGTGCGGGACCGGCTTGGTTATCAGGTCTCCCGGGTGCGCGACGCCGCCTGGCGAAGCCGGTTTCAACACGTGCTGGATGAGCATGGTGGCGAGCTCATGGATTGGCTGGACCGCCACTGCGATCACCCGAGCCTGCTTCATGGCGACCTCTGGAGTGGCAATGTCCTGTTTGATACCGAGCGGCCCTGGCTGATTGACCCGGCCATTTATTGCGGTGATCGCGAAGCGGATCTTGCCATGACAGAGTTGTTTGGAGGATTTGGCCTGCAATTCTACCGGGCCTACGACAGGGTGTATTCACGCACGCCCGGGTATGACCGGAAGCGTGAGGTCTATAACCTCTACCATTACCTGAATCATTACAACCTGTTTGGTGACGGTTATCTCGGCGGCTGCCGGGCCGGCTTCACCGTGATCGAATCGGTTGCCCGAGGAGAGCGCTAGATCAGCCCGGCGCCGCGCAGTATGAAAACTCCCAGGGTGACAGTGACGCTCGCCAACAGAGTGGTCACCGCGATGATATTGGCAGCCAGCCGGTCGTTCCCGCCAAGCGCCTTGACCATGACAAAACTGGCGGCGGCTGTGGGGCTGGCAAAGAACAGGAACAGCAGGCCCAGCTCGGGCCCGCGAAAACCAAACAGCCACGCTGCGGCGGTGCACAGTGCCGGCAGTACCACCATTTTCATCAGGCTGGAACTGAACGCCGTTTCACTGTCGCTTCGGATGGCGCTCAGCGAGACAGTCGCGCCAATGCAGAGCAGGGCGAGTGGAAGGGTCAGGGATGCAAAATAGTCCCCACTGGTCATCACCCAGCCGGGAAGCGTGATATCGAGCGCGGCCACGGGAATGGCAATCACTACCGCGAGAATGAGCGGGTTGCGGACGATGTCATGAAAGATCCTCCGCCAGTCTGTACTTTGGCCAGGCTGGTAGGCCAACAGCACGATGACTGAAAGCGCGTTGTAAGAGATGATAACCAGGCCAAGCAGGATGCCGCCTGCTGAGAGCCCGAAATCGCCATACAGGTTGGCGGCGAGGGCCAGACCGACAATGCCACAGTTACCGCGGAAGGCGCCCTGCACATACACGCCGCGATCCTCCCGGACGACACGCCAGCGAGCCCAGAGCCAGGCTAGCGCGAAACTGGCCAGGGTTGCGCCCAGATAAAACACCAGAAGCCCGGGGTTGAAGGCTGTTTCCAGGTCCGCGCGAATGATGCTGAGGAAAACAAGCGTGGGCAAGGTCGCCTTGAAGACCAGTGCCGAGGCGGTGTTCACGAACGCGCCGTCTATCCAGCCGATTCGGCGCAATCCAAGACCAATGAATACCATGGCAAAGACTGGCAGTGTCGTCTCCATGGTTTGCAAAAACAGATCAATCAGGGTCATGGAGAGTGGCCATGCGGTAGGGGTAAAAGAAGGAAGCGGTGATTATAACTGCTGAGATAGCTAGCGTGCTACCAGAGTGCGGGGGAATGCCACCAAAGTCCAAGACCAGGCCTCCGGGCTTTAGTTGCAGAAATTACACAATCTTGTGAGTTGCAGGCTGTATAATTAACCCTATAGAAATCCCGGATATTCAGGAACGTTGTGCCTCAGGGACGGGGTTCCGGTCCACAGTTCTTTTTCATGCGGGAGCCGCAGCTTACCTTGAACCCTGACCGCTTTCCCGAGGTGCCCGACGCGCTTCACTCCCGTCCTGAGTACCCGCTTCCGGATACCTCTCTGCGCATCCAGCCCTGCGGGTGTCTACTGGTACTTGATTCAGCCCTGTCCCGAATTCTGCAGTGCAGTGCCAACACCGGGCTGTTCCTTAACGCCCCTGCCGAAACCCTGTTGGGTGAGCAACCCGCGCAGGTCCTGGGGAGGAGGCTTACCGGGAAGTTGCGCAGCGAACTGCGAGCAAACGAACGGCTCAGTGGCCCTCTGTCCCTGCAAAAGGAGATTGACGGGCGCAAAACCCGCCTGCAGGTCAATGCGTTCCGTTCAGGTACCATCGTTGTGGTCGAGGTTGAACCGATTACGCCTCTTGGTAACCGGCGCCTGATGGGGACGGTCAACCAATGGCTGACCCGGCTGTCGCGAGCGGAAACGCCGGACTCACTCATGGACACCCTGGTTACCGGCGTCAGGGATATCACCCGCTTTGAGCGGGCCCTGGTGTTTCATTTTGATGGTGAGGGCCACGGTGTCTGCCTGGCCGAAAATCTGGCAAAAGGCCTGTCTCCGGTGTTGGGGCAGCGCTTCGCCGCCAGCGATTACCCGGCTGAACAGCGGGAAAAGTTTGCCGTGCGGGAAGTTCGTAGCATCCCGGACCTGAATGCGGCCCCGGTAACTGTGCTGTCCTGGCAGACGGTCTCCGAAGCGACGGTAGCCCGGATAGATGCCAGCGGCACGGTGCTTCGGGCACCGTCTCGCCGCCAGCGGAATTTCCTCGACGATTTCAATGCCTGCTCGCTGCTGTCCATTGCCATCGTTGGACAGTCTGGCCTGTGGGGCATGGTGACCTGTATTTCCGAGACACCGACACCTCTACCACCCACGCTCCGGGATGCTGCCCGCACGCTGGTAAGCATGGCGACCCAGCGACTGTTCCTGATCAAGGCGCGGATGGAGTCCCGTTTTCTGCTTCAGGTTCAGGAGTCGAGGGATTGTCTGGTGGAGGATGTGAGGGCAGGTTTGTCGCCCGCGGGCATGCTGGATAAGTACGGCAAGGACTGGCTGTCTCTTTTCCGGTCCGACGGTCTGGCTTGCGTGAACCGGGGCGAGATCTCTGCCTATGGTGCAACGCCGCCGCTAAAAAGTATTGCCCGGCTTGCCCGCGGGTTGGCGCATCGGCACGGGCAGGGCGCTTGGGCGAGCTCGCGACTGCGGCATGCCCCTCTTGCAAAAGGACTGGCACTCAACGGGTGTTGCGGGCTGCTGGCAGTTCCGTTGCCGGGTGACGATGCCCAGGGCTGGTTGATGTTGTTCCGCCCGGAGCATGACAGAAGCTTCTACTGGGCCGGCCGGCCGGAAGCCGATGCCCTGATCAGCACACCGGCGCCTGGACAGGATTTGCACCGCACCTTTCGGACCTGGCAGGAGGAAGTCCGGGGCACCGGTGAGCCCTGGAAGCCGGTGGAGTGCCAGGCGGCCGTGGACCTTGGCGAGGATGTTGCGCTGGTGGCGTCTGCCAGTGAGATAACCCGGCTGAACCAGATGTTGAGAGGCGAGCAGCAGGCTCTGGCAATGGCCAACGACAAGCTCCGGGAAGCGGTCAGCCACGATTCACTCACGGGCATCTGGAACCGCTATCGAATCGAGCAGGAACTGGACAAGGAACTGGCCAAGGCGCGCCGGCAGAAGTCGCCATTCTGCGTCCCGCTGTTGGATATTGACCACTTCAAACAGGTGAACGACAACCAGGGCCATGAAACGGGTGACGAGCTACTCAGGCACATCGCTTGTGAGGTTACCGGCGTGTTGCGCCAGGAAGACGCTATCGGCCGGTGGGGTGGGGAAGAGTTCGTGGTTGTCTCCACGGGTGCATCGCGGGTAGATGGATTGATTCTGGCCGAAAGGATTCGCAAGGCCATTTCAGAGGTGAGCATCAAGCAGTTGCCGGAGGGTGTAACCGCCAGCATTGGTGTTGCCACCTGGAGACCGGAGGACTCACGAAAGGAACTGGTCGCCAGGGCCGACAAAGCCATGTATGCGGCAAAAACCGGCGGGCGCAACCGGACAGAAACCGACCAGGGCCTCTGATGAGGCCCTGGTCCAGGTTCAGCCTTTCAACTGATCACCCACCGGCAAGCGCCTGATTCGCTTGCCCGTTGCAGCGTAAATCGCATTGCACAGCGCCGGTGCCACGGGAGGCAGGCCGGGCTCGCCGACACCACCCATGGCGTCCGTGGGGTTGTCGATCAGGTGCACCCTGACAACCCCGGGTGCGTCCGGCATTCGCGGTATCAGGTAGTTGTTGAAGTTATCCTGCTGGGCAACGCCATCCTTGAAGGTCACTTCCGATTTCAGCCCGATACCGATGCCCATCACACAGGCGCCCTCGAGTTGTGACCGGATCCGCTCAGGATTGGCCTGGGGCCCGCAGTCGAACGCGATGTCGGCGCGGTGGATGGTCAGGTCACCCTTGTCGTCGACTTCCACATCGAAAACAATGGCCGTGTAGGACACGAAGCTGTGGTGGAAGGCCAGGCCAAGGCCGCGGCCCTTGCCGGGTTTCTGTCCCCAGCCGGCTTCCTCCGTTGCGCGCTCGATTACCCGGCGCATCCTGGCCACATCGATCGGGTACAGGTCCGGGTTTTCCCCGTAGTTCCAGCCGTCGCCTACGGACAGGTTCTGTATCTGCCGGCCGGGGCCGAGCAGATCCAGCACATAATCCCGGTGGTCCTTGCCGGCCGCTTCCGCCATTTCATGGGCGAAACTCTGGATCGCCCAGGCGTGGGGCAGGTTGTAGACCGAGCGGAACCAGCCAATGCGAACGTAGGCCGGCGCGGGTGGGTTTTCCAGCCGGATGGCGGGAATGTCGAAGGGCATGGTGTTGAAACCCATACCCTGCTCGAATTCCTGTATGTGCTCCGGGTCCGGCGCAAACAGCGAGGCGATACTGGGAGACAGTGTCCGATGGCGCCAACTGGTGGCTTTGCCATCGGCATCCAGGCCGGCATCCAGGTGGTCGACGGAGACCGCATGGAAGTAGGCGTGGTGAATATCGTCTTCCCGTGACCATTGCAGCCGGACCGGACGGCCCTTGACTGCATCGGCGATTATCGCCGCCTCGGTCACGAAATCAGGCTTCGACTTGCGGCCGAAACCACCACCAAGAAGGGTAACGTGCACCGTTACCTTTTCCTTGTCCAGGCCCAGCCGCCCGGCAACGCCTTCCCGGGTGGCCCGGGGATTCTGGACCGGGGCCCAGACTTCCGCCTTCCCATCCTTGACTCGAACCGTGGCCACGGGTGGTTCCATCGGTGCCTGCGCCATGTGGGGCATGTAATAGGTGGCCGATACCCGCTTGGCAGCAGCTTGCAGGGCTGCCTCGACATCGCCGCCGTTCTCCCGGATGACCTTTCCGGGGGATTGCGCCGCCTTTTCCAGCGACTGCCTGTAGGCCTCGGTGGTATAACCGGCGTTGTCTCCGGCCGGGCCATTATCCCACTCAATTTTCAGGGCCTTGCGCCCCTCCATGGCGGCCCAGGTGTTGGAGGCCACGACGGCGACCCCGCCAAGCGGGCTGAATCCGGCAGGCTGACTGGCGCCCTCGATCTGCATCACTTTCTGCACACCGATGACTTTCAACGCGGCGCTGTCGTCCACGCTTTTCACCTTGGCGCCATAAACGGGAGGGCGGGCAATGACCGCATAGAGCGTGTCTTCAAAATCAACGTCGGCACCGTAAATCGCCTTGCCGGTAACAATATCTTCGCCATCGATGGCTTTCGGGTAAGCGGATTTCAGCTCACCGTTGATCAGCCCTGATTCCTTGCCAATGAAACGCAGCTCGCTGTCGGCCTTGAGAACCAGATCATTGCGGCCGGGCACGTCCAGTTCCCTGGCAGCCTTGGCCAGTTCGCCAAACCCGAGCTCCCGGCCGGAGGCCTCGTGAACCACCTTGTGCACACGGGTTTCCACTTCGTGGACGGGAACACCCCACAGGTTGGCGGCGGCCTGTTCAAGCATCATCCTGGCTGCAGCTCCGGCACGGCGCATGGGGTCGTACCAGTGGCGCATGCTGCGGGAGCCATCGGTGTTCTGGTTGCCGTACTTTTCCTGGTTGGCATCGGCCTGCTCGACCTTCACCCGATCCCAGTCCGCACCCAGTTCGTCTGCGCCAACCATGATCAGGCTGGTGCGGATACCCTGGCCCATTTCGGACCGGTTGTTGACGATGGTCACCGTGCCATCCGGTGCGATGTGAATGAAGACGTTGGGGTTGTCGACCCAGCCACCGGGCATGGCGCTGGCGCCGAAGCGGTCTTTCTCACTGGCATCTGCCAGATCCCAGCGGGCGGCCAACACCAGGGCCGACGCACCCGCAAGCCCTTTGAGGAGGCCGCGCCGGCTGACATTGGCGAGTAACAGAGTGTCGTCTGACCGCCTCATGAACTCACCTCCTTGCCTGCTGCCCGCTCTATCGCCGCGAGAATCCGGTTGTAGGTGCCACAACGGCACAGGTTGCCGGCCATTGCATCAACGATTTCCTGGGTTTTCGGCTCCGGTGTCTGCTTGAGCAGTGAGGTGGCGTTCATGATCTGACCGCCCTGGCAATAGCCACACTGGGCCACCCCCAGATCAAGCCAGGCCTGCTGAACCTTGCTGCCGACCGGATCCTCGGCCATGGCTTCAATTGTCTGGATTTCTCCGGCCACCGTGGAAACGGGTGTCACGCAGGAACGGATGGCGGTGCCTGCCATGTGGACAGTACAGGCGCCACACTGGGCAATGCCGCAGCCGAACTTGGTGCCTTTCATTCCCAGCACATCGCGGATAACCCACAGCAGGGGCATGGTGTCGGGAACGTCGAGCTCGTGTTGCTCGCCATTGATCGTAAGGGTAACCATAGCGTCCTCTTGTCGGTCTGTGTTTCGTTGTCCTTCACTGTAGCCCTACGAACGCAAAAGACAAAAAGAGCAATCTGGATGAAAGGTAATGAAAACCTTTGGCTCCACGCCTCGGGCGTGGGCTATAGTGGGCGCCGGAAACACCAGAAGAAGAGGATACGGATGGACGCCATTAATCCCACCCCAGACCAGCTTCAAAAGGTCCTTGCGGATACGCCAAAAAACCAGCCAGTGGTCATGCTGAACCTGCTGCGGTTCCGCGAGCGGGCAAATTACACGGAAGACGCACCGGAGCGGTCTGGCCGCGAGGCCTACACGCTCTACATGGAAGAGGCGGCCGCCTGTGTGAAATCAGTCGGTGCCGAAGTTATCTGGTCCGGCCGGAGTGTTGGTTCCCTGATCGCGCCTCCGGACGAATCCTGGGACCAGGTGCTGCTGGTTCGCTACCCGTCGATCGATGCCTTCATGGCCATGATCGAAAGCCCGGAGTACAAGGGCGTGGTAAAGCACCGCACTGCAGCACTTAAGGATTCACGGCTGGTGGCGAACGTCGAGGGCGAAAACCGGGCGGGTTCGGCCTAGAAACCGGCCTGCTGGATAGCCATGTAGCTGAGGGTGCCCGCGGCAATGGAGAGCAGGGCATTCCGTCGCCACAGGTGTATAGCCACCACCAGCAAACCGGGCAGCAGGGCATCGAAACCCGCCCAGGCCCCGGTCCAGTCTGCCGAGCGCTGCAAAAACACTGTGGCCAGCAGTGCCATCACGGCAGCTGGCAGGTACCGCCCGAGATGGCGAACCAGTGGATGATCTGTGTGGCGCTCAAAGAACAGGAACGGAATTACCCGCGTGGCAAAGGTGGCAACCGCCGCTACCGCAACGAACGCGGCAAGATAACCCGATTCACCCATGCCTTCCTTCCTCCTGTAATCCCTGACTGCGCACTTTCCGGTACTCGATAAGCAATACGCCGGTTACCAGGGCAATGGCGCCAATCAATTGATGCGCCGGTGGCAGTAGCAGCATTGCAATGCCGGCTGCACCGGCTCCCAGCCAGATCGGAAATCCCTCGCCAAGGGCCCGGAGCTGTTCCAGGGTCAGCACGACAAACAGGGCAACCAGCGCGAATTCAATGCCGGTGCTGTCGAAAGCGACATTGTCGCCGAGCAGGGCCCCCAGGGCGCAGCCGGCCACCCAATAGCATTGATTGAAGCCGGTGATCCTGAAGTCCACTTCCTGCTCATGCCCCCGGTCTGGCCCCCTGGGGCGACTGGTGAGCAGTGAATAGGTTTCATCGGTCAAGCCGAATATCAGGTAAAGCTTGCGCCAGCCGGCCCCGCGAAACTGCCCGAGCAGCGACAGACCGTAGAACAGATGGCGGGCATTGAGCACAAACATCGCCACGAACACTTCCAGCAGCCCCGCGTTCACGGCCAGCAGGCTGACCGCCAGGATCTGGCCGGCTCCGGCATAAATCAGGATTCCCATCAATGGCGCGGCCCACCAGGCATAATCCAGTTGGGTGGCAAACAGCACGCCAAACGCCATGCCCAGCGGAAGATAGCCGAACAGGATTGGGAGGGTGAGGCGGAAAACGGACTGATTCATTAGCATCCAAACGGTCTGAAAGCGGCGATCATAGTGAATTTTCCGGTTTTTTTGAAGTGGTTAACGTTTTTGGTGGGGGTGGGTGATGAGTACTTGGCACACCGGCCGCAATAAAAGTGTCATAAATCCGGCATACCATCCGCGGCATAGCCCGCTGCTGGAGTTGTCATGTTTGCCACGGTAAGAACCCGCATCCTGTTTTTCGCCTTCCTGTCAGTCGTCGCGCTTGCCGGCCTGGCGGCGCTGTCGTGGAGTATCATTCTGAAGGCGGAGGCGGCCTCGGAAACCCTGGTCCGGAATAACCTTAACGAAACCTGGCTTCTGGCGGATCTCGAGCAGGATCACCGGCACCTCCAGGACCTGGCCTACAAGATCAAGGCTCAACTCCTTCTCTGGGATGAAATCGAAACCGAATTCAGCCGTCTGGAAACCGCGTTGCCCGAGCATTGGCAAGGCCTGGCGGCGAACCAAGGCTTGAGCAACTGGGTAGAAGAACATCAGGTGGATTTCGAGCGGGTTAAGGCCCTGCTGGCAAAAATGAAGCAGGGCATTGGTGAAAAAAGTTATTACCGTGTCGGTCAGGTAGTGGATTTCGACCTGTTTCCCGCCATAGAGCCAATGCTTCAGGCGATTGCTGCGCGCCAGAGCCGGAGCCGTCAATCGGTTTCTGCCGGTGCCGATGAGCTGCTGGCATTTCTGTCGGAGCAGCAGGGTTTCCTGATAGCCGGCTCGGTCTCTTTCCTGTTGGTTGTAGTGGCTATGACCTTGTGGTTGAGACAGTCCGTGATCCTTCGCCTTCAGGGTATGGAGCGGGACCTGGTGGCCATGGAGAAAAACGCCGACCTCACCGGCGTGCCCGTTCTCAAAGGACGGGATGAAGTCGCCGGGGTCGCAAAGGCCCTGGGTGGACTGGTTTCCCGTTTCGAGCATTTCATCGGCGATATTCGCTCTGCTGCCGGAGGGTTGGATGAACGCTCCGGAGCATTGGATACTGGTGCGGAATCGCTTCAGGAAGCATCCGAAAAGACCCGGAAGCAGATTCATGACCTCAGCCAGTCGATGGTGGCCATCGCTGACCAGGCGTCTGCCATTGAGCGTGCGACGGAGCAATCCGCCCAAACCGTGAACACGGCGGTGGCTGCAAACCAGGAAGTCCAGCACCGGCTCACCACCAGCGAAGCGGCGGCGGAGCACACGGTAGAGGTAATTTCCCGGGTCTCCGGCTCTATTCATGCCCTGAGCGAGTCGACAGGCAAGATAGAGCAAGTGATCGGCGTGATCGCCGATATCGCGGAGCAGACCAACCTGCTGGCCCTCAACGCGGCGATTGAGGCGGCTCGGGCCGGCGAGCATGGCCGGGGCTTTGCCGTGGTGGCCGACGAAGTCCGGACGCTCTCCCGGCGCACCTCGGATTCCACCCGGGACATTTCCCAGTGGGTACAGGATCTGGTCTCCGGGGTCGGCAGCGTCGATGCCTTGCTGGATGAGATGCGCGACGCCGGTACCAACAATCAGGACCACCTGGGCGCGCTCAAGGCCCATCTGGCAACCCTCAAAGGCCAGTTCGTCAGTCTTGAGAGCCACAGTGCCGAGATCAGTGCTTCCGTGGCACTGCAGCGGGATGAGATTGGCCGGGTTGGCCGCCGTTCAGGCGCACTGGATGAGAGCGCCGATTTCCTGATCCGGAGTGTCGAGCACACCCGGACCATCAGCGAGGCACTGCGGCAGGAATCGGTGTCTATGCGACAACTGATCGCGCGGTTCAGAACGGCTGAACCCACCGCCTGACAGCATTATGGAGGATGGATCCGCTCCGTCGGGCTTCTACCTGGTCATCATTATCCCTACTATGGTGGCTCCACAGGAGGTAGCATGACAGAGAGCAGCGAACAACAGTCCCAGCCAGATCCCAGAGAGGAGAAGTTCACTGTTGACACGGATTTGCTGACGGAAGACCAGCTTCTGGGCCTGGTTGAAGAGTATTGCACCCGATACCACGGGCTGAATGACGCCGAGAACCCCTTCGCGGAACGGAATCTTGTGATGGCTGCAGTTCGCCGGGGCGATCTGGTGGTCTGGTTTGATCCGGTAGAAAATACCGCGGGCCTGGGTGTGCCGGCTTAGGCGTCAGGTCTGTCACGGTATTTGGCTTTGCACCTACCCGGGGCCTGAACTAAACGTTACAATCGCGCTGTTTTCCCGAAAGCCGTGTGCGAGGTGAATTTTGATCAGGGTATTGGTTGTTGATGACCATGAGCTGGTGAGATCCGGTATTACCCGGATGCTGGCCGATAACCCGGACATTGAAGTCATCGGGCAGGCGTCATCCGGAGAAGACGCTATCGATTTCGTGCGCCAGCAGCGCCCGGACATCGTGCTGATGGACATCCGCATGCCCGGCATCGGCGGTCTTGAGGCAACCCGCCGCATTCTCCGGATCGATGATTCCATTCGCGTGATCGTGGTCACTGCCTGCGCGGATGATCCCTATCCGACACGCGTTATGCAAAGCGGTGCGACTGCCTACATTACCAAAGGCGCAGACATCAAAGAGATGGTTCGTGCCATCCGGATGGCGCACACGGGGCAGCGTTATATCAGCCCGGAAATCGCCCAGAAAATGGCGCTGAAGCAGCTCGGTGGTAATGATCGCGACGAAGACGGTGAGCTGTCGCTGTTCGAGCGGCTTTCCGAGCGGGAAATGCAGATCGCCATGATGGTGGTGGATTGCCAGAAGGTGCAGGATATTTCCGACAAGCTGTGCTTGAGCCCGAAGACGGTCAACAGCTACCGCTACCGGATATTCGAGAAGCTGGAAATCTCCAGTGATGTAGAACTGGCCCTGATGGCAGTGCGGCTCGGGTTGCTTGATGCCGACAAGGTCTGACCCTGAAAGCACAACGATCAGGGAGTTTGACAGCAAGAGCTTCCTGAAACAGCTTACCGAACGGCCCGGCGTCTACCGAATGTACGATGACGGTAGCTCGGTTCTGTATGTGGGTAAGGCCCGCAACCTGAAAAAGCGGGTTGGCAGCTACTTCCGCAAGACCGGCCTGGCGCCGAAAACCGAAGCACTGGTCGCGAAAATCGCCTCGATCGAGATAACGATTACCGGCAGTGAAACCGAGGCGCTGCTGCTTGAGCAGAACCTTATCAAATCGTTACGGCCGCCCTATAACATCCTGCTCCGTGACGATAAATCCTATCCCTATATCTACCTGTCGTCCCACAGTGACTACCCCTCGCTGACGTTTCGGCGCGGGCGTACGAAGAAGGGGGGCGGCACCTGGTTCGGGCCGTTTCCCAGCTCCGGTGCGGTCAAGGAAAGCCTTAACATTCTACAAAAGGTTTTCCGCATAAGATCCTGTAGTGAAAGCTATTTTCGAAACAGAACGCGGCCCTGCCTGCAATACCAGATTAACCGGTGCACCGCGCCCTGTGTGGGCTTTATCAGTCCGGAGGAATACCAGCAGGATATCCGCCACGCCAGCATGTTTCTGGAGGGCAAGAACCCTGCGATCATCCATGACCTGATGAACGCCATGGAGGCGGCCTCGAAGAATCTCGAGTTTGAAAAGGCCGCCGCCTACCGGGACCAGATCAACCATCTGCGCCACGTGCAGGAACAGCAATCAGTGGATGGCGAAGGCGGCGACGCGGATGTCATCGCCATTGCCCAGGATGCGGGGGTGGTCTGCATCGTGGTGATCATCGTGCGTGGCGGCCGCGTGCTGGGCACCAAGGACTACTTTCCCCGGTATTCCATTGAACAGACCGAGGGCGAACTGCTCAGCGCCTTCCTCGGGCAGTACTATTTCGGCGGCAATACCCGCCGGGAAATTCCCCGGGATGTCCTGGTGCCGGTTGAAGTAGAAGGCCAGGAGTTGCTTGCCCAGGCCCTGACGGAGTCCGCGAACCGGGAAACGCGGATTCGGGGTAATGTCCGGGGCGAGCGCCGTCGCTGGCTGGAGCTCGCCATGACCAACGCCCGCCAGACCCTGCTTACGCACCTTGCCAGCAAAGAGACGGTATACAGGCGCCTGCTGGCCCTGCGGGATCTGCTAGAGCTTGCGGAGACGCCCTCTCGCATGGAGTGTTTTGATATCAGTCACAGCCATGGGGAAAATACCGTCGCATCCTGCGTGGTTTTCGATGAGAATGGCCCCCTGAAGAGCGATTACCGGCTTTACAACATTGAAGGTGTGACTGCCGGTGATGACTACGCAGCGATGCGCCAGGTACTCTCGCGCCGCTACAAGCGGATGGTGGCCGGGGAGGGCAAACGCCCGGACCTGGTGTTCATTGACGGTGGTAAAGGGCAGTTGAACATTGCCCGGGAAGTGTTTGATGAGCTTGAGATTTCCGATATCCCGCTGATCGGCGTCGCCAAGGGCGTGACTCGCCGGGCAGGGATGGAGCAGCTCATTGATGCCATGACCGGCGATGTGTTCCGGGTGCCGGCGGATTCGCCCGCACTGCACCTGATCCAGCATATCCGGGATGAGTCCCACCGGTTTGCGATCACCGGGCACCGGGCGCGGCGCGATAAAAAGCGCCGGCAGTCTACACTGGAAGGCATAGAAGGCGTCGGGCCGAAGAAGCGCCGCGACCTGATACGTTATTTCGGCGGCATACAGGAAATCCGCAAAGCCGGGGTTGATGAGATGGCCAAGGTGCCGGGCATCAGCAAATCACTGGCAGAAACCATCTACGCAGCATTGCACGACGAGTAAGGACAGCATGAACCTACCCAACATCCTCACACTCTCCCGCATCATCATGATCCCGGTGTTCGTGGTGATCTTCTACCTGCCGGTGGAGTGGAGTTACCTGGTGAGCGCCGCGCTATTCGGGCTTGCCGCCGCCACCGACTGGCTGGACGGGTACCTGGCCCGGAAACTGGACCAGAGCACGCCATTTGGTGCCTTCCTCGATCCCGTCGCCGACAAACTGATGGTGGCCGTGGCCCTGGCCGTTCTGATCGAGGAACATTCGGCGATTCTGCTGACCATCCCGGCTACCGTGATCATTGGCCGGGAAATTGTGATCTCCGCCCTGCGGGAGTGGATGGCGGAAATTGGCAGCCGCTCGAGCGTGGCGGTGTCCTATATCGGCAAGATCAAGACGACGGCGCAGATGGCCGCCATTGTGGGGCTGCTGGCGTTCCCCCCAGGAGTGCTCTGGTCAGATATTGCACTGGTGCTGCTCTACATTGCCGCCATTCTCACCCTGTGGTCCATGGGGCTCTATCTCAGGGCTGCGTGGGATGATCTTTTTCCGGCCGAGACGAAAGGTCGCACGCCGTAACCCAGGCGGTCACCTGGTCTGACAGCCGGTTGCCCGCGACGCCGAATGCCTCAACCACCTGTTCGATGCCGGTGCCGGCGGCCGGCTCCATGATGCTGAAACTGTGATTACACAGGCTGGCCCGGGAACGGTTCCGGATGAGCTGCGCGTGCAACTCGATGATTGCCCGGGGCTCGCTCTCAGGATTTTCGGTGTGAAAGGCGGATAGTTCGCTGATCAGGGTGAGCTCGGCGGGTGCCGCACTGGAATCGGTGATTACGCTGGCAAATCCTGCGCTGTCTCTCAGCCCTTCGACCAGCGCGTCGCGAACCACAACGGTTGCGGTGTCACGCCAGCGAACGTTCTCGTACGCCCGGAATTCCCAGCGGTTGGGTTTTGCCAGTATTCGGGAACTGTTAAAGGGCGCCGAGGCGAAAGGCGTATCAACACGCAAGGCTTCCTCGAAACGCTGGTCTGACCGGCGGGCCGGTTCCGACACCGCAATCTCCATTACCCGAGGCGGCTCGGGGTTCGGAAATACCGTGCAGCCGCCTGTAAGGGCCGTGGTCAGGAGTAGCGCGAACTTTATGATCACCGTTTTCCTCACTGTGGCAGCTCCTTCATGGTGTCGGTTCCGAACAGGATAGCCGAGGGGTCATTCTCGATACGCTGGCTGAACTGGTTGAGGTTCCGCAGCGTCGCCCTGAGCTCCCGCAGTGCTGGCGCCAACTCGCCCATGCCTTGCAGGCCCGCGTCGATCGCGCCCTCGTTGGCCCGGCTCAGGCGGTCGATCCGGGCTATGGTGGTATAGATGACGTCCAGGGCCTTATCCATGGATTCCAGAACCTGGCGCCCATCGGTCTGCAGCAACTCATTGGCGTTGTCAGAGACCCGGGAAACCTTGATGGCCGCTTCCTCGGCCCTGCGCCCGGCGGCATCAAACTGGTCCAACAGGGAGGCCAACTCATCACGGCGGGCGAGCAGGGCATCGGTCGCCTCGCGGGTGTTCTGTAATATGGCGGTGAGGTTCCCGATATTATGGGCAGACATCAGCCGGTTGGCCTTGGTAAGCAGCTCATCAGCTTTGAAAAGAAGCTGCTCGCTGTTGGCCAGAATACTGTTGAACGCCGAGGGCTCTGCCTGAATCACCGGCGGGTTGTCCCGGTCGCCTTCCAGCGTCGGCTGCCCCGGGCTGCCGCCACTGAACTGAATATTCATGCTGCCGGTAATGTTTGCCAGGACCAGCCCCGCCCTGGTGTTCTCGCGGATCGGTATTGTCTGGTCAACGCGCACCAGTACCCGCACATGGGCAGGGTTGTCCGGGTCCAGCTTCATCTGCAGAACATCACCAACCTGTACGCCGCTGTACAGCACGGGGTTACCTTCTGACAGGCCGCTGACCGCATGATCAAAGACAATCTCATAATACGCCCAATCACGATCTGCCGAGGACTTCGACAGCCACAGGGAAAAGATCAGCGCTGCCGCGAAGGCAACAAGGGTAAACAGGCCAATGATCAGGTGATGGGCCCTTGGCTCCATGGTCACTACTCCTGAATCCGTGTGGGCGACTGGTTCCGGAATGCGTAGCTCGCAGCCCTGCCGCGGGGGCCGTTAAAGTAATCCTGGATCCATTCATCGTCCGTGGCGGCGACAGCCTCAAGAGTATCAGCTACAAGCACCCGGCGCTGTGACAGGACTGCAACCCTGTCACAGGTTGAGTAAAGGGTGTCCAGATCATGGGTCACCAGAAAAACGGTGAGCCCCAGGGCATCCCGGAGGGTAACAATCAGTCGGTCGAAGGCGGCAGCGCCGATGGGGTCGAGCCCCGCCGTGGGCTCATCCAGAAACAGGATTTCCGGATCCAGAGCCAGAGCCCGCGCCAGGCTGGCCCGCTTGACCATGCCTCCGGACAGTTCCGCCGGGTATTTGGCGGCGGCCTCCGGCGGCAGCCCGGTCAGAGCCAGCTTCATCCGGGCCAGCTGTTCCGCCTCGGACCTTTTCAGGCCGGCATGTTCGATCAGGGGCACGGCGATATTCTCCTGAAGGTTCAGGGAAGTGAACAGCGCACCACCCTGAAACAGAACACCAAACCGTTGCTCGACCCTGGAACGATCGCGGGCCGAGAGTTGAATGAGATCTTCACCAAACACCCGGATATGGCCGGAAGAGGGCGTGTGGAGCCCGACGATACTTCTCAGAAGTACCGTTTTGCCGGTACCCGAGCCGCCGACCACCCCCAGGATTTCACCCTGGAGCAGATCGAGCTCCAGGTTTTCATGAACCACATGCTCGCCAAACCGGTTGCGCAACTCACGGACTTCGATAACCGGGGCCACGGCCATACCTACCACCCCATTTCCATAAAGAATAGTGCGCCAATGGAATCCAGCAGGATAACCATAAAGATCGACTGCACCACGCTTGAGGTTGTGTGTTCGCCAACCGACTGGGCACTGCCGGCTACCTTGAACCCTTCCAGACAGCCGATAACGGCAATCAGGAAGGCAAAGATCGGCGCCTTGGCCAGACCGACCCAGAAATGCTGCAAGGGAATGCCCTGCTCAACAACCGCCATGAACTGCGTGGTTGAAATATCCAACACCAGGGCACAGACCATGGCACCGCCCGCCATCCCTGAAATCATACCCACAAAGGTCAGAATCGGCAGACTGATCATCATGGCCATCACTCGTGGCAGAACCAGCAGTTCAATAGGATTGAGCCCGAGAGTGCGAATGGCGTCCAGCTCCTCATTAACCTTCATGGCCCCGATATGCGCCGTAAACGCGCTGGCGGTGCGCCCGGCCAGAAGGATGGCCGCAAGCAGAACACCGAACTCCCGCAGGAACGAGAAGGCCACCAGGTTCACGGTATAGATGGTTGCGCCAAAGTTTTCCAGCACTGTGGCTCCGAGAAACGCAACCACGGCACCCACCAGGAAAGTCAGCAGGGCAACGATCGGCAAGGCATTCAGCCCGGTCTCATGAATCGCCGCTACAAACGGTGTCATTCGCCAGCGCCAGGGCCGGGGCAGGTTCCAGGCCAGGGTCGCCAGAGTCTGGCCAATAAAGCCGGTGAGAATCCACAGAAGGCGGCAGATGCTTTCCACCTTCTCGCCCGTTCCCATGACAAAACTGGTAATCAGGGAAGGTGCGGCACGCTCTGGTGCGGGCTGATCTTTCATGGCACGGCAGACGGCTTCAACCAGGGCCGATTTTTCCTGTGACAGGGCATTCCGCCCTGAGACAGCTTCCAGCAAACGCTCCGGGCCGAGCAGGGCGGCGAGCAATGAGGCACCCGCGGTATCGATGCGGTTGAGCCCGGACAAATCGATCCTCAGCCCCTGCAGATCGGTCGCAGCCAACCCGGTTTTTAACGATTTGAGCTGGCGGTAGTGGCTCAACAACCAGTCCCCGGTGATCCGAACGGTGCCAGCATCGCGCGAGATGGACCCCGGAACAGCCGAAGCTGAGAGTGAATGAGTCTGCTTTTCGGCGATGGAGCTGGGCACGTTGCGTTCAATCCATGAGTGATTTAACTGGCCAGCCATCAGCTTAGAGACTCGGATGGCTCCCTGCCAGTCCCCGATGGAGTGATTCGTCCGGAGATTGAGAGATTGGCCAAACTTTGTCCACAAAGTCCGTTAAAACAAAAACTTGATAAAAAAGTATTGACGCCCGAACGGTAATCCGTAGAATACGCAGCCGTTGACGAGGCAATGCTTCGGCAGCAAAGAGCGGGAATAGCTCAGTTGGTAGAGCACAACCTTGCCAAGGTTGGGGTCGCGAGTTCGAATCTCGTTTCCCGCTCCAATTTCAAGTCTCTCAATGCCCACCTGAGAGCACAAAGATCCGATCCCTTCGGTCTTTTCCGGCGCGGTGGCAGAGTGGTTATGCAGCGGACTGCAACTCCGTGTACGCCGGTTCGATTCCGACCCGCGCCTCCATTATTTTCTCGTTTCTCATTCACTTGAAGATTTCAGGCCAAGGCCGGTGTCTCATTGGCGACATCGATTCACCGAAGAATAGATCATTCCCATTCTCAAGCAAGTCGGGCGTCTATACCAAAGAAAACCGCCGCGTTCACCAACGGTTCATCCTCACTGATAAGTTGAGCCTGGTGATGTTCTGCGCATGCCAAGTGAAGTGCATCCAACGTTCTCAAGCTTGTCTTCCTTGTGCCAATCCAGTGGCTGGCCCGTTGATAGTGGGCTGTTTCAATGGGGCACAGGCTGAAGCGGCCATGGCTAACATCATCATGGAAAGCACTTTCGATCCGGTTCGCCTGGGGTTCACTGAGCTCGCCCATCCGAACCCATCGGGCCAGCGCGCTTGCCACCTCAACTTTCGTCAGATGACTGATAAGAACCGGCTGGGTTTGCGACTCAAGCAATGCCTGAACACGATCGCTGGCATGTTCTTGTCTATAGTAGGGGAGAACGGCGCTGGTATCGAAGTACAACATTAATAGCGCTCTTCATCTCTGAGTTCCCGCACCGCATGGGCAGAGCTTTCCCGGACCGGTGGCAGAGATGCCCTGAGTTCCGAACGGTTTGGAAACTGAATCTTTTCGGGCAAGGCTGCGGTCAGGCGTGCGGCAGGTTTACCGTGGCGCAGAATTACAACCTCTTCTCCTGCGGCCACAGCGTCCAAAAGATTTGAGAGCTTTTCCCGAGTTTCTCGAACATTGATCGTCTGCATGATTCTCACCCTATTCGTGTACACAATGAGTGTACTCTTGGTAGAAGTTCCATAGCAATCAGGTCCGTTGGAGATTTTTCGGTTTTATCTAACTCACTTGATCAACCGATAATGATTCCGCATGGCCTGCGTTTCATGGCCACCTTTGTCGTTTTACCCCTGGCTCAGAACTCCTCGCCAACCAGCAATCAAAAAGCGCCAAGAAAGGTCTCGAAATCCCGCTCGACACATTCCGCATAGTGGTTGGCGATGGCCATGACCAGGGTGGCGAATTCGTCCTCCCGGCCTTCCGTCGATTGACTCAGGCTTTCCTCGAAAAGGAACGGCTGGTCCGGGTTGAGGTAACGGCTGGCACGTTTGTGTTCAGTGGCCAGAACCTCACCCCAGGTAGCCGCCATCTTGTAGAAGTGTTTCTCTTTGTCGATTTTATGGGTTTTGAAATCCTTCTTGAACGGCGACCGCTCCCTCACCGAAAAAACCATACCGTCGAGTTCAAGCCAGCCAAGGTGGCTGTCAGGGTGCTCCGCCATGGCCTCAAATGCCGCCAAATGCCGGATGCCCTCATTCTGATAGACCTTTTGATAGCCTTCCCGCTCTGCATCGGTCATGGCATTGAGCAATGAGGGGCCGCGTTGTTGCTTCAGGTCCAGGATTATGTCGTCATCCTGTGATCCTTCTTTGCCTTCGATCAGGATATAGAACCGCTTGTTGGCAAGGGAGCTGGTGCCAGCGTTCATGCGTCGGGCCGCGTCTTTGACCCGATAGACGCAGCTTTCATCATCCTTCATCCGCTCCTGTCGATAAGTCTCGAATGCCTCAAGCAGAGCCTTCCGGTCGGTGGGCGACAAGCGTTTGAGCTTCGGGTTGGTGGCGTCCAGTACCCGCTTGCCATTTTTCTGCAGACGGGTCCACTTATCCAGCATCTGCTTGCGGCCTTTCTTCTTGGCGACCTTTTTCAGGAACTTTTTCAGAGGTTTGCCCGTTGTATCCGCGGTGAAATGAACCTCCTGACCCAGGTCATCCTCGTGATAACGGGTCGCTGTTTCGAGGTAGCCTTTTGCAAGTGCTTCCAGCGCCTTGGTACAAGTGGGGCCATCAAAGATGCCATTGCCGCGGGTGTCGAGCACCAGGCTGACAGCCAGTCGCCACAGGTCGTATTGATAATCAGACACGACGGCGTCATCGAAGTCATCCAGGCCGTAAACCACCTCGCCGTCGTGGTTGCCAAATGCGCCGAAGTTGTAAACATGGGCATCGCCCTGGATCCAGCTCTGATTCCCGGACCACCCACCGAACAAAGCGAATCGCCAGTCGTTGTACATATCCTGCCAGAACAGGTGGCTGGTTCCCCTGAAAAACCGATACGGGGATTCAGACATGGCCTGGAATTTTTTCTTCCGGGCAGCGGTATCAAGCCCCACATTATTGTTGGTGATGGCCTGGATAACCTGTTGAGCTCGGTTGTGGAGCGTAAGCTCTTTGATCATAGGGAACTCATACTGAATGAATTTATCAATTAATTGAAAACGATAGTTTGCGAGCCTAACACGGACCTGCTGTCCGGGCTCAACCAACCCTGCTTTGTTATTAACCTCCAGGCCAGTCGCGGCTTTCGACCCAACCAGTTTTCTATCGTCTGGCGTCACCTCGGCCGGATATGCTTCAATGATCAGTAACTAGTCAAGTCAGCCGGCAAGGCTGGTTTTGATACCTCGGCGCCTGGTCAACAACAATGAGCACAGACGATAAGATGGGCAAACGCCGGCGCTCTGCTCTACGTGGCCGTCAACTGGAACCGGCGGTACTGTCGGAGCTGCGGGACCTGATCGGTGACGAACGTGTCGATTCGTCATTGCGCCACCGCGATCGCCTTATCGAGCACCTGCATGCACTGCAGGACGCAGACGGTTACCTCTCCATGCCCCGCCTTCGGGCCCTTGCGGCTTTCATGAACCTGCCCATGGCCGCCATTTATGAAACGGCCACGTTCTACGCCCATTTCGACGTCATTCACGACGAACAAACCCCACCGCCGGATATAACTCTGCGGGTGTGTGATTCGCTGTCGTGCCAATTGGCGGGGGCGGAAGCGCTGCATCAAGCGCTGTCTGAAGGGGCTGATCCCGAAGCCGTGAGAGTGCTGCGTGCGCCCTGCATGGGGCGCTGCGACACGGCGCCAGTGGTGGAAGTCGGCCATCATCACGTTTGCCATGCCAACGCCGAGAATGTGGGAGCTGCGGTAGAGCAGGGCCAGATTCAACCGGAAGAAATCCAATGGCAAGGCCTGGCGGATTATCGTTCAGCCGGCGGTTATGGACTGCTGGCCGATTGCCATGAAGGCCGGGTGAGCGTCGAATCGCTGGCGAAGGAACTCGAGCATGCGGGCCTGCGCGGCCTGGGCGGCGCGGGATTTCCAACCTTCCGAAAATGGCAGGCCGTGCGGGCGGAGCCGGGCCCACGCTACGCGGTGATCAATGCCGACGAGGGCGAGCCGGGCACCTTCAAAGATCGCTATTACCTGGAACGTGCCCCCCACGTCTTCCTGGAAGGTGCACTGGTTAGCGCCTGGGCGGTTGAGGCGAAGGCCCTCTACATATACTTGCGGGACGAGTATCCCGGCCTGCACCGTGTGCTGAAGGAGGCCATTGCCGAGCTGGAATCAGCCGAAATCGTTGAACAGGGCTTCGTGATCCTGCGCCGGGGCGCGGGTGCCTATATCTGTGGCGAGGAATCCGCCCTGATCGAGTCCCTGGAAGGCAAGCCGGGCAAGCCACGACATCGCCCGCCGTTCGTTGCCCAGAAAGGACTGTTTGGCCAGCCCACCCTGGTTAACAACGTCGAGACCGTTTACTGGATTCCCCGCATCCACGCCCAGGGCGCCGACTGGTTCGCCAGCCAGGGTCGGCATGGTCGCAAGGGGCTTCGCAGCTTTTCGGTGTCCGGTCGGGTCGCGCGGCCGGGTGTGCATGTCGCACCCGCTGGCATCACCCTCAATGAATTGATCGAGGAATACTGCGGCGGCATGGCCGAAGGGCATCGCCTGCTGGCTTATCTGCCCGGCGGGGCATCCGGTGGCATACTGCCGGCCAGCAAAGCTGATATTCCCTTGGATTTCGACACCCTGCAGGAGCACGGCTGCTTCATCGGCTCTGCTGCCGTGATCGTTCTGTCGGATCAGGACGATTTGCAGGCTGCGGCTGCCAACCTGTTGGGCTTCTTCGCGGACGAATCCTGCGGCCAGTGCACGCCCTGCCGTGTGGGCACCGAGAAAATGCTCACTTTGCTGGAGCGGGATACCTGGGATGAGCAGACGCTGCAGCAACTGGCCAAAGTGATGGCGGATGCGTCCATTTGTGGTCTGGGCCAGGCGGCCCCAAATCCGGTGCTGAGCCTGCTGCGCGATTTCCGCAGTGAACTTGCCAGCCAAAAACTGATTGCCAAAGGGTAGGGAGGCCGCCATGAGCGATTCCAGCACAAGTTTTACCCTGACCCTGGACGACGTGGAAGTGCAGGCCTACCCCGGCGAAATTCTGTGGCAGGTGGCCAAGCGCGCCGGCGAGACCATCCCGCACCTTTGCTTCAAAGACGCCCCGGGTTACCGCGCGGATGGCAATTGCCGCGCCTGCATGGTGGAAGTGGAGGGTGAGCGGGTGCTCGCCGCAAGTTGTATCCGCGAGGCAGCGCCCGGCATGGTGGTGCGAAGCGCAGCCTCCGCCCGTGCCCAGGAAGCCAGAAGAGCGGTGCTGGAATTGCTGCTAGCCGATCAACCTGCGCAAGATAGCAGCCCCGATCGTTCAAGCCACTTATGGGAAACGGCGGATCAACTGGCGATTGATGTCGGGGATGTGCGCCAGCGCCTCCCGGCCCGTTCAGAGCGCAACGAGCCAACGGTTCACCATGTTGCGCCACGGTCGGAATCGCTTGCCCACGCCCGGGGCCATGACGCCACTCACTCTGCCATGAACGTGAATCTGGACGCCTGCATCACCTGCGGGTTGTGCGAGCGCGCCTGCCGCGAAGTGCAGGGCAACGACGTCATCGGCCTGGCGCATCGCGGTGCCGCTTCCAAAGTGGTGTTTGATTTCGATGATCCCATGGGTGACAGCACCTGCGTTGCCTGTGGCGAATGCGTGCAGGCATGCCCGACGGGCGCGCTCATGCCCGCCACCCTGATTGATGCCCGGGGCCGCGGAGACTCCGCCACGGCCGACCGAACCGTGGACTCCGTTTGCCCCTACTGTGGCGTGGGCTGCCAACTGACCTATCACGTCAAGGACGGTCCTGCCGATGCCGAAGGAGCAGCAGGCGAGCATCGAGGGCGTATTCTCTTTGTAGAAGGCAAAGATGGCCCCTCAAACCAGGGCCGGCTATGCGTGAAAGGCCGTTTTGGCTTCGATTACCCCTCACATCCGGCGCGGCTCACCCGGCCGCTGATTCGCCGGGAGGGCGTCCCCAAGAGGCTCGACCCGGACTTTGATCCGGCCCATCCGTTAACGCACTTTCGAGAGGCAAGCTGGGATGAGGCACTGGATCTTGCAGCAAGCGGATTAACCCAACTTAAAACCCAACACGGACCGGATGCGCTCGCCGGTTTCGGCAGTGCCAAGTGCTCCAACGAAGAAGCCTGGCTGTTCCAGAAACTGGTGCGCACCGGTTTCGGCTCGAACCACGTTGATCACTGCACGCGGCTTTGCCACGCCAGCTCCGTGGCCGCATTGATGGAGTGCCTGGGCTCTGGTGCAGTAACTGCATCCTTCATGCAGGCGCTTGAGGCGGACGTGGTCATCCTCACCGGCTGCAACCCGGCCGTAAACCACCCGGTGGCCGCCACCTACTTCAAGCAGGCAGCACGCAACGGCACGAAACTGATCATCATCGATCCCCGGGGCCAGGCGCTGGATGCCTATGCCTGGCGGAGCCTTCGTTTCTCGCCGGGTGGCGACGTGTCACTGTTCAACGCCATGCTCAATGTGATTATCAGCGAAGGACTCTTTGACCAGGCCTACATTGACGCCCACACCGAAGGCTTCGAGGCATTGGCGGCCAGCGTTGAGGGCATGACCCCGGAAGTGATGAGCCCGGTCTGCGGCGTGGCGCCCGACACCATTCGTGAAGTGGCCCGAGCCTACGCGGGTGCGGAGCGCGCGATGATTTTCTGGGGCATGGGCATCTCCCAGCACGTGCACGGCACCGACAACGCCCGCTGCCTGATTTCCCTGGCCCTGACTTGCGGCCACACCGGCCGGCCCGGCACTGGTCTGCACCCACTGCGGGGGCAGAACAACGTGCAGGGTGCCTCCGATGCCGGCCTGATCCCCATGGTACTGCCCGACTACCAACCGGTCGGGGATGCCCAGTTGCGCGCCGCCTTCGAAGAGCTCTGGAACACCGAATTGGACCCGAAGCCGGGGCTCACCGTGGTGGAGATTATGGATGCCATCAGGGCGGGCACGATCAAAGGCATGTACATCCTCGGCGAAAACCCCGCGATGTCCGATCCGGATCTGACCCACGCCCGGGCCGCGCTCGCTGCCCTGGAGCACCTGGTGGTACAGGATCTGTTCGTCACAGAGACTGCCCAGTTTGCCGACGTTATCCTGCCTGCCGCCGCCTGGTCGGAAAAGTCAGGCACCGTCACCAACACCAACCGCCAAGTGCAAATGGGCCGTGCTGCACTGTCGCCTCCGGGAGAGGCAAAGCCCGACTGGTGGGTTATCCAGGAAGTTGCCCGGCGCTTCGGGCTGGGTTGGAACTATGCCGGCCCCGAGCAAGTGTTTGAAGAAATGAAGCAGGGCATGCACTCACTGGATCATATCTCCTGGTCTCGCCTGGAGCGCGAGGGGTCCGTCACCTATCCATGCCCTGCAGATGACGCCCCGGGACAGGACGTTGTCTTCTCCGATGCCTTCCCGCGCGCAGGAGGCCGTGCCAGATTCTCACCGGCCAGCCCACTGCCACCGGATGAGCCGGTGGATGATGCCTATCCCATCGTGCTAACAACCGGGCGATTGCTTGAGCACTGGCATACCGGCGCCATGACCCGTCGCAGCCGAGTGCTGGACGAGCGGGAGCCGGAAGCTGCAGCCTATCTGGCACCAGCGGAGCTGGATCGTATGGGCGTAGCACCGGGTAATAACATTCAAATTGCCACCCGGCGCGGCACCATCACCCTGACGGCACGGGCCGATCAGACCATGCCAGAGGGCATGGTGTTCGTACCCTTCGCCTTTGTGGAGGCGGCAGCGAACGTGCTGACTAATCCGGCACTGGATCCCTTCGGGAAGATTCCGGAGTTCAAGTACGCAGCTTGCCGGCTCAGCCCGGCGTAGCCCCTCACTTATTCGATTTCTCAGGAACATAAAGTACCAAGGTGTTTGCACGAGGCAGACCGGAACCGGTAAGCGCCGATGGGGCTATCTGCAACTGAAAAAGGCCGTGTCTGATATCAGCTCGATATCGAAGGAGCAGGGTGCCTGGCTGGGCAGGTCACTGGCAAGGGAACCTATGCCCTGTGTGATGGGGAGGTTCTAAAATGATATTTTTAAGGCCACTCAACTGCCACAAAGGAAGAGCTTCCGGAATCAGTTGATGTTTTAACGCCACGTTCGGTGGTAAATATCTTCAGGAGTGGATTCGGGCCAGGTTTTCATCCGAGTGCGCTTACCTTGATAACCGATTCCACAATTCAGGAGCGATTTGAGTTGATGCCTATATCCCGTGGTGGAATAGATATTCGTGATTGATGTATACAGCCAGAAGGCTAAAGCTTTTTACGACCAGTACCAGTCGCTAACCTTCGAACAGGTTCATCAAGACTGGCTCTCCTTGCTTGGCGATAAATCAGGTCTTGCTCTAGATGTCGGCGCTGGCAGCGGCCGGGATTCCAGCGCTCTTGCCGCGCGGGGTTGGGATGTTGTCGCGGTGGAGCCCGCATCTGGCTTGCGAGAGCTGGGGCAGAACGCCACTCGCAATCAAAGCATTCACTGGCTAGACGATCAATTGCCTGATCTGGGCAAGATCCGGAAGCTGAGCTATCGCTTCGATCTGATTCTTGTTTCCGCTGTCTGGATGCATATCCCGCCATCCGATCGTGAGCGTGCCTTTCGAATTTTGACTGAGCTTCTGGCACCCGGTGGAATGCTGGTGATTACACTTCGTCATGGGCCGGGTGATGGCGAACGGCTTTTTTACGATGTCGGTAGGGAAGAGCTGGAGGGTTTTGCCAAACGCCGGGCACTGATCCCGCTTCCGTTGCCGGCCGGGCGCAATAAGGATGAGCTCCAGAGAGACGAAGTTTCCTGGGAGACTCTGGCTTTTCGTTTGGCGGACGATGGCACAGGCGCATTGCCGACAGTCCGCCACATCATCGTTAATGATAATAAGTCTTCGACTTACAAATTGGGTTTGCTGCGAACTCTCGTCCGGATCGCAGACGGTGCGCCCGGCCTGGCGCTTAAACGCACTGATGACTGGGTCGAGATTCCGCTTGGTGCAGTCGGGCTGTTCTGGATTATGCTTTATCACCCTCTGGTTCTCCGTCACCAGTTGAGACAGGCGCCAGGTAGCCGTGGCTATGGCTTTGCCACGGACGATTTCTTCAAGCTGAATAGTTTCACGCCTCTGGATTTCAGAGTGGGTATGTCGCTGTCGGACGACGTTGCTCCGGTGGTCCTGCGCGCTATCCGGGATGCTTGCTCGACCATTCTCAAGAACCCCGCACATTTCACGACCTGGCCTGGTAGTAACCGTCCGATCTTCGAGGGCTGTTCGGCCAGGATGATCATCAAGAAGGCACCCGTGCGTTTGGACAAAGCAACGCTTTCCCGGTTCGGCACCTTCCGCGTTCCTTCATTTCTCTGGGATGCATTCAGTCGCTATGCGTGCTGGATTGAGCCTGCGATTGTTAATGAATGGATTGATTTGATGGGTAGCTGGGATCTGCGTTACCGCATGGATGACTATCATCGTGGTTTACAGTGGGTGGAAGGTCGGCGCGATACGTCAGCTGTCCGGCAAATGATTAACCAGCAGCTCGAGACTGGTAGGGTCGAGTGCGTATGGACAGCACAGAACCTCAAAGCGAAGCGGTTTGACGTCGACCACTGTTTTCCATGGTCACGATGGAACAACAACGATCTTTGGAATCTGATGCCAGCGACTCATACGGCGAATGCCTCTAAGTCCGAAAAGTTACCCGCAGACTTGCTGCTCAAGCAGGCGCACCCTCGAGTAGTGAACTGGTGGGAGCAAGCCATCGTGGGCACGTCTCGTGAGGAGCAGTTCTTCTCAGAGGCTGAGGCCTCGCTACCATTGCTAGGGCAGGAGCGAACCGTGGAAGGCGTTTTTGAGGGGATGCTTCAGCAGCGATTGAGGCTGAAAACCAATCTTCAGCTGGCAGAGTGGTTGGGCGTGTAAATGAGATGGGCGAAATCGGGCTTTTCGGGCTTTAAGGTAAAAATGAAAGGAAACATTATGCTTAAACGGCAGGCAGCACTCGTTCTCTCCCTTTGCTCAATGTTCTTATCGGCAACCACCATGGCGACAGAAGAAGCGGAATACACAGTACTCCTGAAGGAGGAGAACCTGGAAGTGCGTCTTTACGAGCCGCATATTGTTGCAGAGACGGTCGTCGATACGGAATTTGAAGACGCGGGCAGTGAAGCGTTTGGTCGTTTGTTTAAATACATTTCCGGCAATAACCAAGCCCAGCAGGAAATCGCCATGACTGCGCCCGTTGGTCAGGTGGCTGAGAGCCAGAAAATCGACATGACGGCACCGGTGGGGCAGACGCAGGTCGACGGGAAATGGGCGGTCAGTTTTATGATGCCGGGATCATTTACGATGCAGACCACTCCGAAACCCAGGGACGAGAGGATCACCATACGCCAGGTGCCCGAGCAGACGATGGCGGCCATCGAGTACTCCGGGTTTTGGAGCAAATCGAGCTATCAAAAGAACAAGTCGAAGTTGGAGGAATGGATCAACAAAAAGGGATTCATTATTCAGGGCAAGCCAGTCTGGGCGCGATATAACCCACCGTTCATGCCCTGGTTTTTAAGGCGAAATGAAATTTTGATCCCAATAAACAATTTGCAGTGATAGCGCGTATCAGTCTACTCACCCAGGCATCACGATCATCATAGGAAGTTTAATCATGCAAAACGTGCGCGTCGCCATTGATGCGGTAAATCGCGGTTTAGATTCTTTTTAGGAATGTTCGCGGAAAGGGGCAGAGCCCCGGCGCGAGCTGAGAGCTTCCGCCCGAGCCCGGGGAATAGTTGCCGGGTTACTTCTATTTTTCAGGCGCGGATTCGTACTCTCGAATCATGCCAGAAAGCTGGTCTTTCAGATTCAGGCGCTGTTTCTTGAGATCTTCCAGATGCTCGTCAGAGGTGTTCTCTGCACCACCTTCGAAATGGTGAACTGCATGATCCAGCTCATGGTACTCTTCAAACAATTTCGCGAAATGATTGTTGGTGGTTTTCAGTTGATGAATGGCTTCTTTTGAGTCTGGGAATTCATGAATCAGATCGTGTTTTTCCAGTGACATAAAGACAATCCCTTTGATTGCGGTGTGTGTTTAAATTTGCACCGTCAACGGCAAACAGTACGGCAAGGCGATGACCAGTGACAAGCCGCCAGGCGTAGGCATTTTCGCTCATGATTGGCCTGATTTTTTAACCCAGAAAAATGTGCTGGGCGGTCAGGCCTGGTACTACCAGCAGATTTTCCGGCTGGCAGATGACCAAGAGGCTGATCCGGATCTGGGCATCCTCAAGGCCGTCGGGGCATACGTGAAGGATGAACTGAGCCGGGCCCGGAGGGTGAAGAAGGCCCGCCGTCAGCCAGTGGTATAGATTTTAAAATCCTGGTGAAGTTTCCCCCAATGCTCTTTCAGCCCTCTTTTGTGAGTCTCATCCATCGGCAGTGTATCTAATGCTTCCGGCCATAGCTCCCGTGCTTTGCTGAGCGTGTCGTCCAAATGCGGCTTGATCGCCCGCCATGGAACGCCTGACTTTTCCGCCCACCGCTGAAAGTGCGCCATGGTGACGGCATACCACTCCTTTGTTTTGCCGAGATTGAGCGCGTACTGGGTTTCTCCCTCGATATAAACATTGGTAGTCACAATATCGTAGGCGGGGGACAGTCGCGGTGTGACCTTGTCGGGGTATAGCAAGCTCCAGTTCTTCAGGTGCGCATCGCCATTTGCCAGGATAATATTAACCAACAAACGCCTGGCAAACTGTTGGGCGTCGGCCAGCCCATCGCCAGAAAAATCATAGATGACCTTGCCGATAGCCTCATAGTTCGCGGATGTGTATTTTTCGTGGGGGTACTTCACCAAAATTTGGGCGAAGTCTTCCATGTGAATGCGCTGATTGCCCTCGCGGTCGAAGCGCTTGATGGCGAAGGCTTGCTTCTCATCGGGTAGGTTGATTTGCGGCAGATTATCGAGCTTGTCCAGCTCAACAAGACGGATCTCGGGAATATCAACACCCGCGAGCCCCGCCAGTGACATGGCGGTGTATTCGTTCAGCGGTACAAATTTGTGCTTGGTGGAGGGCGTTTTGATGATCCAGTCACCCAGCACATTGTCTTGCGACAAATTGTAACGCCCATCGCTTTCCTTCATGGAAAATTTCATTTGCACGCCAGCGAGGGAAAACCGGTCTTTTCCTTTGTTACGAAGAGCCTCTGTATCGAATTTGACCGCTTTGACTTTCCCGTGAGTGTTTAGCACGTTGTCGAGTAAATAGGCGGGAACCTCCTGAGGGTCCATGGGGGTGGCTTCGATAGCCCCCGGCAAATCTTTTCCGAGATACGAGAGTATCTGAAATTCATTATCGACATGCACCTTCAGGACTTGCGCTGTGAGTTCACGTAGGGCGCCTTCTGGGAGCAGATTAGACAGCACAGGATGCAGCCGTTGATTTCGTGCCCACGGTTCCGACATTAGCCTGGCTGCATTCGGAAACGTGGGGTGGGTAATTAAACTGAAGGTTGGGCGTGAGGGATTATTTCTGAAGGTATCCGCAATGCTCAATACATTGCGACCATTCTGAAAGCCCGCGAGGTAGCCTACCAGAACGCCATGAATGGTGAGCTGCAATACATTGACTTCATCGTTGGCGTTTGGGCTCACTCGTTTTCTCCCAGCAATCCTTGCCATGGATCATCGGCTAGTGATTCACTTTTTTTCCTGGTGGATTGATCTGGCCCGCCAGGTGTCGTTGAATCTTCCGCGAGTACAGCCAACACGGCGCTCAGCTTTTCCTGCGGAATAAGCAGCAATTCGCTTTTAAGTCCTTTGGCTACCAGCTCAAGAGTACCGAGCCTCGGATTGCCTTTGGATTCCAGCCGCTGATATTGCTGGCGGGACATTCCCACGCGCAGCATCATGTCGTGTTGCTTTAGCGCCAGGGCTTTACGGCGAGTTTTTATCTGTTCGAGTAGTGAATTCATGATGAAGCTTATAGGTTGCTATTAGTCCATATGAAACACATTAGTTGCTATTTAGAGTTTTTGCAATACATATGTTGCTATTCGGCTTGCAGCCCAAACGGGGCCGGCTTTAGCGGATGGTTGCCTACCTCAATAGGATTCTCTGGATCGACCGGGGAATAAACCGGGTGATAAAGTCGGCAGCATAGGTCTGGGGTGTAACCAGATATCGAGGCTTGGGACGTCCTGCTTCTGCAGCCCTGACAATCTTTTTCGCGACGTCCGACGCACTGGCTGTAAAGGGCTTGATTCTGGCGCCTGGCGCGAGCGCTGCTTCCATGGCTTTGTACTTTTCCCGGTGCACGGCGCTTGCCCGGCCAAGCACCGGCTGCAAAGCGGCCAGGGCATGTTCTCTGAACCGGGTCACCACGGGGCCCGGGAGCACCAGCGAGACACTTTCCAGGCTTGTGCTGCCCTGCTCATCAAACCAGAAGCTTTCATGGGCCGTGTTCATCGCGGATTTGGCGGCACAGTAGGCGCCTTTCATTTTCTGGGGCGCGATGGATAGAACGGAGCTAACCGCGATCACCCGCATGGGTATGCCGTGTTGTTCGCAGAGTCTCAGGCAGACGGCAGCCAGTTTGATGGGGCCGAAAACGTGGGTGCTGAACTGCTTTTGCCACATGGATTCGGAGAGATCACGAAGCGCTCCAAATTGCCCGTAACCGGAGTTGTTGACCAGAATAACCCGCTCGGCTGCCGCAATTTCTGCCTCCAGCGTGCCCGCAAGCCCTTCAATCTGCTCAAAGGATTCAAGATCCAGCCCCAGCTCCAGATCTGCGGACTCGACGCCGGTTGGCTGTCGGGACAGGGCGATCACCCTGTAGCCTTTCCGGGCAAAGAGGGCGCAGGCTTCACGGCCAATGCCGGCGCTGGCACCGGTTACAAGGGCGAGTTTGGTCATCGGGTCAACCTCCAATCCTGCATCTTCAACTGAAATTCACCAGCCTGTCGCCCGGACACGAAAAGGCTGACTGAAGCCAGGTGTTCAAGATCCAATGGTTCCGCATCGGTCACTGTCTTGCCGCGCCAGGTTGGTATGAACCCACTGAAGGGAAGACGGATGCGGCTCCACCCTTCCGTATCCGGTGTGAATGCATGCTGGTAAACAATGCTTCGCCGGTTGGTGCTGTTGCGAAGCCCAATCTTGTAGGTTTTTCCGTCGCCTCGGGCAAGAAGCTCGATGCCTGAGTATGGAGCTGCATCGAAAGGCTTCGGCAGGTCAGCTTTCACAGACGAAAAACCGCCGCCGTTGTCCAGCCGCACAGTCCCGTGAAAGATCCCAACGCCACCTTCAGCGCGTTCAACGGTGCCGTCAGACTGCCCGCCCATCACGCGGTCACCGAGGGGCTGCCAGGTTAACTGGCTTGCCTCTGTATGGAACGAGACAAGTAGAGGATGTTGCGTGGAGTTTCCGGAAATATCCTGCTTTTCCATTGAGTTACCTTCGATAATTCAAAATTTATTAAGTTTCGTTTGCCGCCACAACAATTATCCACAACAGGGTCCCCGGCAGACGTTTGTATAACGGGATCAAAGGTTCTAGCATGATTAAAAAGTAGTCAAAAATGAAGTCTAGGGATCCAAGCATTTTGATCGGCGTTTGCTTGCGCTAAGCGCAAAGGTTCTCGATGGCCTGAGTACCGTAAATACTCGAATGGAGGCGACATGCAAGCCAATTCCTCATGGCCGGATGCGCGTCCGGCGCTGAAACAGTTCCGAATCCCCAGCCTTGGCAAGGCGATTTGGCAGCTTATCAATACCCTTGTTCCTTACGCCGGCTTGTGGTACGTGATGATCCTCTCTATCCGGCATGATGTTTCCTATTTGTGGACACTGGCACTCTCGGTGGTGGCAGCCGCGTTTTTGGTCCGCCTTTTCATTCTGTTCCACGATTGTGTCCATGGTTCGTTCCTGCCATCAACGCGTGCCAACACCTGGGTAGGGCGGCTGTTGGGCGTCCTCGTGTTTACGCCCTTCGATGACTGGCGCCTCAGCCATCTTCGTCACCATGTCAGCTACGCCAATCTCGATACCCGGGGCTTTGGCGATATCTGGACGCTCACCCTACGCGAATACAATCAGTCGCCGAGACTTAAGCGTTGGATTTACAGGCTCTACCGTAATCCGGTGGTGCTCCTGGGCTTTGGCGCCATTTTCAATTTCCTGCTCAGCAACAGACTGCCGAGCAAGAAAGTTCAGCGCAAAGAGCGAAAGAGCGTCCTATTCACGAATCTTGCTATCGTTGGTGTATTCCTGATCGCCGCCCAAACGATCGGTTGGCAGACTTATTTATTGATTCAGCTACCTGTGTTGTGGTTGGCGGGTATGGGCGGTATCTGGCTGTTCTACGTTCAGCACCAGTTCGAAGGCGGTTACTGGGCCCGAAAAGGGGAATGGGATGCGTTGCGGGCCGCCATGGAAGGCAGTTCCTTCTATAAATTGCCGACAATTTTGCGCTGGTTTTCGGCGAACATCGGGTATCACCATATCCATCATCTCAATGCCCGGATCCCGAATTATCGTTTGCCCGAGTGTTACAACGAGGTTCCCGCTGTGCGCGCCAGAGAGCCTTTGACCTTGCGGCAGAGCCTGCACAGCTTCCGGCTCAAACTCTGGGACGAAAGCCAGGAAAGGATGGTCGCCTTCCCCTAGCGAAAGTGGAGACCCCAGCCAGGGAGATTAGAGCTATGAAGATACTGATGAGAAAGCCAAATAAGCGGGGATCCGAATTGACCTCCACCGACATGCCAGCTCTGATTCGGTACTCCATGAGGGTCAGGTATGTAGCATTGGGATCCGCGCTGGCGTTTACGAATCTTCCCGCCCTCGCCGAACCCTCATGTCCAGGAATCCATGTAGACATTCAGAATATCGAAAACAGCACCGGGACTGTAGCTTGCGCACTTTTCGAATCGCCAGAGGGCTTCCCTGCGGAGTTTCTGCATTCCGCGACCCATATCATGATGATGAAAATTCGAGATACGAAGGCACGTTGTAGCTTCCTCGATATTTCTCCGGGAACCTATGCGCTGGCCGTCATCCATGATGAGAATATGGATGGCAAGCTCAACACGAACTTTCTGGGGGTTCCCACGGAAGGTTTTGGTTTTTCAAGCGGTGCAGAGGCTGGGATGAGTGCGCCTTCATTCGAGGCCGCCAGATTTTCGTACGATGGGGGAAATCTGGACCTGGCTATTAGATTGAGTTATTGAGGGCCTCTATTGCATTACTCAAGATGGAATTACCGGACGGTTACGCAATATCTCACTGGCGATCCTTGCTCGGCGAGTTCTACTCCGAGGAGAGCGCTAGCCTCGTCTATTAAATACTGAAGGCGCCTAGTGTTTGCTCCAAGAGTGGTGAGGCGGTATGAATGGTATCCAGATTAACGCTTTATGAGTTATTTTGCTTCCCAGCCCTTACGCAACTCCAAGAATAACCGTGGTACGCCCTTGAACGATTACCTTGAGAAAATCCTCCGTGGCCAGCCCATCAACTATGAAGCCTTCCTCAAGAAGCTTCCTGAGCCGTTTCGCCAGCGCCATCGGGAACTGTTTGCCACGGAAAAAGTCCAGGCCAACCGGTGGCTGGTTACCGTTCAGGATGAAACCGCTTTCGCGGAGCTGCAGAATGTTGCAGAGGCTCCCGTCAGCCGGATAGATGCCGCCAAGAAAGGTGACTCCCATCGCCATGGTACCGAGGTCAGTTTTCTTCTGGTTTACCATCGGAGGCTGGAATCCAGTCGGCCGGATGTGGTGGTCATCGAGAGCGATTGTGTGGATATCGGTTTTCAGCGCGCACGTTCCGTGCTGATCGTAGAGAACGAGCGTAACTTCTACCAATACCCAAAGATGCTGCACTTTGCCGGTGAGGCGCTGGGCAAGCGTTTTCATCTTGCGGACTGTGATGTGGTATTAGGCGGTGGCAACCGGGTTACCCGGCGCGCGATTCTCGACTGGTTGCAGGGCTATGAAGAAGTATTCTGCGCATTCGATTATGATGCGGGTGGTCTGCAAATGTTCTCGACGATCGCAGCCTCTCTTGGTGATAAAGCCACGTTTGTCCAGCCGCCCGACTGGCAACCATGGCTGGCGTGGTTCCGCCATATACCGGACACCACCGAGCGGTTCACAAGGGCGATATCGTTGGCAGAGGGGCTTGGTTTTGTGCCCCTGGCAGAGGCCTTCCGGGCCACCGGCAAATTCATGGAGCAGGAGATGATTCTGGATGAGTGACTCCCAGGGGAGCGCAAGCAATTTTACCTTTGGCATCCGCCGTCTGGTGCTGGTGGATTCCGCCGGCTTCTGTTACGTGGAAATTCCGGTGGACAACCATGGCCTGATCCTGGGCCCGGGCAATCTGGGCAAGTCCAGTCTTTTAAACAGCCTGCGCCTGTTCCTGCTGCCGGAAAACAACTTCAAGAACAGCCGCAAGAAATTCGCCTTCCGCAATGCCAGCGCTGGTAGCTTTTACTCCAACGAGGAAAGCTACCAGCATTACTTTCCCAGCCAATTCAGCTTCCTGATCATGGAAGCGGAAAACCCGGCCGGCGTGCATTGCCAGATTTTGTACCGGGACAGCGCCAGTCAGCTCAGCTATGGCCGTGCTTTCGTGCCGGTGGGCTACGACCAGCTGCGGCCCCTGTTCTGGAATGGGGATGATGAAGACGGCATTGGCCAGGCGGTGCCGGAGCTGTCGTTCAGCCGTCTGTCCGAGGCCCTTAAAAAGTTCTCCAAAGACACCCGTCTGGTGAATGATCCGGCGAAACTCAAACAGATGCTGTACAGCAGCGAGCTGATGAACGCCGATGCCGTGCGTTATTCGGTGCTGCCTTTGGGTGAATCCGACGAGCGCCGGGTGCAGTCTCTGCGCACGTTGATCCTGCTGTTGTTTGAAATGAAGGCGGACGATCAGGCCATGTCCAACGCGGTGGCCAGCATCATCGAGGCAGACAAGAAGTTTGCCGACGATGCCTTCGATTTTAATATCGATGAGTTTCTCAACCGGCACGATCAACTGAAGCAACAGCAAATCCAACTGAACCAGATTGAAAAAGAGCGTTCACGGTTCGAGAAGCTGCAAAAGGATTATCAGGCCTACCAAACCCTGCTTCGCAGCCAGCACGAGTTTGCCGCTTTCAGGGATGGCGTCACCCACGCCTTGCAGGACATTGGCGTCAGGCGTAAAGCCGCAGTGGAGGCGTTCAATGAACAGAACGACACTCTGCGCCACGTGCTGCAGGCCCTGAAAAAGCTGGAGCAGGACGCCAGCGGCCTGAAGGGCGAGATCCGTTCCGCAGACCGGCGCATCAAGCAGGCCGAGCAGAACCAGAAAGATGGCGATCTGCTGGTGTCCCAGTACGGGGAGATGACCCTTCAGGAAATCGGGGACATCCAGAAAGAGGAACTTGATAGCAAGAAAGGGCACCTGGCCGCCCTCAAAAGTGCCGCCCAGGCGGAAATCCGGCTGGAGCAGATCCAGAAAAAGAAGCAGGAACTGGAGCGCAAACTGGCATCCCTGAAGGACAGGGAGAGCAAGCAACATTGGCAGTTGCAGAACCAGTTGGATGAAGCCACCGCTGCACCGCTGAGGGCCGTGGACCCCAGATTGGTGATGGCCAGCCCGGGCCAGGATCTGGACGCCGACAGCAAGGCGGCCATCGAAGCGTTCGCCCGGCTGTTTGTGCCCACGGACAAAGGCTTTGACTGGTTCGATGCTGAATACCCGGTCCAACCGGCCCGGCAGACGGATTTTGCAGAGCAGCGCCGGCATTTGGAAGGGGAGGTTCATGGCCTGGAAAAGGAGCGGGCGGAGCTGGCAGACACTGCCAACCAGGAACATGACCGACCACGGTTGATCGAGCGCACGGAAAAAGAGATTCGCGCCATCGAAAAGGATCTGGATACCCTGAGCCGTTACCCGGCCGCGGCCACCACCCTGCGGGACGCTACTGAGGAGAAGCAGGCGGCGGAGGAACAGCTGGCCAAGCTGGAAGAACAGGCCCGGCTGGAGCAGGAAAAGCAGGATGCGGTTCAGCAGAAGGCCGCCAAAGCCAGGGCAGAAAAAGAGCGTATCGAGGAGCGCGAACGGGAACTGGCGGGCCTGAGCCGAAGCGTTGGGACCGTCGAGCATCGCTTCCCGCACCTGAAAGCGGTGGAAGCCGAGCAGCCGCTGGCGATTGAGCAGGTGTCTGTTGCCGCGTTCGACGACCTGCAAACCCAGCTGGACGACCTGGAAGAGCGTCGGCGCAGTATTCTCGATCACCTTCGACAGTTCGTTTATCTGGGCATTCATGACGATGCCGAAGGTGAGCTGCAGAAAGACAGCCCGGCGTCATCCGTTATCCGCGAAACGTTCAAAAGCCTGTCGGATCTGTTTGCCGGCATGGCCGAGCGCTGGAATGTGCTGGAGCAGCAAGTCGGCATCCACAATGAAACCGTCGCGAGCTACCGGCAGGCCCTGAAATCCAACCATGAACACATTGCCCGCTTTGAAGCGCAGCTTAACCGGGAACTCGACGGCGTGCGCATCAACGACCTGGTGGAAATCCGCGTGGATATCCACACCGATCCGAAATTCCGCAATCTGGTGGAAGAAGCCAACAACATCGATCCGTATGGCAATCAGCTGCAGTCAGACGCGTTCTATGACCGTTTACGGGTGTTCGTGGCGGACTTTTTCGGGGAGGGCGGTAGCAAGCGACTGACCATGGACAAGGTGATCACCGGTATTTCCTACCGAACCCGAAAGGAAAACGCCGCAAACCTGGACAAGAAAGGCCAGTCCACGTCCACCACGGCACTGATCAATCTTGAACTGGTGTACCGGCTGCTGAAACGGGTGTTGTATCCCGGCGTGCAGCTGTCGTTCCCCATGGTGCTGGACGAGCTGGCCAGTGTGGACATCAGCCAGATGCCTTCGCTGCTGGAGCGGCTGCGCAAGCAGGGTTTCAACCTGTTCTCCGCCGCCACCCACAGCGCCAGTGCGGAAGTGATCTACCTGATTGGCAGGCACCTGGAAGTGGGGCAGATGCGCACGGCAAAGCCCTACAGCCCGCAGCGCACGCTGGTGTTCTGGGGCGGGGCCGAGGGTTTTACCAACGGCGAATCCCTGAGCCACTGGGCCGACCAGACCCAGAACAGCCTGCTGGAGCCGGCGGATGAGTAAACGCTTCAGCACCCTGGACACCACCCGGCTGCTGTTCGAGCACCCGAAGATTCTGTTCCGGATGATTGAGCGGATGGACCGGAACGAAGCCCGGTATATTCGCGAAAGCGATCTGGTGGCCGAGGTGATGGACTATACCCGCACCCTTGGCAATGCCGACCGGGACCGGGTGCGGTTGGCGCTGAACACCGACAATCTGTTCCGCAGCGGGCTGGTGATCGACATCATCAAGGCCGAAGGCGAGCGGCGCCTGGTGTTCCAGGATGCCCTGATCAACCTGATGCGCGCTTGCAACGCCTCGCTGTACCAGGAACTGACCGATGCCCGCCTGCGTGGCCACCTGGTCACCCTGCGGGATGTTCGCAACCGGCTGGAGACCAGCAGCTTCAGTGAGGCGGATCCCGATTACACCGAACTGCGGGACGACCTGAACGAACGGGTCAGCCAGCTGATTGGCCTGCTGCGGCAGAATGTGCTGCGCATGCAGACCATCAGTGCCCAGCTTGCGGATCTGTCCGGCGACGCCAGCCGGGCGCCGGAGAAATACCTGGAGTTCCGCCAGAACCTGTTCGAGCAGATCGTTACCCTGTACGAGCGCCACATCAAACCGACCCTGGTGTTTCTGAACCCGGACACACGACTGCCCGATGGCAGCAACCTGTTCGAGACCCTGGAAGCCATCGTCCGGCTGCTGGAAACCCACGACGACCAAAACCTGGCGGACCAGTTGTTCCGGTCCTCCATCAGCCTGAATGCCCTGTATAAACCGATTTCAGCGGTGGCCCAGGAGGTGGAGCACTTCCTGCGCAAGACCCGGCAGGGCATGGTCCAGTACAACGCCATGGAGCATTTTTACGGCAAGCTGCAGGAGCTCAAGAGCGAAACCGAGACCCTCAGCCTGAAACGTAAATGGCTGGAGGGCGGGGACTTTGCTCGCAGCACCGGCTTCCTTGTCGGACTGCGGGCCCAGCAGCGTCCTAAACACTACGCCTTCGGGAACTCATCCAGCTACTATCAGTTGCTGTTCAGCGAACTGGCGCTGCGCCTGAACGATCTTCGCCGCAAAGCCGAGGTGCCCGTTCTGCAGCAGGTCGATGGCAGCGGTCGCCATACCCGGATTGATGTCCAGCGTATCAACCAGCTCTATCAATGGCTGGAAACCCTGGAGCTTCGGCCCACTTCCGATCTGGTGCGGGAGCTGCACGGCCGCCTGGACGGCTTTATTCCCGGCTATCGCTTCCCGGACCTGTTGGCAGCTCTGAACCGGCTGGTAAACTCGCCGCCGGCGGGCCTGCAGGTAGTCACCACCAACCGTTTCCGAATTCTGGACCAGTCATCGGACAGCGAGCAATTTGTCTACCGCAAACGCCGTCTGGAAAATCTGGAACCTACTGAAAGCAACGCCCCGGTCAATCAAGAAGAGCAACAGCATGCCTGAATTCTCTGACGCGATGGATACCACCGAATCCGCCGATCATTCACAAACTTCGAGCAGCTTCGAGCAGATCCTGCCGGCACACAGCGCCGCGACTTATCGGGAATTCCAGGCCGGCCGGGTGATTGTGCGTGATGTCTGGGACAGCAACCGCTCAGAGTTGCGAGCCAACCCGCTCTACAACCTGCTGTACAACCATCTGTCCCATTTCCGGACCTTCTACGAACATCTGGGCAGCGAGCTGGTGTTTAACGAAACCGGCGCGTTTTTCTTTCTCAAGGAAAGCAGTGACGACGAGAACGAGGAACACGACGAGAACGCGTTCCGGGTGCAGGTGATACTTCTGTTGATCGGGCGCTATTTTGCCCGCAGCGGTCGCGACTTGGAATACCTTGGGCGCCCGGATGCCGGGCTGAACGAGCAAGACCTGTCGGCATTGGAGAGCGATGAGGAATATCAGGAGATTCTCAGGGCGGCCCGCTTTGAAAAAGGGGTCCCGGAAGCCCTGGACTACCTGGATAAACGCCATCTCCTGTTCCGTGCTGGCGCCGGTCGCTGCTTCCTGAGTTCCGCCGGTCTCTATTTTCTGCAGGAGCTGGTGCGGGAGTATGAGCAGGGATAGTGGCGCACTGCTTTACTGGGCCGTTGTGTCCTTGTCCTCCTTTTCAAGATCCGCCTCCAGGCGCTGAATGCATCGATCAAAGGCCCGGCTGATGCGGGTCTGGTCCTTGATCATAGCCAGCCTTGGCCAGGTGGCCTGTTCCCCCAGGTTAATGAACATCTCCAGATCCTCCGGGCTGGGGTTTGAAAGTACCTTGAGGTAGAGCGAGGGTTTTGCCGGGAAATGGATGTTGATATCCCCGAGGTACTCCTGGCTGGTCATGGCGTTGGCCTGCTCGATAAGCGGCCGGATGATGCCAGGGTGTGGGCTCTGGCGAGTCAGTTTCAGCGCCGTGGCAAGCTGGCCGTGTGCCAGGGACACCGCCGCCCGTTTCGCCCAGGATGTCAGGCCACTTTGATCATGATTGCTGATGAACGGCACCACATGGGGATTGGCCTGGCTCACAATGGTTTTGTTCACGTTGTGAAGACGGGCCATTCTCATGAGTGGCAGGTCGCCATGCACGCTGCCATCTATCCAGCTCTCGGTGGGCATGTAGGGCACGCTGCTGCCGCTGTCGCCATCTGAATCCCGGGCCCGAAGTGTCACTGGCGGAAAAATACCCGGAACCGCACAGGAGGCCATCACCGCCGAGTCCACCAGCACAGCAGGTGAGGACAGCCAGTTAAGCAGCCTTGGCTTTTGCTGGGTTCGGGTGGGGGAGACCGAGATATTCAGCGTACGGCCACTGTGTTCGTAAGCCTCTCTGAAGCTGGCGCTGCCGAGATTGTATCGAATGTGTTTCTGCAGTTGTTGCGGATCCATGGCGTGACCTGCGCGCAGGGCTTCAGTCACACCCAGCCAGCGGAAAGCATTCACGTGGATACGCTCAGGGTATTCAAAGAAGTTGGCCAGTTCCTGATCATCCCGGGTGCAGATAGCGCCCGCCACAATGGCTCCCATGCTGGAACCGGCCATCACGTCCGGTAGCAGGCCCTGGCGCCAGAGTGCCCGGGTTACTCCGATGTGGTAAATGCCGAAAGCCGCGCCGCCACTGAGCATCAGGGCTGGCCGTCCGTAGACTCTCTCGGCATCCCGGAACAGTTTCAGTTTGCGGGCGGTGGTGACGTCCGGAATGGGGTGGTCGCAGATGAACGCCATGGAGATCTCGACCGCATCCAGAAATTCCCCCACCAGACGATTGGTGCCGCTGCGTGCAACTGCATAGAGATCCGGGTTGGACAGTTCGCCAAGGTGGCGGTAGAGGCTTTCCTGCAGCACCCGGATAAGGCGGCGGGTATCGCCATCCTGGCGGCACTGCTCCATCAGACTCATATGCTGGCGCATAAGGCTTTCGTGCAGCATCCCGGTTTCTTCCTGCTCGCGCCAGGCAAGCAAGCCGTCCAGTTCGTCCAGTGCTGCGGCTGCGGCACACCATTGCCCGTAGTCTTCGGCCTGGTCCAGTTGCTGCTGCAATTGTCGGCGGGTTTTCGATGTGTGCTTCATGCCTTTACCTTAACCGATCCAGCCGTGCCTGTGCAGCGGCCGGTTCCATGCCTCGGGGTTATTTGCTATGTTTAATCACATTGATTTGCACCCAGTGCGAATCAGACATGTCTGCGGGAGAGACTGAATCGCACAAGTATGCGGTCAGCGCCGAAGGAGCAACTGCCCCGGAAACTCTCAGGCAAAAGGACCGCTGACATGAATACTTTCCGAAGAGTTGTCGACAATCGCGTCAGTCGGCACACCGAAGGAGCAAGCGGCCGGTTTCGCTGAAACCGCCCGTGAATCTCTCAGGTCCCGTGACGGAAGGGGTGCTTTCTGCCAATTCGAGCAGAGAGGAAACCCTGGGCGCTCACGGAGACTCGAATGAAGCGAATCGCAGTCATTGGCGGTGGTATCACCGGTATTACCACAGCCTACACCCTTGCCAAGCGCGGGCTTGACGTTACGGTTTACGAGAAACACCGTTACGCGGCGATGGAAACCTCCTTCGCCAACGGCGGGCAGCTCTCCGCCTCTAACGCGGAGGTCTGGAACAACTGGCAAACCGTCATGAAGGGCATCAAGTGGATGTCCCGCCGGGATGCGCCACTGTTGGTCAACCCGAAGCCTTCCTGGCACAAGCTGAGCTGGTTCGCCGAGTTCATTGCTGCTATTCCCCAGTACGAGAAAAACACCACGGAAACTGCCCGTCTGGCGATCGCTGCCCGCGATCACCTGTTTGCCTGGGCGCAGGAAGAGGGCATTGATTTCGATCTCAAGAAGCAGGGCATTCTGCACATCTATCGGGATAAAGCCGGCTTTGACCACGCGGCCAAAGTGTCACGCCTACTAGCCGCGGGTGGCCTGGAGCGCCGTTCGGTTACTCCGGAGGAAATGAAATCCATCGAGCCGACCCTGGCCGGCACCTATTACGGTGGCTTTTTCACCGAGAGTGATTCCACCGGCGATATCCACAAATTCACCAACGGCCTGGCCGACGCCATCCAGCGCCTGGGCGTTAAAACCTGCTATGGCCACACGGTGACCGAACTGAGCGCCGATGAGCGTAACGCCTGGGTTACCGTTCACGATGGCACCGAGCAATCCCGGGATACCTTCGATGGCGTGGTGATCTGTGCCGGCGTTGGTAGTCGCGGACTCGCCAAAAAACTGGGTGACCGGGTGAATATCTATCCGGTGAAGGGCTATTCCATCACCGTGGAACTGGACGACGAAGCGTCACAAAAGGCCGCGCCAACAGTCAGCCTGCTGGATGATGCCACCAAGATTGTAACCAGCCGCCTTGGTGATGGTCGTTTCCGGGTTGCCGGTACCGCCGAGTTCAGCGGTTACAACCGCGATATCAAGGATGACCGGATCCGCCCGCTGACCCGCTGGGTGGAGCAATGCTTCCCGGGAGTCTGTACCCGCAAGGTGGTTCCCTGGGCCGGATTGCGGCCGATGTTGCCGAATATGATGCCGAGGGTCGGGCCGGGGCGCCTGCCAACCGTGTTCTACAACACCGGTCACGGGCATCTTGGCTGGACGCTCTCGGCAATTACCGCCGAACTGGTTGCTGAAAGCGTTACCGGGGATAACCGGTAATCTCCCGGATTTTCCGGTACAGAGGTTGAAGCTGGGGGTACATCTTCAGGTAAACCTCGGAGTAGAGCTGCTGGTAAAGCGCCCGGGTTTCTTCGTTGGGATGGAAAACGTCGCCAACCCGGGTCATGTTTGCCACGGCAGAGTCGAAATCCGGATGCAGGCCCAGCCCCACAGCCGCGTCTATGGCGGCACCGAGCCCGGAGGTCTCATAAGTGTGAGGCTTTTCGGCCGGTAATCCGAACACATCGGCGGTTAACTGCATGGCCGCATCACTCTGGGAGCCACCGCCAGCCACTCGCAATTTCGTGATCTTCACGCCGCTTCGCTTTTCGATTTTTTCTTTTCCCTCCCGCAGCGCGTAGGCAAGACCTTCCAGGATTGCGCGGTAAATGTGGGAGCGGGTGTGAACGTCCCCGAACCCGATGATCGAGCCTTTGGCTTCCGGCCCCGGCTGGCGAACACCCGGTGACCAATAGGGTTGCAACATCAGGCCCATCGAGCCCGGCGGAACGGCCTTGACCAGTTCATCGAACAGCGCTTCTGGTTCAATGCCCCGTTGTTCGGCAATTTTCCGCTCGCGCAGGCCGAATTCCCGCTTGAACCAGCTCACCATCCAGAAACCCCGGTAGATCATCACTTCCGTGGAATAGTGGCGGGGCAGCGCCGAGGGGTAGGGCGGCATCAGCCGGATCGGCTCCACGTATCTTTGGCTGGTGGTATTGATGGTGGCGGTGGTGCCATAGCTCAGGCAGCCGATCTCTGGCGTCAGCCCGCCGGAGCCGAGAATTTCGCAGGCTTTATCGGAGGCGGCGGCGATTACCGGCAGGCTTTTGGCAAGGCCCAGGTGCCGGCAGGCTTCGTCGGTCAGATGCCCGAGTGTTTGGCCGGGCGGCACCAACTCCGGAAGCATCGAACGCTTGACCGGCATAGTCTGCCATTTGAAGTCCCTGGCGCCGGCCCAGCGGTGTTTCCTGTAGTCAAAGGGCAGATACCCCACCTGGCTGCCGGTGGAATCCTTGAACTCGCCTGTCAGCCGATAATTAAGATAGCCGGAAAGCAACAGGAAATGCCGGGTTCTGGCCCAGATCTCCGGTTGATTCTGGGCAATCCAGTTGGCCTGGGTTTTCTCGCGAAAGCGGTTAATCGTGTCCTCGAGACGGGCCAGCTTGAACAGCCATCCCCAGGGGCCTTTGACCGGGCCCTCAACCTTTGCATGGCGCTGGTCCAGCCAGATAATGGCTGGCCGCAGGGCTTGACCGTTTTCATCCAGGTTGATGACGGTGCCACGCTGGGTGGTGACCGTGACACCGGCAACCTGGTCCGGGCTTGCGGTGGTGGAGTCCCAGAGCAGTTTGCAGGCTTTACCGAGCTGCGCCCAGAAGTAGTCCGGGTGCTGTTCGGCCCAGCCAGGTTCTGTCGAAAAATAGGGCTCAATTTCCTGCTTGCCCTTGCCCACCAGATTGCCCCGGGCATCGAAAAGCAGGGCCCTGACACTCTGGGTGCCGTTGTCGATCGCCAGGATCAGTGGCTCAGCAGGCATTGACGGCCTCCCCGGGCGTCAGCGAATAGGCGTTCTGGTAAATCCCGAGGTAGCGGGCCTCTTCCTGTTCCCAGTGTTGGTCATCCCAGCCGAGCAGTGACTGGCAGCGCTCGCGGATCTCCGGTAACAGGGCCCTGGCACCCTCAGGCAGCACGAGCCCCAACCGGGTTCTTCGCAATAACAGGTCGTCCAGGTGCATTACGTCTTCTTTCTGGCAGGCCCAGCAGAGTTCTGCCCAGAGCCAATCATTAGCACTGCCTGGTGTGACCGGCTCCATGGGCCCGCATGCAATCAGCCGTTCCAGCTCAGGCCCGTAGAATCCCTGCAGTCTTCGCCAGGTCTGGTGACCTACCGCCATCGGTCTTGTCAGGGCGCTTGTTGGCTTGAACACGGGCTCGGATTCGGCTCGGAGAACCTCCCTGGCATGCTCGCCAAGGCCCTGTATGAGGGCTTCCCGGGCGATCACCCGGAAGGTGGTGAGCTTGCCGCCGGCAACGCTGATCAGGCCCTGATTAACACGCAATTCATGCTCCCGGTTCTCTTTCGACGGTGCCTTGCCTGTGCCGTCGGTAACCACCGGGCGCACGCCTGCCCAGGTGGAGAGTATGTCGCCCCGGCAGATGGGGCTGCCGGGAAACAGTCGTGAGGCGATCTCAAGCAGGTAGGCGGTTTCCGCCTCAGAAATCACCGGCTCTTTGTCCAGGCTGCCTTCGTGATCAAGGTCGGTTGTGCCAAGAACGGTGGTTCCCAGCCACGGAAAGGCGAAAACCGGGCGACGATCCTGCGGATGAAACAGCGAGACCGAACAGGAAACCGGCAGGCGGGACCAGGGCAGCACCAGATGGCTGCCGCGCAGGGGCCGGATTTTCATGGTGTTGGAGGACTCGTCGCCGGATTGCAGCCGATCGGCCCAGGCGCCGGTGGCATTGATCACCAGCGGCGCCGAGATCTCGATGGGCGTGCCGTTTTCCTCCGGCTGAACCCGCAAGCCGGAAACCTGGCCGGCGGTGCGCGTTAACTCCAGGGCCCGGGTGTAGTTCAGGCACAGGGCGCCGTCCCGCCGGGCCTCGGCAATCAGGCGCAGAACCAGCCGTGAGTCGTCGGTTACCGCATCGGTGAAGCCACTGGCACCCGCGAGTTTCTCTCCGGTCAGGCCCGGCACCCAGAGCATGGAATCGCTCGGGGTCAGATAGTGCCTGCTGCGGTTGCGTGCGATGGCATCGTAAACCCGGAGCAGGGCCTGGAACAGCCGGGGCCCCGGAAACTGCCCTTTGAAGTGGGGCATGATAAAACGCAGCGGGTCCACCAGGCCCGGGGCTTCGGCCATCAGCCGCTCCCGCTCGCGCACGGCGTCCCGGGCAAGCCCGTAATGCCCGCTGCCGAGATAGCGCAGGCCACCGTGGACCATTTTGGAGGAACGGCTCGAAGTGCCCCAGGAAAAGTCTTTTTGCTCAATCAGCAGGGTGCGCAGGCCACTGCCGGCAGCTTCCCGGGCCACGCCGGCGCCGGTGATGCCACCACCGACCACCACCACATCAAATTTGTCGCTGCCTGTGCGCAACGCATCAAGCGCTTCCGCCCGGGTCATGCTAGGTCTCCCCTTCAGCCTGTCGCTCATTTCACCAGGGTTTCCGGGTTCAGGATGGCGTCCGGGTCAAAGGTGCTACACAGCGAGCGGATAGCCAGCATGCCCAGTTCCCCTTTTTCCACGGGCAGGAAGGGAGCATGATCCTTGCCAACACCATGTTGATGACTGATGGTGCCCCGGTTGGCGACAATCAGTTCAGAGGTGCTGGTCTTGAGCTTTTGCCAGCGCGCCAGGGTTTCTTCGTAGCGGTTGCCTACCCGGAACACGTAGGTAGTGTAGATGCTGCAGCCCTGGCTGTAGAAGTGCGACAGATGGGTGAACACGTGGGTCTTTTCCTGCCGGTCTGCCAGGCCGTCCCGGAGGTTGGTTTCGATAAGCCCCAACAGGTTATCGACATTGTCCCAGTCGGTTGCGGTTTCCAGCGTATCGACGGCATAGCCCATCTGCCAGAGGGCCTCCCGGAAGTAGGGCATGGTGAACCGCTTTGCCGCCCACTTGTCACCAAGCCGGGTACCGGTATAAACCCCCTTGTGAGCCTTGCAGGTGCGCCGCGCTTCCTGCAGGGCGTTCTGGCATTGCTGCCGGCTTCCGGTAACGCCGAAGGTCATCATGCATTTAGCTTCGCCCGCGCCCCGGAGCGAGAGCAGCCGCTCAAGCATGCCGATCAGCCGGGAATGGCCGGCCAGGGCCAGTTGGGTTTCTGTCTCTACGGCATTACTGAGGCGGAGCATGGACAGCTGGGTGCGATTCTGCACCAGCAACCGGCTGGCGGTGCGGGCACTGTCCCAGTCCGGGAAAAAAACCACGTGGAAGCTCTCATGTTCCGGAAGCCGGGTTAGCCGCGCCTTCACTTCGGTAATCAGGCCCAGCCGGCCTTCGGAGCCGAGCACCATTTCCCGGATATCCGGGCCGGCGCTGGAGGCAGGAAAGGTGGGTAGTGTGAGGGTGCCTTGTAAGGTCTCGACCCGCCCTCCGGCAAACAGTTGCTCGATGCGGCCATATCTCAGGGATTGCTGGCCACTGGACCGGGCCGCCACCCAGCCGCCGATGGTAGACAGCTCGAAGGATTGCGGGAAATGGCCGAGGGTAAAGCCGTGGGCACGAAGCTGGGATTCCACCAGCGGGCCAGGCGTGCCGGCGCCAAAGGTGGCAATCTGGCTGTCCGGGTCCAGGTCCAGCAGGCGATTCATCCTGCCCATGGCCACGGTCAGCACGGGCCGGCCGTTGTCGACGGGATTGATATGCCCTGCAACGCTGGTGCCGCCGCCGTAGGGCACCAGGTTGATATTCTCCTTGGCGGCCCAGGCAAGCAGTTGCCGGACCTCTTCGTTGGACGCCGGGCAGGCGACGCCGTCCGGGAACACCCCGAACTCACCGCTGCGCATCGCCAGCCAGTCGGCGAGGCTTTGGCCCCGGGCATGTCTCACCCGGGTTTCCGGGCGCGTGTCAATCAGGTCATGAAGTTCCGGCCCGGGAGACAGGCGGGTTTCCGGCACCCTCGCACAAACCGACTCCAGGCTTGCGTCAGCCAGCGGGCTGCCGTTGCCGATCCTATCCGCCAGAAATGCCTGGCCCTGTTCCGGCATTGCCAGATTGAATGTCTCATCGCCCCAGCCATTCCAGCGTCGCACTTGGTTGTTCTCCCGGAGTTACCATGAATGTGAGACCAGTCTATACAAGTTGCAGGGCGCCCGGTTGTCGGTTGACGCCAGAGGCACTGTCATTTTCCGCCAAAGGCTCCAGCCACCAGGGTATTTCAGGGGCGCAGCGATTCGGACAGCCGGCTGTTTAGCTCCTGCCATCGGGAGAGCTTGTCGGCCTCACCGATTCGCTCCCGTTCACCACCGGATTTGTTAAGCCAGAGGCCCTCGCCGTTAAAGCTGTAAACCGGTTCAAGATCAATTCGTTGTGAAGCAGGCTTAATCTCGTTTATAAGGTTGTCCAGAATCAACGGGTCGGCGTCCGGCTCTGGATACCAGGCCAGCACCATATGCGCCTGGTTCAGCTCCAGGGCCTTGACGTAGACAATACGCATTTGTGCATCCGGCACACCCATGGACTTGAGGGTCAGATACTTGGCAATGGAGAAATCTTCGCAGTCGCCGCCATTGGTGGTGAGCAATTCCACGGGAGTTGCCCAGTAGTCCTCCTCACCCCAGTGGCGGATGTCGCTGACGAAGTTGGCCCGGTTGAAGAAGGAATTGACCAGTTTGAGCTGGCGGTCGATCGGGGCGTTGTTTGCCAGATCCTGGAGACGCTGCCAGTTTTCCAGCCGCTGCTGCGCCTGGGGGCCAAATTCTTCGCGTACGTATTCCATCAGGCGTGAGCTGAGCTCGAATGCCCCCACGGCAAAGACCAGGAAAAGCACAGGCAACAGGCTGAAACGGCGGCGGGTAGGGTGGGCGGCCGTTTCCATGGCAGATCTTAGTTATTGTTCCGGAGGCGTTCCCTGAGCTGTTCAAGGCGCCGGCGGATTTCCTCACGGCGCTGATCATCGCCTGGGGCGGTGGCCGGCGCGCTCGAGGTCGTGTCGGGAGCTGCGGACGGATCGGGGGTGGCCGACTGTGTTTCTATACCTGCGGTAAATGACATGCCGTCGCTGCTGTCCGGCTCCGGGAAATACAGGTTCTCAAGTTTGCCGGCCCGTTCAATGATGACCCGATGTGGGTGCACCGACCGAAGCGTAGCATTGCCGGGAAGTTCATCGCCCACCAGATAGGCTTCGGTGTTGCTCTTGTCATCCTCGATCAGTGCGCTGCCGGGGAAATCGCCATCGGCGGCCAGGACCCCGCGCAGGAACAACCGCAGGTTGGTTTCGGGCAGGTTCTCGGTATCGGCGACTGATGGCCCGTTCTGCGCGGCAGCAGAGCCAAACAGGTCCAGAGAGGCCAGATTTACCTGTGGTGGCTGGCGGGAAGGCGCAGACCGGGAAGCCAGCGGTTTCATGGCGTCGGCCTTGCCTTGCTGGCTTTCCATTTGCCAGAAGTGATAGCCCTGCCAGGCTGTCAGAGCCACCATAGCTACCCCTGCAACAAGTGCGAGAATCAGGGGCAGCCGGTCGTTGTTTGGGAGCATTGATCATCCTGAATGCGAGTTTGTGAGCCGGAAAAAGCTCACAGGTTATCAGACTGCAACGTTTTATTGGCAGTATAGTGTATAGAGTTATTCAGCGGGTCCATATCCTGTGGTAGCCTTTCTGAATTGATTGAATCGAAAAGGGTTTCATTAACGAGGACGACCTTGACCACAGATACTGAACTTCAGCCTCAGGATGCTCCGCTGGGCCGTCTACCCTTTACCTTTGCCAAGCGCAACGGGGTCATCCTCACTCGTTCAGAGGCTGGCGAGCCGGTCATCCTGGTCCGGCCGGGCGCATCCCATTCGGCGCTGGCCGAAGCCAACCGCATCAGTGGTGGGCGGGCCCGTTTTGCCACGATCGAGCCTGGCCGTTTTGATCAGGCCCTGAACTCGGCCTACCAGAACGATTCGGCAGAAGCCATGCAGATGGTGGAAGGGATCGGCGACGACATGGACCTGGCGTCACTGGCGGATTCCGTTCCGGAAACTGAAGATCTGCTGGAGCAGGAGGACGACGCTCCGATCATTCGGCTGATCAACGCCATCCTGACAGAAGCGGTGAAGACCAGTGCCTCGGACGTGCACATCGAGACCTATGAAAAAAGGCTGGTGGTTCGCTTCCGGGTGGATGGCGTATTGCGCGAAGTGGTGGAACCCAAGCGCGCACTGGCGCCGCTGCTGGTGTCGCGGATCAAGGTCATGGCCAAGCTGGATATTGCCGAGAAACGGGTGCCCCAGGACGGCCGGATTGCCCTGCGGGTGGCCGGGCGCGAAGTGGATATCCGGGTGTCCACCATGCCGTCGTCCAGCGGCGAGCGGGTGGTTCTGCGTCTGCTGGACAAACAGGCCGGCACTATTCGCCTGGAATCACTCGGCATGGCGGGGCGGGACCTGAAGGTACTGCGCAGGTTGATTTACCGGCCCTACGGCATTCTGCTGGTAACCGGCCCGACTGGTTCCGGTAAATCCACCACGCTGTATGCCTCCCTGCAGGAGATCAACGACCGCAGCCGGAACATCCTCACCGTTGAGGATCCTATTGAATACAACCTCCCGGGTATCGGCCAGACCCAGGTCAACACCAAGGTGGACATGACCTTCGCCCGTGGGCTGCGCGCCATTCTCCGGCAGGATCCGGATGTGGTGATGATCGGGGAAGTCCGTGATCTGGAAACCGCGGAAATCGCTGTGCAGGCGAGTCTGACGGGGCACCTGGTACTGTCCACCCTGCACACGAATACAGCGGTTGGTGCCATCACCCGCCTGATGGACATGGGCATCGAACCCTTCCTGATTTCTTCAAGTCTGGTGGGTATTGTCGCCCAGCGACTGGTGCGGGTACTGTGCAAGGAGTGCCGGGAGCCGTATTTGCCCACGGAGGAACACTGCGAGTTCCTGCAACAGGATCCCGCCAACCCACCGACGATTTATCGGGCGGCCGGCTGCTCCCACTGTAACCAGTTGGGCTATCGCGGCCGAATTGGTATCTATGAGGTGGTGGAAATCTCGGAGGAAATCAGTTCACTGATCCACAAACGGGCAGGGGAGCTGGATCTGGAGCGGGTTGCCCGCCAGCATGGCCCGAGCATTCACGCCGATGGTGTCCAGAAAATACTTGATGGTGTGACGACGGTGGAAGAAGTGCTCCGCGTTACTCACCGGGGCCAGTAATTCATGCCCGCATACGAATATAAGGCGCTGGATGCCCGGGGCAAGCAGAAACACGGCGTGCTCGAAGCCGATGCGCCCAGGGCGGTTCGCCAGCAACTCCGGGATAAGGGGCTGACCCCGCTCGCAGTGGAGCCGGCGGTTGAAAAGCAGGCGCGCAATAATCCGTTAAGCAGCCGCGGGTCACTTGCGGCAGCGGACCTGGCCCTGGTGACCCGACAGTTGGCTACGTTGATCCAGTCCGGCATTCCCATTGAACAGGCGCTTTCTGCAGCGTCCCAGCAGTCGTCCAAGCCCCGAATTCGCAGTATGCTGATCGCCATACGGGCCAAGGTCATGGAAGGCTATACGCTGGCCGACAGCCTCAGCGAGTTTCCGAAGGCCTTTCCGCGCTTGTACCGGTCCACGGTGGCGGCGGGTGAGCATGCCGGCCACCTGGATCTGGTGCTCAACCGGCTGGCGGATTACACCGAGAACCGCCAGGAAGCACGCCAGAAAATCCAGCTTGCTGCGATCTACCCCATTATCCTCAGCATTGTTGCCATCTCCATCGTGGTTTTCCTGTTGACCTATGTCGTGCCCGATATCATCGAGGTATTTCTGAGGCAGGGGCAGGAATTGCCAACGCTCACCAGGGCCATGCTGGTGATGTCGGAATTTCTGGCGAATTATGGTGTCTACCTTCTTGTGTTGCTGGTGGGCGCATTGATGGTGTTCCGCTATTTCCTGGCCAAACCTGCTTTCAGGATGCGCTTTCACAAACGATTACTGCATTTACCGCTGTTTTCCGGGATGGTACGAGGGGTGAACACGGCGCGTTATGCCAGTACCCTGAGCATCCTGACCACCAGTGGCGTGCCCCTGGTGGAGGCGATGCGCATTGCCGGTGAGGTTCTTTCAAACGATTTCCTGCGCCAGGAACTCCGGGACGCGGCCCGAAAGGTCAGTGAGGGTGGCTCGCTGCATCGCTCACTGGACCAGACCGGTTATTTCCCGCCCATGATGCTGCACATGATTGCCAGCGGAGAGGCCAGTGGCGAACTGGACAGCATGCTTGAGCGGACCGCGCGGATGCAGGAAAACACCCTGCAAGCGAAGATCGCCGCCATCGTGGGGCTGTTTGAGCCGATGATGCTGCTGGTGATGGGCGTGGTCGTGCTGATTATTGTGATGGCCATCATGCTCCCGATACTGAACATGAGTAGTCTGGTGGGTTAGAACCCGCGCCGGGCTTTCAGGAGACTGGCCCGAACTGAATGGAATCCAAGCCAATGACGAGTGAGATAATGACGAGCATGAAATTGAACACACCGAAGCACAGCCGTGGTTTTACGCTGATCGAAATCATGGTGGTTATGGTTATCCTGGGTCTCCTGGTGGCGATTGTTGCCCCGAATATAATGGGGCGCAGTGATCAGGCCAAGGTGACGGTTGCGGAAACCCAGTTGAGCAATATTGCCAACGCGCTGGATCTCTACCGCCTCGATAACAGTCATTACCCGTCGACTCAGCAGGGCCTGGAAGCACTGGTCTCGAAACCGACGGGCAGCCCGGAGCCGAATAACTGGAACCCTGACGGCTACCTGAAAAGCGTTCCGGAAGACCCCTGGGGCGCACAGTACCAGTATGTGAGCCCCGGAACCGAAGGCCCCTATGATCTCTATTCCTACGGCTCCGACGGACAACCGGGCGGCGAAGGCGACGCTGCGGATATCAGTGTCTGGGATACCCAGGGCTAACCCTTGTGCAGTTCAGCGCCCGGCATACCGGTTTCACCCTGATTGAAATTCTGGTTGTTCTTGTGGTGGTGGGGCTGTTGGCGTCACTCGCCATATTTACCATGGGGGGAAGTTCCCAGCAGCGCGAACTGGAAAATGAAGTTCAGGAACTTTACCTGCTGATGCAAACCGCGTCGGAGCAAGCCGTTCTCAATAATCAGGAACTGGGCCTTCGCCTGGACGAGGATGGCTACCAGTTTGTGGCGTTCCAGGATCAGTCGGGGGACTGGAAAGCCTCGGGAGAGCGCCTGTTTCGCGCCCGTAGCCTGCCGGAATGGCTCACCGTAACCAAGTTCATTGAGAGCGATATACCCAGGCTGGCCTCGTCTGAAGATCGCCTGTTGCCCGATGTGGTGTTCTTTTCCAGTGGCGAAACCACGCCTTTCGAGCTGGAATTCACCATTGGTCGCGGGTCGGATTATCGGCACATACTGGCCTCCGATGGTCTATCGCCCATGGAATGGCGCAAACCGGGCGACGATGGGAGCCAGGAGTGAGGCCGCAGAAGGGCTTTACACTGATCGAGGTGCTGGTCGCGCTGCTTGTTTTCAGCCTGATTGCGGCCGCCGCAGCCCAGGTAGGCAGCCAGTATATCTCCAGTTATGAAAGAATCCGGGATAAAACCCTGGCTAGTTGGCTGGCCGATAACCAGATCAACCAGATTCGTCTGGAGGAGGCGCTTCCCGGAATCTCGGAAAACTCCCGGGATACCGATTATGGCCCCCACCGATGGCAGGTAACAACGGTGGTTGCGGCGACAGCGGAGCCCAGTATGCGACGCGTTGAGGTCACGGTGGCACTTTATCTGGACGATCGTCCGGAGCCGGTGCCGGTTCACACTCTTTCTGCCTTCGTGGGGAAGTGATGGCCCTGGCGCATTCTCAACCGGTTTCCCGATCCGAACGCGGCTTCACCCTGTTGGAAGTGCTGATTGCCGTCACAATTACGGCGGTGATCGGCCTGGGGGTGTGGCAGGTGATAAGCGGCGTGGTGGGCTCCCGTGACCGCGTGAATGAGCTGGCGGAGCAGTTCAGCGGCCTGCAGCGCTCCATGCTGCTGCTCGAACGGGACCTGTTGCAGGTTGTGAACCGGCCCGCCCGGGATATCTATGGCGATTTCAAGCCGGCGCTTTCCAGTCGTGAAGATGCATTCGCGCTACTACTGACCCGCCAGGGCTGGCGCAACCCACTGGGTATCCGGCGCAGCGGCCTGCAGCGTGTTGCCTGGGAATACACCGGCAGCGAACTGCGCCGGCGCTATTGGCCGATGGTGGATCAGGGCCAGGAAGAAAACAGTCGAGACCTGTTGCTGCTTGAGGGCGTTAAACGTTTCGATATCCGGTTTCTTGATGACAATCGCAACTGGCAGCCGGAATGGCCGACCGACGAGGTGTTGGCCGGCCTCACGCCGGGAAGCCGGCCGGACATACCATTGCCACTTGGAATTGAAATCACCCTTGAGCATGAGCGCTTCGGTACGCTGGTCAGAACTTTCGTACTGCCGGACTTCGATCCGGCCGGTGCCCAGGGCGCCATCAATCAGGCCAACCAGATGAACGGAGAGCCAGAGGAAACCCCGGAAGAACCCGCCGGCGCGACCGAAGGCGTTCCGGAGCAGGGGGGCTGACCCGTGGTAGAGAACGGCTCCGGTGTTGCCGGCAATAACCAGCGTGGCGTGGCGTTGATTATGGTACTTCTTGCCATGGCCCTGGTGGTGATGCTTGCGTCAGGAATGACCCAGCAACAGAGCATCCGGGTTTTCAAGGCCGGGCACTATCTGGCCCAGCAACAGGGCCAGAGCATTGCCCTCGGTGCCGAGGCCTTTGCGCGACAGGTTCTGCGCCGGGATTTCGAAGAAGACAAGGAAGACAGCCAGATGGTCGACACCCTGAAAGAATTCTGGGCCGCCAACGCCGCTGTTTTACCGCTGGATGAAAACGGTGTCGCCGAGGTACAGATCGATGGTCTTGGTGGGCGCCTGAATCTGAATGATCTGGTTGACGCCAGCGGCCAGGTTAATACGTTGGCCCGCGACCGTTTTGTTCGGCTGTTTGCCGCCCTGGGAATTACCGCCGTATCGGTCGACTCGCTGATCGACTGGATTGACCCGAACGACCAGACAGTGACGGCCTATGGCGCCGAGGACGGCCAGTACCTGATGGCCGACCCCGGCTACCGTGCCGGGAATCAGCCCTTTACCAGCGTGACCGAACTTCGCCTGATCGAAGGCATGACCGAGGAAATCTATCAGGCCCTGAGGCCCCATGTCGCTGCGCTTCCGGTGTTCGGCGCCGGCATTAACGTGAATACCGCCACGGCGATGGTCATTCGCTCGCTTCATGAAGAACTGACGGATGCCCAGGCTAAGTCTATTCTTGAGAAGCGGGAAGAAGATCCTTTCGAGAATCTTCAGGACTTCCTGGCATTGCCGGAGTTTGCCGGCCTGGGGCTCAATTCCGCCGGCCTGGGTTTGCAGACCCGCTTTTTTGAAGTTGCCTCGAGGATTACCTACGATAACCGGGTCGTGAATATGGTCAGTACCGTTTACCGGAACCCGGAAGGAGAAGTCCGAACGGTTCACAGGGATATCGGGCAGAAAAACCGAATCACCAAAGAACCTTATACCGTTTCAGAAGGATAGCCATGTCGTACCGCCTTTATGTCCGCCCGACACCGCCGTTCGCGGACGCTGATCAGGACCCCCATGCCCAGATGTTCAACTGGGTGCTGCACGATGCCAGTGGCGACATTCAGGCCCATGGTACGGGAGACAGCCGCGTTAACATTGAGCAGACTCTTGGCCAGAACGCCCTGGACAATGTACTGCTGATTGGCCTGATTCCGGGCGAGGAGGCTCTGTTCTGCCTGGCTGACATTCCCGCCAGGCAAACTCGCTTTATCCAGCAGGCATTGCCCTACGCCGTTGAAGAGCAGATTGCCCAGGATATTGATGCGGTTCATCTGGCACTGGGCAGCCATACCGACCAGGGCTTTCGAGTTGCCGCAATTGACCGTGGGCGCATGGCACAGTGGATGACGCTGTTCAGTGGCTGGGATCACGTTCAGCTTGACGCGATTTTTGCCGATGCGTCTCTTTTACCGCACACCGCCGGCGGGTGGTCGATCTGCCTGGATGGCGATACCGCGATGATGGTCAGCAATCGGGGAGAGTGGCTGAGCATGCAATCGGCCAACCTTGGCATGTTCGTGCACACGCTTGCGGCCCCCTCCGCGGAGGAAGTGGTGGTGGAAATCCCTGTCACGCTTTACGGTACCAACGCGGAGTTTTCGCTTCACCAGGCGGGTATTGGTGAGCTGGAGGCGTCTGGTCGCCTTGCGGTTCAACAGGAAATCATCGAACTGATGCCGCTTGAACTGCTGGCCTACGCCCATCACCACCACCTGTGTGAGCCGGTCAATCTTTGCCAGGGACTGTTTTCGGTGATGTCTGGCAAAACCAGCCCGCTGAAACCCTGGAAGCCTCTTATTGCGGTAGCTGCGGTCTGGTTTACCATTCAGGTAACCCTGCAGGCGGGCATGGGGTTCTATTATCAGGACCAGGCCGAAGCGCTGGAAAGCAATGCCATGGCTATCTACCGGGAAGCCTTTCCCACTGACCGCCGGACCCATGCCGGCAATGTCAGGCGGGTGATTGAGGGGCAGCTCAGAGTGGCCGGCACAAGTGGCCCGGAAATGGGCTTTATTACGCTGATGGAGTACACCGGCGAGCAGTACGCGCGCTTGCCAGGCAGCCAGTCGGTTAATTTCAATTCGGTCAATTATAGCCGTTCCCGGGGCGAACTGATTGTGGATGTGCGGGCCGACAGCTACGAACGCCTCAGCGCCCTGCGTAACGGCCTTGCCAGCAAGGGGCTTGAGGCCCAGATCGGCTCGGTAGTGAATGAATCCACTGGCGCCCGCGGTCGCCTGACTGTCTCCGGGGGTTAAGGTCATGCTTTCCAGAATCAAGGATCAGCCGGCGGTGGGCAAACTGATTGCCCAGTACGACCAGTTACCAAGGCGAGACCAGCAGGCCCTGATGGTACTTGCGCTCGCGGTCTTTGTCGGCATTCTTTACTTTGCGGTGTGGCGCCCGTCGGCGGACTTTTATGATCAGTCGTTGAGTGCCCGGAATAATGCCGCCGAGCTGCTGGCCTGGGTGCAGGCCAACGAACAGACCATCAAGCGGCTCGGTAATTCCGGTGGCAGCAGCGGATCGGCGGTCGCAGACAAGCCAGAAGACGGTCGCGCGTTGATGGCGCTGGTTACCCGGTCTGCCGATGAAGCTGGCCTCTCACTGCAGCGTTTTGAGCCGGGCGGTGAGGGTGCCATTCGGGTCTGGCTTGAAAATGTCCCGTTCGCACAGGTTGCAGCGTGGCTTGAGAATCTGAAAACGAACCATGGCGTAACAGTTGATCAGGCGGCCCTGGACAGGGCCAGTGAGCCCGGGTGGGTGTCCGCCCGCCTTACACTGACCATCTGATTCTGAATAACAGATTCCGGGCCGGTGCCCGGAACTGACGCAGGAGAGGAAAGCGATGAGCGAGGGCAGCGACAACAGGAACCAACCCGAGCCGGCCATTGTTCGCCTGGACGACAGCGCGCGCAATGAAGCCAGATCCATACTTTTTCATGCTTACCGGAACGAACCGACCTTCCAGTATCTGTTTGATCACCGCCGTCCGGGGTATGACCAGCGAGTTCGGGCCACGGTCCGGGAGCTGATTGACCTGTATATCGAGCTCAATCAGGACGCCATCGGGGTGATGGTCAACGACACCCTCGTTGCCGTGGCGTTCATCGGTGATCCGGAGCTCCGGATGAACCTGGCAGACCAGTTCAGTTGGCGCATCCGTATGGTGCTGACCACCGGCTTTGCCTCTACGCGCCGCTATCTGGATTACCATGAGAAAATCCGCGACATGCTGCCGCAGCCCCAGGCCCATCAACTGCCTTTGATGGGAGTGAACCCCAAATACCAGAACCGGGGCTACGGCCGGTTGTTGCTGAAAACAGTGGAAAGGCTTTGTGCAGAAAATCCGCAGGGCAGCGGGCTGGTACTGGATACCGGAAACAGCCGATATCTGCCGTTCTACGAATCCGAAGGGTTCCGGAGCCTTGGCAAGATCCGGCTAGGAGATTTCGAGGATCACATATTGTTCCGGGAAGTGGCCCCGGAGACCAAAGCGGCCGCAACAGGCCAAACCTGATTGTAACTCTTAACGGGAGAAGCTGTGTCTGAACAGCGGGATTTTGATCTGATTGTTATCGGAGCGGGCTCCGGTGGGGTTCGACTGGCCCGGATGTCTGCCCAGCGTGGCGCCTCGGTTGCTGTCGTCGAATCGCGGTACCTCGGGGGAACCTGCGTCAACGTGGGGTGTGTGCCCAAAAAGCTGTTTGTCTATGGCGCCCACGTTCACGATGAACTGGAAGACGCCGCCGGTTACGGCTGGAAGGTACCGCTGGATGACGTCAGTTTCGACTGGCCCAAACTGGTCGCCAACAAGAATGCCGAGATTGAACGCCTGAACGGCATTTACGGCCGCCTGCTTGAAAATGCCGGGGTTACCATTATCGACGGAACGGCCTCGCTCGCCGATGCCCATACGGTGGTGGTTGGCGACCAATCCTACACGGCAAAGCACATCACCGTGGCAACCGGAAGCTGGCCGGTCGTTCCGGACGTTCCCGGCAAGGAATGCATTCTCACCTCCAACGAAATGTTCTACCTGCCCCAGTTGCCCAAGCAGGCCGTTGTGTGGGGCGGTGGCTATATTGCTGTTGAGTTTGCCGGCATTCTGGCCGGGCTTGGGGTGGAGACCACGCTGCTGTATCGGGGAGATCTGTTCCTTCGCGGTTTCGACGGTGATATCCGCAGGTTCACGGAACAGGAAATGCGCAAGAAGGGGATCAATCTCCAGTTCGGCGTAACCATCGAATCGGTGGAGGCTGACAATGCCCATTACCGGGTTCAGCTAAGTAACGGCGAGGTGATGGAAACCGGCCTGGTAATGGCGGCAACCGGGCGGCGGGCTCTGGTCGACGGGTTGGGGCTTACCGATCTGGGGGTCCAACTGAGTGCCTCCGGCCATGTGGTCGTCGATGACCATTTCCAGACCGCGGTTCCCTCAATTACCGCACTGGGTGACGTGATTGGTACTCCGCAATTGACTCCGGTGGCGCTGGCGCAGGGCATGGTGCTCAGCAGGCGCCTGTTTGGAGACGGCCAGGGCGACATGGATTATTCGGCGATTCCGACGGCGGTGTTCTGCCAGCCCAACATTGGTACCGTTGGCCTGACCGAAGAGCAGGCCCGGGAGGCAGGGCACCGCCTTCGGATTTACCGGTCCGAGTTCCGCCCGATGAAATACACCCTCAGTGGCCGCGAGGAACGGAGCCTGATGAAACTGGTGGTGGACGACGAAACCGATAAGGTCCTCGGCGCCCATATGGTCGGGCCGGATGCCGGCGAGATAACCCAGGGGCTTGCCGTAGCCATCAAGGCTGGTGCCACCAAGGCCCAGTTTGACGCCACGCTGGGGATTCATCCGACGTCAGCGGAGGAGTTTGTCACCATGAGGGAGCCGGTGGCCTGAACCTGCCTGGCATCTCCACTTGCAGGTTCCCGTAATCTCTATCAGGCGCCCAGGGAAGGGCGCCAACCCTCCTTCAGAGCTGCAGCCAACGGCTCAGGGCTTCGCGCAGGTTTTCCTTCCTGACTGGCTTGGCCAGATAATCGTTCATCCCACAGTCAAGGCAGCTTTTTTCAGTACCTGCGAGCACATCGGCGGTCAGGGCAATGATTGGTGTACCTGACTGGCCGTTACTCTGTTCCCACTCCCGGATGTATCGGGTGGCCTCATAACCATCCATGACCGGCATCTGGCAGTCCATCAGGATTACATCGTAGCCGGCGTGATTGGTCGTTACCTTCTCCAGAGCTTCCTTGCCATTGCTGGCAGAATCGGTAACAAAGCCCAGCCGGTTGAGCATGGCTGTGGCAACTCGCTGGTTCACCGGGTTGTCCTCCACGACCAGAGCATGGCTGACGCCGTTGACCGTTTCCCTCGGCTGGACGCTGACTGAAGCCGCCTGGGTTCGGGAATTGGCGAGCTCGAAGGGCAGCTCAAAACGGAACGACGAGCCTTTTCCGAGGTCGGTCTCAACCTGTATATGACCGCCCATCAGCTCCACCAGGCGCTGCGCCAGCGATAGCCCCATTCCCGTGCCGCCATGCTGCCGGGCATTGCCGCCGTCAAGCTGTTCGAAGGATTTAAAAATGTCGCCCAGCCGCTCAGCCGGAATGCCCGAACCGGAGTCGCTCACAGAGCAGTTCAGAATGAGGCAGTTCTCGTCCAGGGCAACACAGCCGGCCTGGATATTGATAAAGCCGTCTCCGGTAAACTTGATGGCATTATCGATGAGCCCAGCGAGCACCTGTCGAAGGCGCGCCGGATCCCCCGTTACCCGGGGTGTATCGGGCCAGTCGCCATAGAACTTGAGGTTCAGGGCCAGACCCTGCTGTTCCGCCACGTGCCGGTAGGTGGCGGTGCAGTTCGAAATGAGCTGCCTGAGGTCAAACTCCTGGGTTTCCAGCTCCAGTATTCCGCTGTCAATCCGGGAATAGTCGAGAATGTCGCCGATCACCGTCAACAGGTCCTCGGTGGACTGGCGTGCCGTGGTGAGGTAATCGCGCTGGCGGGTGCTGAGCGGCTCTTCCTGGACCAGATCAACCATGCCGAGCACTCCGTTGAGGGGTGTACGCAGCTCATGGCTCATCGTTGCAAGAAACTCGGATTTCGCCTGGCTGGCCATTTCTGCTTTTTCGCGCATGCTTTCAGACGCCGCCAGAGTCTGGTCCCTGGCGGCCTTCAAGTCTGCCAGGTGGGTTGCCAACTGGTTCAGCTGTCTCTCGATGGCGACAACCTCCCGGGAGGTCTGATGGGTATCCAGCGGTCGTTCCTGATAATCGCCGTCGGTCAATTTGCCAATCCTGCCCGCGAGGTCGCGGATAGGAGAGAGAATAGCGCTCAGGAAATGATTGATGATCAGGATAGTGAACAGAAGCAGCGCCAAACCTACCGCCATGGAGGTCCAGATAATGTCCTGGCGTCGGTCAGCCAGCACATCCGTGCTGACACCTACCTGTACTGTACCGACTCGCAGTGCGCCCGAGCCAAAGCCATAATCCGGCTCAAACCACTCCGTGGCGCGTTCTGAACCAATTTCCAGTGGTTGCTGGAGGATTTCTGCTTCATAAACCTGATAACCCTCGGGATCGTCCTGCAGTTTGACTGGCCCATGAGACACGAAGCCGATCTGCTCACCAATAACATCGGACACCCGTATCCAGTCCGCCCTGCTCCGTCTCAGGGAACGGGACAGAATCTGATCCAGCGCGTTTGCGTTGCCCGAGACAACCGCGTATTCAAGAGCCGGCGCAAGGCTGTCTGCAAGCATTTGGCTACTCTCGGACAGATCCCGTCGGGCGTCTTCGAGCCTGGCCGACGTAAAGAACGACATCAGCACAATGAACATGACAACGGCAGGAAGGGCACCGAGTAACAGCAGTTTCCTGGACAGCGGGCGCTGTTGCCTGGGACTGTTATTCATCGGAAGTCTCCCCGTTGGTGTCCAGGTACTGATTGACCGTACGGGCGATCTCCTCCCGATCCGGCAGGGGGATATTCAGGGAGCGCCCGACCTGCTTGTTGATGGCCACTTTATACTGCCGGGGATAGGAGGGAAGCGGGAGTTTCCCCGTCTTCTGGTAGGTTTCGACAAACTCGCTCGCCAACTGGACGATTTCCGAAAAAGGTGCGTAGCTTGAAGCCAGCGATCCTGCCTGCACGTAAGCCTGGGTTGGGCCGATAACAATCTTGTTCCGGCGATAGGCTGTCAGAAGGATGTGTTTGATGGTTCTGGGGTTGTAGATGGCGCTGTCCGGCGCCGCCAGCAGGAAGTCGCCATAGCCCAGTGCCCTTACCAGCGTGGGGATCAGGCTGTCCCTGTCATCCACCAGGAACACCCTCGCTGACATTCCATAGGCCGGAAGCTGGTCAATGAGTGGCTGGTACAGCTCAACGGATTCCGGAGTGGCAAGCAGGGCAATGTCGGTTGCCTGGGGAAGGATGGCCTTCCCCGTCAGCGCCTGCCGAATCAGCGGCACGTCGTAAAAAACTCCGGAAATCTGGCCCGGCGCCCGGATGGCATAGTCGTCCAGGAAGTCGCGTTCGGTCAGCAGGGAAACAATCGGCGCATCAGGGTTTGCCTGTCTGACTCTGGAGAATGCGCTCGATCCGATGGTGATCACCACCGAGTCTGTGACCGCCGCGACCTGGTCAACGCCGATGGCCTCAAGCGAGATCTGTTCATCCAGATGCTCAACAAGCAGATTTTTGATGTGTTGGTCCAACGCGTCATTGCCAGACCCCACGAAGTATACGGTTTGCGGGATGGTTTCCCCCGCCGATAGAGGTTGACTGGCGAGGCCCAGTAATATTAGCGGCAGCAGGATCATAGAGGGCAAGTAGTCTCGAGCGAGCCTGCGTGCCGTCCAAATCAATGATGCAAACCAATATGTGTGCGTTGTCATACCATCCTGGGTTAAGACTTGTCCCTTGAGAAGCTTAAAAGCGGACACCTGCCTCGATGAAAAACTGGTTCTGATCTCTGATGTTGTTGTCAGCGCTGAGATCAGGCTCCTCATCCAGATAGTGCTGCATCGTAAACGCGATCTCCGCGGTGTACCTCGGGAGGAAGATCTGCCTGGCCAACCGCAGATCCAGCCTCTCGAACTGGGAACGGCGAAATTCGTCGGCCCAGTAAAAAGCTGCCGCCCCCTGAAATCCTGCCGACAGGTCCTGTATCAGGGCCAGACTTCCGGAGTGTTGCACCGAGAGCCGACCAAGAAGGTCAACATTATACTGTTTTTCACGGTTGTTGATGTTGCCGGCGTCGTCGTAAATCTGGGGGCCATTGTACCAGCTATCCTGGTCGAGATAGGCGTAGGTTGTACGAAGGGTTGTTCCCGGGTACTCCATCGATGCCTCAATCTCAAAGCCTTGCTGATTCATGTCAACATTGTTGTCAATCGTCCAGTCATCGAACTGTATGACACCACTGATCATGTTGCGCAGTTCATCCCTGAACGCACGGACTTCGAGAGAGAACAACGCAGCGCCCGCGGGAAACAGGCCGAAGTAACTGATTTCTCTAGAGACGATCCGCTCTTCTTCCAGTTCCCTGCCGAGCGTGACCAGTGACGGGTTATCCCACACAGCCGTATTGTTGACCCTGTAGCCTTCCAGATCTGCGTATTGCGCTGGTTCGACGTTCCGGAGGGTAAAACCATAGTCCGGGCTCTGTTCGAAACCGTCAGGGGTACGTACGGCTTCTGAATAGATAAACCGCAGCGAGTGCTTTTCGTTGAGTATGAAGTTGGCCGCGACCCTGGGTGAGAAATAGGTGTGCTGGGTGGTGGTGGTCCGCTCCCAGTTTCCGCCACCATTCAGCGTAAGCCACGCTACGGGCGTGTATTCCAGATTGCCAAATACCCTGGACTGATAGTTCATGCCTCGCCCATTGAAATAAGTCTCTGACCGGTAGGTGTCTTCCCGATAACCGGCGCCGGTCACCAACTTCAGATCCTTGTTGAAGATCAGGGTATCCTGCAGCTCTAATTCCAGCCGGGAGTCCTCCGAATCGGCATTTATATCCGCCGTCATTGGGGTGCCCGTGGCGCCACTCCCGGGAAAACAGATGTCCCGATTCTGTCTCCAGAACAGGAGGGTGCCATTGCGCAGGCATTCTACCGCAGACGCTGGAACACTGATGGGCCAGCGCTGGCGCCGGTCAAAGTTTTCGAAACTAATCTGCAGGTGGTAAAAATGCCGGTCAGATTCCGAAAAATTCAGGCGGGTCTGCAGGTAATAATCCCGCACATCGATATCCGGATTCCCGATCGCCCCCAGTTCGCCGTTCTTGTCGAAATCTTCCTTATTCACGCCATCAACGACACCCCCGCGGATCTCGGCATTGAACGCGGGGCTCAGAGTCAGCCGGGAATCATAAGTGAATACGTTGATATCGTGGCCATCATTGAAGGGGACTTTGGCGTCATCGTCGTCGTACCGGTAATCGAAACCACCGAACTGCCGCTTCTCAAACGCCAGGCGCCAGTCATACTCATTGCCAGCGTCACCAACTGAGGCAAATGTCCGGATGTACTTACGTGACCCCCGAACCGCCCGGAGTTCCGCGCCGGCAGTGTCTGCCGGGTCTCTGGTAATGATGTTGATGGTGCCCAGGAAGGCGTTGATGCCATAGGCGGCGGCGTTCGGGCCGCGGCTGACCTCGATGCGCTCGATCAGCTCGAGCGGTACCGGCATGGTTTGCCAGTCCATGTCCGAGAGCGTTGCGCGGTGCGCCGTGCGCCCGTCTACGAGCACCTGCATTCTGCGCTGTTCGTAGTGAACCGTGCCGTGGTAGGTGGTTACCGGGGTGGCGCTGCCGACCTGTGCGACCACCATGCCAGGAACGAGTCTGAATACCTCGACAAGACTCATGATTCCCAGATCGCGAATCATGTCGCCTTCGATGACGGTTGTGGACCCGGGAACCCGGGTTTTCGGCTGTCGCAGACGGGTTGTCGTCAGTACCTCGGGCAGCGCATCGCTGAAGCCGTAATATCCGCCCTCGGTCTTTCCACCCGCTGCCTGTGCCGGCGATGCGGCAATCGCAAGGCCTGCGGCAAGGCCGAGAATGAAGGGGGACAGAGTAAAAGGCTCTGAAAGCGTGGAGGTGTGGGGGTTCTTGCAGCGTCGGTCGGTCGTAAAGCCCATGGTTGTCGTTCTATAATCTGCCAAGGAAAAGGTTGGTAAAGTTTTTTTATTGTTAGTGCCTATCGTAAGCGACTACAGAAAGTTTGTCTTTCTAAAATGTAATGAATGTCAGGCCTGGGAGTTACAGCGGTATGAATTGTTGGGAAATCCTTGGAATTGAGCCCACCGGCGATCGCCGCAGGATTCAGGATGCGTACGAGCAGCAGCTAAAATTTGCCTCTGCAGACGAGGCCCGGCGCCTCGAACAGGCATTCCGGGACGCGGTGGGTGAAGCACCGGCGCCGGCGCTGACGCGGGAGGAGCCGTTAGCCTCCCTGCAGGCCGAGGATAACGAGCCCCGGGACAACGCAAGCGAACGCCCCCTGGATGGCAACGATGGCCAGGTGGTCCGGGAAGTTGTTATCCAGGTCAAGGCACTGCTGAACGATCCTGTCCGCAGCAAGGACGTGGGTATCTGGAAGGCGATCCTGAATGAACCGCCGGCCGACCAGGCGCCTCTTCGGCAAGAGATCGGCCGGCAGCTTGAACCACAACTGCGCCCGATGGCAGAAAACGGCACATTTCCGGCCCCGGTGGCCCAGTTTCTTGGCGACTGGTTTAACTGGTTCGGCGTTGAGCAGGTTCAGGAGCTGCCGGATGAGCACGGTTATCCGGATTCGGATCGGGATGCGGCAGAAGCTCAGGAGGAGTTGCCACCGCAAATGGTCAATTTCTGGCCAGCGATCATTGGCTGGATTGTGGGCCTGGCCATCCTTGCCACCCTGTTTGGCGGAATGGGCGGCGGCGGTTAGAGCCGCCGCTCAGGTCACTGCTTTTTCTCTGAATTGGCCTGCTCAATTTTCTCCCGGTATTTCTGCGCAAGGATGGCCCCGACAATCACCTGGATCTGGTTGTAACACATGATCGGCAAAACGATCATGCCAAAGCCCGGGTGCCCGGAGAACAGTACCTTCGCCATTGGCAATCCCGAGGCCAGGCTCTTCTTGGAGCCGCAGAAAACCACGGCTGCCTCATCCTCAAGGCTGAAACCAAACCGGCGCACCAGAAGCCTCGCAAACACCATGAACAACAATAACAGGCCCAGACATAGTGCGATGGCGAACAGGATCGCCTGCAGCGGCAGTTTCTGCCAGAGGCCGCTTTCCACCGAGAAAGAAAACGCCGAATAGACAATCAGCCAGATCACACACTTGTCGTAACGCGCCATCAGGCTTTCATTGCGCGCCAGATAACCGCCCAGCCAGGGCCGCATGGCATGGCCAACCGCAAACGGCAGCAGCAGCTGAAGGACGATGTCTTTCAACGCCTCGGCAATTGAAAAATCCCCGCCTCCGGACGTACTCACGACCAGCAGGAGCAGAAATGGCGTCAGCATCATGCCGAACACATTGGATGCGGCGGCGCTGCAGATGGCTGCCGGGACGTTACCCCGGGCCATGGCGGTGTATGCGATAGACGACGACACCGCCGAAGGCAGTACGCCCAGGTAAAGGAAGCCCAGGCCCAGATCCTCCGGCATCCAGGAGGGTATGATCCCGCTGAGTGCGTTGATCGGCAGCACCACGAGGGGAAAGAACACAAACGTCAGCGAGGTAATCAGGATGTGCAGTCGCCAGTGGGTGGCTCCGGCGATGATCTGCTCACGGGACAATGCCGCCCCATGGAAGAAGAAGAGCAGGGCGACCGCGATGGTACCGGCGGTTGCCAGAATATCGCCGGCCTGGCCGGTAGCGGGAACGAATGTCGCCAGTACGATGGCGCCGAGCAGGAGCAGGGTGAAGGTGTCAATCCGGAAGTTCATGGCTCAGGACTCCTGACTCTTGAGCGCCTGAAGGCTGGGTCTGAGCAGCGCCCTGGCGAGGTTTTCCGATTTGTTTTCGTCCTGCCGGCGAACAGCGGCAAGGAGAAGCTCGTGGTCTTCCTGGGACGGCTCGGGCAGGTCGGTATTGGTTTCGGTCTGTTCAATGGTCTGGCTGACGGCATGGGAGAAATAGTCATACAGCTCAACCAGCGCCGGGTTATGGGAGGCGGCCACCAGGGCATGGTGGAAAGCTTCGTCGTGGCGGATGCGGCCTGGCAGATCGTCGCCGGCTCTGGCCCGGGCGTCGAGGGCGCTGGTCATCTTCCGCAGGTCCTGGTCTGTGCGTCTGGCGGCGGCCAGTTTGGCCGCTTCGGTTTCCAGCATGATGCGCACTTCCAACTGGTCCGCCAATTGGGTGCGGGCGATCCTGCGCAGGGTTTCACCAGCGTCACGGGTGGCGCGCACATAGGTACCGTCGCCCTGGCGGGTCTCCAGCATTCCGACATGAACCAGCACCCGAACCGCCTCCCGGACCGTGTTCCGGCTTACGCCGAGGGAGTCGGACAGCTCCGATTCCACCGGCAGACGGTCGCCGACCGACCAGTCGCCGCTTTCAATGGCACTTCTCAAGCTCTCGATAGCGGTTTCGACCAGCGAGCCTTTCCGGATACGTTCCAGCATGTGTTTATCATCCCTCCATATGATGAACCAATCATCCTATGAATTTGGTCATCTTTCAAGCGCTGGAAAATGTGGCCTCAAAGAGCGGTCGTCGAGGGTTGACTGAAGTGATAGTCCGCAGTATCGACCCGACGGGTCGCGAACCGGTAGGTGAAGGAAAATCCCGGCCAGTTAATGGTATTCCGGCCATTGGCATCGAGATACCAGGAACTGCAGCCGGAGTTCCAGACAGTGTCCTTGAGGCGCTGCTGGACGACCCGGCCAAACCGGTCCTGTCGGTCCTGGCGAACGTCCATGGCGGAGCCGGGGTATTTTTCCAGTGTTTCAACGCATCCCAGAACATAGCGGAACTGCGATTCCAGCATGTACAGAATCGAGTTGTGAGCCAGATTGGTATTCGGGCCATAGAGCATGAACAGGTTGGGGAAGCCGCTGACAGTAATGCCTTTGAACGCCGCGGCGCCGTTCTGCCAGGCCTCGTTCAGCGTTTTTCCACTGCGGCCGGTAATCCGGATCGGGGAGAGAAAATCAGAGGCGCGGAAACCGGTTCCGCAAATGATGGCATCGACCGGGTGGTGCTGGCCGCCCCGGGTCACCACGCCGTATTCCTCAATATGGTCAATGGGATCGGTTATCAGATTTACATTGGGCCGGTTAATGGCCGGATACCAGTCGTTGGAAATCAGGATGCGCTTACAGCCGATTTTGTAGTCGGGGATGATGTGTTTCAGCTTCGCCGGATCGGTAACCCATCTACCGGCTTCGCATTTGGCCTGGTTCGCGTAGATCCCAAGCAACCCACTGAACCGGGTGAATGCCAGGGCCCGGCTCTCGTTCTTCCAGTAGATAAGGTAGCGGTACAAGCGGTCCCAGGCCGGAACCTTCCGGAACGCCGCCTGCTCCCAGGCCGTGAAGGGGCGGTCCGGCTTGGGCAGGACCCAGGCGGCAGAGCGTTGGAACAGATCCAGTTGTTTCACTTTCGGGGCAATTTCCGGCACGAACTGGATGGCGCTGGCTCCGGTGCCAATCACCGCCACGTGCTTGCCAGCCAGGTCGTAATCGTGATCCCAGCGGGCGGAATGGAACAGTTTCCCCTGGAATCGATCCAGGCCTTCAAGTTTCGGCCAGGCCGGTTGATTGAGCTGGCCGGTCGCGGTAATCAGCACACTGGCGGTCAGTTGCTCGCCGCTTGTCAGGGTGACTATCCATTGGTTGTTGCGCTCGTCGAAGCTGGCTTCCTTAACCTCTGCATTGCATCGGATGTGCTCGCCGAGCTGGTATTTCTCCAAGCAATGGTCCATGTACCCGAGTATTTCCGGCTGCAGTCCGAACTTCCGGGACCAGTCGTGCCTGGGCTCGAACGAATAGGAGTAGAAGTGCGATTGCACGTCACAGGCTGCGCCGGGATAGGTATTATCGCGCCAGGTGCCGCCCACCCGGTGGGCCTTTTCCAGCATGGTCAGATTGGTAAAGCCCGCCTGTTTCAGTGTGATGGCCATGCCCAGGCCACCGAAACCGGTGCCGATTATCAGAATGGACGGGCGTTTACGGCTGCTGTTCTGGGTCATGATCGGTTGTCCGGCGTTATTTTTGTCTTTCGGATCAGTATACGGGTGTCACCTTGCCGGATGGATGACTTTATTCGCCACAGTTGCTAGCCAGAATGACCAACCGGTGCCCGGGTCAGAAAATTATCTGACGATTGCGACAGCAGTTCGCGCAGGGCCGGAGTCTCGAACTGGCGCCGGATGCTGATCGCGTAGAATTCCTCAAACACGCCGGGCAGGGCGCCGTAATCCGCCAGAGCGCCGGCTTTCAGCTCATCGCGAACAACCACCGGTGGCATGATGGCAAAATGCCCGGTGTCCCGGGTCAGCAGACGCATCATGGCCATGTCATCGACTTCCGCAGCGATGTTCGGGCGCAGCCGGTGGTACTCGCAGAGCTGGTCAAACGCCTGGCGTATGTTGTTGTCTGGCCCCGGAACAATGAGGCTCCGGCCCCGGAGCACTTCGGCGAAATTTCCGTGAGCGACGGTCCCCGGTGGCCCGATGATGCTCACAGGCTGCCTGGCAATCAGACGGGAACGCCAGGGATTCTGCTCATCGCCCTGGACCGACTGGTTGGCCAGGATCAGGTCCAGGCGGTGCGCCGAGAGGCGGCGCAGCAACTCATCGATATGGCTGCTCTGCAGGCTCAGTTCCAGATCTTCGCGGTTGAGCAATGGCTGAATGAAACCTTCCTGGAAATTCCGGGACAGAGTCGCGACCGCGCCAATCCTCAGGATTTCCCGGTTTGGCTGAGCGCCAGACGCAAACAGTGCCGTCAGTTCCTCGCCCTGCCTGAAAATTTCCTCTGCGTAGGAAAATGCCATTCGTCCGGCTTCGGACAGCTTCAGCCGCCGCCCCTCCCGGATAAACAGGTCGTGGCCCAGGCTTTCCTCCAGCTTCCGTATCTGACCGGAAAGGGCGGATTGGGAAATATGCAGCGACTCGGCAGCGCGGGTCAGATGGCCGGTACGGGCCACTTTCCAGAAGTAATAAAGATGATGGTAGTTGAGCTTCATGGTCATTCGTTCTCTAAAAAAGAATGATCCGATCAGTATAAACTATTTTTTAAATGGGACGAATCGCGGCAAAGTACGCGCAAACAGGAGGTTTGAAGATATGAATCCAATCGCTGAGTTTTCGTCACTTCTGGTACTGGCCATCTGGCTGATAGTGCCGGTGGGTCTGTTTGTTCTGGCCGGACTGAGTGGCTGGCTGAAAAATCCCCTTAAACTGAACCACTGCTGGCGCCTCGCCGGATGGATGATGGTGGCCTCCATGGCAGCTTCGCTGATGGTCGCCCTGTTGCTGGTCATCCAGTCCCGCATTGGTGGTGATAGCAACACCCTGGTGTCACTGGGCAGCCGTTTCGGCCTGTATCCCGACGGCATTGCTGTCTGGATGGCCCTGATGGTCGCCTTCATTGGCTGGGTGATTCTTCGGTTTGCGGACAACTATCTCAGCCAGGATCCCGGCCGTGACCGGTTTCTTCCCTGGTTTCTGGTAACGGTGGGTTCCGTCCTGGTGCTGGTGTTCACCAACCACCTGCTGACCCTCGCCGGCGCCTGGATCGGCGTCAGCCTGGCCTTGCACCATCTCCTGACGCTTTACCAGGACCGGCCGCAGGCGCGCATGGCGGCGGTTCAGAAGTTTATTGTCAGCCGTGTGGGCGATGCCCTGGTGATCTCCGGCGTGGTGGCGCTGTATCTCCATTACGGCACCTTCTATCTGCCGGACATGATCCAGAGCGAAGCCGCCCGCGCGGGAGGATCAACCGCACTGACGGTCGCGTCGGTTGTGCTGGCGCTCGCCGCTGCGCTCAAATGTGCCCAGATTCCCTTCCACGGCTGGCTGATCCGGGTAATGGAGGCGCCGACACCGGTTTCGGCGCTACTTCACGCCGGAGTGATCAATCTCGGCGGCTTTCTCTGGCTGCGTCTGTTCCCGGTTTTTGACGGGTTTACAGCGGGCCACATGATTCTGCTGGTGGTCGGTGGCATGACGGCGGTGGTTGCCGTTCTCACCATGATGACCCAGTACTCGGTCAAGCATGCGCTTGCCTGGTCTACCTGCGCCCAGATGGGCTTCATGCTGTTCGAAATCGGCATGGGCGCCTACACCCTGGCACTGCTGCACCTGCTGGCCCACTCGCTCTACAAGGCGCATTCCTTCCTGGCGTCCGGGCGCACCGTGGTGGTTTCGGCTGCAACCGGGTTCCCGGAGCCTCGTGTGGCCAGCCGCCTGGTCTGGGCAGGCTCCACGGGGCTGGTGGCGGCGTTCATCCTGTTTCAGGCACCGGGTATCGTGGAGCACAACCCGGTGTTCGGAGCGCTTCTGGTCCTGGCGGTAGCTGCGGCGGCCATGGGCATTCCGACGGGTGCAACCGGCGCCATGAGGCTCCGGCTTGCGGGCCTGGCGGTGTTGCTGGTTCCGCTGTACTCGCTGCTGCACCTGCTGCTGGGCCCCGCCGTGCCGGCGCATGAGGGGTTTGCGATACCGGCCATTGCTTACGGCCTGGGCCTTGCGATGATCGCGCTGCTGGCCAGCTGTTCACTGCTGATTCTGTTTGGAGCGCGCTCCCGGTTAGCCCAGGCACTCCGTGCCCACTTCCGGCAGGGGCTTTACCTGGAGCTGCCCTTCGACCGCCTGACCCGTTTCCTGGCGGCAGAAGCGCTGAAAGTGCCGAGCATGTTCCGCAGGGTTCCCCATCATCCGTTCCGTCTGGAGGAGAAGTCATGACCAACGTCTGCGTATCGGTGCCCGAGTTGCAGGTAATGAATGAAGGCTGGCGGGAGCCTTTCCGGAAGGCATGTGGCCGGATCGCACCGGCCTGGCCCCTGGACCAGTGGATTGCGGTGAACCCGTTCTGGGGCCTGAGGCAACTTCCGGCCTCGAGAGCCGATCAGATTCTCAAGGAACGGGCCGGTTTCAGCATATTGATGCCAGCAGAATACTACCGCGAGGCCTGGGAGGGCGGGCGGATCCGCAAGGAGGATCTCCAGGCCAGTATTGACGAGCGGGGTGGCGACCGGGTTGGCGAGCAGAGTGACGAGCACGATACAGCCTGGTATCTGGGCTGGCTCAGCCGTGCGCCCACGACACCGGCTCCCCTGCGGGGCTCTATTCTGGATACCTTTCCGGGTGCAACCGGTAACCATGAAATCAGCGGCCTGACTGAAGCCGCGAGTGACCAGGTCTCCCGTGTCTGTGGTGCCTTTTTTGATCAGCGACAGGGCCGGTGGTCTATATCTGATTCCGAGGCAAGCCTGTTCAGCTTCTGGCTGGAGCAGGTTCGTCGGGATCTGGCCCTGGACTTCACCACCGGCCTGGCTGGCTTGCGTACGTTCTTCAAGGCCGTTCCGGACACCATCGACCACGCCATTCTGGAAGCTATCCAGCGGATTCGTGTCTCCGGCGCGGAACTGGAAGGCCTGTGCCACAGCCTTTTGCTCCGGGTGAACGGCTGGGCATCCTGGTGTCGTGGCGTTGACTGGCGAGCCGGCCTTGAGGGCCGGTCCTCCGATCGTTGCGGAGAGATACTGGCGATCATGCTGGTGTGGGAGTCGGCCGGCGTCGCTTTTGCCTCGACCGGCCAGAAAGCCGAGTGGCAAAGAAGCAAGACCCGGGCACGGCGTGCCGGCGGTGCTGAGGAGCAGAAACATCTCTGGGTCTGGCAGCGGGCCCTGGAAATTGGCTATCAGCGCACCCTGTGGCGGGCGATAGCATCGGGATCGGCGGATGCAGTCCGGTCAAGGTCGCATCATGAAAATCCGGAGGTTCAGGCGGTGTTCTGTATCGACGTGCGCTCGGAAGTGATGCGCCGTCACCTCGAGGCGGTTTATCCTGCGGTACAGACGCTGGGTTTCGCCGGCTTTTTTGGCATGCCTATTGACCATCAGCGGCATGGCCCGCTGGCCCCGCTGCGCCGCTTGCCGGGTCTGTTGCCGGCTTCCTACCGGTTGATCGACACAAAGGGCAGTCTGCGCGAGGACCTGGCCGAGAACCGGAAACGGGATCAGAAAGAGATTGCCCGGGAATCCGTCAGAAAAGCGAAATATACCAGCCTCTCCACCTTCACCCTGGTTGAGACCACCGGACTGGCGTGGGCCTGGAAGCTGGTAAAAGATACCCTGAAGCACGGCCGCAAAGCCGGTGATACTGAGAGCCTGGACGGCCGACTGGTTCATGATCACGGCGGCGACCCTCTTTCGGATGCCGAAAAGGTGTCCCTGGTTGCCAACATGCTCAGGGGCATGTCGCTAACCAGCCGCTTCGCGCCACTGCTGGTTCTCGTCGGCCATGGCAGCCATACCGACAATAACCCGAACCAGGCTGGCCTGGATTGTGGCGCCTGCGGCGGGCAGAGTGGCGGCGTCAATGCCCGACTTGCGGCCCGCCTTGTCAACGATCCCCAGGTCAGGGCGGGGCTGGCCGCCGAAGGCATCAGGATTCCGGACTTCACCTGGGCGATCGCGGCAGAGCATTGCACGGCAACAGACAAAGTGACCATTGCTGATCGACACCTGGTGCCGGACTCCCACGTCCAGAAGCTGGCAGACCTGGAAGCCAGGTTTGCAGAAGCCGGGTTACGCGTGCGCAAGGAGCGGGCCACTCCGCTGAAACTGAACGGGCTGAGTGATGACAGTCTCCGGCAGGCCATGGAAACCCGGACCCGGGACTGGTCGGAAGTACGCCCTGAGTGGGGCCTGGCCAACAATGCGGCCATCGTTTTTGCCAAGAGGAGCAAGACCCGGGGCAGTGACCTTGGCGGCCGTGTGTTTCTGCACGACTACGACCCGGCGCTGGACGACGACGGCAACCTTCTGGCAGCACTGCTTGCCGCCCCGATGATTGTTGCCAACTGGATCAATCTCCAGTACTTCGCGTCGGTAACCGTCCCCGGCGTCTATGGCTCAGGCAATAAGCTGCTGCACTCGGTGGTGGGTGGCAATGTCGGGGTTGTGGAGGGGAATGGAACGCAGCTGAGAATCGGGCTGCCTCTTCAGTCAGTGCACGACGGCACCTACTGGCGACACGAACCGCTTCGCCTGACCGTGCTGATTGATGCGCCGGCGGAGCGGATTGAAACGGTTCTGCGCGAGGAGCCAGACGTGGCGGCGCTGGTAGAAAACCAATGGGTTAGTCTGCACCGGATGTCCGAAGGCGGTGTGGAGCACTACGACAACGGAACCTGGACAGCGGTAGGCTGAGGGCAGGGCGGCCGTCCCCGGCCGCCCATTGCCGTTATTCCTGTTCTGCGTTCAGCAGCTCGGGTTTCTTGAGGGCTTTCTGGAACAGATCTTTGTCTTCGGCAATGGCCATGGCACAGCGCTCGGCCAGATCATCGCCAAGACCTTCAACCTTGCGGCTCAGAAAGACCTGGATTTCTTCGGCCAGCTCCAGAACCCTGTCTCGGGCGTCGGCTTCGGCTTTGGAGGTGAACAGCATCGTCTCAGGATTTTTCAGTGCCATATCCAGGCCGTCCCTATCGGAAAAGTAGACTGCTTGTACTGCCATGGTTATTCCTCGCAGTGGGATTACATATTACTGTATAAAAAAACAGTATAACTGAGTGCTGGATCCGGTGCCAACGCAATTCCGTGGTAACTTTGAGTCTCCTGGATTCTTCAAATCGTCATTTTTACAAACGCTCACATCCCTGTGTCATCCGGGAGCGTAAAAGAAATATCCAGATGAAACCTATACCGGGATCAAGATACAAAACGTTTGACTGAAAAGGTGGTTCCACGTTGTCCGACGTACGTTTTCCAAAACGGCGAATAATCATTTCAGCCGTTGTTGCACTGCTCGCTGGCGTGGCAATCAGCCTGGCCCTGGGGCGGCTTTTGTATAGCGAGGAATCCAGAACCGTTACGCTGGAGTTCAAGGCCGACATCGACCAACTTTCCGCGAGTATCGAGCGCGAGGTTCTCTTGAATCTGGAAATCCTGTATGCGCTTAAGGCTGCCGTCGGGACCATGCCAGACATGACTCGTGACCGTTTTGAGACTCTGACCAGGAAGGTATTGGACCGGTCACCTGCGATTCAGGCGTTTGCCTGGGCGCCGATTGTTGAACGTGATCAGCTGCCGGAATTCATTCGGGAACAGAGAATGACCTATCCGGAATTTTCGGTCACAGAGGCCGGGGCGGAGGGTCTGAGTCCTGTGCGTGCGCGGGCGGAATATGTGCCGGTTCAATATATCGAGCCTCTGGCGGATAATCGAGCGGCGCTTGGCTTCGACCTTGCCAGTGAGGCTTCTCGCCGAAAGGCTTTGACCCGGGCTGGTGAATCCGGAGAGATGGTAGCCACGGCAGGCATCCGGCTGGTTCAGGAGCCAGAGGATCAGAACGGGTTTCTTGTCTTCGCGCCGCTATATGAATTCGCGCCGGGCACCAGCGGGACAGTCGCTGATAGCCACCAAACCGGTTTTATCAACGGGGTCTTCCGGGTGGGTGAGTTGGTCAAGCAGGCGGTCGGCAGCGAGCGCAGGACGGACCTCCTTCTGGAAGTCATCGATAGAACGGGTGACGAAGAAACGGTGCTGTACCGGTCTGGTCGTCCCGATGCGCCCGGATGGCGATTTGAGGATCGGTACCGCGCCGGTCAATTCGAGATCGCAGGCAGGCAGTGGTCGGTCGAGGCGGTGCCTTCCGAGGGGTTAATAAAAGAAAGACGCGGGCTTTTACCGATCTTTGTCAGTTCCGCCGGCATCGTTCTTGTGTGTGTTGTCGTCGGTTACTTCCTCGCAGGGGCCAGGAGAAATGCACAGCTGAGCGAAGCAAAGGCGGAGCTGGAGCAGATCTCCCTCACCGATTCGCTTACCGGGTTGGCAAACCGGCGGCACTTTGATGCCGTCCTTAAGCAGGAAGTTCGCCGGGCCAGTCGTGAGAAAACGCCTCTATCACTGCTGATGATCGATATCGACTACTTCAAGGAATACAACGATGAGTATGGTCATCCGGCCGGCGACCAGTGTCTGGTACAAGTAGCAGAGATTCTCGGTGCCATGATTAAACGACCCGCAGATCTGGTGGCACGTTATGGCGGCGAAGAGTTCGCAATCATCCTGCCGGACACCGCCAACCCCACTCCTATTGCCAAAGCCTGCCGAAAAGCCGTTCTGGACCGGGGCATACCACACCCGCGTTCTCCGGTCGCAGACATTGTGACTATCAGTCTTGGTGTGACCACAATTCCTCCCGAAACCGAAGTTGATCCCGGGGAAGTTGTCGACAGGGCAGATAAGCTCCTTTATGAAGCCAAGGCGTCGGGGCGTAACCGGGTCTGTGGAGGCTGAATCAGTATCTCAGCAGGGCCGACCCCCAGGTAAAACCGCCACCGAACGCTTCCAGCAGCAACACCTCGTTGCGCTTGATGCGCCCGTCCCGTACGGCCACATCGAGTGCGAGGGGAATGGAGGCGGCAGAGGTGTTGCCATGCTCATTAACTGTTACCACAACCTGGTCCATCGACATATTCAGTTTTCTGGCGGTGGCGGTAATAATCCGCAGATTGGCCTGGTGGGGCACGAGCCAGTCGATGTCCGACTTCTGCATCTGGTTCGCCTCGAGGGTCTCATCGACAATCTTGCCAAGGGTGTTTACGGCCACCTTGAACACTTCATTGCCCTTCATCTCGACGAACGCACGCCCGGCCTTGACCTGATCGTAGTTGTCGGCAATACCGCATGGCACGTGGAGCAGGTCTTCATACTGACCATCGGCATGAATATGCGTGGAGAGAATGCCGGTTTCCTCATCCGCCTCCAGAATCACCGCGCCGGCACCGTCCCCGAACAGAACACAGGTACCACGGTCTTCCCAGTTAATGATGCGGGAGAAAACCTCAGCCCCGATGACCAGCGCTTTCTTGCTACTACCGGTCTTGATGAACTTCTCCGCTGTGGCGAGGGCGTACACAAAGCCGCTGCAGACCGCCTGAATATCAAAAGCAGGGCAGCCGTGAATGCCCAGACGCGCCTGGAGGATGCACGCCGAGCTCGGGAATATCTTGTCCGGGGTAGAGGTGGCAAAAACGATCAGATCTATGTCTTCAGCCTTGATGCCCGCCGCTTCAATGGCATTTTTCGCGGCCTGTTCAGCGAGATCGACGGTAGTCTGGCCTTCAACAGCAATGTGACGTCTCTCGATTCCCGTGCGCTCGCGAATCCACTGGTCCGTTGTGTCGACCATCTTCTCGAGGTCTTTATTGGTAACGATATTGTCTGGCAGGTAAGAGCCGGTGCCGGTAATTCGTGCAAAGGTCATTCGCGAGTGTCCCGAGGCGTTTCTGGTTGAACGTTCTTCCATGCTATACCCATGCAACGTCGTGCGTAATTAGCGATTTGTCAAAGAACCCCCGAAAGTGGCAGGCTCGTCTATGCTGAAGGTGATCACCTTTGATCGGCACTCTGTATCGTTCTCAACCTAAAAGGAGAGCAACACGATGGGCATTTCCAGCCATGAACTGCACGAAGAATTTCCCCAGTACAGCGACATTATTGATGAGCTCAAAAGCAACGACCCGAAGTTCGATGAGAAATTCCGCGAGTACGCCGAGCTGGATCAGGAAATAGAGGGGCTGGAAAAGCGGGATTCGCCCATTGGTGACGACAAATTGCATCGCATGAAGCAGAAGCGGGCAGAGCTCAAAGACAACCTCTACCAGGCACTGGTTTCAAACGGCAAAGCATCATAGAAATGTTATGAACGTGTAACAGGAATCAAACGAAAATATGCCGGAAGCCCCTGTGAGTAGGGGTTTCCAAGTATTCAGAAAACGCCTTGTCAACACTAAAATAGGATCCTAATTAAACAGGGTCCCGATTTTGGACCACCGAAATTTTGTGTTGATCAAGGAGATTGAAAATGAAAAGGGCAGCTTCCCTGTACAAAGGCTGGCGAATGAAGCGTAACTTCATCCATCTGGTTACCACCATGGACCGCCGGTTGCTTAACGACGTCGGATTCTCACCCGAAATGGTTGAACAGAAACTGAGCACGCCTTTCTGGAAATTCTGATCCGGAAGAACCGACTGGCAATTGGCCAGTAACCCCCTGAACTGGTGAGAAAATCTCCAGTTCAGGGTTTACCTGATGTCACAAAAATGACATACCCCATTGTTCTAAAAGCGTTTTTATCTCGAAAAAATATAAGAAAATTGATCTGAACCTGTATTTTCTCTGAACGGATCAGTTTATAGTCTGGCTACCTCCAGAACCTGAACGGTTCACCCTGTAAGGAGAGCTCGACGATGATCCAGGAATTCCTGCAGAACACCTTACCTTTAGACTCTTCCGTTACCCTCAAGCGTTCCGAGATTGACTCCGCCAGTAATATCGCAGCCGTCCGTAGCGAAGCGTTTGAAATTATATCCAATTCCGGTGAAACCGTGGGCTTCGTGAAGGCCTGGGAAGACGCCCCCAGCTTCCGCGGGTACGTGCATTTCGATTCCGACGGCAACGTTATCGACTGGAAGGTTTTTCAAGACCGGTTACAGAGCTGACGGTCAAACCAGCCAGCCAAAAAAGAAATCGAACAGGGCACTGAAAAAGCCGCCGCCAGAATCGTGAGATCTGTTGGTTGTTGCCTTGTGGGCTGGCTCCGGGTTATCCGTCTGAATGGCTTGTGGAATTTCGGGCTCCTGAGCTATCGGTTGCTCCGGCTGGCGGGCTTCCCCGCCGCTTGGTTCATTAGATACTTTGGCCAGAACCGGGCGCACGTCCGAAGAGCTTTGCGATGGTTTGGTCTCGACAACGGCCAATACAGGCTCAGGCTCGGAGACCGGGGCAGGACTCTCTGCAATCACGGGGTCGGTTTTTGCCGCGAGCACGACTGTCTCCCCGGTGGGCTCAACCTCACCCTGGTTTGAGGTTTCTTTACTAACGCTCGGAATTTCCTTGCTTTCCTTTCTTGAAATAGTCGCTGATTCGATCCGCTTCTCAGGTTTTTCCCGAAGCTCTGGGGTTTCCACGAGCTGCACGGGTTCTTGTCTGGGCTTGAGAGTGGTTTGCGGTTCCGGCTTGGGCTGCGGTTTTACAGTCGCAAGGTCCGGGACGGGTGCCTTTGGCTCAGGAGAGGACAGGCCGAGGACATCGGCCGATTTTTGACGGCTGGCTACGGAATTGCTGGCAATGGTTGAGGCTGGCACCGCATTGACGCCAAGCACTTTCAGCGTTGCTGCATCCAGATTGCCATTTACCTGCAGCCCGTTCGCAGTCTGATAGCCACGAATAGCGGCCCGGAGCTTGCCATCAAGCCAGCCATCGGCACGCCCGATGTCGAATCCGGCGCCATAAAGCGCATTCTCTGCGGCAAAAATGACTCTCTCGGGGGCGGCGGCTTGGGCGGCGCTGGCCATGCAGGTCGCTGCTGCCAGCAAAGTGATGGCGCGGCCACGGAAACCTGAATTCCTGGTACGATGAAAGCGTGTCATGGCGGGGTCCCTCAGGGATGCTCCTTTTCCGGTTACATTGTGTAACGCGAAGCCCCAAAGTATCAGTAATTCCCCCCACAGCCCATGACACAGTTAACAACCGTGCTAATTGGTTACGACTCTCTCAGGTCTTTCTTGTTCACCTAACCAAACGCCTTATGCAGTCGATCGAGACCTTTTTCCAGGGTTTTGTTGTCCGCCGCGAACGACAAGCGCATGTGCCCCGGGGCATTAAACGCGGAACCGGGTACCATAGCGATCCCCAACTCTTCGAGCAGCCAGTCCCCCAGTTGCTGGTCGTCTTCGACGCCATCGAGTGATTCAATCACCCGCTCAAAGTTGGGCAGGCAGTAGAACCCGCCTTGTGCCGGGTGAAAATCGATCTTATCAATTCTGGAAAGTCCCTCAGCGACCAGGTTGGCACGCTCCCGGAACACCTTGACCATGTTGTGAACATCATCCAGGCCGCCATTAAACGCTGCCTCTGCCGCTTTCTGAGCGACGGCGGCGGTATGGGACGTGCTCTGACCCTGGAACTTTTCCATTTCAGTGATGAGATCCACGGGACCCGCGGCGAAGCCGACCCGCCAGCCGGTCATGGCGTAGGCTTTGGAAACCCCGTTGATGAGCACGGTTCGATTTTTGAGAGAGGGGCAGACGTTGAGGATATTGGCATAAGGCTCGTCGGTATAATTAAGATGCTCATAGATATCATCCGAGAGGATGAAGACATCCGGGTATTTGAGCAGTACATTGCCCAATGCCGACAGTTCTTCCCGGGAATAGACCTGCCCGGTTGGATTGTTTGGCGTATTGAGTATGACGATCCGCGTCTGTTCAGTGAGGCACGCCTCGAGTACCTCTGGCTGCAGAATGAACCTGTCTTCGTACCGGGTAGGGGCCTCAACCATTCGTGCCCATGCCATTATGGCAAGAGAGGGATAGGTGCCCCAGTTAGGCGTGGGAATGACAATTTCATCCGTTGGATTGAGCAGGGTCATACAGGCATTGAAAAGCGCCTGTTTGGCACCGCAGGTGTGCAAGATTTCGTCGGAATCGTAATAAAGGTTATTGTCACGCCTGAGTTTTTGCCGGATTGCCTCTTTCAGGCTGGGCAAGCCTCCAATCGGCGTGTAACGGGTAAAGCCATCGTCCAGCGCTTTTTTGGCGGCGTCAATAATTGGCTTGGGGGTATCGAAATCCGGCTCACCAGCATCCAGGCGAAGAATATCCTGACCTTTTTCCATTAACGCCTGTGCTTTGGCGTTGATTCTGAAAATTGACGATCCTGACAGGTCTTCAACTCGACGAGCCACACGCAACCGGTGATCCGCATGGCGGATTGTTTCATCATGCTTTGTGTTCATCGCTGGATTACCGTCCCGTCATCATCAAGAAGTGGATAGCTGCCCTGCTCATCGTGGTCTCGCACTATCATGGTGTCGGTCTCCTTTGGGTCACGGCCCCACCGGAGCCTCTAAAACATCAGAACGTTGTCACAGCTTGGTCTTCATCTGTTTCATCGACTGTTTGATCATTCGAAAGGCCTCCGGGTCTCCCTTGAGGATCGAAGACATGAAGTTCTTTGCCTGTTCAAAGCCAATATGAGGGGGCAGGGGGCCGATTTCCGGATCGACATAGGCATTGATAACCACCGGTCGATCAGCAGCCAATGCCTCATCCCAGACGCGATCGACCTCGTCAGGACTGGTTATGCGAAGGCCTTTCAGCCCGAGAAGTTCGGCGTATTGGTCATAGGCAAAGTCAGGCAAATCCTGAGACGTCTCAAATTTGGGATCGCCCTCCATTGCCCGCTGCTCCCAGGTCACCTGGTTGAGGTCGCGGTTGTTGAGCACCAGCACAATACAGCGCTGGTCGGTCCATTCCCGCCAGTATCTGGCTATGCCGATAACCCCCTGGTTGCCGAGCATTTGCATGGCACCGTCACCGACCATGGCTATTGCAGGGCGGTCCGGATAAGCGAATTTTGCGGCCAGCAGGTAAGGTACGGCATTGCCCATGGAGGCTTGCCCGCCTGAGACAGAACCCATCATTCCCGGGCGTATTTTCAGATAACGTGCATACCAGTTGGTTGCAGAGCCCACGTCACAGGTCAGCATGACGTTCTCCGGTAAACGCTGGTTGAGAGACCAGAAAACGCGCTGGGGGTTGACGGGATTTCCCGATACCATGGCTCGCTCCTCCATGACCTGCCACCAGTCGCGGGTATTTTCGATGATCTTATGCTGCCAGGCTCGGTCCTCCTTCCGTGCCACGCGTTCGGTCAGCGCCGCGACGGTCGCCCGGGCGTCGCCGTGAAGGTTTATCTCTGTTGGATAACGAAGGCCGAGTGCCTCGGCATCCAGATCAATCTGGACTGCCCGGGCCTGTCCTGAAGCCGGCAGGAATTCGGCGTAGGGGAATCGCGTACCGATCATCAGCAGGGTGTCGCAGTCATCCATCATTTCCTGGCTGGGACGGGTGCCCAACAGGCCCATGGTGCCCGTGACAAACTCTTCGTCGTCGGGAATCATGGTCTTGGCAAGAATGGCTTTGGCCAGCCCGCCTCCCAGCTTGTCGGTAAGCGCCAGTACCTCATCAACCGCATGCTTACAGCCGGCACCAGCCAGAACCGCCACTTTTGTTCCCTCGTCAAGGACTCTGGCAGCTGCATCAAGGTCGTCATCGTGTGGCTGGAGTATCGGCGAGCGGTAGCCAACACCAGAGAACACCGCCCCATGGCTGTCGGGCGGCTCTTCCATGGGAAGATCCTGAACGTCGTTGGGAACAATAATGGCCGTGACCGTTCGGTGCGCCATGGCAATTCGCAACGCCTGGTCGATCAGATGCCGTGCCTGGGGCGCATCCGAGATCATATGGACGTAATGGCCCGCCACGTCCTTGAAAAGGGAGACCAGGTCTATTTCCTGCTGATAATCGGTGCCAAGACTCATGCGTGCCTGTTGGCCGACGATTGCCACGGCCGGCATGTGGTCCTTTTTCGCATCGTAAAGCCCGTTAAGGATGTGGACCGCGCCAGGCCCTGATGTAGAAATGCACACGCCCGGTTGCCCGGTGAACTTGGCATGAGCACTGGCCATGAAGGCGCCCAGCTCCTCATGTTGAGGCTGGATCATGCGAATTTTGCCCTTCGCCCGTCTCAGCGCAGCCATAACCCCGTTAATGCCGTCGCCGGAGTATCCGTAAACTCTTTCAATCCCCCAGGCACTGAGGCGTTCAATAATGAAATCACTTACCGTCTGTCCCATATCGGTGTCTCCCTCGCCAGTATCTTTGCAAGTGGATGCCATGGGTTTACAACCGCCGTGACCGGCATGACCATGTTCTGAATGTGTCCTTTGAGTTCGTAAGCTTGCTCAATAGATCCTCCATTGAGGATGGACCACCAAGCCAGAACTCTCAAAAACGCTTTGCTTGCCAATACTTGGTCTGATTCCGAGTTAGCCCGTAAAAACAGAAACCTGGAGCGGCGAATTAAATTTCATTAACGGATCGCAGGCCGGTAGAGAACCGCGGCCAATTGGGGCAGCTCAGGAAGACATGCCCTCTATTCGAGGATTACGAGGGTAGTAGCGCTCGGGCAAACGCTCGATGTGCGGAAAAAACCGGGTGTCTTTGTAGGGCATTTTCATGAAGCCGGAAACCCCAAGCCCGGTGATCTGCTCCACCGCTGACAGAATCTGGTCCAGCAGCCGGCTGAATTCCTGCTCCTGGCCCGGGTCCAGCAGCCGGTAGTGACTGTGGATCTTGAGGTGGCGGGGCAGGGCTTCGAAGATGATCATGCCGGTATGGTGGATGTCATTCAGTGCCTCCAGCGAACGGATGATGGTTTCCGGCAGCACGAGAAACTCTTCCGGGTCCGGACCGTCCTCGAAATAGGAGTGAACCCGGCTCTCATCTTCCACTTCCGGTGCGGCACTTACCTCGTAATGCAGTTTCATGCCTGGCGATACCCGGAACGGCTTGTCCGGGTCAGACCGATCAATGTGCAGGGTGTTGCGGGCGTTGAACAGACAGCTCTTGAAGATGCCCTTGCGGTAGATGGCCTGGGCCAGATAGACCATGTTGTTGACGGCCTGCACGAAGGCCGACTTCAGTGCCGGATCGTGCAGGTTCAGCGAGGTATCAATGTAGACGCCCTCGGTTTCCCAGCGAACCGCCAAACCGCCCTCGACCGGGTAGCGCCCGAGCCGGCTGACCGCGGCGAGGAATGCCTTTTCGGTCTCGCCCATACCCTGCATGAAATTCTTGTAGTAACGATCCAGCTGTACGTCATTGACGTCGTTGAGGGTTTCCGACGCACCTTCCTCCCTCAGGAACGATTTACGGGAACTGTACACGACGGTGTCGATTTCCTGGTCTGAGGCGCGTACCCATACCGGCACCTGGGCGACAACGGGTTGCGCGGGCAGATCAATCATCACCGTCCGTGCCATCCGCGGCATTTCCTCCAGGTAGTAATCACCGGCCTTGCGGCGGGTATCCGGATCGGGTGCCAGCATGCCATCCAGCATCCGGGCAAACTCCATAGGCAGGCCCAGGGACGTGGCCGGGATAGCCCGATGGCCGAACCGGCAGGATTGCGCCGAGGCGAGGGCGTAAAGCGTGCCTGCCGCGCCCTGTTCGTCAAACCGGGGAGAGGACAGACCACCGTTCAATTGCTCCTCACCGATAAAGTAGACGTCGCCCAGCCGGGCATTAGTCTGTTGCAGGTTGTCGGACATCAGCTCCATCACATTGGCCGTGATGAATTGCTGGTTGGCGTCCAGTTGCGCAAATACTGAAGAACCCCAGTCAATGAGCGCGATGTTTTCGGTGGCGGCGTCAAAGACCAGGTTCGAGGGTTTGATGTCACCATGCACAATCGGTCGGCCCGCAGGGCCGTTTTCCCGACGCAGGCTGCGCAGGAGGTCGGCAAGCTGGTCAGCGATACGAATGATCAGCCGGGGTTTCAGGCGCCCCTCCCGCAGGGAGACTTCTTCAAGGTTGAGCCCGGCCGCCCGTTCCATGACCAGGATTGGCTGGTTGTTGGCGCGCTGATAGGAAATCAGCCGGGGCACCCTTGGGTGGCGAACCTGCTCGAGAATGTAGGCTTCATCCTCGAGGCGGTCCTGCAGATGCTGCGGCAGGTTGATACGGGTAAACTTGAAAACATGCTCCGGGCCGGTGTTCTCGGGCCCGGGCAGGCTTCCGGCAAAGACAAAGCCGTAGGCGCCCTTGCCAATCAGTTCAATGTTGCGGTAACCCAGTTGGCGCAGCTGGGCAGCGCAAAGCGCCACCCAGTCCTTGAGCTTCTTGGCATCGTCATGGCTGAGCAGGTAGATCGACTGCTCTTCGGGAATGTAGAACTGCTGCAGTGGAGCTTTCTGCGCCATGATCAACCGTCAGCCCATATGCAACAGCATGGTTTGGGGCGATTCCAGGTAGCCCTTCCAGCGATTGCAGAACCGGGCAATGGTACCACCGTCGATGATGCGATGGTCGCCGGCCCAGCTCACGGTCATGATGGCCCGCTCAACCACCTGGCCGTTGGCGTCAAACCGGGGCAGTTTCTGGGTGCGTCCCAGTGCAACAATGGCCACTTCAGGCGCATTGATAATGGGCGCTGCGTAGGTGCCGCCCAGTGCGCCAATGTTGGAGATGGTAATGGTGCCGCCCTTGAGGTCTTCCTGGCTGACGCGACCGGATCGGGCCGCTTCAGTCAGGCGCGCCACCTCGTCGGCAATGCCCAGCAATGACAGACTTTCAACGCCCTTGATGTTCGGCACCATAAGCCCTGCCTTGCCGTCCACCGCCATACCGATATTGCACTGGGGCAGGTAGCGAATCTCCGTGACGTCATCGTTGAGTTGGCTGTTGAGCACCGGGAATTCCTGAACGGCGAGCGCAATCGCCTTCATGACGAAGGGCATGAGTGTCAGTCTCGAGCCCCTTGCCTCTGCCTCTGATTTCAGTTGCTCCCGCAGTTTGAGCAAATCAGTGACATCGATGTCCTCGCTGTAGATAAAGTGAGGAATGGTGGTGGCCGATTTCACCATGCTTTTTGCCATGGCGGCTTTCATGCCCCGGATAGGCTCGACCCGAACTTCCTGCTCGCGGGCAGGCTGCCGGCGGGCACTGCCAATGGTGACAGATTGCGTATCGTCGGCGGGCGCCTGAGTCTGAGCCGGTTTTGGACCCTCCTCAATATGAGCCAGCACATCGGCTTTCAGCACCCGGCCATCCTTGCCGGAGCCTGGGATGTCACCCAGGTTGAGCTCGTGCTCCCGAACCAGGCGACGAACGGCCGGGCTGGCAGGAACACGCTGTCGGCTGGCCGTAGCCACAGGTGAGGCCGTTGCCGTTGAAAGCTGAGCAGCGGGCTCCGCTTTGGCTTTGGGCTCGTCCGGTTCTTCCCGATCGCGGGGAATGAACGCGAACAGCGGGGCATGAACCCTGGCCATGGCCTGCTGCTGATGGTAGAGCTTGGTAACGCGCCCGGCTTTGGGTGCGGTAATTTCAACCATGGCCTTATCGGTCATGACATCCACTACGGGCTGGTCTTCCTCGATTTCGTCACCTTCGGCGACTCGCCATTCCACCACCTCGCACTCGACAATCCCTTCGCCAATATCCGGCAGGATAAAGTCCTCGGTCGCGTCATCGTCGGACGCCGCCGGGCGTGTGGCCGATTCCGGGCTGGCTTCGCTGGCTGGCTCAGCTTTGGCAGGCTCCGGCGAACCGGCCGCCGGAGCCTGGTCACCACTTTCGCTCTCATCCACCAGCTCAAACAGCGGGGCATGAACCTTGGCGGTATCGCCTTCCTTATAATAAAGGCGGGTCACCCGACCCTTATAGGGCGCTGGAATTTCCACCAGGGCCTTGTCGGTCATCACCTCGGCCACTGGCTGATCTTCCTCGATGACATCGCCTTCGCTGACCAGCCATTTGACCAATTCACATTCCACGATACCTTCGCCGATATCGGGCAGTATAAAATCACTCATGCTTGCTCTCCTGTCCTGATATCAGCCTAGAATTCAACGCTCGCCCTGATGGCCTCATAGACCTTCAGGTGATTGGGCAGGTGCTCTTTTTCCAGCACCAGCGGGAAGGGCGTATCCATCCCGGTAACCCGCGCGATCGGAGACTCCAGGTACAGGAAACAACGCTCCTGAATGGTGGCAGCGATTTCACCGGCGAAGCCGCCGGTCAGGGGGGCTTCGTGGGTAACCACCAGCCGCCCGGTCTTGAACACGGAATTGGCCACGGTTTCCACATCCCAGGGCAAAATGGTCCTCAGGTCGATGACTTCGCAGGAAATGCCGTCTTTCTCGGCCCGTTCCACGGCCTGTTCGATCACTTCCATCTGGGCGCCCCAGCCAAGCACCGTTACGTCGTTGCCCTCCTTGAGGACTTCGGCTTCACCGATTGGCAGCCGGTAGTCTTCGTCAGGCACTTCGCCCACCGAGGCCCGGTAAAGCCGTTTGGGCTCAAAGAACAGGGTGGGGTTGGGGTCATGAATGGCGGCCAGGAGCAGCCCTTTTGCCTGGTGCGGATTGCGTGGCACCACGATCTTCAGCCCCGGGGTATGCGCGAAGTAGGCTTCCGGAGACTGAGAGTGGTACAGGCCACCGGCGATACCGCCGCCGTAGGGGGCACGAATGGTCAGCCCGCCAACGTTGAAAAGGTTGCCTGACCGATAGCGGAACTTGGCGGATTCGTTCACGATCTGATCGAACGCCGGGAAGATGTAGTCGGCAAACTGGATCTCGGCTACCGGCACCGAACCCTGGGCCGCGAGGCCGTTGGCAAACCCGATGATGCCTTGCTCTACCAGAGGCGTGTTAAAGCAACGGGCCTTGCCGTATTTCTGTTGCAGGTTACTGGTGGCACGGAAAACACCGCCAAAAACACCCACGTCCTCACCGAAACAGAGCACCCGCTCGTCTTCCGCCATGGCGGTGTCGAGGGCATTGTTGATCGCCTGGAGCATATTCATCTTGGTCATCTCAGGCCCCTCCCTTGGCGTGTTCGGCACTCTTTGGGTACTCATCCGGGTACCGGCGGATATGCGCTTTCAACTTGTCGAACTGCTCAGCCAGCGCCGGGGGGACCTCGTCGTAGACATCACTCACCAGGGTTTCAAGCGCCGGTGGTGGCCGTTTCTGGGCCCGCTTCATGGTTTCAAGCACTTCCCGGCGCATGTTTTCCTGAAGCTGCTTTTCGTCGTCCTCACTCCACCATTTCTTGCTTTCCAACCAGAGACGCATGCGCAGGATCGGATCTTTCTCGCGCCAGACGGCTTCCTCATCCTTGCTGCGGTAGCCGGACGGATCGTCGGATGAAGAATGGGCAGCCAGGCGATAACTCATGGCTTCAATCAATACCGGGCGGTTGTGTTCCACAGCCAGCTTTCGGGCTTCCTGCGTGGCCTGGTACATCGCAAGAATGTCGTTACCATCCACCCGGATCACATCCATCTTGTAGCCGTAGGCCCGGGGCGCAACGCCGTCGGCGGCAAACTGTTCGGCGGCCGGCGTGGAAATGGCATAACCGTTGTTGCGGCAAAGGAAGATCACCGGTACGCGATGAACCGCAGCCATGTTCAGGGCAGCATGGAAATCGCCTTCCGACGCGGCGCCTTCGCCGAAATAGGTAATGGTGCAGTGGCCTTCGCCTTGCAACTTCTGGCCATAGGCATAACCGGTGGCCTGGGGAATCTGGGTGGCCAGCGGTGACGAGATGGTCATGTAGTTCAGCTTCTTCGAACCATAGTGCACGGGCATCTGGCGGCCCTTGCCGTAATCCAGCTCATTGCCGAACAACTGATTCATGAATTCGTCGATGGTAAAGCCGCGGTAGGCGAGGGCGCCTTGCTCCCGATACTGCGCCATGATCATGTCGCCATCATCCAGTGCCGCCGCGCTACCGATCACGGCGGCTTCTTCGCCGGTGCACTGCATGTAAAAGCTCAAACGGCCCTGTCGCTGGGCGGCAAGCATGCGCTCGTCGAGTATCCGGGTGGTGACCATGGCCCGGTAGATGCGAAGGGCCTTGGCTTTGTCGAGATCAGGAGCCTTGGCGCTCTTGTAGAGCTTGCCGTCCTGTTTCAGAAGCTTGAAGGTGGGAATCCGAAATTCCGCACCGTCGGTAAACACTGGGGAATACACAACTTTGGACTTTGTTGTTGTCATAATCCTCTTCCTGGGGTAATGGCCTGAGGAACAAACACGCCTTGTGGGAGTGTCGTTAATGTCATTGTAGACAACCTGGCAGAATCTGGTGTGATTCGTGCCAGGTTATATTTACCTTAACGTAAACTGCAGTTTAGGGGTAGGGTCTGGCGGCTATCTAGACGTAAAAATCCAACTCCTCCTGGGCTTTCAGCAGGTCCCGCATCTTGATGGGATCGTCGCCAAAGAAGAAAACCAGCCCCCAATGGGTACCGAAGGCAGACCGGTCCGGAACGGTCTCTTCGGTGGGTGCGACCAGCTCGTGTGATTCGAAATACGGATGCTCAGTGGTTTCTGGTGGCATTTCCAGCTTGCTGACCACGCGCCTACGCGGATAAACACCGAAGCAACCCGCGTAACCCTTCGCATCGACCACTTCGCGAGGGAAGAAGCTGTCCACTTCCTCTTGGGTGCTTTTGGGATCGAACACCAGCATTGAAGCCTGGTACGGGTTGAATCCATAGGCTCGTTCGATAAGCTCGAACGCCTTGAACCCCGGTGGACGGTAGGCAACTTCGCCAAAGTACATTTCGCCGTCTGCAGTGACAAAATACTCGGGATGAATCAGGCCGAACTGAATGTCGAACGTCTTGATCAGCAACTCGATCTGTTTGGTAATTGCGTTGCGCCAGCTCTCGAGTTGCTCGGTAGCGGGCACGAATACCGAATACCCCAGGGTCACATACTCAGAGATATTCAGAAACTTGATTTTGCCGTTGTGGATCCAGGCCTCAACGGCAAACTCCCAGCCACTCAAGTGACTTTCCATGAGCAGGGGGTATTCTTCGTCCGGTATGTGGTCGATTTCTTCCAGCGTGCGAATCATGCGGTGGCCGAGGCAGCCAGCCTTGTCGAAAGCCTTCACGTGGATTGGATCGTCCGGGTCACCATCCAGCTTGAGAAGTGTCTGGTTGACGCGTTTCATGAAGCGAACGATGTCTTCTTTCTCGTGCGCCTCCTCGAAAATCCCAACGCGTATCCCGCCAAGCTGGGCCCTGCGCTTCATCAGTGCCTTGTCCCGAAACAGAATGGACTGGCCGTACATGCGAGGGTTGTTGAGCAGCATAGAATTGATCGCGCCTGACCACTCGACGGTTTCCTCAAAGAGCGGGATGGCGACATCAACGCCTTCCGCCTTGAGCTTTTCAGCAATCTCCAGTGAACGGTCATTCAACCGGATAAAATCCCACGGAATGAAAGGTATGTTGTTAGCGGTGCAGAAATCTGAAGCCCAATCCGGAGCCACCACTATATAGCGGCGATCAAACTTTTGTGCGGCCTTGATCGCATTAACACTCCAGCCCAGCAGGGCTATGTAGCCTTTGTTCGGATCTTTTGGAGTCTCAGTACCCTTCACCGAGTCCATGTCCGGATCGCGCCATGCTGCTACCTCTTTGGGTAACTCTTTTTCTGATGTTACTGACATTCCATATTCTCCTTGCCGGTTTGCCGAGAAAACTTGCGCAGATTTTGGCGCGTACGGGACAAACAGGGCCGTTGGTATTGTCGATTGTGGCGAATGGCTAACCCAATCCGGGGTTACTTTCGCCCCAACCTTCAAGTACCAACATAGTTGGTGCAGTTACAAATAGAAACGAAAGCGGCACAATTTCTTGCTTCCGGAGTGCCGCAAGAGCATCTTGGGAACATGGACGATCCAGATTGGCTTACTCAAATAGCAAGGAAAGCAGTGTGACCTCTGCCGGCTCTGATTCAGATATCTCTGATTCAGGTATCAACGTTTGTGTTGCCAATTTTGATGAGGCCCTGGAGCGGCTGGCGCTAGCCCGGGGGATTGACTTCACGACCCCGAACACAGAGGTACTTGAAGCGGCTCTTCGGGTTATGGAAACGTCGTCCGGGCTGGACGCACTGTATGCCCGGGTGCCTGTGATAGAGGCCAGTGGTGTATTTGTAAGCAGTGACTGGGACCATCCTGCCATTCTGAGGCCAGCTCTTGCGGTGAGAACATTACGCCAGGGCACTCCGGCGTTTACAGCGATTGAAGCGCTGAGTGAGCTTCGCCTGCTCGCGGTTGCCATGGGTGATTATCTCCACCCCGAAATTTCGGCGGAACAGGCCAGAAATCTTCTTACCCAGGTAACAGCACTGAACCTGGACTTGCTCTCAGGCCAGATGAGCGAAGCAGACAGGGAACGGCCGCAGGGGCTTGGTCACGTCGTGAGTTCGCTCTACCTGTACCTGCTCAACCGGTTGGGTTATGCAAGCATTCTCGACAGCCTGGTTCACGAAGTGGAGCGCTTGCTGGCGCAGCGCCCGATACAGACTGACAGCATCAAACAGATGGTCAGCCAGATTGCCAAATGCCTGTTTGACCCGGAAATTGAAACGTCGGGCATGGACAGGGCGGCTGCTTTGGTCAGCGCCTTGTTCGGCCCCACGCCCGGCAGTCGTGATGATCCGGGTTTTGCCGTCTATGGCGAGCGTCTGGCCATAATGGACGAATCTGCACTCTCTGAAGAGGCCCAGGCGTTCGCCAGCGCCATGCATGGTACGGGGATGGTGTCCGCTTATCATCCCCTACTTTTACGATACCTTCGAGGGAATCACGATAGCCTCATTGCCCGGGCATTGGGCCTGAGCATCACTGGCAATGATGTCCTTCAAAGCTACCGTCAGATTGTGCTGAAATTAATTGACGAAGTTGTTCATCCGGAAACATGCCAGGCTGTCTATGGCCTTGCCATGTTTCTTGAGCGGGGAGCGTTATTCACACCAGCAGTGGCTGCCGGTTTGTGGCGGCAAATGCAACTGAAAGTCTGCCCGGTGGCGTGTGACAGGCTGAGTGCGGTTTTTGGCGATGCCCAGCCGCCACGAGTGTATCTGCTGGCCGGTGTGCTGAGCCTTTTGGGCCAGCCATTGGGAGTAGGCCAGGGCAATAATCCAACCTGTCAGTCAGTCATTGGCCTTTCCATGTGGTCGTTCAACGACGCCGATTTTCTGCTGCAACTGGTCGCCTGGGCCGCTCGCGACGATGACGTCGTCATGCGATTTGAAGGCCAATACATTAATTCTCAATATCTGGAAGCAGGTCTTGCCAAGCAACCTCCCATCGATGTCGATCCGGTGTCACTGATTCTGGCGCCACATCTTGACCGGATTTATGGCGAAATGGGACGTTTATGCGGGGTACGGGACGACGACCTGCATCGCTGGATCAATCCTGAAATGTACGGCTGGTGGGTAGGGTATGGCTTTCTGAGCGTCATTAGCCGGGCTACAGGGAAAATCTCTGCTTATGAGGCATTTATCCGGCATTTCTATGCCTCTTACCACCCCTATTACAACGGTAATATTCCCGTTGTCCATCCTCAGCCTGCCGGCATCGCTGTCACCGACAGTGGCGGGCGCTTTGTGGGGCGCCATGCCATAACCATTCTCCGGGTAAACCTCGATCAAGAGGGAGAGATACGTGTCTACTTTTTCAACCCCAACAATGACAGTGGCCAGGATTGGGGGCAGGGTATCAACTGTTCAACCGAAGGTAACGGTGAACGCCACGGCGAGGCATCGCTGCCGTTCCCGGAGTTTGCGTCGCGTTTGTGCGTATTTCATTACGACCCAAGAGAGCTCGGGGACCTTGCAGTGATTCCTGAAGCGGACGTGACAAGAACCACAGAGCTGGGCCGAGGCAGTTGGGCTTCGAGTTATGAGTAAGACCGTGCCAAAGGGCAATTCTCCAAAAGGCTGAAAGCGCCTTCGATTCCCGATAATTAGGCCTGGAGCCGGTTTCCACTGAGTGCCGAAAGCGTGGTACCTTCAAGCCCGACGGTGTTTGTTGACCAATATCAGAGTATTAGGGACTGGCGAGTAGACTATATGAACGTAATTATTATTGGCGCGGGAATAATGGGAACCACCTTTGCCACTCTGGCGAAAGAGTTGGCGCCCGAGCTGGATATCACCCTTTTGGAAAGACTCGACGGCGCGGGGGCGGGGAATTCATGGGTATTCAACAACGCCGGCACCGGGCACGAAGCAAACTGTGAACTGAACTATACCCCGGTGGACGAAGAGGTTATTTCCGTTGAAAAAGCCCTGAAAATCCATGCCCAGTTCAATGTCGCCAAGCAGTTCTGGGCCTATCTGATCGAGAAGGGGGCCATAAAAGACCCCAAGTCGTTTATCAACCAGACCAAACACTGCACGATCGTATCCGAAACCGCGATCGACGAACTGCGGTTGCGATTCAGGGAAATGTCCGCCCATCATTTTTTTGAGCAGATGCGTTACTCGGAAGATTTCGATGAAATAAAGCGCTGGATTCCCTACACCATGGAAGAGCGGCCGCGCGATCAGAAAATGGCGGCGACCGTGATTGAGACGGGTACGGACGTCAACTTCGGCGCCCTGACGCAGCAGATGGCCGAGTACGCCGTTAACGACCTGGGCGTGAAAATTGAGTACGGCACCCATGTCAAAAGGGTACACCGCAGCCCCTCTGGAAGCTGGCTTGTGGAAACCGTGCGCCAGGGTGTTGCCACTCGCTATAAGGCGGATGTGCTGTTTGTCGGCGCCGGCGGCGGCGCCTTCCCGATCCTGAAAAAGAGCCATCTGCCGTTTGCCAAGCGGTTTTCCGGCTTTCCTGTGGGCGGGCGCTTCCTGCGGGCCCCGATTAGCGCGGATCAGGCTGATCAATACCGTGCCAAGACCTATGGCAAGGCGAAGGTGGGTGCACCACCCATGTCCGTGCCGCACCTGGATTTGCGGGTAGCTGATGGCCAGTATTACCTGCTGTTTGGCCCGTTCGCCTCCTTCAAGCCGGTTCTTGAGCGGGGCCGTGGCTTCCTGGACTATCTCCGCTCCATGCGCCTGCATGATATTCCCGGCCTGCTGAACGTGGCCATAGAGCATTTTGCCCTGGTTAAATATCTGGTTTCAGAGACCTTCAAGGGTGAAAAGAGCATGTTTGAGGAGTTGGACAGCTTTGCCCCTGGCCTGAGTAAAAAGTTTGACTGGAAGCCGGTCGAGGCCGGCCAACGGGTGCAGATCATAAAAGACGGGGATTTGCAGATGGGCACGGAGGTTCTGGTGTCCAGAGACAAAACCTACGGGACGTTACTGGGGGCATCGCCCGGCGCTTCTGTGTCGCCTGAGGTTATGCTGCGCTGCCTTGAGCAGTTGTTACCGTCCATCTTTGAAAAAGAAGAAGCCCGGAAAAAGAAAGCGAAGATTTTTCCGGAGGACGATCTGGCTGCACTGATTAACCACCCTGACCGGTATCGCGAGATTCGCGACGCCGTTAACGCAAGGTTGGGGATCAACAAGCAGGCGGCCGAGTGACGCCGGCGACTTAAAAAAACCATGGATTCGGCCTGGCATCAGATTGCCGTGTTATCCAGAAAACGGTATCCGACGCCCGGCTCGGTCTGGATATAATGCTGTTCCGTTGGATCGTCTGCCAGCTTCTGCCTGAGTCTCCCAATAAGGATTCTCAGGTAGTGGGTATCTGTGGTGTGAGTCGGACCCCAGATATCCCTTAACAGTTGCGACTGGGTGACGATTTTTCCGGACGCCAGCATCAGGACCTTCAGAACGGCGAATTCTTTCGGGGTCAGCCTGACAGGGTCTCCCTTGACAGTGACCTTGCGCATGGAGAGGTCGATATACAATTCGCCATCATCGAAAACCACCGAAGCCCCAGGGGAGGAGGCTCGTTTACGCTCATAATTGCGTAGCTGTGTTCTGACTCTGGCGAGTAGCTCATCAACTCCGAACGGCTTCGTCACATAGTCGTTGGCACCCAGATCCAGGGCTTTCACTTTTTCCAGTTCCCGGTCGCGCACAGAAAGAATGATGACAGGCGCCGATGACCATTCCCTCAGCCCGGCAAGCACCTCCGAGCCATCCATATCCGGTAACCCCAGATCCAGGATCACAAGGTCCGGCGAATGTCTTGCACACAGTCCCAGCCCAGATTCGCCATTTTCCGCTTCGAGTAGCTCGTATCCTTCGGTTTTAAGACTGATACGCAGGAAATGCCGGATTTGAGGTTCGTCATCGATAATGAGGATGCAGGGCTTTTCCCGATTTTGTGCTGGTGCAGTCATTCACTGGATTCCCGATTGGATTCTTGTTCAGGAGATTCTATCAGGGGCAGGACCATTTCGATGGTGGCACCGGAACCATTCGGGCCAGCCAGTGCCCGAATGCGGCCACCGTGGGCAGCGACCATACCATGACAAATGGCCAGTCCTAACCCGCTACCATGAGGCCCCCGGTCTCCTTCGCCACCCGTGAAGAACATATCGAATACCTGCTCACGCTGGTCCTCAGGAATGCCCGGCCCCTCGTCTGAAATGGCAATAATCAATTCATTTGCCTCCCGATGAGCCTGGATGGTCAATGTTGAACCATCGGGCGCGAACTTGGCGGCGTTTTCCAGCACATTGACCAGCGCCTGCTCAATGAGCGCCGGGTGGACAAAAAGCAGCGGGAGATCCTGTTCTACATTCCGCTCGACCCGAACTTTCGACATCAGGTTTCTGGTGCGCCTGAGCGCGGAAGCGAGAATATCCGTGAAAGCGATCCAGTCCCTTTCGATCTTGAGCGTACCGTGGCCGAGTTTCGTCATATCCAGCAAATTACGGATGTATCTGTCCAACCGTTCGCCTTCGCCGAGCACGGAATCGAAAAGACTTTCACGGTCTTCGTCCGAAAGCTTGTTGAACATCGATTTCAGTGTACTTGCAGAGCCAATCATGGAAGATAGAGGGGTGCGCAGGTCGTGGGAGATGGAGGAAAGCAGGGCGGATCGCAGACGTTCGGTCTCCTCGGCAACCCGCGATGCAGAAAGGTTGGCTGCCAACTGGGTCCTGAACCATGCGAGCCCCAACTGATGCACATAGATACCGACTGCAAGGCCCCGATAATACTCCGCAGACATGTCATCCACCCGAAGCCCCAGAACACCGTACACCTGATTGTCCGCCTCAATCGGCTCAAACCGCCAGGGAAGGCTGTTCAGGGTGTCCGAGAAGGCACCACTGGGCCTGGCATTTCTGAGGGCCCAGTCGATCGCTGAGTACGCCGCCTCATTCAGGGTCTGTGCCGGTCCTCCCCGGGTAATGACTTCGAGGTCGCCATTGTCCGGGCTGTTCTGGGCGATGATAAGAGGCATCCGGAACTGATCGTACATGGCCTCCACCGCCTCATTCTGAACCGAGGTGATATCCGGAGCGGACGCCAATCGCCGGGTAAAGGCCAGTTGGGCATCCGTCTGGTCGTTGGATACGCGAAGCATGTGGATCTGGCCTCGCAGCCGGCCTGCGAGATTGCCGCCGATGACCGCAATAATCAGGAAGAAAACCACCGTCAGGACCTCATCAGTCTCCGTCATATTGAAGGTCAGGCGCGGCTCGGTGAAAAAGAAGTTGTAGGTCAGGAAACTGAGCAGCGCCGTGAACAGCGCTGGGCGTATACCGGTCCTCGCGGCGACCCACAAAACAGCGGTCAGAAAGATCAGGGACAGGTTGCCCAGCGGCAGCAGTTGCACAAGAACCTTGGAAAGGAGCGTCGCGACACCAACACTGGCAACCGCCCAGACATAGTCTGTGAGTTTGCCTCCCCGGGGTGCGGTTTCGATGATTTGCCGCCGCTGTTTCCGTGGAACCGGAATGAAGGTCACTTCAAACGCGTCCGCCTTTTTCAGCAGATGGCGGCTGGTGGACTTTCGGAAGTGCCACCAGCGGTTATGGGAGCGCCCCAGAACCAATGTGGTCACGTTCTGGTCTTTCGCGAAGGCGAGAATCTCCTCGGCGACGTCGTAGCCGCGAAGTGTTTTTACCTCGGCGCCCAGCCTGGTCGCGAGTTCAAATACCCGTTCAAGGCGTTGCCGCTCTGCCGGACCTGCCCGACCGTTGTCGACGGTGACAACAGTCCAGGGTGCTTTGCGTCGTTCAGCCAACCGCCTTCCGGCTCTCACCAGGGTTTCTCCCTGGCCTGAGCCATCCACGGCCACAAGCATTTTCGACCGGATGTGCCAGGGCCCCTCTATGCCCCGGGACTGCATGGTTTCACGCACATCCGAGTCGAGCCGCTCGGCGATGGCCTGAACCGCCATTTCCCGGAGGGCTGACAGGTTCGAGGGCGAGAAGTACCCCTCCATCGCCGCCCGGGCCTGTTCAGGTACGTAGACCTTGCCCTGCTTCAGGCGTTCGAGCAGTTCCGAAGGTGTGAGGTCTACCAGTACAATGTCTCTGGCCCGCTCCAGGATCGAATCGGGTACGGTTTCCCGCATCCGGACGCCGGTGATGCTGGCCACCACATCCGAAAGACTTTCGAGATGCTGGATATTAATGGCAGTCCAGACCGTTATGCCCTGGTCCAGCAGCTCTTCGATGTCCTGATAACGCCGGGGGTGACGGGAACCCGGAATATTCCGGTGAGCCAGCTCATCCAGCAGCAGAACGTCCGGTTTTCGGGTGAGGGCAGCATCCAGATCAAATTCCCGAAACTGTTTGCCGGCATACTCGATTTCCTTTGCCGGAAGCTGCTCAAGGCCCTCACACAGGGCCAGGGTTTCGGCGCGTCCGTGGGTTTCAGCGACGCCAACGACCACATCAACACCCTGGCGCTTCAGCTCATGGGCAGCCTGAAGCATCTGATAGGTTTTGCCGACGCCCGGCGCCGCACCCAGAAAAATTTTCAGCCCGCCGGCCGAATCGCGCTGCTGAGTCTTCAGCAGCGCGTCGGGGTTGGGGCGATTGAGATCGCCATTAGTCAATCGGAAATCTCCTTGCCATCCAGCGCCAGATTGATTTTCAGCACGTTAACCCGGGGCTGGCCGAAAACGCCAAACGTTGGGCCTTCGGTGACCTGTTTGATCAGGTCATGTACTTCGGACACGGGGATGTCCCGTGCGGCCGCCACCCGCTCGGCCTGCAAAAGAGCCGACTCAGGTGAAATGTGCGGATCAATGCCGGAACCAGAAGCCGCCAGCAAATCGACCGGAATCGAGTCGGGCGACACGCCTTCCCTTGACGCAATTGCTTCGGAATCCTCTGCCACGCGGGCTCTGAGATCGGGATTGCTGGGCGCGTAGTTGGAACCGCTCACGGAAAACGGATCATAGCCTGCGGCTGATGGCCTGCCATGAAAGTATTCCGGGGCTGTGAACCGTTGTCCAACCAGTTCTGAGCCCACCACTTTGCCGTCTATCTCGATCAGACTGCCAGTGGCCTGATGGGGGAAAAGTACACCGCCTACGGTCGTGATAACCAGAGGATACAGTCCGCCGCAAATAAGGATGAACACTATGGCAGCCCTCGCAGCGGCCAGCCAGGAGGCCGACCGGGTTGCACTTACAGTATTTGAATCAGCCATCTTTCTATCTCCTTAGATTACCACGGTGAGCATGACATCCAGCGCCTTGATGGCGACGAAGGGGAGCAATAGCCCACCTAATCCGAAAATCAGAAGGTTACGTCGCAGCAGCTGGGTCGCGCTGGCCGGTTTGAACTGAACGCCTTTGAGGGCGAACGGAATCAGGGCCGGTATGATCAGGGCGTTGAAAATCGTCGCTGCCAGCACCGCACTCATCGGGTTCGAGAGGTTCAGAATGTTCAGCGCATCCAGCGCCGGCAGGCTTGTTACGAACAGCGCCGGCAGGATGGCGAAATACTTGGCCACGTCGTTGGCGAGGGAGAAGGTGGTCAGCGAGCCCCGGGTAATCAGAAGCTGCTTGCCGATCTCCACCACCTGCAGCAGTTTGCCCGGGTCGGAATCCAGGTCCACCATGTTGCCGGCTTCCCGCGCCGCCTGGGTGCCGGAATTCATGGCCAGCCCCAGGTCGGCCTGGGCCAGGGCCGGGGCATCGTTGGTGCCGTCACCCATCATCGCCACCATACGGCCTTCCGCCTGTTCCTTGCGGATGATGTCCAGTTTCTGTTCAGGGGTGGCCTCGGCTATGAAGTCGTCAACGCCGGCCTCGGCGGCAATGGCAGCAGCTGTCACCGGGTTGTCACCGGTGATCATCACCGTTTTAACCCCCATTTCCCGCAGTTTGGCGAACCGCTCCTTGATACCGGATTTGATCACATCCGACAGGGCGATAACGCCGAGAACGCGATTGCCTTCAGCCACCACCAGCGGAGTTGCACCGTTCTTGGCAACCCGATCGACCAGGCGGTCGGTTTCCTGCGGATAGTTGCCGCCATTCGCGATGACAAATTTGCGAATAGCATCGGTTGCGCCTTTGCGAAGTATCCGGCCATCGGGCAAATCCACACCGGAAATGCGGGTGTTGGCGGAGAACTCGATAAACTCTGTGCCTTCAGAGGCTTCAACCTTGGATCCCTTGTCCCGGGCCAGGGCGACCACAGATTTACCCTCTGGGGTGGGGTCCGCCAGTGAAGTCAGCAATGCCGCATCCCTCAATGTGCCAGGCGCCACGCCCTGAACGGTTTCAAAGGCGGTGGCCTTGCGATCACCCAGTGTGATGGTCCCGGTTTTGTCCAGCAGCAGGGTGTCGATGGAACCGGCTACCTCAACCGCCTTACCGGATTTGGCAATCACATTCGCCCGCATGGCGCGGTCCATGCCAGCAATACCGATGGCCGGGAGCAGGCCGCCGATGGTGGTGGGAATCAGGCAGACAAGCAGCGCAACCAGTACCGAGAAGGAGGGCGTGGCGCCGACAAATCCGCCAAAGGGCACCAGCGACACCACCACGATCAGGAACACAAGGGTCATGGCCGCCAGCAGAACCGAGAGTGCCAGTTCATTCGGGGTCTTCTGACGTTTTGCGCCTTCTACCAGGGCGATCATGCGATCCAGCAATGAGTTACCGGGATCCACCGTCACCTCAACCACGATCTCATCAGAGAGCACCTTGGTGCCGGCGCTGACGCCACTGTTGTCGGTGCGGGCCTCCCGCAGCACCGGAGCGGATTCACCCGTCACCGCGGATTCGTTGATGGTCGCGGCGCCGGTGACAATTTCACCGTCGGCAGGGATCAGCTCGTTGGGTTTCACCAGCACGCGGTCGCCACGGCGCAGGTCTGTCGCCGCGACTTCCTTATGCTGCTCACCATCCAACTTGCGGGCTTTCAGATCCTTCCTGGTCGCCCGGAGTGCGCCAGCCTGGGCCTTGCCACGAGCCTCAGCCACGGATTCCGCTCCGTTAGCGAACAGCACCGTGAACAGCAGGATCGCGCAGATGGCGAAATCAAGCCCGGCTGGTGCTCCCTGGGCCAGATGGGTTGCGCCCAGCAGGAAGGTAATCAGCGTGCCGACACCGACAACCATCATCACTGGATTGCGGGCCAGGTCTTTTGGCGACAGACGCTTGATTGACTGGCCTATAACGCTGCCCAGATCAAGCGAGTCTGTCATTTTAGGGGTTTTCTTGGACATCATCGTTCTCCAATCAGGACATCAGAGCCAGGGCTTCAGCAATCGGGCCTAGAATCAGCACCGGCATAAAGCTCAGCAGGGTAAACATCACAATCACCGCCAGGGTCATCAGCCCGAAGGTGGGCGTGTCGATGCTCGGGCTACCGCGACCTTCCGGAGCAGACCGTTTGGCCGCAAGCGAGGCGGCAACCGCCAGAGGCGCCAGAATCGGAATGAAACGGCCAAGGGCCAGGTTGACGGCACAGGTAACGTTCCACCAGACAGTGCTGTCGCCCAGGCCTTCAAAGCCGGAACCATTATTGGCAAAGGCCGAGGCGTACTCGTAAATCACCTGGCTGATGCCGTGGAAACCCGGGTTGGAATTTCCGGTCAGAGCGGGGAAAGCCACGGTGATGGCGCTAAAGCCCAGAATAAGCAGCGGCTGAATCAAGAGGGCGATACACACCAGCTTCATTTCCCGGGTTTCCAGGGCCTTGCCCGCAATTTCCGGTGCTCGCCCGATCATCAGGGAGCCGAGGAACGCAGCCAACAGCAGGAACAGCAGGTAACCAATCAGCCCTACGCCAATACCGCCGAAGGTAACGTTGATGAACATGTCGATCATCGGAATCATGCCGCCAATCGGGTTAAAGCTGTCGTGCATGCCGTTTACCGAGCCATTGGAAGTTTGCGTGGTCCAACTTCCCCAGAGCGCGGTTGCGGTTGCGCCAAATCGAACCTCCTTGCCTTCAAGGTTCGGGCCCTCGGCGGCCAGTCCTGAAAAGGCTGCGTTTGGCTGATTCTCAGACCAGATGGCGACAGACGTAAGCGAAACGGACATTACGACCATCACACCCATGACCACCATGGCCAGCCGGCGCCGACCTGTCATGAAGCCGAGGGCAAACACCATCGCGGCAGGAATCAGTACCAGGGACACCGTCTGGACGAAATTGCTGATAGGGGTCGGGTTTTCCAGCGGTACGCTGGAGTTGGGGCCATACCAGCCACCACCGTTGGTGCCGACCTGCTTGATGGCGACCATTGGTGCAACAGGACCGATCGGAATGTTCTGTTCAGCCATTTCAGCGGTCTGATCCAGCGGAATTGCCGTGCGGGCGCCTTCATAGCTGTTGGGAACGCCCTGGGACGCAATAATCAAGGCAACCACAGCAGCGACCGGGAGCATCACCCGGACGACAGAGCGGGTGATATCTTCATAGAAGTTACCGACCGAAACCGGGCCTTCTGAAGAGGCTTGTGATTGTTTATCACCGCGAACAAACAGGGTGCGGACAATCGCCACCAGAGCCGCCATACCTGCTGCCGGCGTCACCACCTGAAGCGTGACGATGCCGAAGGTATGGGCCAGATAGCTCAGTTGTGCCTGGCCAGAATAATGCTGTTGGTTGGTGTTGGTCAGGAAGGAAACCGCGGTATGCAGGGCAAGATCCCAGCTCATGCCACCGATACCATCAGGATTCAGAAAGAGGAAACCCTGGGCCATCAACAGCCCGAATATGATCAGCACCAGTACCAGATGCAGTTTCAGAAAGGCCTTGCCATACCCCTGCCAGCTCATGGGTTGTGAGGGATCAACCCCGAACAGTCGATAAAGCCCGTTCTCTACCGGCAGAAAAACAGCACCCGCGGCTCCTTTCCCACCGTTGAAAACGCCAGCAATGTACTTGCCCAGTGGCCACGCCAGCAGAAGCGTGGCCGCATAGATGATAATGACCTCGTTCACAGCCGTTCCTCCAGATCAATGAACAGGAAACACAGGCCAAAAAGCCCCAGAATGATGCCAATGCCGATCAGTGCCATGGTCAGAACCTCTCGGGCCAGAGCAGGGCGGCGACCAGGTAGGCGCCAACTGCAACAGAAACAATTAAAAGGAAAGTGGACACGCTCATACTCCTTCAGTGAGTGTGTCTCTATGGTGCTGGGGCAGGGCGTAAAAATTCGATGACCAAATACCGTGGAGCCCGTAAAAAATGCGTTAAAATCCGTTCAGCTTCAGCCGACCGGAAACTCGGTATTGGCATATTGAACGTGGGATTTGCGCCGCACGGTAAGGGTATACCCGAGCGTGAGGGGGCCGAGGCGGCCAACCAGCATCACTGCCATGATCACCAGTTGGCCGGCAGTGCCAAGTTCGCTGGTTGTGCCGCGAGACAGACCAACGGTGCCGAACGCGGAAACCACCTCGAAGGCGATATCAAGAAACTCGTCCTCAACCAGAATGCTCAGTGACAGAACACCCACGAAAACCACCGCCATCCCGATGGTTGCTGTCGCGAGGGCCTTGAGTACCGTTTCACTGCTCAGGGAACGCCGGAAAAAGCTGACCTTGAGATGGCCGCGCAGGAAAGACCGGGTGGCCGCAATCAGGATGACAAAGGTTGAAACTTTAATACCACTGGCTGTGGAGTTGGGTGCGCCGCCGATGAACATCAGTAGCAGCATCAGCACGCTGGTTCCGGCGGTTAATGCGCCTATGTCGAGCGTGTTGAAGCCTGCGGTTCTCGGTGTCACGCCCTGGAACCAGGCCGCCAGAAGCTTATCCCCGAAACTGTCCAGCCCGCCCAGGGTTGCCGGGTTGCCGAACTCCAGAATCAGAATGGCTGCGGTGGCGATAAGGTTGAGCAGCAGAGTGGTCAGCAATATCACCTTCACGTACACCGACAACCGGGACCAACAGCGTTTGTCCAGAATTTCCATCACGACGATGTAGCCAAGGCCACCTGTGATGAAAAGGGCAGTTACCGAAAGGGTTATGCCAGGGTGGCCGACATAGGCAGAGAGGCTGTCTGGTGATAACGCAAAGCCCGCATTGTTGAAGGCTGAAATGGTGTAGAACAGTGCCTGGTAAAGGCCTTCGGCCCAGCCAAGTTCGGGCACGAAAAACAGGCTCAGAAGCACAATACCGATGGACTCGGCAGCCAGCGCAAAGAGCGCAATGGAACCCCCGGCTTTTCTGGCGGTGTGTAGCGAGATTTCGTTGAACGCTTCCTGAGCAACCAACTGATGTTGCAGGCGGAGTTTGAAGCCCAGGGCGAGGGCAGTCAGCACAGCAAAGGTCATCAAACCCAGGCCGCCAAGCTGGATCAGCGTCAGAATCACGAGCTGCCCGAACAGGGTGTATTGGCTGCCGGTATCCACAACAACGAGGCCGGTAACGGTGATGGCTGATGTGGCTGTAAAGGCCGCTTCCATCCAGGTGACAGGTTCAACCGTGGCAAAAGGCAACTTCAGCAAGCAGGCGCCCAGCCCGATCAGGACCAGAAACGCCTCAAGCAGGAGCCGGGGAGGATTGATGCGTCGCTCACGGTTTGACCCAGTGTCCGACGTACGATGCGCAATCAGATCAAGAAATTTCGCTTTCATAGGCGGTCGACGAGTTCTCTCAGGTCGTCAAGATGCCCGCCAAGCACCAGCCGATCGCCATGTCGAATTGTCCAGGTATGATCCGGATGGGGGTGCGCTTCCTGTAACCGTTTCAAAACCAGTGCTTCTACCGGTGCGCCATCAATGAGTTCGGCAATGGTTTTATCCACCAGTTCCTCCGTGGTGTAGAAATCCACCACGAAGTAATCATCGTCCAGACTCAGGTAGTCATGCACCATGGGATAGTTCAGCTCCTGCGAAATCCGGACACCCATCTCGTATTCAGGCCCGATCACACGGGTTGCGCCGAGGCGCTCAAGAATCCGGTGGTGCTGGTTGGTCAGTGCCTTGGCCCACACTTTTTTCACTCCAAGCTCGCGAAGCTGCATGGTTGCCAGCATGGTGGCCTCAACGTTCCTGCCAATGGCCACCACAGCTGCGTCGTAGCTTCCGGCATTCAGCTCGATGAGGGAGTTTTCATCGGTGACATCCGCAATAACGGCGTGAGTAATGTCTTCCGCCAGTCTTTCCACTCGCTGTTCATCGGAATCGAGGCCCAGAACGTCATGCCCCAGACGGGTCAGCTCCCGGGCGATCGTCTCGCCAAAAATACCAAGGCCAATGACGATGATTTGCTGTTTTCCAATCATGAGCTTGGACCTCTCCCGGGCCTTATAGAATAACGAAAGGGTATAAGTGTAGCGCTTCCCTGGCCAGGATCTGCCAAAAGTTCGATGGCAGCCCTGTAAAATACCGTGAAATTCCGTCAGATCCTGGCCTGAATCTCGTAATCACCGGTCGCTGGCGCGAAAAAACGGTTGCCGCCTAGTGAATCTTACGCGGCTGCAAAATACAATGGGCGTCTTTGTCCCCGGCGAGGCGGTCGCCAGTGCAAGATAATAAGGGGTGTCCGGTAGCAGCAGAGGCTATTTTGACTATCCTGCACATACTCAATTTTGGGGCCATTTTGGCTCAAACGTTGTCAACGAGGTCTGAGCAGCTCTAATTATGCCACTTATAAACATCCTGCCTGTCGTTCAGATCCTGGGTTTTCTGCTAATTCTCGTGAGTGCCCTGATGACACTGCCGGTTACCCTGTTGATGTTCGAGGGCGGAGTGCCGGACTGGCTGGCATTTGTCAAGTCTGCAGCTATCTGCTTTGGTGTCGGTTTAGCCGGTTTCCTCGCCGCCGGCAAACAGCGCCATGGTCTCAAGCAGCGGGAGATGTTTATCCTCACCGTGTCGGCGTGGGTTATCATTCCCGGGTTTGCAAGCCTCCCATTACTGTTTAGCGACCTCAACCTCAGCGTTACTGATGCATTTTTCGAGAGTATTTCGGGCGTAACAACCACAGGTTCCACGATTCTTACCGGCCTGGACACATTGCCCGCGGACATTCTGCTCTGGCGTTCCATTCTGCAATGGATGGGAGGTATCGGGTTCATTGGCATGGCCGTGGCGATTCTGCCCTTTTTGCGAATCGGTGGTATGCGGCTCTTTGCCACCGAATCGTCTGAATGGACCGAGAAAGCGGTACCACGAACCAACCGTCTGGCCCGGGGGCTGGTGGTCAGCTACCTGCTGTTAACGATCGGTTGTATTGCGGCTTACTGGCTGGCGGGCATGGACCTCTTCAATGCCATCAATCATGCGCTGACAACCGTTTCGACGGGCGGATATTCGACCTCAGACAGCTCAATGGGACAGTTTGATCAGCTTTCAATTTTTGTCGCGTCGAGCATCTTCATGATACTGGGAAGCGTCCCGTTTTTTCTGTTCGTCAGACTGGTAAATGGCCAGGCCCAGCCACTACTGAGGGATCAACAGGTTCATTTTTTTATAAAATTCCTCGTTTTGGTTGCGGCGGTGATCGCGCTCTATCGAGTTCTGAATGATGGGGCGGTTCCTCTGGATGCCTTTGTCCACGCCTTGTTTAATGTTACCTCGGTGGTTACAACCACCGGATACGCCTCCCAGGATTACTCGATGTGGGGCCCTTTTGTGGTGGTGGTGTTCTTTTTCCTGACGTTTGTAGGAGGGTGCTCGGGCTCGACGGCGGGTGGTATGAAAATTTTCCGTTTCCAGTTGTCCATGTTGCTTCTGCGTGAGCAGGTACTCAGGCTTATGCACCCCAACGCGGTGGTAGCACGACATTACAACGGGCGAATCATCAGCGATGAAATCGTCGCCTCCAGTGTCGCCTTCTCCTTTATATTTCTTGCCACACTGGCTGTTGTAGCGTCGATGCTGGCGTTGTTGGGGCTTGATTTGACAACCAGCCTGAGTGGGGCGGCGACAGCGTTGTCAAACGTTGGCCCGGGGCTGGGCGACATAATTGGCCCGGCAGGAACCTTCCAGACGTTGCCGGATGCAGCAAAGTGGGTGTTGATGACAGCCATGTTGCTCGGGCGGCTGGAGCTTCTGAGTGTGTTTGTAATGTTCTCGCCGCAGTTCTGGCGCAGCTGATTCCATTCGGGCGAAGTCGTCTGCTTTTGGACTCAGACCAGATAGATCTCCGCCTCAAATCCATCCCCGCATCCGGTTGCCGGTGAGCGCAGAACCAGTGTCATACCTGCACCCTCAGCAATCGCATCGGCAATTGCCAGGCCCAGGCCTGAGCCTGGCCCATGGGTGGTCGCGCGCACAAACCGGTTTCGCAACAGGGCAAGCTGGTCTGGCGGTATGAGGTTGCCCCCATTGCGCACCCGCAATGCACCGTCTGCGGTCAGGGATACCTCCACTGGCTGGTCCGGGGAGCCATATTTGACAGCGTTTTCGATCAGGTTGCGCGCCAGAATCGCGAAGGCGTCGGGATCCAGGAACGAGTTGGCCTCGCGCCCGGGCAGGGTGAGGTTAATTCGTCCCGGGGCCTCTCCTTCAAAATCGCCTACGACCATTGTCAGGATTGGCACAAGATTGTGCTGATCCTGGGATATCGCACCTCCGCCTTCCGCTTTTGCCAGTTCCAGCAGTTTTCCGGACAGACCCGCGAGACTGCGCAGTGCCTCCTCAATCTCACCAACTCTGGTCCTGAGCGGATCGCTGTGTACCTCGGTTTTCAGCCGCTGCACCTTGGCGAGCGCTGTTGCCAGGGGTGTTCGCAACTCATGGGCACTGTTTGCGGTAAAACTCCGTTCGGTTTCGAGCGCGCGGAGCAATCGTTCCAGCAACCGGTTGACGGCAACAGCGACCGGCTCAAATTCTGCGGGTAACCGGCCACCCTCAACCGGGGAGAGATCCCCGGCACCGCGGGATTCTATCGATTGCTGGAATTCGACCACCCTGCGCAGAGAAAGCCGGACAACCCACCAGACACCCAGCAGGCTGACAGGGATGAGAAAAAGCAAAGGCATCAGCAAGGCCAGGCCCGCCTCCAACGCAGCCTCACGCCGGTGCGCCAGGGGCTCGGCCACTTCGATGTAGATCGTATCGCTGACGGCAGACGCACCGTATATCCGGTGGGTCGACGTGTTGGAAAACCCTTTCCGGGGTAATGTTGCAAAAACGTCCGGGTCGGCATCGTGGGACTGAAGCAGGATCTTCCCCTGCCGGTCTCTGACCACGTAGGTGAGATGTTCGTCATGTTCTTCCAGGGCAGGGGCCGTCTCGTTCCTGGCGCCAATTTCCCGGTTCAGGATGCCCGTCACCGCCAGCGGCAGAACCCGTTGGGCCGTTTCCTGAAGGGCGCTGTCAAAAACCTCATTCATCTCGTGCTGTGCCACCAGGCCTGACGCTGTGACACCAAGCAGCCAGAGCAGGGTGACGCCGAACGTAAGGGCGATGCCAAGGCGTTTCTGTAAGCTGGTTCTATTGCTCATGTGTGTCCAGGCGATAGCCCATGCCCCTGACAGTTATAATGGCGTTGCGCCCGAGTTTTTTTCGCAAACGGCTGACATAGACTTCAATGGTGTTGCTTTCGATTTCCGCACCGAAGGCGTAGAGGCGATCTTCCAGTTGCGATCGTGATAATAGTATCCCGGGTCGCTGGATAAAGCCCTCGAACAACGCCCATTCCCGGGCGGTAAGCTCTATCGACTGGCCATCGCGACTGATGCGGTGATCACCGAGATCCACCTCGAGATTGCCCACATGAATGCGTGGGCTCGGGTTGCCCCGATAACGCCGGGCGACCGCGGCCACACGGGCCGACAGCTCGGATAGATCAAAAGGTTTTACCAGGTAGTCGTCGGCGCCGGCGTTCAGCCCTTCAATCCGGTCAGACACCTGGTCCCTGGCGGTAAGGATGATCACGGGGGTTGTGTTTCCGGCGGTTCTCAGCTTTTTCAGGAAGCCGAGCCCATGGCCGTCGGGCAGCATCAGGTCGAGCAATATCAGATCGTAGGCTGTGGTCTGAACGCTGGTGTCGGCAAAGGCTAGGGTTTGAACCCAGTCCACTGCGTGGCCGTCATCCGTGATCTGATCCCGCACAGCCTCGGCGAGCCCCGCAGTATCTTCAACCAGCAATACCCGCATGCCGCACCTTTTCGTCAGTACAAGTTGGAGCAATCCCGGACAGAGTCTACGGCCGTTACCTGACAACAGCCTGAAGAGAGGGAGCATTATTGTTGCTTGCGCCTTCACTGCGAGTCTACACAAAGCATACCCGTTTCGCCTGCGTTCACTGCGGGGGCCCGGTGGCGTTCAGGCCAGTGTCAGGAAAACCTCATAAAGTCTTCGTTGTGGATTCAACAGGAGACATTTCATGAAGACCAAACCCATGCTTTTAGGCCTCACGGTTTTGTTACTGAGTACTCCGTTGCTGGCTGACGATGATTGTGATGACTCGGTGGCCAACTGGCAGCCCCGGGAAAACCTGCGTTCGAAACTGGAGGGGCAGGGCTGGACGGTATACCGCATCAAGGTGGATGACGGTTGCTATGAGGTGAAGGGCCTCGATCCGGAAGGTCACCGCACAGAGGCTTTGTTTGCTCCGGCCTCCCTCATGCTGATGGAAGTGGAACGGGAAGAGGGCGAGGGCGATGACGATGACGAGGACGAGAGCAACGAAGGCAGCTACGGCAACCAGAACCCGATCGGTACCCAGGGCACCGGCCAGGCGCCGGCTCCCACGAACGGCATCGTCAAGGGTCGTCCCAAAGTTACCGTCGAATGAGCCGACTTCAGGCTTTTACCGGAGAGACTGTATGAAAAAGATCGCTCTTGCCCTGGGCCTGGCTTTGGCATTCGCACTGCCGGCGCTTGCCCAGGCTCGTGAAGTCACCTTTACGACTGAACTGCTCAACTACGGAGGCGATGGCGCCTATCTGGCGCTTTACCTCACGGATGCCTCCGGAAACTACCAGGGAACTCTCTGGGTTGCTGGAAGAAAATCCAAATACTACAGGCACCTGAGTGGCTGGGCCCGCGGCAGCAGGCTCAATCCGGCTGAGTATGATGGCCTGACAGGGGCCAGTATCACCAGCGGGAAAACCCTGAAAATCACCCTCAACCTGGACGATGCCCTGATTGACAGCGGCCATGAGATCCGTATCGACACCGCCGTCGAGGACATGCGTGAGAACCGGGCGGATGTCGCGGTACCACTGACCAGCGAAGGGGCCGGTAAACCGGTTGCCGGGCGTGGTTATGTTCGCTCGTTCCGTTACGACTTCTGACTGACTCGTGGGAGCTAAGGCAATGTTACGAAGATTGCACGGTTTACCGGGGCTGTTTGCGGCGTTGTTCCTGACAACACTTGCCATTACCGGAGCAATTCTGGCGCTGGCCCCGGCAATAGACCGGGCAGCCGCGGTTGTCCCGGCTGCCGGTGAGGTAAACGTGGCGGAACTGGCGGGGCGGGTAGTGGCACATTACCCGGGAACCGAACAGATCGCGCGCAACCCCTCCGGTGGCGTCATCGTGTATTACAGCCATGATGGCCAGCCGGGGGCGGACCTTGTCGATCCGTCGACCGGGGAGGGCATTGCACCCTATGAGCCATCCGCGTTTTTCACCTGGATCAAGGATTTGCATCGCTCATTCCTGCTGGATGATCCGGGCAGGATGCTGGCCGGGGTAATGGCTGCGGTCATGCTGCTTATCTGTATTTCCGGAATCTTCCTGCTGGTGCGCAGAACCGGTGGCTGGCGCGCTCTGTTCAGACCGCTGGCCGGCTCCGGCGGCAAAAGACTGCACGCAGAACTGGCCCGCTTTGCGGTGCTCGGTTTGCTGTTGTCGGCCCTGACCGGAAGCTACCTGTCGGCCCAGCGCTTCGGCCTGCTGCCGGAACCTCCCGCACCCGGGCCGATGTTTCCTGCTGAAGTCTCTGGTGGCCAACCGGCTCCGGTGGCTACCCTGAGTGCACTGGCAAATGTTGACCTCACTGAATTGCGGGAACTGGTTTTTCCCTATCCGGATGACCCACAGGACGTTTATTCGCTGACGACCAGTGGCGGTTCCGGTTTCGTGGACCAGGCGACGGGCGAGCTGTTGAAGTTCCAGCCCCGGCCGGCGGCGAGTGTATTCCAGCAATGGATCATCAGCTTACACACCGGTGAGGGCCTGTGGTGGCTGGGCCTGATTCTTGGTGCAGCGGCGCTGACCGTACCGGTGCTTTCCCTGACAGGAATCACTCTATGGTGGCAGCGGCGCCGGTCATCAGGACAGCTTCCGGACAATGCTGCTGGCTCCGAGGCCGAGGCTATTATCCTGGTGGGTTCCGAAGGTAATACCACCTGGGGATTTGCACGGGCACTCCATACCAGCCTGAACAAAGCAGGTTTCCGGGTGCATTGCAGCGAAATGAACGCCCTTGCGGAGCATTATCCCCATGCGTCCATGCTCTTTGTGCTGACATCAACTTATGGCGACGGTGATGCACCAGCGTCGGCCCGGCAGTTTATGGCCAGGCTCGGTGATTTTCGCCCCGGAGAGCGCCTGAAATATGCCGTACTGGGGTTCGGCGACCGACAGTTTCCGAACTTCTGCCAGTATGCGCGTGAGGTCGATACAGCACTTGCGGGCAAAGGGCTGCGCCGTATGCACCGTGTTGAGCTGATTGACCGGAGTTGTACTACCCGGTTCCGTGAGTGGGGCAACAAGCTCAGCGAGCTTACCGGAACTCCGTTTTCACTGGCCTACGATCCGTTGCCGCCGCCCACGTTAAAGCTGGAGCTTGTGGAGCGGGCCGATTACGGGCTGGCCGTGCAGGCGCCCACCAGCATCCTGCGTTTCAAGGTATCGCAACAGGGCCGCCGGCGGAGGCTTCTTCCGAGAGCCCGCAAAGCGCTGCCGACATTCGAAGCGGGCGATCTGCTTGGCGTAATGCCTCCGCAGGGACAGGACGCGAGGATCTATTCTCTGGCATCCTCGGCCACCGACGGGATTCTGGAAATATGTGTTCGGAAGCAGCAAGGCGGCCTTTGCTCCGGGTACTTGCATGGCCTGAAGCCGGGCGACCAGATTGATGGCTTTATCCGCCACAATCCAGGCTTCCGGCCGGCCACGGGAAACACCCCGGTCATTCTGATCGGCGCCGGTGCCGGGATTGGCCCGTTAACCGGTTTCATCCGGAAAAATACTGAACGCAATCCCATGTACCTCTACTGGGGCGGGCGCAGCTCACAATCCGATTTTCTCTATCAGCCCGAGCTGGGACGCTATCTTGAAGACAATCGGCTGACGGGCCTGAATACGGCGTTCTCCCGATCTGAGGAACGCGCCTATGTCCAGGACAAACTGAGACAGGATGAGATCGCGGTGCGCCAGATGATCAAGGCTGGTGCACAGATACTGGTCTGTGGTGGCCGGAATATGGCTTCGGGAGTAAAGCAGGTGATTGAAGAGATCCTCCAACCCCTGGCAATCGACGTGGAGACGCTCCGGGCCGAGGGGCGATATCTGGAGGATGTTTACTGACCTCAGGCTGGTAAACACTCCCGCCTTCAACTTCGCATTGAGTGAGCGCCAGGGAGGATAGATCCGTTTCGTTTTCCAGGCCCTTTTGCCGCCCTATCAGTGTGCTAACGAACCGACTGAGCAACGCCGTCCGGGTACTGTCGAACATCATCCTGAATTCGATCTGTAATAGCGATTCAGCCTCCTTACATGCAATGACGTTTGTGAGGAAAGCTCTGGTGAGGCGGTTAGTAAAGACATTTTGTCTGACTTACATACCCGATTCGATGGAGAATCCCATGAAAAGATTACATTCATTTGCATTTTATGCATTGGTTACACCAGCCATTGCGCTAGGTTCCGGTGTTGTACTCGCTGCTCAGCCAACGTCTGACTCGGAGGTTTCCCAGGGAGAGCAGGGCTACAAGCAAGATCAGGACGCAACCAAGTCAACGACCGGGAACCTTCAGGCTGACAAGAAAATGAGTGACCAGGCCGGCATGCAAAGCCAGAGTTATGTTGACACGGCCCCGGCTAATGGTATGCATGCGAGCAAACTGATTGGTGCTGAGGTTAAAACCAGCGGTGATGAAAACGTGGGCTCGGTTAGTGATCTGATTATCGACAAGAACGGTCAAGTCGTCGCGATCGTCATTGGCGTCGGCGGATTCCTGGGCATGGGCGAGAAAAGCGTGGCGATTAGCTGGGATAAAGTGATGAAATCCGGCACTGCTGATAAGCAGGAACTGCGGATTGACGAAAGCCGAGACGATCTAATCTCGGCACCAGAGTATAAAACGCAGTAGTGAAACCGGGGGCCTTTAAAGGCCCCCAACTTAACCAATGCCAACAAAGGAAAGAATCACCAAAACGATAACCACTGCACCGACGATATAGATGATATTGTTCATACGCACCTCCTTTGCTTCCAAACCCCGAATTCCGGTTGCGTCCTCATCCTTGCGGCGCCCGATGTAACGTCCTGTTCAGGCTGCTCCTTCGCCTCATCCAAACACAGAGTAGGTTATCGCAGTTATCTTATCTGTTCGCTATCACACAGAGTAAAAAGAGAAAAGGTCGTTTTTCGAACAACATTTTATTACCAATCTACGATCGACACGTCTTTGGGTTATCAGTAATCTTTCCAGGCGACTCGGGTCTTGATTTCGCGGGAATGCCCCCGTTTGTTTGGGCATATGCGAAGGCTTTCTCAGTGCGGTGGTGCACCTGCTCGTTGTCCTTTACCGGAACCCCCACTCGCGTTCAAAAAGCGCGCTCATTGGGTCCGTTCCAATGTCTTGAGTTATCTCTGTTCGGAGACCACAGTGCGAACAGTCACGGGTGCACGCCTTTTTATCCAAGCGTTAACAATGGCCGCGCTTCTGCCATTGCCCCTCCCATCGTCTGCCGACAACGGAGACGACGGTTATCGTCTACTTGAACTGGACGGTTACAAGGTCAAGTGGGGCGAGCAGACACTAGGGGTAGGGGCAAGTATCAGCTACGCCTTTGCCGACGAGACTATGCGGTTCAATGATGCGCGCAACTGTCGTGATTTGGCGCCGATGAGGGTGCTTACCGGGCCGGGTATCCCCTTCGAGAGGCTGGTACAGGAGGCGGAAAAGGCGTTTCGGGTTTGGGAGCGTGCTGCTGATCTCTCATTCCACCGTGTTGCTGATGCCCGGGATGCGGATATCATTCTTGGTGCACAAGGTCAGCCGCGAATGCAGGCTTTCGCCAATGTGTCCTACGGGCCCGATGAGAAAGAGGGGGTACGCGCCATCGACCAGTCCCTCGTGTGCCTGAACCCCGAACACAAGTGGAAAGTCGGGTTCGACGGCGACAACGATGTCTACGATATCCGCTATACGCTGATTCATGAAATCGGTCACGCCATTGGCCTGGATCACCCAGGGCCATCCGGGCAAGTGATGGGGTTTCGCTACACAGAAGCGTTCGCCGAGCTGCAGCCCGGCGATCTGCGGGGCGTCCAGCGGCTCTATGGACCCCGCACCAATGATGATCAATTGGCCACTGCCCCCGCCTCCCACCTCTTTAAGCCAGAGCTTTGACATAGTAGGGTTGGGCTTAACCTCAGAGAAGCTTTAGCTTCATGTCTAGCCAGAATTGAAGAGATCTTTCCCGAAGATGATCTAGACTTAACGGCTAATCACAGGGAGACACCGATGGGCAGCAAGATCAAGGTAAGGTCGCCTCTGGTCATCCTCCACGGGGATGAAATGGCGCAGGTCGCGTTCCAGCATATTCTCGAGAAGTTCGTAGCAACGCGCCTGGAGATCCAGCTGGAGGAAATTGATCTCTCTGCGGAAAACCGCCTGCTGACCAATGGCCAGGTTGTGATTGATGCCATCGATGCGCTACAGCGCCATGGTGTTGGCGTGAAAAACGCGGGTATGACCGTAAACCGGCAGCAATTGGAGGACTTGCTCCAGAAGCACCCGGATGTGGACGGCAACAACCTGCACCCGCTGGCGACCAAGTCTCCGAACGGCGCGATTCGCAAGGGCATCAGCGGCAACATCACTCGGGAAGACATCCAGTTCCGGAACCTCAATATCCGCCGGCCGGATTGGGTGGGGCGCGATATTGACGTCGACACCATGGAGCTTGGCGGCATCAAGGACAGCTTCAACCAGCTGTCCCTGGCAACCGGCGTAGTCAAACTGATGTTCGTGGGTAGCAGTGGGAACCCGGTGGAGTTGCATCGCCGTGAGATCCGCAAAGGCGATCCCTGGTTGCTGGCGACTAATGACATAGAGGATGTTAAAGCCTGGGCCCACCGCTTTTTCCAGCGGGCCATCGCGGAAAAACGGGATGTGTACCTCGGCCTGAAAGATACCGTGATCCCCGGCTACGACGGCGCCATGCGCTCGGTGATCGAGGACATCTATCACAGCGACTACCAGCAGCAGATCGCGGATCTGGGGCTGAATTATTACTACGAGCTGATCGATGCCCAGGCGGCGCGGATTGTTTCCAGCCCGCCGGAGCGGGCGCTCTGGGGTGTTCCTGACAACACCACCGGGCGCAAACTGTTCAAACTGGTGAATCAGCTCAAGGCCTTCGGCATTCCCAGCCGGGGTGCCCACGTGTCCATCTCTCGCATGAGTGCCGGTGGCGGCGACCAGTACGGCAGCTTCAATATGGCCGCCCAGGAGGATGGCATTCTCAAGGTCATCGTCGACGGTGACGAAAAGCATGCCCGCCGGGTCAGAAAAGGCGACCCCATGCTGCTCATGTCCAATGACCGGGAAGCCATCAAGGACTGGGTTCTGCAGGTGTTCCGCGATGCCTCGCGCAAGGACAAAGAGGTGTATTTCGGCCTCAAACGCGAGTACATGGAGTATGACGAAGTCTACAGCGATGTGATCACCGAGGTGCGCAGAGAGCTGGCGAGCGAACACACGCCGCCACCGTCGTTCATGATCATGCGGCCGTCAAGCCAGCTCAAGAAGATGATCACAGATCCACCCAGAAACGCCCTGTATCCCTCCCAGAATCTGGATGGAGACATCTTCTCGGACATATCAGCCGCACTCGGTGGCAGCCTGGCAACCGCCAGTTCGATTATCGAGAGCAAGGACGGCACCATGCTGTTCGAAGCGCCCCACGGTACCGCTCATGATCTCTACCTCAAGTATCTGGAGAGCGATGGCGAGGTAGCGCATTTCAATCCCTCAGCGCTGATCTTCGCACTGGCGAACGCCCTGGAAACCCTGGGCGAACGGGAAGGCAATGAACTCCTGTGCCAATACGCCGTGCAACTCAAGGCGGCACTGACCGACACAGTCGACCGTGGCATTGTCACAGTGGACCTCCAAGGCAAAACCATTGATCCGGATTCGGAGCGAGTCGTAGATATGATTGAATTTCTCGAGGCTGTGCAGAAGGCTCTCGGGTAGGTAATTTGAAATTTCTCCCAAAATTACGGCAACACTCGGCTCGAGGATAGTAAAAGATGATGCGTTCACAGTTTCTCCAGGATTTGATCAAGCAGCTCTCACCAAAACTGGATTCGACGACCTACGTCTACTGCACAGTGCCCAAGGCAAAGTACGGCGAGTTGGAACACCTCAAGCCCCTTGTCAGCATTGCCGAACTGGAAGGCCTGACACTGGTCATTCCCCTAGAGCAGGCCAAAGCCGAAGGCCTCGACTACTACAGAATCTTCCGCCGCATCACGCTCGAAGGCCACTCCAGTCTTGAAGCCCTGGGGCTCACATCCGTGGTAACGAGCCTGCTTGCCGAACGGGGCATTACCACCAACGTTATCGCCGGGTTTTATCACGACCACATGTTTGTACCCAGCGATCGAAGCGATGAGGCCATGAAAGCGCTGAAGGAGCTGGCCAGTAATCCCAGTGGTTAAGAAACGGGCGATATGGCTCAAGAGCTACAACTCTGGTTTCTGGCCCATTTTGTGTGGACGACCACACAAGTGACCCAATTCGTTACACTCAGGAACGAAAAAGTGGTGAGCGTAGATTCGCACTCCGGTAAATGACGTTCAGGCTAAACAGACTCCGCCGTTTCCCTCGCACCCCGAAGCAGTGTTACGTCCGCCTTAGGCGGAGCGCCAAACATGCGGCTGTATTCGCGGCTGAAATGCGACGGACTCTCGTAACCCACCCGATAGCTTGCAGTTGCAGCCTCAAGCCCCTCGATCAGCATTAGCCGCCGGGCCTCATGCAGCCGCAACTTCTTTTGGAATTGCAGCGGTGACATGCGGGTAACCTGTTTGAAACTGTGGTACAGGGTTGACTCGCTCATGTTGGCGGCTTCCGCCAGCTCGCTTATTCGTAAGGGGGCCGCATAATGATCCTTCAGTGCCGAGATGACTGTGGAAATGCGGTGTGCCTGTGAGTCGACAGCGGCAAACTTGCGCATCCGTGACCCCATTTCACCCACAAGTGCACGATAGATGATTTCCCTTCGAGCCAGGGGCGCCAGGATGGGAATGTCACTGGGTGAGTCCAGCAGACGCAAGAGCCGGTAAAGCGCACTCTGCATCTGTTCATCCATCGATGACACGCATAGGCCACACTGAATTTCCGGGCAGGATTCATTCGGGTGCAGCGGCGGTGCTTTGTCCCCCAGCTCCAGCACCAGCTCTGCAACCTCCTGCGGATCCACCTTTAACTTTGCGGCCAGGTAAGGTTGCTCCTCCGAGGCATCAACGATACGCCCCAGTACCGGCAAATGGACCGAACTGGCCAGATAGGTGAGGGGACGGTAGGTGATTTCGCGGTCACCTAACTGAATAGTTTTGGTGCCCTGGATCACAAAGCACAGTGACGGTTCATAGACACTTGAGCCACAACTGGACGGCTCGTCACAACGAACCAATTCCACTCCATCAATGGCAGAGCCCTGAATACCCTGATACGTCGTCCATTGGCGGGCTACCCTGGCGAGCTGTTGCTGCAGGTTGAGTGTGAGATTTCCTGAAATCTCGGGAATGGTGGCTGTCATCGGTGCATCTCCCTTTTGCGGCAGTATAATCCTTGTACACCTGAATCGTATGCATAGTCAGGCATTTCTGCAGGATCAGGCAATGACAACGCAGATATCGGCAATCGAAGAAATGCGTTTCGAAACCGCCCCGCAGAATCAGGCAAGCTTTCCGCAGTAACCCGATACCGTCACTGTCCCCGCTCTCGATATCGTTATGTCGAATCTGACGCAACCCAACCGACTAAACAAGCGATCCAACCGATTACTTGGCAAACGGGAACGCTCACAAGGCTACCCCGAATACTGGAGCGAGAAAAAAACCATGGAAAATCCGGCGGTAAAAAAATACAGCGATTATGGTCCGGTGGCGGGCCTGGCCATTGCATTGACCGTTTTGTTGACTGGCTGTGAGGCACAAAGCGATGAGGCGATGGCCATGCCTCCGCCACCGGAGGTGGATGTGGCCGAAGTCCTTGAGGAACCGGTCACCCTATGGGAATCCTTTACCGGCCGGGTGGAGTCGCCGGCAACCGTCGAGCTGCGCCCCCGCGTCACTGGATACATTACCGAAGTGGCTTTTGAAGAGGGTGAGGTGGTAACGGCTGGAGACCTGCTGTTCCAGATTGACCCCCGACCGTACAAGGCCAGGGAGCAGGCAGCCCGTGCGGAACTGGCGCTGGCCAGTAGTCAGTTGGAACTGGCCCGCAGTGAAGCTGGCAGGGCACAGACATTGCTGGAAAGCCGGGCGATTTCCCGCGAAGAATACGACCAGCGCAATGCCGCACTAATGAGTGCCCGCGCCCAGGTGCAGGCAGCCCAAGCAGCATTGGATACTGCCGAGCTGGATCTTCAGTACACTCGGGTGACCGCGCCGGTCAGCGGCCGTGCCGGCCGTGCACTGGTAACTCGCGGCAACCTCGCGAATGCGAACCGGAGCCTTCTGACTACCGTAGTATCGGTAGACCCGATGCACGTCTATTTCGAAGCAGCTGAGAAATTCTCGGCCAGCAGCCAGGAACTTCTGGAGGATGGTCGTATCCGTAATCTGCGCATATCGCTCGGGGACGAAAGCGGCCGTCAATACCAGGGCAAACTGGACTTCATCGACAACCACGTGAACCCGGGAACCGGAACCCTACAGTACCGTGCAGTGCTCGATAATCCGGGCGGTATGATCAGGCCCGGCCAGTTTGCCCGTGTGGAAATGCCGGTGGCACAACTGGACAGGGCGCTTCTCGTGAAGCGCAATGCCGTGTTGGCGGATCAGGATCGCCGATATGTTTACGTAGTGAATGACAACAATCGAGTTGCGCCCCGGCACGTTGCCACTGGGCGCCCGGTTGGCGATCTGGTGGTGATCCGTGAAGGTCTCAACCGGGGCGATCTGGTTGTGATTAACGGTGTCCAGAAGGTGTTTGGTGCGGGCATGGAGGTCAAGCCACAGCTGGTTGCCATGAAGGAATCCGGCCAGGATGCTCACTCGGTTGCCATGGCTCGGGAGGCAGCACAATGAACATCTCCCGATTTTTTGTGGACCGGCCGATCTTCGCGGCTGTTCTGTCCATTATCATTTTCGCCATCGGGCTTATATCCATTCCTAATTTGCCGGTGAGTGAATACCCGGAAGTGGTGCCGCCGTCTGTGGTCGTGCGTACCGTGTACCCGGGCGCCAACCCCAAGGAAATCGCGGAAACCGTGGCAACGCCGCTGGAAGAATCCATCAGTGGCGTTGAAGACATGATGTATTTCAAGTCCGTTGCCGGCTCCGACGGCGTGCTCCAGATGACGGTAACCTTCCGCCCCGGCACCGACGCCGAAGAAGCCACCGTGCGGGTACAGAACCGCGTGAGTCAGGCGCTGGCCCGACTACCGGAGGAGGTTCGACGCCAGGGCGTGACCACCCAGAAGCAGTCGCCAACCTTTCTTATGGTGGTTCACCTGACATCGCCAAACGGCACCTACGACACACTCTACTTGCGTAACTATGCCCGCCTGCATGTTCGCGACCGCCTGGCCCGTATCCGTGGGGTAGGGGATGCGCAGATTTTCGGTGGGGGAGACTATGCCATGCGGGCCTGGCTGGACCCGGAGCGGATCGCCGCCCGTGGTCTGACCGCCGGCGATGTGGTTCGCGCCATGCGGGAACAGAACGTGCAGGTATCCGCTGGCCAGATCGGTGCCGAGCCGGTGCCGGACGGCGACTTTCTTACCCTGATCAACGCCCGGGGCCGGCTGGAAACCGTCGAAGAGTTTGGCGACATCGTTCTCAAACGTGGCAGCAACGGTGAGATCCTTCGCCTGGAAGACGTAGCCAGACTGGAGATGGGGGCCGGTAACTATACCTTGCGTTCCCAGTTGGACGGCAAGGATGCCGTGGCCATTGGTATCTTCCAGGCGCCGGAAGCCAACGCGCTGGAGATCCGGGATGAAGTGATTGCAACCATGGACGAACTGGCTGCCCGCTTCCCCAACGATGTGAAGTACGAAGCGGTCTACGATACCACCATCTTCGTGAGCGACTCCATCCAGGCGGTCATTGCCACGCTGTTGGAGGCGGTGTTGCTGGTGGTACTGGTGGTCACGCTTTTCCTGCAAACCTGGCGCGCCTCCATTATTCCGTTACTCGCAGTGCCGGTGTCGGTTATCGGCACTTTTGGCGCGCTTTACCTGCTGGGCTACTCCATCAACACCCTGACCCTGTTCGGCCTGGTGCTCGCCATCGGTATTGTGGTGGACGACGCCATTGTGGTGGTGGAAAACGTGGAGCGAAACATTGAGGACGGCCGGACACCCCTGGCGGCGGCTCACCAGGCCATGAAAGAAGTATCAGGCCCCATTATCGCCATTGGTCTGGTGCTGTGCGCCGTGTTTATCCCAATGGCCTTTTTGTCCGGCGTTACCGGCCAGTTCTATCGCCAGTTTGCGGTGACCATCGCCATCTCCACCGTAATTTCCACCATCAACTCTTTAACCCTGTCTCCGGCACTGGCGGCGATGCTGCTCAAATCCCATGAGGCACCCAAAGATCGGTTGCAAAGGGTTATCGATGCCCTGTTTGGCTGGATTTTTCGCCCCTTCAACCGTTTCTTCAACGCAAGCGCGGAGAAGTATCAGGGTGGTGTGTCGCGCTCCCTGCGTCGGCGCGGTGCGGTGTTTGTAGTTTATGCACTGCTGCTGGCAGGCACCGGGCTGATGTTCAAGGTAGTGCCTCCGGGCTTTATCCCGGTTCAGGACAAGCTGTACCTGATGGCTGGGGTTAAATTGCCTGAAGGCGCGTCGCTGGAACGCACCGACCAGTTACTGCAAAAGGTCACCGATATCGCCATGGCAACCGATGGCGTGGCCAATGCGGTCGCCTTCCCAGGCCTGAACGCTCTGCAGTTCACCAATACCTCCAATACCGGTGTGGTGTTCTTCCCGCTGAAACCGTTTGATGAGCGAAACCTCAGTGCAGGGGAGATCAATGCCCAGATCAACCAGAAGATCAGTGCGCTGAAGGAAGGGTTTGCCTTCTCCTTTATGCCACCACCGATCCTGGGGCTGGGTAACGGCTCCGGCTACCAGTTGTTTATCGAAGACCGGGCCAACCTGGGCTACGGCGCCCTGCAGAACGCAGTGAACCAGTTCCAGGGAGCGATCAGCCAGACTCCGGGTATGGGTTACCCCATAAGCAGCTACCAGGCCAACGTGCCACAACTGGATGTGGAAGTAGACCGGCTCAAGGCCAAGGCGCAGGGTGTGCCGCTCACGGAGTTGTTCTATACCCTGCAGACTTATCTGGGGTCCACCTATGTGAACGACTTCAACCGCTTTGGCCGCACCTGGCAGGTCATCGCCCAGGCCGACGCCCCTTATCGCGACAGCGTGGAGGATATCGCCCGCCTGCGTACCCGCAATAACCAGGGGGAGATGGTGCCCATCGGCTCTATGGTGGATATCCGCCAGAGCTTCGGACCCGACCCGGTGTTGCGCTACAACGGTTATCCAGCGGCAGATATCGCCGGCGAGGCAGACCCGCGGATACTGTCCTCGGCCCAGGCAATGGATATCCTGACAGCGCTGGCTGAGGAGACTCTTCCTGTTGGGATGGATTTCGAATGGACGGACCTCAGTTACCAGCAGGCCAACCAGAGCAATGCCGCCCTGGTGGTATTCCCGCTCGCCATCCTGTTGGTTTTCCTGGTGCTGGCCGCGCTCTATGAGAGCTGGACGCTGCCCCTGGCAGTGATCCTGATTGTGCCCATGTGCATGCTCTCGGCGCTGATCGGCGTTTGGTTTGGCGGTGGTGACAACAACATCTTTGTTCAGGTAGGCCTCGTGGTGCTGATTGGGCTTGCCTGTAAGAACGCCATCCTGATCGTGGAGTTCGCCCGGGAGCTGGAACTGCAGGGCCGCGGTGTGGTTGAGGCCGCACTGGAAGCATGCCGGCTGCGGCTGCGTCCCATCATCATGACCTCAATCACCTTTACCGCGGCCGTGGTACCGCTGGTGTTAGCGACCGGGGCGGGTGCCGAAGTCCGTCAAGCCCTGGGTACGGCGGTGTTTGCCGGGATGGTCGGGGTCACACTGTTTGGCTTGTTCCTCACACCGGTGTTCTATGTGGCCCTGCGTAAGCTCTCGGGTAGCCATCGCCTCAAGAGCCATCACACATCGACACTGACCTGTGACGACACACCCAATAGTGATGCACTTCCAGGAGGAAGCCATGCTTAAAGTATTCGCGATAACCGCGGTCCTTTCGCTGCTCACGGGCTGTGCCGTAGGACCGGAATACAAAGCCCCGGCCATACCGGAACCGGAGGCTTATTCCGAAGGCCGGGCGATGGTGGCCGGCGACATAGGCCAGCAGTTTTTCTGGCAGGGGTTCGATGACCCGATGCTCGAGCGTCTGATCGACCAGGCGCTGGAGGCTAACCACACCCTGGAAGCCGCCGTCGCGCGATACCATCGCTCGGCAGCTCTGCTGTACGGTGCCGAAAGAGAGCAGTGGCCGAATGTATCGGTGAATGCTGGTGCTTCCGAACAGTACCTGGCAGATATCGAGCAGTCGCCTCCCGGAGCTGGCCCTGAGCGGGTGCAACGGTTTCAGGCCGGCATTGCCGCGACCTGGGAGCTGGACCTGTTCGGGCGCCTCAAACGCACAATCGAAGCGCAAAGGGCAGAACTGGAAGCCGCCGGCGCAGATCTCCGTGCGGTTCAGGTTGCACTGGCCGGACAACTGGCCAGCAGCTACTTTGAGCTTCGGGGGCTTCAACAGCAGTACCAGGTTGCCCAGCAGAGTGTGGCGTTGCAGCGCCAATCCCTGGATATTGTGACCGCCCGGGTCAGGGCAGGCCGGGGCACTGAATTTGACCAGGTAAGAGCCCGTGCCCAGCTGGAACAGACCCGGGCAGAACTTGCCAACCTGCAGGCCGGCCTGCGGGCAGCCATGCACCGCATTGCCATTCTGACCGGCCAGCCACCGACAGCCCTGGTGGAATCCCTGTCTTCCGCGGGAGCATTACCGGAAACCCTGCCCGTCATTCCAGTGGACAGCCCCGGTGAGGTTCTTCGTCGGCGCCCGGACGTTGCGGCCGCGGAGCGTCGCCTGGCCGCCGCCACCGCCCGAATTGGCGTTGCGACTGCCGATCTGTTTCCCCGCTTCACTCTGAGTGGGCTGATGGGCTCGGTTGCAGCTGACACAAGTGACCTGTTCACCGCCTCTGCCGAGACCAGGCGAGTCGCCCTTGGCATCGACTGGACGTTCCTGAACCAGGGCAGGGTTCGGGCCCGGATTGAAGCCGCAGGGGCAGAAAGCAGGGCAGCTCTCGCTGATTATCAGCAAACTGTTCTGGAAGCTCTCGAGGAAACCGAAACACGGTTGGTGCGGTACCAGCGGGCTCAACAACGTGAACAACGTCTTTCCCTGGCCATGGACAATGCCGAGAGAGCGGTCGAGCTGGCCAGAGAGCGCTACGAAGCGGGCTTGATTGGTTTTTTCGAGGTATTGGACGCAGAACAGGAGTTTACCTCCGTTCGGGATGAAGACGTGCGAAGCCGAACGGCCGTGGTTCTGGCGATGGTTGATGTTTACCGGTCTTTGGCGGGGCAGCCATATGCAGGAGGTGATTCTTTTTTGCCAGGCGAGGGTTTCAGGCGTGAACCAAAGCATGCAATCTATTGACAAGGAGTATTGGTCTCTGCGCTCAACCCAAAGTTCGTGGTTTGGGAGCGCGGCTTGCCACCAGTGTTAAGTGAAGAAACACGACTACTTGTGAAACTTAGAGTGCCAGCCTCAACAATGGAACCAGTCCAAACCACACTACGTAGCCAAGCGAAGCAACCATCAGCCCATCAATGCGGCCAGCCGCGCGATCAGTCCAGATGTGTCGAAACAGGAGCCACGTCAGCAACGCGGCGTGCGGGACGACCAGCCAGGCAATGCCGTTGTAGGCGCCACCGGCCAATCCCCAGACCTGCCATGCCAGAGCAGTTGCGGCGGAGACCAGAACGAAGAAGAGGGCGATACGCAGTGCGTTCCTGAATCCAAGGCGTACCGCCAGGGTACCCTTGGACGCCAAGGCGTCCGCCTGGAGATCCGGGATGCCGGCCAGCGTGATGGAAGGCAATATTCCCAGTAACATCGGTACGCCCAGGAGCCACGGTGTGGGGTCGTTCAAGGCCCCGCCAAGGAACACGTATCCACACAGCAGCACGCCGATACTGTGAGTGACTGCCACATCCGCTTCTCCCAAGCCGCGATAGCTGAGCTTCAGTGGCGGCGCCGTGTAGCCTATGGCCAATATGGTCAGGATGCCAAGCACCGCAATAATGGCAGCCGGAGCGGCTGCCGATAGCGTCAGCAGCCAGATCGTGCTGGCCAACAGGCCCAACAGCGCAACGCCAATCCCGGTCTTGACCTCCCGCAGGCTCAGCGAGCCATCAACAAGTACGCGCGACCCGCCGGTGAAGGTGTTGAAGTAGCGGTTGCGCTGATCCGTGGGCAGATCGACCACTTCATTGACCAACACGGTTGCCACCTCCAGCAGGAAGAGGCAGAGATAGCCGGCCCAGAACACCGACGTTCCGAGCACGGGGCTGCCAGGGGAGGCCGCGAGAGCGCCGATGGCATAGGCCATCCAGGACATTGGATAGAACTGCAGTCGCAGGCTTCGCAGCCAGGCGCCAGTTTTGTGCCGCAGCCGTTCCATCCAGGAGATCCGACCCTGCTGTAGCCGCCGGCCCTGTCGTTCGGCGCGCGCGAGCCAGGCTTCTCGTTGATCCGGATTGGCCTGCTTGACGGAGCCAAACACCAGCGAACGCACCGGGCGTATGCCGCAAAAGCCCAGGGTCGCCCGGGCCAGGGCATTCTTACCGGGTTGCCGGTACAGCAACCGATGCACAAGTGGAGGAGTGTCCATGGTGGTGATCAGTTGTGCGGAGCGATCTTGCAGCAGCCCTTGATAGCCGATTCCGCCTTCGCAGCTTTTGAAGGCAAAGCCTGGTGCCATCAAACGATCCAGGAAGCCCTTGAGCAGGGCGGGAGCGGTGCCCCACCAGGTGGGATAAACGATCACCAGGTGATCCGCCCACAGAAAACACTCCCGCGCCCGGCACAGGTCGTCTTCGAGTGGCTGATCGTTGGGGGAGGGCGTGTGCAGATGAGGATCGAAATCCAGTTCCGAGAGATCGAGCCTGCGCAGTTGCACCCCCGCAGCACGCGCTCCTTGGCAGAAGGCCTCCGCCAACGCTCCGCAAAAGCTTTCGGCTCGGGGATGCCCAAGAATAACCAGCACGTTTATCGGCCGCTCAGTCGGTCCGAGTTCCTCAGTCAGCATGATGTTCGTCCTGAACGCTTTGCTACGGTCTTACATGACTTCGGCCGTCATTGATCGGGATGAGTGCGATGTGCTGAACTGGTTGTGGCTGCTTTTCAAACCTTTTACAGTCGCTCACACCCGCCATGGCTGGTTGAAGTTTAGCCAGTAAACCACCTTCTGCCCAGTTTTCTGGTAGTTGGCGTTACCCTGTAGTTCGTCAACTTGCCCCATTTCTTGCGGTTTTCCATGCCCTTGCCATACTGAAACGGTCGGAATAGGGCACCCAAACGGCCCCATAATTCCTCTCTTAAATTGACAGAATCCCGGAGGGGAAATGTCAAAACTCATCACCAGCGCGCTGTGATTTCCGCGCCCACGCCCAAACAAGCGCTCGCTCGAGTTTCAGGAGCGCCCGCTGGTGTCGTTCCCGATCACCGAGGTGACCATCGATTGGGATCGGCTCATCGACAAACGGCCCCTGTTGCTTGAGACCCTCGACACCATGCCCAGGCACCTGCTCAAGCCCGAGGTGCTGACCCTGCTGGAGGCCGAGACCCACCCCATGCACCGGCTGATCCTGGATCTGATGTGGTGCACCGGCGCGCGGGTCTCCGAGGTCCTGGCCATCACACCAGCGAGTTTCCACGACGACGGCTACGACTTCGGGGTGGTCCTGAAGACGCTCAAGCAAGGCGCCGGGCGGCCCAGCAAACGCAGCCTGCAACGCTCGCCCAAGCGCTTCATCCCGATCCTCGACCGGGACTTCCAGACCCGGATCCAGAGCTACCTGTGGATGGGGAAGTTTCGGAAGGACGAGCGGATCTTTTCGATCACACGCCAGGCGGTCAGCGCCAACATCGATCGGCTGATCGAGCAGGTGGGGGGGGAGCCGCCGTTCAAGATCGGATGCCATACCTTTCGGCACAGCTTTGCCGTGCACCTGCTTCTGCACGGGCGGCCATTGAAGTTTGTGAGCCAACTTCTAGAACACAGAAGTGTCGAATCAACAGAGGTTTATACGAATGTGTTAACGTTTGATGGCGCACATTTTTTGGAAGGCGTGGAGTTTCATTAATGTGAGGCCTACCTATCAGCCGAGCCGGAGTGGTAGAGAGCCCAGGAGACCCCTGGTGGAGTTGTAGGCAATTAAACAAAAAGCAAACATTTGAAGTGGACCCCGAAATTTGGACAGGTGCCTAAGCTCTGATTCATCATCTCCACAAGGAGGAGAATCATGAGCAAGAAACGCAAGCAATACAGCGCATCATTCAAGTCCAAAGTCGCCCTGGCCGCCCTCAAGGGTGACCAGACCACATCTGAAATTGCCGCCCGGTTCCAGATCCATCCGACCATGGTCAGCACTTGGAAACGCGAGCTGCTGGAGAATGCCCCGGACCTCTTCGAAGGCAAAAAAAGGGCCGGTAAACAGTCCAACGAGCCCAGTTCTGACGAGCTGTATCGCGAGATCGGCCGACTGACGGTGGAACGCGATTTTTTGTCGCGCAAGCTCGATCAGTAAGCCGTCAACGCCGGTTGGCGATGATCGAGCATGGTCATCCCCAAGTCAGCATTGTGCGCCAGTGCGAGCTGCTCAAACTGAGCCGCTCGTCGGTGTACTACGTCCCTCGTGAGCAGTGTCAGGAGGATCTGGATCTGATGTACCTGATTGACCAGCAGCATCTGGAAACGCCGTACTATGGCTCTCGTAAGATGCGTGTCCACCTGGAACGCAAAGGCCACCGGATAAACCGCAAGCGGGTTCAGCGCCTGATGCGCACCATGGGCATTCAGGCGGTGTATCCACGCCCCAGAACCAGCATTCCGGGCGACGGGCACAAGGTTTATCCGTACCTGCTCAAAGGGCTGAAAATCGACCGCCCCAACCAGGTGTGGGCAACAGATATCAGCTATATTCCGCTGGCCCGGGGCTTCATGTACCTGGTCGCCATCATCGACTGGTACAGCCGCAAAGTGTTGTCCTGGCGGGTCTCCAATACCATGGACACAGACTTCTGTATTGATGCCCTGGAGGAGGCCTTACAGCGCCATGGAACGCCGGAGATCTTCAACACCGATCAGGGTGTCCAGTTCACCAGTGAGGCCTTCACAAGCGTTCTCAAAGATCATGGCATCCGGATCAGCATGGACGGCAAGGGCTGCTACCATGACAACATCTTCGTGGAACGGCTCTGGCGCAGCGTCAAACACGAGTGTGTCTACCTCACTGCCTTCGAGGATGGCCGACACTTGAAGCAGGCGCTCCACCGGTACTTCCGGCATTACAATCAGACCCGGTACCACCAAACCCTTGATTACCAAACGCCCGATGAGGTGTACTACGGGCAACCCATAGCCTTGGCCGCCTGAGCCGGGAATAAAACCGGATCAGAGCTTAACTGCACCTTCAGGCTGTCCAACTGATGGGGTCCACCTCAATTGGCATCGCCGTCTTTTTACGCTTTTTTGTTGTGCTCCCCCTGTACAGAAAAGAGTTAGCTTTGTGAGTAAAGGTTGGAGTCTAGCCAGACTAGTCCCATAACCCCGCAGACAATCAGTTTAGGTGCTAGTTTAACCAACCTGGCAAGCAACCAATGTGAGTATGGAGATTGATCGAGATGGATGCCCTTTCAAATGAAACTCTCATGGTCGTTTGGGTAGTTGCTAGTACGCTGGCTTTTGTGGCTTTAGCCCTTTTCCTCCGCTCTAAACATCTGAAATCGAAGTGTCAGACCGTTGAAGCCGAGGTAGCGGAACGCTCTGCGGAAGAGTTGATTGAAGCGCTGTACGTTCAGAATGGCGAACTCGAAGAGAAGATCGCTTACGGCCGTCAGATGCTCGGAAAACTCACCGACGCTCACCTGAAAGCTCAAACCAAAGTTGAAAAGATCAAAGCTGGGCTACCCTCGCCGAATTTCAAAGCGGATGACGATGAAGATCTCAAAGCGGCCATCCAACAGATTCGCGATAAACAGTATCGTTTGATAGAAAACAACAAGGCCACCACCTCCTTGTCCGAATGGAGCTGGTTCGGCAGCAAGTCTGATGGGAAAACCCTCATCAAAACCTACAACAAGCTGATGATTGGTGCGTTCAACGCAGAGGTGGACTTGGCTCGCAGCAAAATACGCCGCGGCAGCTACGACACCGCGATCAACAAGCTTGAAAAGAGCGTGACAGCTCTTGAGAAGCTAGCCGAGACGGTAAACGTCCTTATCTCCCCCCAGTACCTTCAGGCAAAAGAAGAAGAGCTTGAGATTCGGGCATGTGCGCGGCGATGGTGGTGTGCCGTCCCTTCTGGTCGGAGCGCCGGTGGCTGGCGATCCGGTTGCCCCGGTAAAAGCATTCGATGGTGTTGTGAGTGATGCGAACCTCCACCTCTTTCTTGATCAGGGTGTAGGGCACCGAGTAGTAATGCCCGTCGATGGCCACGTGGTAGTCGATGTGGACCCGGGCTTTTTTCCACTCCGCGTAGACATACGGCTCTGCGGGCAATGGCTGTAGAACCGGTTTATCCAGCTGCTCGAAGTGGTCGCGCCGGCAGCCGGGCAACTTGCGGAAGGGGCGGGTGTTCAGCCTCTCCAGCAGCTCACGGATGGTGGCGTTGAGTTGCCCCAGAGAGAAGTGCTGGTGATGGCGCAACGCCGCCAGGATCCAGCGCTCGACGATCAACACACCCCCTTCCACCTTGGCCTTGTCGCGGGGCTTGCGGGCACGCGTGGGAACGATGGCGATCCCATAATGGGCAGCCATATCCTGGTAAGTTGGATTGAGGTCCGGTTCGTACCGGTGGGCCTTGGTGACCCCCGATTTCAAATTGTCCGGGACCACTAATTCCGGCACTCCGTTCAGGTACTGGAAGGCCCGGGTGTGAGAGCCGATCCAGTCCGGCAATGTCTGGCTCCAGGTGGCTTCGGCGTAGGTGTAATTGGATGCGCCCATCACCGCGACAAAGACTTGCGCCTCATGGATCTCTCCGGTGGTGCGGTCAATGACGGGCACGGTCTGACCAGCGTAGTCCACGAACAGCTTCTCACCGGCCCGATGGTCCTGGCGCATCACCAGGTCCAGCTTGCCCCGCCAGGTCCGGTAGTGCTCGCAGAACCAGCTGTACTGATAACCGTCCGGGTTGGCTTGCCGGTACTCCTGCCACAGCAGGAACAGGGTGACATTCTTGCCCGTGAGTTCGTCGCGGATGTGTTGCCAGTCGGGTATGCCTCTGGCCTGTGCCGGGAGATCCGGTGGTGGCGGGAACAGCAGCTGCTCCAGATGGGCCTCGTCCAGATCCGCTGGCAACGGCCAGCTCAGACCGGCCTCAACCGTGCGGCGCAGGTATTCGCTCACGGTGGGGCGGCTGACGCCACAGGCCGCCGCAATCTGGCGGTTGCTCAGCCCTCGCTCCCACTTGAGGCGAAGAACTTCTTTGATCTTACGCATGGATAACCTCTTCGCTGGCATCTGGCCCATCTCCGGATGAAAAGGGTCAGAGTACCGTTAAGTTATCCCGCGCCGGACGATTTTGATGGAGCTTCAGGCAGCCTGCCGGGGTGGCAGCTTTGCCGTGGAATCAGTGGCAGCTTTCGCGTGGAATGGGTGGCAGGCTTGGTCTGGAATCAGTGGCAACCTTGGTCTGGAATACGCACCCACATTCCGGCATGCGAAAAACAAGGGTTTTGTTGAGCAACTGACTCTTCGAAACATGGAGCCGTACTACAAAGAACTCGGGATTCGCTGGGACCATGCGCTATTCGATGAGAACTGGAAGGAATTTGAGAACTACGAGATAGCTATAGATGAGTGTGCGATCGGAACCTTGCGATTGAGTCATGATAGTTGCGCCTATTACATTCGTGACCTTCAAATCGCCCCGGATTGGCAAAATAAGGGAGTGGGGTCGCAGGCAATCAGTTTCGCTATTGCTGTCGCCCAGAAAGAAGGCTTTCAATTGCTTCGACTTCGTGTTTTTTGTGCAAACCCAGCGGTGGCTCTATATGAGCGCTTAGGGTTCCGGATTTGCAAAACTGAAGTCGGGATTCACTCTATGGAGCGGGAGCTTTCCTAACCAGTGCAGGCACGGCGACGGCTTTTCCATTGCGGCTTCGCCTCCATTCCAAGGCCGCGCATGCTGCGGGCGTTATACGGCACGAATCCCACGCAACTTGGAGTTCTATGTATGACTGAAGACAGAACGCTACGTACCTCCAGAACTTTGCCTTTCTCCCCAGAAGAAATTTACGGGGCATTTGCGTCGCCTGAATTGCTGGCCGCGTGGTGGGGACCTGAGGGCTTTTCAAATACGTTCGAAATTCATGAGTTCAAGGAAGGGGGACGCTGGAAGTTCGTCATGCATGCCCCAGATGGAACCGACCATCAGAATGAGAGCAAGTTCGAAGCACTTGAACCAAATTCGAAAATAGTCATTCACCATGACTGTCCGCCAAATTTCAGGCTCACAGTTGAGCTCACTGCTGAAGGTCGTGAAACGCACCTAACCTGGCATCAAGTGTTCGAAGATGCTCAAACTGCGCAGGCAGTCAAAGAAAGGGCAGGCCCCGCAAATGAGCAAAATCTTGATCGGCTCACACGCGTTCTCGAGAAGGCTAGAAGTGCCGTATAACCAGGGGCTCAAGCCGACCGGTACTCCGCTGCGCTCCGTCCCGGCGGCTTAGCCCAGCGTTAAATGCCTTGCTCCGGTGCTCTTGGTGTTGTGTTCTGGCGCGGTTTCAGTGGTTGCCGGCAGGCAGAACACAGCCCTCAGTCTGGCACCGGTTTTGGCCGGTAATTTGTTGTTCAGGTCGTGGGGCAATCCGGCGTAATCATCGGGCAGTTTCCACACATACAGTGTCCTGGTTCCTAGCGCCATCGGTCAGGTTGGTGCAAGGTATCGGGAGTAGGCATTCCGCATTGGGTGCCAATACAAAACAACGGGTAACCGGCATTTAACCAGTCGCGTCAGTACGCGGCCTACGGTCGCCGGACGCCCTTGACAGGGCGCCGCTGCGCTCCGCGTTAGGCAAGATCAGAAAAGGTGTTCTTGTGCCCAATGGAGTCCTGATTTTTAAAGGAATGACAGTTGGAGTCTTGCCTGGAGACCTATCCATTTCTGTGGACGATGAAGGTAAGACTAGTGGGAATCTCGTTCTTTCCACAGCATATAATGTTGTTCCCATCTGGCTAAAAATTGCCCATGACAATTTGAAGCAATCCAAGCTGGCCTCCACTGCTATTCCTGAGCACTGGGACGAAGAGTCGGAAAATCAAAAACAGCTGTTAATGCGCGAGCTTGCGCCATCAATGCAGGTCATTGTTGCTTGTGGCATAGCACTGGACGGGCTTTACGATACGTTGCGACCTCATGCCAAATTGAGCGCAGAAGAAATCGAGGCTTGGAAAAAGAAAAAGACCTCTAGGGCAAAGCAGATATCTGAGGTATTTCGTCGAACTCACAAACTAAAAAAGGAAACTTATAATGAATTTTTTGCCTGTATCGATCAGGTCATGAAATTCAGGGATAAGGCGGTTCATCCTTCATTAAAACTAGAGAATTCGTGTTCTCGTCCAGATGTTGATGTGGCCGTTGATTGGAAGTTCTCTGCATATCGCTTTACCAACGCAGAGGTCTGCTTTAACAATACCGTCAACCTTGTTGCGTATTTGTACGAAAATGGTTCTATCTCCACCAAAATTGACAAAAGTTTATCCAATATCATCGAGGCCTTGGAAGAGTTGAAGGTTGTTCAGAGAAATGCCTAACCAGGCGCAGCAGTACGCGGCCGTTGGCCGCCGGACGCCCTTTCCATGGCTCCTTCGGCGCCATTCCAAGGTCGCCGCTGTGCTCATTCGTTAACTGGGAAGGAGCCCATGAATCAGAATCTTGCGGATGAGCTGGTCATGATGAGGACAGAAGACCAGCGGTTGTTGCAGCAACTCTTCGATTCCGGAGAACTGCCATCCGAGTCTTATCATTCCCGTATGAAAGCCCTGCATGAGCAGAATGCTTCTCGCCTGAAAGAGATTATTGGTGCTCACGGCTGGCCCGGCGTTTCGTTAGTTGGGGAAGAGGCGGCCAAAGCTGCATGGCTGGTCGTTCAGCATTCTGTTTCAGATCCTGAGTTCATGGGTGAGTGTGTCTCCCTGCTAGAAGATGCCGTTGCCAGAGAGGATGTAGCGGGCTGGCAGGTGGCATTCCTTCAGGATCGGGTGCGTACGCTATCTGGCAAGCCTCAATACTACGGCACCCAGTTTGATATTGATGAAAACGGTTGGCCAACACCGTTTCCGATTGAGGATTCTGCTACGGTTAATGAACGCCGGGCGCGTCTTGGGCTGAACTCCATCGAGGAGCGCCAGGAACAAATGACTGAGCAGGAGCGGAAACGTCGTGCCAATATCGAACAAACCAATTAATCAAACGCGGCACTCGGACGCCCTTGTCACCGCTTCGCTGCGTCAAGGTCGCCGGTGCACTCTGCGTTATGCCTGGCTGAGTAATTCGCGGCATCGTCTAGAGAATGGGAGTCCTTTCCCATTAGGGTGGTTAGTCTAGGTTGTTCTCAACATTTGGGTCAGGATTCGATACTGGTGTCTTGATCCCGTTTATGACTCGGATGTGGTAATTGGGATAGCGACCGCTCTCAATTTGCTTCACTAACTGGGATCGAGTCATGTCGGCACCGGTGCAATTATCGTGAAATTTTTCATTGCGCCCTGTGGTGGTTTCAACCGTTACCTTGATTCGTTTTCTGGCCATAATCAGTTTCTCAACTGTCCGCGCGCCGGATTGGCTGCTCAAATATTGTACAATAATGGCTGTTTTTATGTACAGTATTTTGCGGCCAAGAGGTTGAAAGGCACAACAAGTAGTTGTAGTTCTTTCCGGCCTGATGGCCTCCACCGGACGCCCCTGACCGGGCGATGCTAAACAAAAGCGTTAGGCACGAGGATGCTAGATGCAAACGAGTAAGATTCTCCCCATTTTCGTGAGCGCTCTTGCGCTCCTCCTGTTGGTAATTCACACCTTCGGCTGGGGTGATCTTCGTGTCGACACAACCAGCATTTTATTGCTGGTATTAATCATTTTGGCCCCCCTAAGTGATCTAATAAAAAAGGTAAAATTTGGTGAGTTCGAAGCTGAAATAGGATCAAGAGAAATCGAAAAAGTGAGTGAAAGCTTGAGCTTCTCGCAGATCGAAAAGCCCAGCATCCCGGGTCAGGTTCATTCAGACATCCCAAAACTCGTTGAATCAGATCCTCAGCTCGGTATGGCAAAGCTCCGAATCGAATTAGAGAAAATGATGAAAGTCATCTATTTCCGGGTCGAACAGCCTGATTTCGATATCGATAGAGTGCCGGTTTCCAAGCTGATGAACGATTTGGCCGAGAAGCGTGTTATTCCAGTTGCATTGCTCTCCAGTATTCGTGACGTCCTTTCACTTGCCAATAGAGCTATTCACGGCGAATCGATCAAGGCTAGTGACGCAGAGAACTTGGCAAACTTGGGTGTGAAAGTTATCGCTGAGCTACGGCGAATATTCAGAGGCCTGCCGGGTGAAGCTGTGGAGAAAAGGCCCATTAGCAAGCAGGACGAGCAGCATTACTCGGGAGCAAAGTACAAAGTGACGACTATAACCCCTTTTCAGGATGAACCTTACCTGAGCACGTACATTTTAGATAAGAAGGGCATGGACGAACTTCTCGAGGGCTACCAGGAATACGATCAGTACGTAGTCGGAGTTGAGCTTTTCGATTCTGGTCGAGGTGCCTAACCAAATGGTCAACGGGACGCCAACTACGCTTTGCTCCGTTGGCGCCCATTACCACTGGCGTTACCCCCAAGTCTGAATGTTCGCTTTGCGACCGTTCCAGGCCTCTCCAACTCCTAAACAAAAGCCGACATTTAGCAACAATTGATGACCACAAAGCGGACCTTTTGCACCGCGGTAAGTCCAACAACTGGTTTTTCGAACGTTTGAAAAGGTACACTCCAGTAAAATCTTAAAGTCCTGCTTCTCGGGCGGTCATATGGCGCGTCATCAGAGTGAAAATCATTACCGTCTATTATTTGAGTTCAGCATGGATGCTGTGCTTTACACGGAAACTGACGGCCAGATTCTGGCAGCAAATCCTGCGGCATGTAATCTGCTCAAATATACCGAGGCTCAGATTTGCCTCTTTGGACGTAGCGGTCTGATCGACGCTTCTGCGTCTCCGGAGCTTCCACGTATGCTGGAAGAGCGGGAAATAAAGGGTAGTACGGAGGGCGAACTCACCTATATTCGGAGTGACGGCAACCGTTTTGTTGGATGGACCAGCTCAGCCGTTATTGTCGATGGATCCGGTCTTCGCAAAACCGTGATCATCGTTCGGGATCTCACGGAGACCAAGAAAAAAGAAGCTGCCCTTTTGCGATCTATTCGCGAACTCAATGATTTATATAACCACGCCCCCTGCGGTTACCACTCGGTCGATGCCGACGGCATGATCGTCAAAATCAATAACACTGAACTTTCATGGTTGGGGTGCAGCCGGGAAGAGGTCATCGGTAAAACCTTCAAAAACTATCTGAGCCCCGCCAGCCAAGATATTTATACCGAAAATTTTGAGCACTATAAAGAGTTAGGCAGCCAGAAAGACCTTGAACTGGAACTGATTCAGAAAAACGGCAGGAAACGTACGGTCTGGTTAAACAGCACAGCTATCTACGATGAACAGTCAGAATTCATCATGAGCCGGTCTACTCTGGTAGATGTAACTGAACGCAAGGAACTGGAACAAGAGCTGATACGCAAAGCGCAGATAGATTATCTGACCGGTCTCAACAATCGGGATAATTTCAATAGCCTCGCAGAAAGAGAGTTCGCCACCTGCCAGCGGCTGAGTATCCCCCTTGGCTTTCTGTTCTTGGACATAGATGACTTCAAAGAAGTCAACGACACCTATGGACATCATGCGGGGGATCGTGCGCTCAGTGCAGTCGGCGAATGCTTTATCAACGCGCTACGAAACATCGACATATTGGGGCGCTGGGGCGGAGAGGAGTTTGTGGCACTTCTTCCCGGAGTGGCCGGGCTAGAGCTTCGGGAGCTCGCAGAACGCCTCCGTATTGAGCTTTCAGAGGTCCGGATCAATATTGATCCGGACGTATCCATTGCTGTCACAGTGTCAATTGGCGCGAGCTATTTAGAAAGTTCAGATTCTTCCATGGACAGCATGGCAAAGAGGGCTGACGTCGCCCTGTATTCAGCCAAGTCTGAGGGCAAAAACTGTGTTGTGCTCAATCCGGATACTCTGGCAAAGGGTACTGCCAAGTTAACTGGTGTAATTTGCTAAACTCTGCCGATGAACACATACAAGCGCCACCGGTTCCCGCTGGAAATCATCAGCTACGCGGTCTGGCTCTTCTATCGGTTTAGCCTGAGTCACCGAGATATGGGTTCTACCCCTTTGCTGCGGATATTCCTAAAAAGAGGCTGCATTTCGCAAAGGGAAAGTGTTGGTCTATCCGACTGAATGTTCGCTTTGCGACCAAGATCACTCACGGACCTCAGCTAAACAAAAGCGGACACTCGTATTGCTCCAGGTGGTCCCGTTTTTCTACCTCTAAAACGGACAAAAATTCGTTCCTTCATGATTTCAAAAACTCGAACGGCAGACCTGACTCGCAATAGCGAACTCGGGGTGCAAACCGGCCTGTAGCTATACTGGGCGTATAATGAAAAACACCAGAAATCGGCCAGTTTCGTGCGGTTTTATTTGCAGGCTGCGCACTCTTTTCCCAGAGGGGTATCTATAGCCCCTGGTTTTAATGACATAAAATTCGAGGGCGTGGTTTTAACTTGCACAAGCCTGCACGCTGCACACTTTTTGCAGGACGGAACGCCGGAAAATCCGTTCTGGAGGTCTGCTATCTCTATGAACTAGATTGGGAATTGGCCTCGTGATCCAGGTTTGGACGGGGGGCAAGATTGCGGTTTAATGCGAATTCAAACTAATAAGCTGTTAAGGCGCACGAACTACATGTTCCAGCTCACACTTGAAGCTCTAAATCGGATCCAGGAAGAGCGTCTCTGTAGGATTGCGAAGCCTGACAATCGGCTCCAGCTAGCAAATGGTCCACCGTCGAAGATGGATGGTCTTTACTGGCTATATACCAGCTACACAAATGCCGAGCTTAGCTCAGCCGTTCCAAGCCAGAAGCGTAATTCAGTGCCCATCAACATAATCGCTGCTCGTCGCAAGAACTTGGGGATGATCTGCAATCGCCAGGTTGATGGCTTTCGTGTTGTTTATAACGGTATAGGTGGTGTTGGTCCAAAGGGGCTGCGTATTCCGGCGAACGTGACCGGTCATTCCGGGGATCGTGACCGATTTTCACACGGCCATCACACTGGAGTGGGTTTTGTACTCTGAGCGGTCACGATGGGTCAACCGATTCCGGTTTTTGTGCTTTCGCTTTTCGCAATGATTCCCCCTTTAGATTGAGTCGGTGAGCGCCGTGCAGAAGCCGATCCAGGATGGCGTCTGCCAGCGTGGCGGAGCCGATGTAATCGTGCCAGTGTTCAGTCGGTAACTGGCTGGCAATGAGGGTCGAGCCCCGGCCATGGCGGTCCTCAATCACTTCCATCAGATCCTGTCGTTGTTGCGCGGTCACCTTTTGCATGCCCCAGTCGTCCAGGATCAGCAGATCGGTTTTAAGCAACTGATTCATTAGTCGGGCATAGCTGCCATCGCCATGGGCGATGCGCAGTTGTTCGAACAGGCGCGGTACCCGCAGGTAACGAACCGAGAGGCCCTGCCGGCAGGCCTGGTTACCCAGGGCACACGCCAGCCAGGTCTTGCCACAACCTGTCGGGCCGGTGATGCACAGGTTCAGGGATTGGCGGATCCAGTCGCAGCTGGCCAGACCCGCCATGCGAGAACGCTCCAGCCCTCGTGGGTGGCGGTAATCGATGTCTTCGATGCAGGCCGGCACACGTAGACGGGCGGCCCTGAGCAGCCGCTCCAGTCGCCGGCTTTCGCGGTGCAGCACTTCACGATCCACCAACAGGGCCAGTCGTTCCTCGAACGCCAGGTCGTGGGTCTCAGGTTGGGATCGTTGTTGTTCCAGCGCATCGCACATGCCCGTCAGTTTGAGTTGGCGCAGGATGTCGAGGGTGTTTTGAGTCAGCATCAGTCTCTCCGGGATCAGTGGTAGTAGTGGGGGCCACGAACGTTGGTGTGAACAGGCAGATCGGTCAGTTCCGGCTCTTCCTCAGCTAGGGGCAGCGGGAGTTGATCCAGCCCCTGCTTTAGGATCGAGGTGATGCTCTGGTAACTGGCCGAGTTGATAGCCAACGCCCGGTCACAAGCCTGCTCAAGGCGGTCACGGCTGTAGCGACGACTGAGGTTCAGCAGACCCAGGCAGGCCCGGTAACCATGTTCCGGATGCGGCCGATCCTTGAGCTGTCCCTGCACCACATCCAACGTGGCGGGGCCGATGTCCTTGGCCCAGTTCAGGAAGCGTCCCGGTGACCAGTTCTGATGGGCCTGATGCGACTTGGGCATGTGTTCGGTCAGGGTCACGAAGCGGCTCTTGCCGTGGCGAGAATGCAAGGCTACCCGTTGTCCCTTGTGCATGACCTCAACGGACGTATCGGTCACCCGAACATCCAGCTTCACACCCACCAGGGCGTGAGGCACGCTGTACAGCCGTTTGTCGATCTCGATGTGGTAGTCAATGCCCGGTCGCGCTTTGCACCACTCGGCATAGACATAGGGTGTTGCGGGCAGAGGTCTCAGAGCTGGGCGATCCAGTGACTCGAACAAGCTCTGGCGGCTCTCGGAGCGCCCCTGGAACGGGCGCTGGTTCAGCGCCGGCAACAACTGGGCAATGGCCGAGTTCAGTTCGGCCAGGGAGAAGAACATCCGGTGCCGTAACCGGGCCAGTATCCAGCGCTCGACCAGCAGTACGGCGGCTTCAGCTTTCGCCTTGTCCTTGGGTTTGTAGGGGCGTGCCGGTAATACGGCAGTCTGGTAGTGGGCGGCCAGTTCGGCGTAGGTCTCGTTGATCTTCGGGGTATATCGATCGGCCTTGGTGACCGCTGCCTTGAGGTTGTCAGGAACCAGCAATTCAGCTACACCGCCGTAGAACGCCAGCATCCGTTGGTGGGAGGCAATCCAGTCCGGCAGGGACTGGCTCCAGGTAGCCTCGGCGAAGGTATAGCTGGACGCTCCAAGCACGGCGACAAAGACCTGAGCCTTACGCATTTCACCGGTGGAACGATCCACCACTGGCACAGTGGGGCCACAGTAATCGATAAAGATCTTCTCACCGGCTCGATGGACCTGGCGCATGCTGCGCCGCTGCCGGCCACGCCAGAGCCGGTAATGGTGGCAGAACTGGCTGTAGCGATAGGCCTTGTCGCTGTGGCGTTCTACGTACTCGGCCCAGAGCAGTTGCAGGGTCACGCCCTTGGTCTTCAGTTCCTGGTGGACCTGGAAGTAATCAGGTTCGGCAAAGCGTGCAGGTGGGGTCTTAGCCGGGAACAGCAGCGCTTCCAGTCGTACCTCATCAACATCCTCTGGCAACGGCCAGGTCACATCATGGGCCTGGGCAAGATTGACGTACTTGCCAACCACACCTTTGGAGAGACCGCAGGCGCGGGCAATGCGCTCATGGCTCAGGCCTGCTTCGTACTTGAGGCGCAAGACCTCGATAATCTGTCGCATGGAAATCCTCGCAACCGGCATCCGCTCTTCCTCGTGATAAAAAGGAAGGGGGTATGCCGGATTAAGTTGAAGAATTCCAGCGCTTTGGCAGTGGTTCCGGGGGAACGTGACCGATGATTCCGGCATCGTGACCGGCGATTCCGGAAAACAACCCGAAATCGGTCACGATAAAACGGAATGAGCGGTCACGATCGCCCGGAACAGGCGGTCACGTTCAAACGGAATGGGTGGTCACGATGGCGCGGAATACGCAGGGGCACGGTGGCCTGAGAGAGCGAATCCTTCAAGAGTTTCGTGGGGGCGAAGGAACCGGTTCCTTGGCAATCTGCGATACGTCGCTAAGTGATCTAACTCAATGGCGCTACTCTTATGTCCTATGGTCCGAAATTGAACATACGGAGACCATTGAGTACCTGCCGCTGGGGGAGCAACTAGAAACTATGTGGCGCCTTCATTTTGGTTGGCCCATCCTGTGTGCAAGGTGAGGCACCGCAATGCGCCCTAACAAGTGACTGTGACCAGAGCTGCTCGAAGTAGGCCCGGATCTTCGGGGGTTTATTCTGGAACAGGGCGTTCTTGTCCGACGCGGACAAAGGCTGGTTCTTGATGCCCTGAACATGCCGGTCATCGAACTCCTCGTCCGTCCACTTCGACCAGAACTTCAGGGGAGTGTGGGTGGTACCGTACCGGCCGTCGTTGCGACTGATAGCGAACAGCAGTTGGGCAAAGGCATAGAGGTAGGGGACTTCATCATTTTTCTGGTTGCGGAGGTGCTGACTGATGCCTTCCTCAACCATGTTCTTGTTGGGATTGCCGGAGGCCGCCTTCTTCGCCTCGATCACCGCCAGGGGAATGCCATTAACGAATGCGACCACATCTGGCCGGCGCGTTTGGGTACCCTGGGTGGACAGAACGTCCATCTCTTCCGTGACATGAAACTCATTGTTGTCCAGGTTTTGCCAGTCGATCAGATGGATCGTGGGCTGGGCCTTCTTGCCGCCGATGAACTCGGTCACGGTAATACCCAGGGTCAGCATGTCGTATACGGATTGGTTGGCCTCCATCAGGCCCTGGGCCATGGATGGTGTCGTAACCTCTCGAATCACTTGATCTACGGCCTGCTCGGACAACGGATACCACTGCCCCTTAAATTCGAACTTCCGCTGACGCAACACCCGCTCCAGCACCGGCTTCATCACCACCTCCCGCTGGCTGCCTCGCAGAGCCATGCACTCTGTCGCCGGCAAAAACGTCCAGCCCAAGTTGATCAGGGTCGCCAGGGCCGGGATGTGGCTGGAATGCTGCTCATTCCCTTGAGGGGTGGTGTTCATACTGGCTCCATATCGACCAAGCTCTCGGGCCAGATACGCTCACAGATCATCCGGTACAGCTCCTGCCGCGCTTCAATGTCTGCTTTTTTGAATGTGTCGTGCGGCTTAAAAGGCAGGTTCAACACCTTTCTCAGTTTGAGAAAATTAGGGTTGTTGTCGTAGGCAAGTGGGCAAAGTGATTTCACCAAGAGGTTTTCTTTGATGTAGTGCGCCTTTTTATTCTCATAAGGCTGATCGCCATACGATTGATTGGTCCCTCGGGGCAAAAGAACAAGACCGCCGAGTCGGTTACGGTAGTTCTGGAACTCGTGTTCTTGCTCAAACTCGTCTTGATGGCGGGCAAACTTATCCGCCCATATGTGCTCAACTTCAAAAGGCTTGCCGCTAACTGGCTCATAGTAGGTCACGAAGCTGCTACTCATGCCTGCCTGTTGCTCACACCATGCGGTCATGCGGGCTAGCAAAAACTTCACAAAACGTCGGTTCTGGCCGTGCCAGCGGAAACTCTCCATGTTGGAAAACGACTCGCTCATGTCCTGTAACTTTTGACCCAGTAATGCTCTCAGACCGGGCAAATCCTGGCCTCGAATGTCTTTTACCAGGCTGTACATGGTGTAGCGGATTGAGCTGGCCGAAAAGTTGCGGAAATTGACTGAACGGCGAACCACGAAAGCCTCAATGTAGGCGGCCACTGTATCAATTTTTTGAACAACGGTTTCATCACTGTCTTGTGGGCTAAGCGCAGCAAGCATCAGTGGAAAGCTCAGTGTTGGGGCAATACCCCACCGAGAGATATAGAACACATGCTCCAACCCAGGAACTAGGTCATACTCTGCGTCCAAAATGCGAATGTAGGTCTTGTAGTAAAAGCGGAATTCATCCTGAACGAACCGCTCAAAAGAGTTACCGTCAGTGGCATCCAGACCAATTTTAGAAAGGTTGTCGCGCACCCAACTGTGAAAACGGGTGCCGATTTTCTCGAAGTCCTCGTTTTTGGAACCGGCCTTACCAGGCCGAATGCTTTCAGCATAACGCGCTCTTAACCACGACTGGAAAAAGCGTTGATCCTCATCCTTGTCATAGGATTTGAGCTCAAGCATGGCCTGTTTCCAGAAATCGTTGGATTTCTTGCGCTTCTCTGTGCTTTCGAATCGCGACAAGATATACCCCTTTAGCATTTCAGAAGGGGTCAGGTTCAGGCCGCGGTCGTTCATCGTCTCGAAGATGGTGTAGGCGTTTTCATCGGAGTAGGCGATGATTTCGACCATAATCACGTTATACCTGAGCCAATCTACAAAGAACGGAAAAGCATCGTTTTTCAGTTCATCGGGGAACGCCCTCTCGATGTCCTGATACCGCTCAGCCATATTGCGAGTCGATTCATCGTCGGTGTCTTCTGGGGCATACTCACCGTTATTGAACAATCTCTCCAGACACGGAATACGCTCCTCAACCGTAATGTTGAAGGACTTGCTGCCGCGTAGCTCCGAGAAAATCATAGGCTCGATCTTCTCATTAAACGGGAGCTCCTTCTGGAGGTTGTTCAGATAAATCAAAAACAGCGTTAACGAGGTTAAACGCTGCTGGCCGTCGATAATGCTGCGTTTGCCGTCTTTGCTGCTGACAACGAAGGGGCCAAGGTAGTAGTTATTATATTGTTCCCCCTGTTCACGCTTGTCCCCAGGGGTGTATTCGCTAAGGAAAGCTGATGTTAAGTCGGTAACCAGAACTTCGATGTGTTTCTCGCCCCAGCTGTACTCCCGCTGAAAATAATCGACGGTATACTTTTGTTCGTTCAGCACATCAAAAAGGTTGCGATGCCGGGCCTCAATTTTGTTTTCTAGCTTGCTCATGCAGCCTCCGTTTCCAGTTTTACCCGACGCCTGCCTGTGAGAAGCTGCTGCATCAGGGCTTTCTTCTCGGTTCTTAACCGCTCAAGTTTGTTTTTCTGGGCCTGTAATTCGCGATCCGCGGTTACAAGTAAATTGGCAATCGCTTTTTGTTCATTGCGAGGTGGTTTGAGGACTTTGAGAGAGAAAAAATCAGAGGGCTTAACGTTCAGCAGTCCGTGCGCCCGGCCGCCTTCGTGAGCAATTTGCATAAGACCCTTGTTGAGCTGTCCTGACTCGAAATACTGCTCATAGAAGTCGCTGTCTGTGGCACGTTCATCTGCGAGCTCGAAGCAGATATAAAGCGTTGTAACCACACCATCCTCGTAGCGATTTAGTCGTTTGATTGCACCCATCGGATAGCCATTTGAGTAACTTTTGTTGTATGCAAACTGACCTCTTTTGAGCAAGAAGTAATTATCAAGCGTTTCGGACGCCACGCTTTTCTTGAAGAATTCTTGCTGACGGATCAAGCCTTGTTGCCCAGAGATTGTTACAACATTCGTACTTTGGCCCTCATTACGAGTCGTTACACGGTGAAATAAGGAACCGAGGGTGACCTCTTCCCAGGTGCCATCAAACCCCGGCAGCCGCTTCTTCCCGGTCAGCAACTGCTGTATCAGCGCTTTTTTTTGCTGCTGGCTATTCTCTAGTAACCGTTCGTTCGCAGTGATGGCCTGATCCCAGGTGGAGAGGATCTGGGCGATCTTTTTTTGTTCGGGGAGGGGGGGTAACTCTAGTTGAATGGTTTTGTAGTCAGCGAGAGTAAGCTTTGGACGTGTTTGACCAGCAGTTCTCTCGTAAACCTGCTTTCGAGCTGAATAGCTATTTAACAACACACACAAGAAACTAGAGTCGACTGACTTAAGATCGGGTCTTAAGCGAATAATATCAGCTGTAATTACTCCATCCGGGAAATGTTCCGGATACACAGCGGCAATCCCAGGAGGCAGCCCCATCTTTGTAATGATGATGTCTCCCGGCTTTGCTGAGTGTGCTTTAAGCTTCTCCGCTTTCTCTTGCGATACGAAAACTCGACTTACCCAGTGGAATTTACTTCTTTTTATATCACGCACGAAAACTACAGGCGTGCCTGATTTTCTGTAATCTGACTGGACAAGATCGCTACCAAATGGCCCGATGACAAAACTGTTACGCTCTGGTCTGGCTATATCGCCAACCTTTTGTATTTTCCAATTTGTCGTGCTCGATGACTGCCGCTCGTCAGGCACCATAACCCAGCTCCTTCAGATAGCCGTCCATCTGCTCGTTCAGTTTCGCAATCTCAGCCTCGATCTCTTTCCGCTCTGCCCGGACTGTCACTAGGTCAATTTCCTCTTCCTCCTCAAATGTATCCACATATCGAGGAATATTGAGATTGAAGTCATTGTCCTGGATCTCCTCCAGAGTGGCCAGATAAGCGTACTTGTCGAGGTTCTCGCGCTGCTTGTAGGTGTCGACCACCTTGGCGATATTCTCATCGGACAACTGGTTCTGATTCTTGCCAGCCCTGAATTCGCGGCTGGCGTCGATAAACAGTACGTTGTTGTCGGTCTTGTCCTTGCGGAACACCAAGACCGCCGCCGGGATGCCGGTGCCGTAGAACAGCTTCTCGGGCAGGCCGATGACGGCATCCAGCAGGTTCTCCTCAATCAGCTTCTGTCGAATCTTGCCTTCGCTGGAGCCCCGGAACAAAACGCCGTGGGGTACGACCACCGCCATGCGGCCGGTCTTCGGCTTCATCGTTTCGATCATGTGCAGGATGAAGGCGTAGTCACCCTTGGTCTTGGGCGGTAAGCCCCGACGGAACCGGCCATAGGGATCGCTCTCGGCACCCTCAACCCCCCACTTCTCCAAGGAGAAGGGTGGATTGGCAACCACGATATCGAAGTGCTTCAGACCGCCGTTCTCATTGAGCAGCTTGGGGTTCCGGATGGTATCGCCCCATTCCAGCTTGTGGTTGTCGATGCCGTGCAGAAACATGTTCATCTTCGCCAGAGCCCAGGTGCTGCCGATGGCCTCCTGACCGAACAGGGCGAAGTTCTTGGAGCCGTCGTTGCCCTTGCGGATTTGGTTGGCGCATTTCAGCAACAGGGAGGCCGAACCGCAGGCCGGGTCACAGATTTCATCGCCTTCCTTAGGATCGACGATCTCAGCCATCAGCTCGGAGACTTCCGGCGGAGTATAGAACTCACCGGCCTTTTTGCCGGAAGTGGCCGCAAAGTTCTTGATTAGGTATTCGTAGGCGTTGCCTATGACATCCAGCTTCCCAATTCGGCTGGGGCGTAGATTGAGCTCTGGCCGGGCGAAGTCTTCCAGCAGATGCCGGAGAATATCCTGTTTGTGCTTCTCATCTCCCAGCTTGTTGGAGTTGAAGCTGATGTCCTGGAATACGTCGGCCAGCTTGACAATGTTGGCCTCTTCGATGGCATGGAGAGCTTTATCGATGCGCTCGCCGTTGCCCGGTTCATGTCGATGCTCATACAGGGAATAGAAGCCAGCACTCTGAGGGAGGACGAAACGCTCGTTCTTCATCAATTCCTGGATCAGTTCCGGGGTGTCGCCATACTGTTTTTTGTAGGTGTCGTAATGGTCCTGCCAGACGTCCGACAGGTATTTCACGAACAGCATTGTGAGCACGTAGTCCTTGTAGATACTGGGGTCTACGGTGCCCCGGAAGGTGTCGCAGGCGTTCCATACCGCTTTGTTGATTTGCTCCTGCTTGATGGCATCGTTACTCATATCGGTTCTCTGTGGTCGTATCAGGACGAAGTAATTGTTGGCCGACAGCATCAACCATGCGTTGCCGGTTTTCGATTAACTGTTGGTAGAGCTGTATCTCACGGGTGGCGGCATCAGCCAGTTTCACCATCCGCTTTTGCCGCTCAATAGATGGCACCACGATGGGGAGGCTGCCCAACTGGGATTTGGTGATACTCGGGGCCACGGAGCCCTGGGAACAAGCGGCAAAGTATCGCTGGGCGTCCACATGGTTCAGCTGCCACGCCAGGAACTCAGGCATCAGGTTGTAGGCATCAGGCTTGAGCCGGATGTGGTAGAAATTTGGGGTGCAGACGGTGTTGTGGGGCAATTCAGCGACCAGGGCGGCGTCATTCCGAGTGCCTTTGGCCATAAAAATGATGTCGCCCGGCCAGAGGTAGTCCGGCCGTTTTCGGCCGGGCAGGGTAACGCGATCCAAGGTTGCGCCCAGCTTGTCTCTCAGCGGTTGACCCAAAACAAGGTGCCGATACTGCACGACGAAGGTGTTTCCACGTTCCTGTAAGGGAAGTTTGCCGCGAAATGGGTACCCGGGCTGGAGTGAGGCTAAATCTTGTAAGAGGAGCGACCCTTTATGCGCGCGTTCCATGCAGTATGCTCAATGATGCATTGATGTGAGCAGCGTAGTTACTGCTGCATCATTTGGCAAGATGCATTTCGCTATACGGTCTTGCCCCAATTTAGAGGTTATTTTTCTTTTGAGCTGGCTCCATTGCGCTCAACGTAGGCCTCCAGAAGGTGTGGGGCAAGCAGCTTCTCTACGGGAACGGGGGAGGTCGACTCAAGGTGCCGAACCAGGTCAATGATTGTCGAGATATTACCATCCAGCTTGCTCTTTAAAGCCCTGATTTCAAGCTGGCTTTCCTCGTAACGCTGTTTATAGCCGGCTCGGGTTCGTCCTTGCTTTGCGCTGTTTTTGTCACGGGCGCTTTTTATGCCGGAACGCTCCATCTGCAGGTTGGCGTAACGATCAATTAGGGGCCGGCGGCTGCTCAATGAACTGAGTTTGCCTTTGATAATGGTCTTCGAAACAAGTCTTTTGTGGAGGGCCGCCGGTGTGATTGGCGCCTCTTCGTAGCCGGACGCCAACATCAGCATCAATTCGTGTTCGATGGCCTGGGTCAGCTTTTCACCTTGCAGCGCCATGGCTTTCCTCCTGAGACTGATTCGAGTCGGGCAGGGCAGCCGCAAAGCGGTCTGCCAGGGTTTCCGGGCGAGATACGTTATGGAGTAATCCCGACGGGAATACCTGCAAGACGAGGTTCTTGTCGCGGGCTTCTCGGGCACGCTCGACGGTAATTTTCATTTGGCTCGTCATCTCACGACTTTCCTGAAGTGCCTCTTCATAAGCGGGGTCGTTTGCTTGGTGCCGTTCAAGCTGCTCCAGATGCGCTGCCATGTTCGTGTAGTTGCGCTCCAGCCCCTCCAGTTCGCCCGGGCGGCCGGTTGCCAGGAGATTGCCACAACCGCCGCCCTGGAGGCATTTGAGCTTCTTGGGGCATCCATGGAGTGCCAGGTTGCGGGTGCAGGCACCGTTCACCACCAGGTGAAAATCCCGGCCGTGGGTTTCAATGAAGGTTTGTGCATGCTCGGGACCTTCCTGGGTTTTAGTAAGGTTGTAGTCGTTTTGTAACTCGCCGATCAAAACGTCGGCATCCAGGGCCGTGGAAACAAAGTTCAGTGTTTGCTCTTCGGTGTCGAAGGCGTGAAACGCCTGGCGTAGGGGGCGCTCGAGATCCTGCGGGGCGGCCTTAGTAATGCCGAGGTCCTGTACCAGTTCGGTGAGCAGGGTGTCGCCGAGTTCAGCCAGGGCAGAGGCAGAACTTGCGGTACCCTCAGGCGCGGCATCGCCATGTTGGTTGGTGCTTGGCAGGGGAGTTTTTCGGTATTCGATCAAACGCTTTTGGGCAGACTGGCGCTCGTTTTCCGTGAGGTGTTGGTAATAGCGGTTCTGAGTGATGTCCATCCTGCCCATGATCATGGCCTGCAGATGCTCGGAAACGCCGGCTAGTGCCAGGAAGGTGTTCAGGTTGTGGCGTGGATGGTGGGACTTCCACTCGATGCGGCCACCGTTTTCCTCTGTGTACTCCCGAACGTCGAAAACACTTTTATTGGCAGCGTTACCACCAATAAACGCATTTAGATCACCGAGCTTCATCGGCTGTACCGCCGATAACACTCGGGCGCCGCGCGCCAAACCCAGAGGGCTGCTGGGGCCGACTATAAGCAGTTCGTCGATTCGCATGGTGACACGGCGCTGGCCGACCAGGAATTCGTAATTTATCGGGTTTGCCGGATCCGGCAGATACGATCGCACCACTTCCTCGACATCGGCAAAACTGTATATGGGCTCTTGAACTGTACCCCGCGCAACTCCGAGTCTAGTCTGAAATCCAATAGGCGAGAACTTTCTGGCTTTAACCCAACTGCGAACGCCATTTTGGAGGCGCTGGTAGAGAGGGCGTTTATCTTTCGTCTCGGTGTATCGAACGTTACTTTCGATGATGTGGTTGATCAGGTCCGACTCGGTAACGGTGGATTCATTCCAGTTCAGGATGTGCTTTCCGCCCGATTCAACGATCCACCGAGCGTGCTGATGAAACGGGTTCGTCAGTTCGAGAATTCGAAGATAAGCCCGCCTGGCAATTGGCGCGGCATTGCTTTCGAACCAGTGAATGCGGTTTTCGGCATGCTTCTCGGCGTAATAGCGGATTCCGTGCTGCTCCATTGGTGAACCGTCTACTGCAATTAATGGCATCCCCGTCTCTTTGCTCTGCAAAGGGCGGGTAACCCAGCAATCTCGTGGGAGGAAAAGCACTTCATCGCCTCGCAGACCGGTGCAGAATAGGAGGTCCACCACCCGGCAACCCAGCTCTTCCCAATAGTGGCGAGGGCTGGTCGTGATCGCGGCAAAGCCTTTCAGAGCGGCGAACGTGATCAGCCTTTGTTCGTCGTCATCTCTGGACCGGTCATCAACCACACCTTCCTTTACCGCTTTCCGTGCGACTTTACCGCGGTTCTTTTTGTTATCCGCTGTGTGTTTGTGCTCGTACTGTGGCGCCGTCAACGTCAGGCCTTCCTGGATCAGCAGCCGCTGGACGGTATTCGCGTTCGTCATGGCATCGAAGACGTTCTTGTAGCCCACAGAGACGAGCGTTTCGTCGATGTACTGGAAGACCGATGTGTCGATGTAGATTGGATTGGTCTGCTGGCGAGTCGCTCTGAGGCCAGCATAAATGCGTTTCAGAGTCAGGTGGGTGAGCAGTAGGCTCTGGGGTGAAGGCTTTCTATCGGCCGGGGCTTTCTCATACTGGTGCACCACAACTGCCTTGATGAAATCGACATAATCCCTGTCGGCGATCACCTGGCTCTCAAATCCCTTCATGCGGGAAATTTCGGTGTGAGCCATTGAGCTTTTTTCCGCTCGAATGGATAGCCAACCGGTGCTTTGATTACCCCAGGTCGTCGCACTCCAGGGTTGCTGAGTTACAGGCTCGATCTCGGCCTCATAATAGTCCCGGCGGGCCTGGATGAAGCGCTGAAGGTTCTCGATAACCTGCTTCACTGGCAGCCCTTCCGATGCTTGCAATGGTTGATCACCACCTGGACTTCGGCGATCACGCCCTCGAGTTGCAGAACGGCAGGATTTCGGTGCGTTTGGCCGGCGGCGTCTGAAATCGCAAGCTGACTCGCAGCCTCGGCCTTTAACGCGTCCCTGACGCCGGCGTGGTCTCCATCCAGGAAGGGATTGAAGTCGCTGCAGCCATAACAACTCCGGACTGGTTCAAAATCGCAGGAGCTGGAACTGCATCCACCAATGCCTGTAAATAAACGGTTATCGACCATGCCCGCGACTTTCCGGCCGCGCCAATCCCATTCCTCGCCGATTTCACCGGTAAGGATCATCCCCATCATTTCCTGGTAGGCCGCGTTTTCACCAAGAGCTTTTTGTTTGATCACCGCCAATTCCGGCGTTGCGGCTATGTAGTGGCGGGCCGCCACGGTGCTGCTGTGGCCAAGTACTCGGGCAATCTGATCGGCCGATGCGCCAGACATCGCCAGGCTATGGCCAACATGGTGCCGGAAATCATAGGCAGTCAGGTGAGGGAGGTGGCGTAGGAAATCCTTGAGCTCGGCGGTTTCTGGCATTGGGCCGACGAAATTGCGGGCGGCCCAGGCTCTTAATCGAGAATTCAGAGCCTTGTCAAAGCTTTTGGCCATCGCAAGGGATCCATCGGGGAACCGCAGCAGCTGGCCGTTTGCCAGATCCGGCCGACATCGATCTATCAAAGCCTGGATGATGGTGCCGGCTTCCGGGCTCAAATCCAGTTCAAATGGAGCCTTGTCGACCCGCTTGGCCTGTTTGGCAGGCGGTATGCTGATGGAGAAATAGCGATTGTGCAGGTTCTTGAAGTCTTCTTCTTTCAATTTGAATAGCTGGGCAGGGCGCATGCCACCCTCTAAACACAAGACAAGCGTGGCTAGCCCTCTGAGCTCACTGGTCGTTCTATCATGGAGAATCGCAAGATCACGACCTACACCCATCTCTATGAAGCGAATGACTGCCGGTTTTAGTTTCAGTTCAAGATCATAATAAGCTTGCCATTCGTCCCTTGGTGTTAATGGTTGAAGCGCCTCAAGGTCAAACAAATCATCGGATGAGAATCCCGGGAGCTCATTTTCGCAACACAGAGCCATCAATCGTTTCCAGGGGAAATAGGCGTCTCGCTCCTTCAGCTTCTTGAGACGCTCGATGCAGTTTTTCGAGTCAAACACACTTAAACCCGTGAACATGACCGAGCAATACTCAAGAAGCCTGAACGCGTATGCAGGTGAGTAGGATCCCAGAAATCGGCCCGCCGCCCAACGGAGCAAATGAGTGATGGCAACCGTGCGATCTGCGAGGAAACGCTCATCACCTGCGGTCTTGGCTGCTTTTTCAGCATAACGCTCAAAGTCAAAAACAAAATTATTCCCAGATGACCGCAAAGCCCATGATTGTTCGGAAGTGTCGAGATACTGAGTATCATTTGGATCAGGCGCGAATAACGGGATGAATCTTCTCATTGGTCGCTGGGAAATAGCCTTAACCAAGTCTTCGGAGAGCAGCTCTCCTGGAACCGTCCAGCCCTCCGATGCACTCTGGGCCGAAGTCGGCTCGCTATTTCGTCCCGGTTTTACTGAAACCCTCATCGGTACTCTGGCTCCATTTGTTTTTCTTGCGACTGGGCGCTCATTCGACGCTGAGCCTTTAAGCGACGAAGATTCGCGGCATTTGCGCTCTTGGAAATGTATCTGGCGGCGTATTTCTGCGGCATCGGACTTGTCTGACTCCATCCTCCGAGCTGCCGCAGCCGGTCTTTTGCTGTCTCGAAATCGCAGCCATCCTGTTCCACCAAAGCCTCGAAAGTATCCGTTGCCCAGGTGAATCGGAACATGTGAGCATGGAGCGCAGTCAACGTGCCGCCTAACTCAACACTGCATAGCCCCGGAAAATGTTGCTGCAGCGTTCGGTAGAGATCATCAAACACGTTCTGGGCTGCACGCATCGACAGAGGACCGTGATTTTTTCGTGTATTGACGAGTAAAAAGGGGTGAGGGGGGCTGGGCATACCTCGCAGATGATCGACGTACAACTCCCAGAGTTTGATGTCCTCGGAGGCAAGCTCTAGTAACCTCTCTGACCACGCATTTTTGAGCCTGGGCGCAACTTTTCGAGGGTCCCCCGCACCGTCGTATGTTGTTATTGCCAGCGCTTGTCCAGATCCGGAGGCATAAGGAACTAGGCTCTTTGTTCGAAGTAGCAACAGTTCTCCGATCCGAAGTCCATAATGAAGCAGTAGCCTAATAATGAGGTGATTTCGCACCTGTAAAACCGACTTTTGCTTATTGTCGACGTGCTTCTGCCAAGGATTCAGCGGATTATCCTGTTTGGAGGTCGACGGCCTAGAGCACAGCGCGATTGCTTTTACTTCTGCTGCGTTCAGACTTCGCTCTCTGACGACTAATTGCCCTTCAGACCCTTTGGAGAAAGGCTGTCCTTGTCGAGTATTGAGTCGTCCACATGCTTCACGTCGAGCCCCATGAAAGCGCACTCGATAACTGTCGAGTGTCATTTTTTGTTCTCTCGATGTGAGCTGGGTATAACGCGATGAAACGTAGCGTCTCGCCAAGAACAGCAAAAACTGCGTCAGACAACTTAGACGGACATCCCGTGTTCTATCAGCGATCTCCGGCCTGTAATCTTCTCGCCAGGGGTCGTCGGTTAACTTTTTCCCGGAATCGATGAAGATAACGAAACCTGGATAATCGACATGAGCTGCGTCCAGAGCTTGGAGTGGAGTTAATAGTGGGAAACCAGGCTGAAAGCTCTCGAACAACTCCTCATCAAACGATCTGTTGTGCTTTTGCTGCCAATAGTTGTACCACTGACAAACTGAGACCATGTGTTGCTGAACGGTATTGATGGCCTTCGACAAGCCCCAGGTCTGAAGATACAAAAGCGGCAACAATGCGGGCAGGCCCGTGCCGGTATCACTTACGACGATCGAAAGCTGACCGTGATAGGAAAATTTCTTGAGATGGAACCGGTCCCTGGCACTCATTTTCACGCTGTCCTTACGTGTCTATGAACCGACTATAAGACTGCGCATAACAAAAGGAGAGGAATTTTGGTGGAATTTGCAAAGAACCGCACAGATATTGAGTTAGAGCGATACGGGGTAAAATCTCATGAACCTTTCGGTACACTGCATGTGCTTTAACATAATATACATTATGCGCAGTTGTGGGTAACTTCTGCCGCTTCCTTTTCGCCGGGTTTGGACGACCACAGAAAGTGCTAAAGAATAGCCACAGAAAGTACTAAATTTTCACAGAAAGTACTAAATTCGTCGCCCACCAAGCTAACTTTATGAATTTGTGAATTTTTTGTTTATTTGGCGAGAGCCCCTCTTTTTTCGCGCTCTTGCGCTCTAGCGCTGATAGATAAGAGGCGGCACACGATCTCTTCCAGGACCTGGTTACAAGGGACGGAAACAAGGTTATGAACGGTTTCGCGTTAACAGAGTATCGCGCGGGCGTTTAGCAAGAATGGAACTTGAGGCTTGTCGTCGCTGCGACAGGTTTTTTTGAACACAATTAGGAACTTTCTCCAGAACTCCTGTTTGCTCCGGCCATCATGTATGACACCTCATCTAGAAAACCTGGGTTTCCGTCCATTTCCTTCCGGACCTCCAAGGCAATCGATATTCTTCTATTTGGATCATTGAGGCTCACCAATGTCTCATCAATTCGTACGTTAGCGCTTTCGACCGCTTTGATGGCAGCCCCCAGCGCTGTCTGAACGTGGTCTAGGACTGCCTCAGCCACTTTTTCTTGGTCTTCGGGGGTTGACGCTGGTCGCGGTTGTTCAGGATCGTAGGCTTGAATCGCCCTGCGTACCAATTCGGACTCGGAGAGATCGTAGCGAACGGCCAGTTCCCGGACTTTGGAAATGTTGTGATGCGACAACGACATGTGTTTACGAATCAGTACCGGCATGGTTCGGTCTTCGCTCAGAGACGATTGTAATACATTCACAAGTATCGACTAAGGCATCAACTATGTCGAAGCCAACAGGTCCTCGCGTGCCGTTTGATTACGCTAACACAGAAAATCCGTTAAAATCACATTATTACGGATTTTATTTTTACCCTCTCCTCGCATCCTAGCGGCTTACCAGGAGCTTATCCGATGAGCAAAACCGGCCAGGCACGCGTGCTCACGCCCGAGCAGTTCGCCCACCTCTTGGGTGAGATCAAAGAGCATCGTTACCCGGAAAAGAATACGGCGCTGGTTCAGATCAGCTTCAAGCTCGGACTTCGAGTTCAGGAGATCGCGCTACTCCAGATCAAAGACGTCGCCGAGCTTGGCCCTGGGAGTTCTGGTTCTGGTCAGCGCTCTTTCAAACTTAAGGAAATCCTTGCGTTGCCTGCGGCTTGGGTAATCCCCCCATTTTTAACGGGGTTCAAAAGTAGACCTCAGGCCATCATGGCCAATTTTTGTTGAGGAGTAATTCCTCCGAGTCCCATATTGGGGCGTTCGTGATTGTAGTGCCAGAGCCAGCGGGTGGCATAATCCTGGACTTCTTCGGTGCTGTCGAACAGATACTGTGCCAGCCAATCGTAACGGACCGTTCGGTTGTAGCGTTCGATATAAGCATTCTGCTGGGGTTTGCCAGGCTGAATAAACGCCAGCTTGATCTCTCGTTTTTCGGCCCAGGCTGACAGCTTGCCGCTGATGTACTCAGGCCCGTTGTCACAACGGATAGAGCGCGGTTTACCCCGCCATTCAATGATCTGCTCCAGTGATCGGATAACCCGTTCTGCCGGAAGCGAGAAGTCCACTTCGATGCCAAGCCCCTCGCGGTTAAAGTCATCGATCACATTCAACAGCCGGTAACTGCGTCCGTCGTTGAGCTGGTCGTGCATGAAGTCCATCGACCAACTGTCGTTGATCATTTCCGGCACAGCCAACGGTTCCGGCTTTTCACGAACCAGACGCTTCTTGGGCTTGATGCGCAGATTCAGTTCCAGCTCCCGGTAAATCCGATAGACCCGTTTGTGGTTCCAGGTAAAGCCTTTCACATTGCGCAGATGCAGGAAGCACAGACCAAAGCCCCAGTTCCGCTGATTGTGGGTCAGCCGCACCAGCCAGTCCGCGATCTCAGCGTTCTCGCTGCTCAGTTTGGGATGATAGCGGTAGCAGGTCTCACTGATGCTGAACATCCAGCAGGCCAGACGAATGCTGACACGCTTTTCATCAACGGCTTTCTGCGCCATCTCACGGCGACGAGACGGCTTCACCACTTTTTTTCGATGGCTTCCTTGAGAATGTCAGCCTTCAGCCGCTCCTCGGCATACATCTTCTTGAGCCGGCGGTTTTCATCCTCCAGCTCTTTCAGGCGGGCCATCATCGATGCATCCATGCCGCCAAACTTGGCGCGCCATTTATAAAAGCTGGCACTGCTCATGCCGTGCTCACGGCAAAGCTCCGGAACCGGTACGCCGTTCTCGGCTTGCTTGAGTATCGACAGGATCTGGCTGTCGGAAAAACGTGACTTCTTCATGCAGAATCTCCCTGCGTGTAGCTTACGGAAAATTCTACTTTTGATCACCGCTGTTTTTCGGGGGGATTACCATAGCTGCCCCCCCCGGCTCATGATCACCTCAACGAAGATCTTAGTCTGCTAAATCTATAATATCCTGGCAATTGGAGATACCTTGGTACCTGACAAGTAAAGTTGGGTTCGGTCGCAAAGCGGACATTGGCCAGGCACGTGTGGGCGGCTATCAACGCTTCAAAACGGATCGGGCGCCATATTCACTTGTTATGCATTGTGGTAGATGTATCGTCCACTCGCTTCAAGAGCAGTTTTGAGTAAGTCAGATGCGTATCTCAGGTTCTCCCTTTGTCCATCCAAATGCTGTATGTCTTTAGCGCCGTGAAATAGATTGTTCCGGAGACGATACGTTATGAGCAGAATCGCGTGAATTCTGTTGACTGCGCTGTCGTCGTTTTTCAGAAGGACATTTTCTACCAAAGTTATGTGGGGCCGGTGTGTCAGGTTAAGTCGATTAAATCGGTTGTTTGTACTTCCATCTACGATGTATCTATCGGACCAAAAAGCTACGAACTCATCCAATCTTTGACCCGGGAAATCATGAGACACTCTCTCGGCGATTGATCGCAGTTCATCAACCACAATCACGTCCTCGCCGTGAGCTTCCGTACCCTCAAATAGCGCCCATATAAGTGTGAAGTCCGCTACAAGCGCCAAAGTTTCCTCTTCAAGGTGCTCCCCACCGCGAACATGTGCGGTAATCCACTCTACTGCACTCAAACTGACACCTCCCTATGCATAACGCGAAAACGAAGCAGCGCGTCTCACGCGTCCGTCTTCCGTGATTTGTTATGTTTAGAATTCCAAGTCTGATCTCGAAATCTGATCTATTCTAGTTTCCACAGCATGAACAAGATTGCTAGATCTGTTAGCCAGATTCCTTATTGATTCCTTCGAAATATCGACCTTATTGCCATCTTTATCGTGGCCCGCGCGATGAACGCAGTGATGCCTAATTTTCACCGCTTCGAATAGCCAAGATATATCGCCAAAGTCGCAACCAAGGACATCTTTAAACATGGGCTTTACTTTGGCGAGATCATGGAAAATCAGGTCTCGTAAATATGTAGCAACAGTTAGCTTAAGGTTTTCATGCTTTTCATATATGTCTTTAAATGTGAACTTCGTTTTTGAGAACACCGGGTCCGTCTCAACAAGCTTCCTGATCAATTCTTCTGAATTCGTGACCTTATGAATAAAGGTCGATGCCAGGTACGATTCTACTGCGGCAACGATGTGACCGTGTAACATGACCAGCAGGCTAAACTGAGTTTCACTACTCGCTTGAACATCAAGAAGCTCTAGGACACTCTGAATTTGAGTATCGAACTTCCCTACTTGAGATTGGGTATATATATACCACTCAAGTTCTTCTTGTTCGTACCATGCCGCCTCTTGCCACTGAAGTTCCTCGCAGCGATCTTCGTAAGCTTGAACAGCCTGCTCCCACGTTTCTGAACCCTCTTCGCCGGCATCATCTCCGTAGTTCTCTTCTATCCATTCATACATGGGCTCCAATTCTTGGTGTCGCATCCATTCTTCTTTAGCTCTTCCCATAGTCGGACCCTTTTTGGATGCTTGAAGCACTTAAGACATAACGCTGAACGAAACGGCGCGTCTCACGCGTCCGCCTTCCGTGACTTGTATGGATAATTTCTACCGTGTTTGGGTAAATTGAGGCCCACCCCCAGTGGCCGCTGGGGGCCTTCATGCGGCAGCTCGATGTTGGCAGGCTCCTCATCCGAGAGACCGGTAACAAGTGCGTAGCGCTGCATGACTCTCAAGCGATAACTCGTACAGTCATCGGGGCCTCGAGCCCGTATAGCAAGGCAGAGTCAGCTTATTATGAACACCACAGAAATCCAAACCTCACTGAATATCGGTGTCGACGTTGGTAAAGCCAACCTTGATATCGCTCTCCATCCTTCCGGACAATTTTATTCAATACCCAATAGCGAAGCCCACATTCATCGGTTCGTGAAAATCCTCAAGAACTACGACATTGAACGAATCGTGGTGGAAGCCACAGGGCGCCATGAGCATGCCCTGGTTCAGGCCTGCAATCAGGCAGGCTTACCGATCATAGTCGTCAATCCCACCAGTGTCAGACGTTACGCTCAGGCCATTGGCGTGCTCGCCAAAACCGATCGTATTGATGCCCAGGTGATTGCCAAATATGCCGCCACACTGAAGCCGGAATTCAGACCCATCCCGGACAAAACCTCCCAGAAGATTAGAGACTTACTAGCCAGGCGGGCACAGCTTCTGGAAATGTCCACCATGGAGAAAAACCGTCTCCAGATCATGCCGAAGCCCCTTCACCGATCCATTAAAAGCTTACTCAAAATGCTCCAGAGTCAGATTGAAACAATCACCCGACAGATCGAGCAGGAAGTGGCCAAAGTGGATCACTGGCGTACCAAAATGGACATCATGACCAGTGTGCCCGGTGTCGGAAAAGTGCTCGCCTACACCTTCCTCAGCGAGCTACCGGAACTCGGTTCTCTGAACCGAAAGGAGATCGCCGCACTGGTCGGTGTCGCACCCATCAATCGAGACAGCGGCAAGCTCAATGGCAAACGGAGGATACGAGGTGGGCGCCCCAGAGTCCGAACCGTGATGTTCATGGCCATGCTCTCATCCATCCAATGCAATCCTGTTTTCAAACGCTTTTACGAACGCTTGAAGGCACAGGGGAAGATTCCAAAAGTGGCCGTCGTTGCCTGCATGCGAAAGATGATTGTGGTACTCAATACGATGGTCAAAAACCAGGAATCGTGGCGTGAAAATATGGCTTAATATATGTGATTGACACCACAGTCACTTGCCTACGGAACAGGATCGGCTACTGGTAGGCCTGCTCGATCGGTACCGGTTTCTGGAGTTTCTCCGGTTTTTCATTCTTTTCGATCGCAAGGTCGGGAAAATCGCAGCCCGGTACCCACAGGCCTTCGGCATCAAGGCCCTACTGGAGCGCATCTCGGCCTTCAAACCCACGGGCGAGCGCAAGGGCGGCGTGCTCTGGCACACCACCGGTTCCGGCAAGTCGTTCACCATGGTTTATTTGTGCCGGGCCCTTCTGCTTAGCGACGCTCTGAAAAACTGCCGGATTATCGTAGTCACCGATCGCGTGGATCTGGAAAAACAGCTCTCCAAGACGTTCCTGACCGGCGGAGCTTTTGGTACTGAGATCTCGGGCAAGAAAAGCGGCGATTCTCTCGCGAAAACCCGCTCCGGAAAGGATCTGGCCAAGCGCATCGGCCAAGGTAACGAACGGATCATTTTTACCATCATCAACAAGTTCGCATCGGCCGCAAAACAGCCAGAGTGCTACAACCCGTCTGAAAACATCATAGTGATCGTCGACGAAGGCCACCGGAGCCAGGGCGGCGAGAACCATCAACGGATGCGCCAGGCCCTGCCCAAAGCCTCGTTCATCGCGTTTACCGGCACGCCATTGCTCAAAGAAGAGAAAAGCGAAACAGCGGAGCGATTCGGCGCCATTATTCACGCCTACACTATGAAGCGCGCGGTCGATGACGGCACCATCACTCCCCTGCTCTATGAGGAGCGAAAGCCGCTGCTGGACGTAAACCAGAAGGCGGTTGATACCTGGTTCGAGAAAGTCACTGCAGCGCTTTCAGACAACCAGAAATCTGACCTGAAGCGCAAATACACCCAGCAGGGCCAGATCTACACCGCCCAGGATCGCATCAAGCTCAACGCATTCGATATCAGTGTGCACTTCAGCGAGAACTTCAAGAAAGCGCACCTGGAGCTGAAAGGCCAACTGGCGACAGACAGCAAACTCAGCGCCATCCGCTACAAACAGCATCTCGACAGCCTGGGCATGGTCACCAGCGCTATCGTGATCTCACCGCCAGATACCCGGGAAGGCCACACCGATGTGGACGAGACCAATCTGCCGCTGGTGCAGGATTGGTGGAAGAAGAACGTGCCTGGAGACCCTCAGAACTACGAGAAGGCCATTATCGAGGATTTTGGTACGGATGGCCCGCCTGACATTCTGATTGTCGTAGATAAGCTCCTAACCGGCTTTGATGAGCCTCGGAATACGGTGCTTTACATCGACAAGCAGCTTAAAGGCCACAACCTCATCCAGGCCATCGCCAGGGTGAACCGTCTGCACCCCCAGAAGCCATTCGGCTACTTGATCGACTACCGTGGCATTCTCAAAGAGCTGGATACCGCCATCCGCGACTATCAGAACTTCGAGGACATGACCCAGGGTGGCTTTGCCATCGAGGATATCGAAGGCCTATACGCCAATGTCGATACCGAATACAAGAAACTTCCTGCGTTGCACGAAAAGCTGTGGAGCTTTTTCACCTACATCGACAACAAGCTAGATCAGGAGCAATACCGGCAAGTCTTCATGCCCAAATATGAATCCGACGCCGAGGGTATGGAGGTTGATGTTCGTCAGGCGCTGCGGGAAGACTTCTACGAAGCGGTGACTGATTTCGGCATGTGTTTGAAGACTGCCCTATCAACCCAGAGCTTTTTTGACGACCGAGCCTTCACAGAGGCGGATATCCGGCGCTACAAGCAGGATCTGAGATGGTTCTCTGAGTTGCGGAAGACGGTTCGGCTGGATGCACAGGAGACCGTAGATTACTCGGCCTATGAAGGGCAAATCCGCGACCTGATCGACCGCTATGTGACCGGTATCGACGTCAAAAAAGGTGATGAGCCGGTGGTCATCGAATCCATCGGCGAGACCAATCCCGATTATTGGTCCGATGACAAAGCCCGGAACGAAACCGACAAAATCAAAACGCGCACCAAAAAGACCATTGAGGAGCGCCTAGGCGACGACCCTTACGCCCAGAAAGTCTTCTCTGCCCTGCTGAAGGAGGCCATCGAGAAAGCGGAGGCCATGTTTGACTATAAAGCCCAGTTCCGTATGTTCAGCGACCTGGAGAAGATGGTCGAAGGGCGGGATGTGCCGGATCTCCCTGTCAGCGCTTTTGATGGGAACAGACACGCCCAGGCTTATTACGGCGCCTTCAAGCTAGTATTGGGCAAGGAGTTCGATGCTCTGGAGGCGGAAAAGGGTGACCAATTGGTCGAGGAGGCGTTCGAGATCGACAAGGTCGTGAATCGTGCTGTAGCCGAAAACTCCCTGAACCCGGCCGGTATCGAACAAGACGTACGCAAGAACCTCCTGCCTCGCCTGTTCTCCCTGGTGGGCCTCGACAAGGCCAAAGCAGTGCTCGATGAAGTGGTGCAAATTCTGCGTAATGGAGTTGCCAAGTGACGACGACTGTTGAGCCAGTCCAACACGAGCAGCCAATCGAGCACCGGGCCCGCTATGGCGACCGGGAGTTTCGCTACCACCTCTGCCACGTGCCAGGTTATCAGCGTCGATCCATACGGGTGCACGTTCATCCGAATGGGACAGTTCAGGTGGATGCCCCGGAGGACTCTCCCCTTTCTGAAATCAAAGCTGCCGTTCAGCGCCGTGCCCGCTGGGTTCTGAAGCATCTGGACGATATCGAGCAGCGCCATCGTGACTTGCTGCCGCGACAATGGGTCAGTGGCGAGAGCGTTCTATATCTCGGGCGCCGTTATGTGCTCAAAACGATCAAGGACACGGAGCAACGCAAAGTGACCTGCAAGCTCATCAGCGGGCAGTTACGGGTGATAGGCCACGATCTCACCCCGGAGCGGATACAAGCGGCTGTTCAACAGTGGTATCGGGAGCGGGCTTCGGATGTGTTCCAACGCAGGCTAAACCTCATGGTAGACGCCCTGCCCTGGCTTAAAACGCCCCCGGAATGGCGAATGGTTGCGATGCAGACTCAATGGGGAAGCTGTGCCGCCAGTGGTGCAATTCTACTGAACCCGCACTTGGTGAAAGCGCCGACCCGGGCGATTGACTACGTATTGCTCCACGAGCTGTGCCACCTGGTGGAGCACAATCACAGCCCCCGGTTTTACAACCTGCTGGACCGGTTTATGCCGGATTGGCGTTCGGTGAAAGAGCGTTTGGATGGCCAGGCGGAAGTGATTCTCCATAAATCAGGAAAATAGCAATTATCGGATTCATCGAAGACGTTTTCGGTCGATCCGCTTTAGTAGCTTCGCTACGGTTCCTCTTACCCATTCTCATCCAGCTGACTGATGTCCTTTTTAGTAGTTCGGCCCTGAAATGCGAATTTCAAAGTATCGTTCGGAGGTGCCGGGGATTCGCAGCTAGCGATAAAAGCTTCGAATGACTCACTGTCGAGTGTGATGGCTTTGGTGTCATCCAGAATCTGCAGGGCTTTTTCCACCGCTGCCCGCTCAATGAAAGCCGTCAAAGTTTTAAAATCCGCTGACTCAGAAGCACGAGCTAGAAGGAGTTCTGTCGAAGCAGTCAACTCCAATGTAAGTTTTACAGTAGGTTTAGCCATTTTCTGTCTCTGCCCTAGGCTCATGGTTCAAGAAGATGCGCAAATCCGATTATAACCTTTTCGGAAATCTGTTACTTTTAACTACATCGGCAAAAGGGGAGAGATTTATGGTCGAGGACTGGAGCCAAGGGGTGCCCCACCCACAGTTTTTCAAACAGCTAGATCACAACCCATAGTGCGCTCATGGGAGAAAATTGGCGATTTGCCATCGGGTGGCCAAACCTCACCGACGTTGCGTCATTCTTCTTGCAGGACAACTTTTTGGTGTCTAGCTATCTTTTAGCTTTAGCATGAATAGAGCTCTGAGTTTGAAAGTGCTGGTTTTAAGATTTAAGGCGAATTTCAAGAATAATTAGGTTCATATTTTGTAGCGGCTAGCGGAGTCTTTATGCCCTCAACAACCTTGCAAGGAAACAGTACACCATGTGGTTGGTTTATAAGGGAAAAGGTTGATTCAAAACAGGTTTCAGGTGGGAACTTCTGTGCAAGGTATATCGTTGAATCTGAAGATGGCCAAATAGCATTCATGAAGGCTATGGATTTAACTAGAGCTCTAAACTCACCTCTTGAACAACTGCAATCTTTAATTTCGGAATATTTATTCGAACAAAGTATTCTTGAATATTGTAAAGAACAAAAAATGAGCAAGGTAGTGGTTCCTCTAAGTGCAGGGGAAATGGTCAACAATCAATTCCAAGCTCCACTAAATCGTGTTTTTTATATTGTATTTGAGAAGGCTGAGGCTGATCTTCGCCAAAAATATCTAGTTTCAAAGCAGGACGAGTGGCTTCCATTTTTTCGGGCTATACATCACATATGTATAGCAGCAGAGCAACTTCATAGAGCAGGGATCGCCCATCAAGATATAAAGCCATCAAATATCCTACATTTCACCGAGAATCAAAGCAAACTCGCCGATTTAGGACGCGTGACGGATATTGAGGGTCGTTCACCTTTCTGTAGCCTAGCCTTCCCTGGTGATCGTCGATATGCGCCGATTGAGGTTCGTTTTAATGTCACTCCAAGGGAGTTCCAAGATAGATATCTTTCTGATATGTGGGCAATCGGAAGCCTAATATATCAGACGCTGATGGGGTCTTCTGTTACCCATATACTTGCAGTTGAGTCTCAAAAGATTTTGCCTAATGTGTTTTCACTTAGATACTCAGAAGCATTACCTGTGCTCTACACATCATTCTCAACAATGATGGGTCGCTTTGAACAAATTTGTAGTGGAAGTTTTGGGGAAAATATTGGGACGAGGATCAGTGATGTGGTCTCAGAAATGTGTCACCCTGATTTTGAAAGACGCGGCGCACCGAATTTTTCTAGTAAAGCTTCTAGGCCAAGTATCAGAAGATATACGGGCAAAATGTCAGGTATTATTCGTCAGTTCATAATTGAGGGACGGAGCTAAGATGTCTAATGAGATAGTTCTCATGGAGAATCGCCAGCTAGTTCCACGCTGGCATACCTCCAGAAAAACAATTGCGCTTCAGTTTCCAGCGGCTCTAAATAATACTGAAAAAAAAATTAAAAAAGTCAATGATCCTTGGCTAGCTGAAGCAAGGCTCACATGGAAAACTGAGCGGTCAATTATTTCAGCTACAGAATTAAATGCCTCTCTTTATCTTAACGAAATGACTGACGACGAAGACTATCATGCAACGGAAAAATATCTACTTGATAATATAAGTAAGTTGTCAGCGGGCTTGGCTGACGCTTTAGAGAAGAAAATAAAATTTGCTGACAATAGCGATTTTTATTCTATAGATATATTCAAAGTAAGATCCATAATCGGCCGCCTCAAGAAAGTACTAAAGAGCTATCCTAGAGACTGGATGACATGGTCTGATATAGGGTTCTATTATGCTCTTCTTGGAGAAGATGAGCGAGCTCAGCACTGCCTTACAATTAGCTCAAATGCATGCCCTTCCCATCCATTTATTCTCCGTTCCCATGCGCGTTTCTTAGTCCATATAGGTGAACCAGAGAGAGCCGTCACTCTTTTCAAAAAGAGTGGGCTAATGAAAGAGAGCCCTTTAATTGCAAGTGGAGCGCTGGCAATTTCTCAGGCGTTTGAATTAAGCGATGTAAAGGTATCCGACTGTAAGCGCGTACTAAAATATTATTCTGGAGATCCGGTATTTTCCTCGGACCTCGCTGCTTCTTTGGGCACAGTTGAGTTTAAAAATGGAAACATTAAGAAGGCAAAAGAATTCTTTAGGTCCTCTTTAGCTTTTCCGTCCGAAAATGCAACTGCGCAATATGGTTGGCTCCACCATAAATATGGATTTACCATCGACAATTCAAATCCAGATAATTATAGATCTATTGAAAGCCAGGTAAACGAACTTTATGTAAATAGTGATTTTTTAGCGTGCCGCAGTAAATTGATGGATCTGCATAGATTTCAGCCATTTACGGAGGCTCCATTAACAGATGCTGGATATATAAGTTTATTAGGCCTAGATGATCCGCAATTCGTAGTAAATCTATCCAGCAATAGAATTTCTCGAGAAACTATGAGTTTTGGTGAGCTGAATAATTTGATTGTTGCAAAGTTGATGCTGAACGATTTTTCTGGAATTGAGGATGACATACTTGTACTCAAGGAAAAATGCCAGAGGGATACGGCATCAGACCAACGAGGCATATTTATGGCAACCGCTGGTATGTTTATGTTTAAGATAAATAATTATGATGAGGGAAGATTTCTATACGAAAGTGCTATCGAACATTTTGGAAATAGAAACTCAATGAAGGCAGTGGCGTTAGCAAAGTATTTCTATGCGCAGAATCTTGAGGGATCTGATCAAAAGGCGTACGAAAAGCTAATGTCATCTGCCGCAAATATCGCGAAAAGACATTCGATGCATGAACTTACCCGAAAGGACTCTCTGTTAAAATATATTTCTCAGTAATTTCACTTTCCGTGAGTCTGAGGAACTTTGTCGATGAGGGGTTTATTCTATTACTATGAATTACTTTAAATCATTCTGGTCGCGGATTCACTTATAGTCTGGACCTTATTAGGATTGGCTCATGAAGAAGACGATAAATTGACGCTATGAACCGGTTTCTTGAATATTATGGCGGAAATCTGGATCGGTGCCTGAATATGACCTTATTAGACAACGCTCTTACGCTAACAACACTGGTACGGTGTTAAAGCACATGTAGCGTACAAAAAGGTTCATGAAATTTTATCAAATACCGTTCCAGGCCAATAACTGTGCGCTTCTCTGAAAATATCGCTAAAATTCGTCTCCTTTTCTTATGCGCGGTCTTATAGTCGGCCCATAGCCACTTAGGCACAATAGGAATTCGGTTAAATAAACAAATAATATCATTAGGAATTTACTAATGCTTTTCACTCACATGCTAGTTAAGAATGAAATAAATCTCCACGTATGGGCTACGGGATTAGTGCTCGTATACGGGACCGCTGCAATAACGGCGCATGTAGGCTTGGGGCCTGGCGGTGAATATTTGGCGCTTGCGGCGGCCGTAGTCGATGTAGTGATTGGGATTGTAGCTGGCACAAAAGAAAAAAGAAGGAACGCTCAATTAGTCAACAATGCCAATATACGCTCTGCTCAGGAGCTAGAGGACTTGGATAAAAGGCTGAAAGCCGAAAATCTAGCAATACGAAATGCCGATATGCGCGACTACGAATACTGGTTCCAAGATGTCATCAAAGAATATGGGCTTAAAAAGCAAGTTGCTTCGGACCGAAATGTACCTGTTGAGCTTTGTGGAGTACCCGTTTTGACCAAGCATGCCGGGATTCTTATATTTGTCGAAGAAGACCGAGTCATTCTGCTAGATCCTGAGAATACGGGCTCATCAGCCGCAATCAAATCGGCATATAGCACCCAAGATACTATTATCGATGCCAGAATGTTGCTTCCTCTCCTGGGGAGGCCGAAATTTAGGTACATTCATGACAAAGTCGCAGAGTATGGCGCTCGTGTAATGAGTGGAAATGATGAAGAAAAGAACGAAATCTGGGTTTTTAACGTAAAAGATATAACAAGTGAAAACCTTGACTACCTTGCGAATATTGAAACCCGCACTGAATATTTTAACGAATCGGAAACACCATCACCTGGACGAATAACAAATGCTCGAGAAGCAATGTCCGCCGGAAATATAGAAAAAATTTACGATTATTTTCCAGCAGTTCTATTGTACATAGAGCGGCAGCCCGATGGTGATTGTGAAATCTTTTCTATTGATTACTGTGGCAATGAAGTATTAAAAAACATTGCGTCCTTACACGCTGGAGAAGATTACGCCTGATCCACCTCAGGTGAGTGCGGAAGAACCAGTATGAGTGCTCGTCCAGAGCCCTTTGGATCGACAGAAAAAGGTGATCAGGTGCAACACGAATATGTCCAAAAAGTTACTAACTCCATTTGCAGGCTCTTGTTCGTTACCCTCCTGGTGCGGCTCGGAAGGCCGGTTGGTTACCAGCTTTATTCAACCCACATCAATGCCACCTTGCACAGTATCAGGCTGCGTTGATGCTCTCACCGGCTTCGCTAGCCGGGCTTGCACCGCATCGGGTTGGTGATATCCAGAAGCTACTCGCGGCTCGGAGTCGGCATGATGAAATCTCCTAGTGGCCTGGATGAATGACCATAAGAGTATACGCACAATTGTGATGTTGAGCTGATCGAAAGTGGCATGTTAGCGGGCTGTGAACATGGAGATCAAAGGTATCTCGAAAAATGGCATTTTCACTAGACACTTGTTCGCCAGGTTCATGAGATCTTGGTTATAAGTGTCTAATGAACCAGTTTCTTGAACAGGAAATGGCGCCGTACCTAGTATGTCGTTGTTTACTGAGGTTTATTCCCGAAAGCGCCATTTGTGAACACAAAACACCGCGCATAAGTTAAATGGGACAGTAGCGTTCGCTAATCCTCTGGACGGCCATAGAAAGTGCTAAACCGCTGAAACCAAGAAGGTTCGATTGAAAATCAGAAATACTCGAACTCAAGATCCTGATAAACGCGCCCCGCATTTTTGCCTGCAAGCTCTTCGAAGGTATCAAGGTATGACCACTGGGACTGGTCGATCTGATAGGCATCGTCCAGTCCACCGCCCCGCTCCAGAATCTCAATCACAGCGTTTCTCAGGAACACCAGATAACCACGCGTTTCTTTGGCAACCACATCAATGGTAGTTGGCGCCCCATGACCGGGAATCACAATGTCCGGGTCCAGCTGTGATGTCATCTTGTCAAAAGACTCGACCCATGCGCCGGTATCCGTATCTTCAAATACGGCCAGTAAACGCTGGTGGAAACCGAGATCGCCGGTTATCAGCAGCTTTTCCTCGGGGACCCAAAGGGCGAGATCGCCCGGCGAATGGCCCGGACCAAAATAGTGCAGCTCAATAGTGACGTCGCCCATGTCCAGGTCGTAACGTTCCTCAAACCCGATATCGGGCACGGCAACGTACGTGCCTTCGGCTTTTTCCTTGTTCCGGCGCTGCATGGAGGCCAGTTTGGCTTCGCCCTGGTGTTCGAATTCCTTAATTGCCTCGTTCTGGGCGATGATCGGAACGCCTTGGTCGCGCCAGTAACTGTTACCCAGCATGGAGTGGCCCTGGGCATTTTCATTGACCACATATTTGACGTCTTTATCGGTGATGCTGCGGATGGAATTGTGGAAGGACTTCGCCAGCAGATAGTTGTCACCACCATTGAACACCACAACCCCTTTCTCCGTGATGATGAAGCTGAGATTGTTGTTATGGCCGTGGTTTTCGTAGGTGCCCGGTGCCGTCGCACCTATGGCCGAGTAAACCCGGTCGGTTACCTTGGTAAGTGCCAGTTGCTCCGGAATGCCATTGCCTGCAGCGACAAGCGCCGGGAGTATCAATAAAGCCAGAAACAGCCCTCGCAAAACCATGGCTATACTCCTTCGTTGATGCATACCTTCCCGAATGGGGGCGCTATTCCGGATTTCTGAAAACCGCCTCGGATAACGCTGCGTCATCAGGCAGCCCAATGATCTTGTGTATCTCTCCATCCTGGTCCTTGTAAAAAACCGACGGCGTTGCGCCGACGGACAGGCTTTCCATCAGGCGGTTATTGCCTTGGACCAGTTCCCGTAGAAACTGCGGTACATTTTCTTCCGACTCCAGCCAGTCTCTCGGGAACTGACTGTCATGGAATTCAAGCTTCTTGACCGGGTCCTTTGCCCCGAGCACGCTGGCCGCCTTGGCCAGGCTCGAGGGTTGAATGATGCCAACCATGATATGCCGCAATTCAATGCCTCGCTCCAGAAAAGGCTGGGCCTTCTCCCGGAACACCACACAGTAGCCGCAGTTGGGGTCTGAAAAGACATAGACAATACGTTTGGCGTCCTTGGGTCCTTCTGCCACCCAGGCCGCATCAGCCAGTTCTTGCCAGGCGCCGCTCAAATCCGGCTTGGGCAGCCAGTTTCTGAGGTGCTCAGCGCTGAGATCCTGGCCAAAACCATCTACCATCTTGCCAATCACGATGTGTTCGCCATCCGGCATCAGGTAAAGAGAAACCGGATGACCGTTCCTTCGGCCGACAAATCCTGTTAATCCTCCTGGCGCCTCGAAGCTGGCTTCCACCTTGAGACCGTCATCAACCAGTACCTGCACAGCATCCGGATACTCCGCCAAAGCGATCGGCGGCAGCAGAAATAAAAGGGAAATGGCTTTAAGAATCGGTCGTAGCATATTGAATCCCGGTTTTTTTGACTAACAGTCAAAAAGATGCCATTTCCAGATCCATTTCCACGGCGGCGACGCCTGCCAGGGCACAGTTTTCATCCGTCTCGCCGGAAGGTGCGCCACTCACGCCGACACCACCAACCGTCTCACCACTTGCCTGGATGGGAACACCTCCAGCCGAGAGCAGAACCTTCTCGAGTTTGCCGACGGAAAACGGGCCGGTAAAACGATCTTCCAGAGATGAAGTGGTGCTGGCAAAGGTCATGGCTGTATAGGCCTTCCGATAGCTGACTTCCAGCGACAGATCCATCGCGAGGACATCCCGCAATACCACCTGGGGATGCCCGCCCCGATCCACCACCGTGACCGAGACCTGGACGCCCTGCTCCCGGCAGGCGTCAATTGCCGTTTTCGCGATGGTCAGTGCGGTGTCCATGGAGAGTCTCCTGATCTCCACCATTACGGGCTGATCACTGTCCTGTGCGCCGGCAATATCGGTGGCAGCAAGGGCTGAGACGAATATCAGGGTTTTTGTAAACTTGGTCTTCATGGCACGCTTCCTTTATGAGGCCAGGCGATCATGGGCGGACAAGTACATAGCCTGCCTCGACTTCGTCCAGGATATGGGCAACCCCCACGTCGACCGGGATGCTTTCAGGATGGAGATCCGGACGGGTGCCGGTGTCTCTCTCGATGGTATTAATGGTGTTCATGCACACGGAGAACCGGACGCCCTGGGCCATCAGGCTGCTGATCCTTTCGCGCCGACTGTTGTCTGCGTACATCAGGCGCACGCCCGGCCCGAATGTGGTTATCTCGATATCAATAATGTCCGGGCCGTAATATTCCAGCAGATTGGCGGCAACACTGAGCACTTTGTCCTGCTTCTTTTCCTCACCATCACTCAGTTGAAGAAGCAGAAATTTCTCGGCAAAAGGCTTGCTCTCGCCAATCGGTTCCGCTTGAAGCGCGCCCGCCGCTACCAGGAGCGCCAGGCCTAGCACTGCTGCCATGGATCTGGAAAAGAGATTCCTGTTCATCACCTATCCTGCGTAGTCTTCAAGCCCCGGATTGCCCGCTACATTCTTGAGAGCCGGTGTGTTGAACTTGTTGATCCTGACTGTCTTCTCTGACCTCAGGTAGTCAGCAACCACATCCCAGATCGGCCGGCCGGGTGCCCTGGAATTCACGGTGGCCCAACCCGCAACCTTGTACATCTTGTTGGCTTCGATTCGCTCGCCATTATCCAGACGCATGTCCGAGATCCGACCGTTCATAGTGCCTGTTGGATCACAGGTATAATCCATGCCACCAACGCGCACCATGTCACCGCCTTGCTGGTAGTAAGGATCCTTGTTGAACAGGTTGTCAGCCACATCCTCCATGATCAGCTTGAGGTCCGCGCCGGACATCTCGCGGACATAGGTTTCCGGGTAGGTTATGGCCGTAGCGTTCATCACGTCATCCATGGTGATGGACTCACCCGGTAGCACCGTTGTCCCCCAGCGGAAGCCCGGAGAAAGAGAGATCTGGGCATCTAGCACCTTTCTCTGGGCGTCACAGATCACCTGGTCCATGGTGCCGTTGAAGTTGCCCCGGCGATAAAGCAGTTCGTCGGCGATAGCGAGTTTTTCTCCGAGCTTGTCCATGTACGGTGCCCGGACTTCCTCAATAAAACGGGTCATGGCCGGATCGGGTTTGATCAGATCCGAAAAGACCGGCAACAGTTTGTATTTGTAGCCCCTGACACCGTTATTGCTAATATCCAGATCCAGCACCGCGACATATTTACCATTGGTGCCAGCGTTACTCACCAGGGTTTTTCCACCTGGGTTTGTCACTTCGGTGGGTTGCGGGACCGCGTCATGGGTGTGGCCACCAAGAATGGCATCAATCCCGGTCACGCGGCTTGCCATTTTCAGGTCCACGTCCATGCCATTATGGGAAAGGACCACCACCACATTGACCTTTTCCTTTTCCCGGATTTCATTGACCAGCGCCTGCATCTCGGATTCCCGGATTCCCATGCGCCAGTCAGGAATGAAGTAGGACGGATTGGCGATCGGTGTATAAGGAAAAGCCTGGCCGATGATCGCAATGCGCTTCCCGCCCAGCTCCCGGATGGTGTACGGCTTGAAGACCCGGCCACTGGCTTCGTCATAGGATTCCGCCCCCATAAACATGGCTTCCTCAGAGAGGAAAACGTTCTGCGCCAGGAACTCTCCCTTGAAGGCCGTGAGGTTTTTGCGAATTTGCTCTTCCGGATAGGTGAATTCCCAGTGTGCCGTCAAGATATCGATGCCAAGACGGTTGCTGGCCTCGACCATATCCTCGCCCTGGGTCCAGAATGCGGTGCCGGATCCCTGCCAGAGATCGCCGCCGTCGAGCAGCAGAGAATTGCCGGCACCGGCCTGCTCCCGGAGTTGATCAATGAGGGTTTTCAGATGGGCGAAACCGCCCAGCTTTCCATATTCCTGGGCCGCTTCCGTGTAATTGAGAAAAGTGAATGCGTGGGAGCGCCGGGTGTCTAACGGAACCCCGAAATGATTCAGAAAGTGCGTTCCGACCAGGTGCGGAACCCTGCCCTTACTGGGGCCAACGCCCAGGTTCACGTTGGGTTCGCGGAAATGAACCGGAGATAGCTGGGCATGAATATCGGTGAGATGAAGCAATCGGGCATTGCCGAATTTCGGTGCGTCGTACAACCCCTCGCCGCCTTTTGCCAAAGCAAGTTTTGGAGCAAGCCCGGCAAGGGCTGCCGCCTGCATGGCCATAAGGAAGTCTCTGCGGGAAATTGTCACTGCACTCTCCTTTCTTGTCGTTATCGGAGCCAACCGGCTTTCCCCGTTCCGTGCGGGGAAAGCCGGTCAGGTTTTCGCGGCAATCGTCAGTTTCCTATGGCAACATTGCGCCAGACCTTCTGTTGCTGTTCACGCTGTGCGACGGACGCTTCGGCGAGATTCAGCGCCTCCCGTGCCATGGATTTGGCCTTCTCATAGTCGCCGTTATCGGCAGCGGATTTTGCTGCCTTCAACCGGTCCGAGGTCACGGTCCACTGGAAAGTTCCAGCGTCGTGATGGGTGCTTTGGGCTTTCGCGTAGAGGTCATTGAAGTCCTCTTTCGGGCCAGCCTGGGCGGACAGCGGTGCGAACAGTGCAAGCGAGATGCCGATTGTCAGTAAAGGCTTGTTCATTGCGATTCTCCCTCTGCATTGCTGACTATGGTCGGGTTGCCGGTCCTACAACAGGCAGGCCATTGCTCATGTAGGTCAGGAAGTATTCGAGATTTCGGTATTCCTCGCTCTGGGCTGGCAGCGGTTCTGCCCGGACATTGTTATTGCAGCCTGCGAACCGGCGATGCAACGTACCCAGCTCGCCCCATTTGGAACGGTGTACCGGAAAGTTTGCCGGTTGACCCAACGCTGGCGACAGAAAGTCCGCCCGAATCCATTTGCCGGGATTCTGGACATGGCAGCTGGCGCAGGAAAAATTCAGCTGTCCCCGTCGGCTGTAGTAGAACTTCTTGCCATCCTGATAAGCAGCCATTGCATCGGGATCATCCGGGACCTTGATATTGATGGGTTTGCCCTTGGAGGTGGATGCCATGTAAGCGGAAATCGATGCTATCGCCCCTTTCTTCCATCTCAGGGGCTCTTCACCATTGGCCTCGCGACAGCGGTTTATGGCGAGCTCAAGAGTAATAACTTCGTTCTTCTCCGTGTCGAAGTACGGATAGTTCTGGCGGATCCCGATGCCGCCGTTTTCGAAACAGCTGGCGTAGGTCTTGCCATTGGCAAACGGCGTCTCGAACATTTCCTTCCCGTCCGCAACCGCAAATTCATAGGGCGGGAAATCCTGCATGGATTCCCACTGGCTGCGGCGGTCTTCGTTCAGCGCGTACTGGCCGTTCACGAACTCCTCGAAAGGCACGTCCGGGAACATCTGCTTGAAGTATTCAACCGCTTCTTTCCGGTCTTCTTCCGGTGTCGAACCCGCCAGTGCCTGGGGCATGGCCAGTGCCGCCCCGAGAGCGACCAGAATGATTTTCGCTTTAAGCATGTCCAATCCTCCTCTTCGGCGATTCAGGATGATCCTGCCCGCCGAAAATCTTCAGGCGATTGTTGCGATGGTTGAATCGCTCTCACCCTCGTTATCGATCCAACTGATGGTGAGCTTGTCACCTTTTTTGGCCCCTTCGAATCGACACTCCAGGAACGGATCCTTGGATACCGCAGGGCCCCACTCGGCAACAAATACATCCTTGCCGTTATGGGAAACGGTCAGAACCTGAATGAAATGGGCTGGAATGACATTGCCCGCCGAATCCTTTACAAACCCTGAATCCATAGGGTGTCGAACCAGGGTCTTCAGCGATGTCACACCGCCACTCTCTACTGCACGAACTCTGATACTGGACGCCATTGTTATTCTCCTGTCCGGTTGGCTGTTAGCCGCCGCAGCCGCCAACGGTAACTTTCACGTTCTGGGTCGCCTTGTAGGCTTTTCCGTCCGAAATCACGACCGCCACCACATCCGTCGTTTCCGCCATCTTCAGGCGGTTCGATACAAATGGCAGTGTGCCTTCCGGAATTTGAAAAGAGGCCGCCAGGGCATTGGGGTTCTTGGCGACCAGCAAGGCAATGCCGGATACGTTCGGAAGCGTGGTCTCAATAGTCACAGGTACTACTGCGCCGTTCTGGGCAATGGTTGGCAGGTCCATGGTGATCTGGTCAGATTCCGTGGCTTCCATCCCGTAGAGTTCGGCAATGGTTTCATCAACCCCGGGCGTCTTGAACGCCTTCTTTGGCCAACTGGACGCATCAGGGACAGTCGCAGCCTCAACGCGCAATGGAACGATACCGGAGCCCAACGCAAAGCCAGCAACGCCTGCGCCCAGCATCCCCTTTAAAAAACCTCTTCGCCTTTGGTCAGTCACGGTAACTTCTCCTCCACATTTAGAGCGTATACAGGTAATCAACAATCCGGTTTATTTCTTGTTCGTTCAGTATCATGTGTCTTCCGAATGGCGGCATCACCGTCGTCGGGTTGAACTGGGTTTCGTCCCAGATACGTTTGAACAGAACCGCCCGGTCCGGATAGCGAGTCGTCATATTCGCCAGTTCCGGCCCGATGTTGCCGGTTAGCTTGCCGTCATCCATCTGGTGGCAGGCCAGGCAATTCCCATCCTTCCGGCTGAAAGCGAGTTCCTTTCCCCGGTCAATGTCAGCCTGGGTTGGTTCGGCGAACACTGGCGCAGTTGCACCCAGTGCGAGTGTGGTCAAGCACACGGAAATTAAGCCTTTTCGCATCACGCAGTCCTCCTCGGCACGCGTTGTGGAGCCTTGTGCTCCTGATCAGCCTTCACTGTGTTATCCCTTCGTCGAGGGGGCCGGTCGTGCTTGGTGTCAGGTTCTTGCCCGCCGCCGAGTCGGATACGGTTGCCTCCTCTTTGCAATCCTTCATGCAGCGCTCGTTGTTCACGTCGGGCCGCGGATCTTCCCAGGTAAAGTTACCTTGGTTGGGCATCACCACCTTTGGCAGCGTTTCCTTGTTGGCGACAAAGTCCCCGTCGACGATGTAGTTGAGATTCAGCACGTAGGCAGTTAATGCATAAACCTGGTCATCGGTCAGGGATTGGGGGGCAAAAAACGGCATCGCCCGATGAATGTAGTCCCAGAGGGTGGAGGCGTAGGGCCAAAAACTTCCTACTGTTTTTTCCGGGCGATCCTCGGTAAGACTGCCCTCCCCGCCCGCAAGCTTGGGATAGCGCCCCATGCCTTCACCAAAGGAGCCGTGACACGACGAACATTGCGTCTCGAAAATGGCCATGCCTTCGTCGACAGTGCCGCTGCCTTCGGGGAGCCCCATGCCATCAGGGCGAACATCGATGTCCCAGGCCGCAATCTGTTTATCGGTTGCGGGTTCACCGTACCCGTAGTGGCCGGCCTGATCGGCAGCAGCGAAGAAAGGAATCGATGCCAGAAAGACACCGCAACAGGTACTGACAATCAGGCGTGGTGATTTATGAAAGCTGAACATTGACCACACTCCCGTCCGCGTTGACTTGCCAGGTCTGGATCGAGTTCTTGTGATAGATCGAGTTGGTACCGCGAGCCTCTATGAGCTGCGCCAGCGTTGGCTGTACGTACCCGGTTTCATCTATCACCCGTGATTGCAGCAACGCAGGATTGCCGTCCCACTTCCACTCAAGGGAGAACCGGGTCAGCGATTTCGACATAACCGGTTCCCGTAGTTGCGCCTGCTGCCAGTTCCGACCGCCATCAATCGACACATCGACCGCTTTCACCTTGCCGCGACCGCTCCACGCCAGCCCTTCAATCTGGTGAATACCCTTGCCAGGCAGTGGCATTTCGGGGCACGGTAATGTGATAACCGACTTGGCTTCCATGACCCACGTGAAGCCATGGGCTGTGCCGTCCGGCATCAGGTCCGTGTACTTGGACGTTTCCTCACGCTGCATCCATGGCTTGTCGCCCACTTCCAGCCGGCGCAGCCACTTCACATGGGTATTACCCTCCCAGCCCGGCACCACCAGGCGAATTGGGTAGCCCTGCTCCCGACGCAGTGCCTCACCGTTCTGGGCATAAGCCACAATGACATCATCAAGGGCCTTCTCGAGAGGAATACTCCGGGTCATGGCGGCACCGTCTGCGCCTTCGGCCAACAACCACTTACCCTCAGGATTGATGCCGACTTCCTGTAGTAGCGTGGAGAGCCGAACGCCGGTCCATTCGGCGCAGCTCACCATTCCGTGCAGGAACTGCAGAGAATTGAGCTGGGCACCACGCCATTCCATGCCACCGTTGGCCGGACACTCGATAAAGTTAATCTGGGAAACGCTGGGGAATCGCTGCAGATCCTCCATGGAGAGAATGATCGGGCGCTCCACAAGGCCATGAATCATCAGGCGGTGTTGCTGAGGGTCGATTTCCGGGCGGCCAGCATGATGACGCTCAAAGAAAAGACCGTTCGGAGTAATGATGCCTTTCAGGTGTTGAAGGGGGGCAAAGCTGATTGATGACACTTTGTCGGCAGTCAGCCAGGGTACGTTCCGGCGAATCACCTCCTTTTCGAATGGGGATGGTACTCCGTAAGGATCGGTAACCACACCCGCCCCGAGAGTTCGGGTCCATGGCGGAATCCCGGGCGGATACGGTGTCGCGGCCAGGGCCTTCGGCGCAATGCCTGCGAGGGCACCTCCTACCATGGCACCGCCGGCCGTGAACAGGCCGCTTCTGAGAAAACGTCTGCGTTCTGATGAGGGTAAGCGTTCTGACTCTTCCAGGGCCACTTTGGATACACCCTGGTTGAGTCGGCGGAGTTTGCCGAGCATATTATTTTTCTCCTCCTTCGATACCCTTTCGGGGCAGTCGGCCGACATTCAGTACAGGACTGACAGACGGTCTTTTTATTTCTGTTATAAGGATATAATTTATTTATAGACCCCTCGCGATCAGGTTACAAGAGGTTTCTGAACCCTGATTCACAGGATCTTATTCGGGAAAGCTGTATTTTGAATACTGATAAATTGATATTAGTCAGGGCCAAAACAGGCACTTATAGGCGTTATAAATGGAAAAGGAGAGGCCGAAATGTGGGCAAAAAAAATTAGAATCAGTATGACATTTGCCGTAGTAGCTGCCGCAATGCTGACCGGGTCCGTAGCTCTGGCGGCCGGATCCTCACCTGGATATGCCCCACTCTCGATTCCTTTTGAGGCAGCGCCAGTGAGCGCGGACGACGTTTACTATTTCCGTGGCCAGTCGGGGGTTCCGGGTAAACAGAACGAAGGTTTCACGGCCAATTCAGGATTTGTAATAACTGGGGACGGTGTAGTGGTGTTCGATGCCTTGGGAACACCGAGCCTCGGTGCCGCAATGATCGATAAAATCCGCGAACTGACGGAATTGCCCATCACCCACGTTGTGATCAGTCATTATCATGCAGACCATGTTTACGGTCTCCAGGCCTTCAGGGAGCTGACCAAAGCGAAGGTCATTGCCCAGGAAGAATCTAGTCTCTATATCAACAGCCCGGATACGACGCAGCGGCTGGAACAGCGTAAGCAAGCGCTCTCACCCTGGGTGGATGACAACACCAGGGTGGTCGCTCCTGATCTCACCTTTAAGGAGGAGATGTCGCTGGAATCCGGTCAACACCGGTTTCGTATCGTGCACGCCGGACCCGCCCATTCTCCGGATGACAGCCTGATGATGGTGGAGCCCGCCGGTGTTCTGTTTTCGGGCGATATAATCCAGAACGAACGGGTTCCGTTCCTTGCCAGCTCCGAGGTAGACACCGCGAACTGGATGAGGGCCATCGAGAAAGTCAGGGAACTGAACCCCCGAATTTTGATCCCCGGTCATGGCAAGGCATCGGAAAATGCCATGGAAGCTCTGAATTTCACCTATGACTATCTGGCGTATGTCCGGGACCGCATGGGCACTGCCGTTGAGGCGTGGATCGAGTTCGAAAATGCCTATGAACAAACGGACTGGTCCCGCTACGAAAACCTGCCGGCATTCGAGGCGTCCAACAAGGCCAACGCCTACCGGGTTTACCTTGAGATGGAAAAAGCAGCCCTGGGTGGAGGTTAGACTAATCTCAGCGGATCAATTTTGCACCGCTCTCTTCTGTCAATTCTTCGAGGCTGCTGCACTCGCATTCCCGTTCTGCGAGAAAGGAGTCTGCGGAATCAACCAGGATATGGTCATCGCGCATAAATCGACGGCCCAACAATACCGGATAGGAAAAACGACCCCGGTCTGCCAGTGAAAACTGGGTTTCATGGATGGTTCCAGCGATACAAAACTCCATGCGCACCACAAATCGCCTCTGGGATGGTGCGCCTTTGCGTTTGATCAGCACGGTCCGCTCAACCGGGCGCTCGAACTTCAGGATCACGTCTTCGTGCTCCAGTGTCCCTTCCGTTGGCTGGTCATCATGGTCGCCCAGGGGAATCTGAAATCTCACCCACTTTTGATCGTCTTTCTCGAACGGCTCGACGTTCACGGCATGCAGCGATGAGGTTCTGGCACCGGTGTCCAGGCGGGATTTGAGCCGGAGCGAGGTGTCTTTCAATACCACCCATTCGACAAAGCCAAGTACGTCTGGAATCCGGTTCTTAACGTTGTCGGTGGATTCTGCCGGGTGGACGAATGTCGAAATAGCCAGCAGTGTTCCAATCAGCAATATCTTTCCTCGAAACCTCATTCAATATCCCCTGCAAACTTCTGTAAATCCGTGAAAAATGAAAGAAATCGTTGTTCCAGCGCATCATGGTTGCTCCGGATCTCGGTGATGATGCCGGCAAAACTGTTCGGGAAACGGATGCGATCAGCAACGCGGTCCAGGGCATAACCGATGCTTTCCAGGTCTTTGTAAGCGCCAAACCAGTCGTGCCAGACCATCCGGCGGGTCACTTTTGCCATGGGCGCCGGCATCAGGTGTTCGTGGTCCTGTAATTCATCGTAGATACGGTGGATAAATTGTTCCCTTTCAAGTTCGCTGAATTTATCCCAGTGTTTGAGCAGGAAATGATCGTAGAGAATATCCAGGGCAACCCCTGCAAACCGCCGACGCTGCCTGGAGAAAACCGTTTTGCTGGCGAGGACATCGGGGTGCTGGTCGGTGAAGCTGTCCACCGCCCGATGGTGGTGAACGCCCTGCCTCACTGCGTTCGGGAGTTCCCCGATATCGACGCCCCGGGTGAAATCACCGAGGATGCTGCCCACCCGGGCTTCCGGTGAATCAGGTGCAAGGAATACGTGGGCCAGGTGGTTCAAACAATTCCCCATTTGGTCTGTTTTGTTCGTTTCGCTTGTGTGTTTCGTAGCGCCAGACTGAACGTGCACCAATAACACGATACTTTCCATCCGGAAGATCCGCATTGGCCCCATTTTTACACCGATTTAATGCGCCGTTAAGTGCTCCGGGCGGCTCCGTTAACGAAGCCAGAGCACGGCGGGGTTCTCGAGGGGAAGGTTCAGGCGCTCATCGCGTACCCGCAAGCGCGGGGTATAGTGGCCGGCCGGCCGAGGAGGCACCGAACACTCATACAGGAAACTGTGCGCCGAGCCACTGAGCGGGTGCTGCATCGCCATGGGAGTTACTGTTCTGGGTCCCTGTTCAGACGCTTCTGCCACCAGTTCCACCGCAATGCGCTGCTCGTCGATACCGTCCAGGTACACTTCCACACTGAAGGTCTGGCGGCCTTCCGACTGGCTGGCATTGAACGCGCTGAAGCGCAGGCGTGGCCAGTGCTTCCGAATCTCCTGGTACTGGGTGAGGATTTCCGCGGCGGTCGCGGGGCTTCGTGCCTTGCCCTGCTCCACCATGGGCAGATAGAACCGGTCCACGTATTCCCGAACCATGCGGTTGGCAGAATAGACGGCTGTTAGTTGGTCCATACTGGCCCGGATTCTCTGCAGCCATCGCCGGGGAACGCCCTGCTGATCAACGTCATAGAAGCCCGGGATGACTTGCTGTTCCAGCAAATCAAACAGTTCCCGGGCGTCGGCAAGATCATCCTCGCTAGAGCTATGCAAATCCTCAAACACCGCACCCGGGTGGATCGCCCAGCCGACGTCGCGGTTCCAGGCTTCCGCCCACCAGCCGTCGTATTGCGACAGGTTCAGGCCGCCATTGACCAGCACTTTCATGCCACTGGTACCGCAGGCTTCCCAGGGGTGCCGGGGGCAGTTCAGCCACACATCCACGCCCTGTATCAACTGGTTGGCGACGCCCAGATCGTAATCTTCAATGAACACGACTTTGCCTTCCACATCCGGGCGCTGGGCAAAGGCCTTCCATCGCCGGATGATGTCTTTACCCCGGCGGTCATAGGGGTGGGCCTTGCCGGCAAGCACAATCTGCAATGGGCGGTCCCGGCTCGCCAGCAGCCTGATCAGCCGCTCCGGGTCTTTCAGCAGCAGGTCTGGCCGCTTGTAGTCGGTAAAGCGTCGGGCAAAGCCGAGCGTAAGTGTTTCATTATCCAGTAACAGCCCGCAGGCGGCGGCACGGTTGCTGGCCGGGTTCTGTTCGCAGTGCTGGCTTGAAAGCCGCCGCCGGAGGTAGCTCACCAGCCGCTTTCGCTGCAGCCGCCTCATCTCCCACAGTTCTTCGTCGGAAATTGCCGTCATCGGGCAAGACACCTGCAACGGCCGCCGCCACCGGTCCTGGCCACAGGCCCGGGTCCAGATGGCATCAGATTCCGGGGAGTCCCAACTGGGCGTATGCACGCCGTTGGTCACATAGTCCGCCGGAATATCGTCTGCCGGCCAGCGGGGGAAAAACGGCTGGAAAATGGTTTGGGTAACTTTCTGGTGGATTCGGCTGACTCCGTTGATCCGGCCGCTCATGTTCAGCGCAAGCAACGCCATGTTCAGGCCCTGGTCACCGGCGTCATTGCCGGCGGAGGGATGCTCGCTGCCAAGATCGATCAGTTGCCCCGCACTCAGGCCCCGGTTTTCCAGCCAGGGCGCGAGGTAAAGCCGGAGGAGTGGGCCGGAAAAGTGATCAAATCCGGCAGCAACCGATGTGTGGGTGGTAAAAAGGTTGGTTGCCCGGGTTGCGGTTCGGGCCGTCTGAAAGTCGCTATTATGGTCTTCCTGCCAACTGAACGCACGCTCAACCAGCGCCAGCGCACAGTGCCCTTCGTTGAGATGGCACAGGCTGGGCCGCCGGCCCAGTTGCCTTAGCAGGCGCCAGCCACCAATTCCCAACACCATTTCCTGCTGGAGGCGCTTCTCCGGGTCACCGGTGTACAGCTCGCTGGTGATGCCCCGGTCGCCGGGCTCATTCCTGGGGTCATTGCTATCGAGCAGCAACAATTCGCAGCGTCCCACCTGGGCCTTCCAGGCTCGCAGGCGAACGTGGCGGCCCGGAAAGGGTACCACCACCCTCACCCACTGGTCGTCGCTGTCCCGGAGCGGTGAAATCGGCAGCATGGTCGGGTCGTTGTAAGGGTAGAACTCCAGTTGCTCGCCATCGGTACTGATGGCCTGGCGGAAATACCCCTGCTGGTACAGCAATCCCACCGCGGTAACGGGCAGCCCAAGATCACTGGCAGCCTTGAGATAATCTCCGGCAAGAACGCCCAGCCCGCCACTGTAGAGTGGCAGGGATTCACTGAGCCCGTACTCCATGCAGAAATACGCAATGCCTTCACCAAGATTGCTTGCGCACTCGTCGGAATACCAGGTGTCGGCATGAACGAATCTGTGGTGGGCAGCGAGCTGTTCCAGGTAACGCTGCTGAAACGAGGGATCCTGCGCCAGATCTTCCAGCCTGTCGCCAGACACACTGTTCAATACCAGCCAGGCGTTACCGGTTGCCTCCCAGGTTTCCTCGTCGAGTGCGCGCCACAGTTCGTCGCTGCCATGGTGCCAGGTCCACCGCAGGTCCAATGCCAGCTCAAACAATCCGTTCAGCGATTCGGGCAAGGACCGCGGAGTACAGGCAGCCAGGGTCAAGAGGTCTCTCCGGTCAGGTCAGTGCAAAGATCAGTGAGCGGTGTAGCCGCCATCAATCACCAATTCGCTGCCGGTCATGAATTTGGACTCTTCCGAGGCCAGATACACGGCACCCCAGGCAATGTCGTCGGGTTCACCCATATGGCCCACCGGGTGCAACGCGGCGGTTGCCTGCTTTGCTGCTTCAAGGTCCTGGCCGGTGGTTTTCAGGTGCCCCTCCACCATGGGTGTCCAGATAAACCCCGGATGGATGGAGTTAACCCGGATGTTCTCGGTGGCATAGACCATCGCATCGGTTTTGGTCATCAGCCGCACTGCGCCCTTGGAGGCGTGGTAAGGCGGTACATCGGGAGCACCAACAAGGCCATAAATGGACGAAAGGTTGATTATGCTGCCCACACGGGCTTTCTTCATGTGCGGAATGGCGTGCTTGGTGCAGAAGAACACACCCTTCACATTGACATTCTGCACCCGGTCCCACTCCTCCTCGGTCAGTTCATGAGTCGGCTTGTTGGGGCCGGAAATGCCGGCATTGTTGACCAGTACGGTCAGGCTGCCGAAGGTGTCGGCAACCTGGTCCAAAACCTGTTTGACCTCCTGTTCCTTGCTCACGTCGCAGTGCCAGTAGCCGGCTTTCAAGCCACGATCGGTCAACTGGCTGGCCAGGGCATTGCCTTCTCTATCCTGGCAGTCGAGGATGGCAACAGCCGCACCCTCCTCCGCCATACGGGTAACCGTGGCGGCTCCAATTCCGACCGAACCACCGGTGACAACGGCCACCTTACCTTTGAGTCGTTCCATGGCGATCATTCCCTGAAGTCTTAGTAGGCTTTCCGGCGAACCGGAAAATAGGCCATCGGCATGTGGTGTTTCTTGAGCCACTGCATCAATGAGGAGATTGTAAAGCCGTCGTTCTCAACCCCTTCGAAATCGACGCCGAGCCCGTTGTCGGATTTCCGGACAACGTGGGCCTTCAGCCTCCGAAACTGTTTTTCCTGTTTGTCAGGAAAGCGGAATTCGAGCTCTACCGTCTGGTTTAACTGGACATCTGTGTAGTCTGTGGCGATAAACAGGCCGCGCTTTGAAGCGTCGCGTATCTGGCCGGTTGCGACGGGCATGCCGCGCTTGTACACCAGTAGACCAAGCTTTCCATGCACCCGTTTACTGAGTCTGTGTTCCATAATTCCTCCCTGCGACTCGTCAAGAACGTCAATTGTTGAAACTGCCTGTGTTTTATAGCGAAGTCTCGATGACGCCTTTTTGATGCTGATCAAAAAACGATCACTCTCACGGCCGGCGTCCATGTTGCCGTACTGATTCAGAGATTCTGTATGACAGGCCTTTGGACAAAAGATTCCAGTCCAGTTGCCACACCCAGTTGTTCACCACCGTGCCGGGGGTATTGAACCTGGCCTCGGTTCCCAGCCCCAGAAAATCCTGCATCGGGACGATAGCCAGCGAACAGGCAGACCGGAAAGCAGCGTCGATCACCGGCCACGGCATGCCATCACCTGATGTGCCAAGGTATTCGTTAACATTTCGCCGGGTATGATCGTCCAGGCTCCGGTACCAGCCGAGCGTGGTGTCGTTGTCGTGGGTGCCCGTGTAGACAAGATCCCGTGCATGATGATTATGTAACAGGTGCGGGTTGTCCGGGCTGCCGTCAAAACCGAATTGCATGACTGTCATCCCGGGCAAATGGAACCGTTTGCGCAGTTCCTCCACATCGACGCTGATAATGCCCAGGTTTTCGGCAACCAGTGGCAGGTCCGGAAACCGGTTGAAACAGGCCTCCAGAAAGCGATCGCCCGGGCCGGCTACCCAATAGCCGTACCTGGGTTCCGGTGTCTGTGCTGGAATTTCCCAGTAGGCCTGGAGGCCTCGGAAGTGATCTATGCGGATCAGGTCAAACAGGTGGCGCTGGCTCTCGAGCCGTTCCAGCCACCATTGATAGCCCTCGCCGGCCATGGCCTCCCAATTGTAGAGCGGGTTGCCCCAGTGCTGGCCATTGGGAGAGAAATAATCCGGCGGCACGCCGGCCACCACGGTCGACTCTCCGCGCTCGTCGAGCTTGAACAGGTGCCGGTTGGCCCAGACATCGGCGCTATCGTGAGCCACGAAAATGGGAATATCACCAAACAATAGAACGCCCCTGGCCCGGGCATATTCCCGAAGGTGATGCCACTGTTGCTGGAACACAAATTGCTCGAACCGGATACGGCCGAGGCGCTCCTGATTCTGGTCCATAAAGTCCCTGAGTGCGCCGCTGTCCCGATCTCTCAAGGATTCGGGCCATTGCAGCCAGCCCGGAACGGCCTGCACTTCCCGGATTGCACAGAACAGGCAGAAATCATCCAGCCAGTAATCGTTGGCTTCCCGGAAGCGCTGGAAGCCAGCCTGGTCGGGGCTGTTGGAACCTTGCCCGTCCTGGTTGAAGAACCGCTTTGCCGCCAGGGCAAACGAATCTTCACGTTGCTTTGTCGCCTCCGTGGCGTTTGTGCCGGGCTCCGCCAACTCTGCTTCGGTCAGCAGGCCTGATACCACAAGCTCGAACAGGTCAATGAACTCTGGATTGCCGGCATGGGCGCTGAGCGACTGGTAGGGCGAAAGATCCCGGTGCGTTGGCCCGATGGGCAGCGTCTGCCAGACACTCAGGCCGCTGTCGGCCAGAAAATCTACAAATTTGCGGGCACTTGCACCAAGTACGCCCCAAGGGCCTGGCAGGCAAGTCGGATGCAAAAGCGCACCGGCGCGACGGGTGCTGAACAGGTCATTGGTGCTGCCAACCGTCATACTGGCTTATCCACTTCATGCCCCGGCCGCATCGCTCCTCCCCGGGCCGGTTCGCCACTGCCCTGGCTCAACTGGTGGAATACCGATGGCGGGGCGGGATATCCGATCATTTCATACAGATTCACCAGATGCCGGCGGTACAGGTGCTCGAAATCGCTGACGATCTGGGCCGGGTTGTAATCACCGAACCACCAGAACCAGTCAGAACCCTCACAGACCGCCAACTGTTTCCTGGCGGATTCTTTTTGTTCGGCACTGAGGTTGCCGTTACCCATGACCCGGTCATAGTGAACTTTTGCCTCGCAGAGCAGATCCCAGGCGCGATTCTTGTCCGGGTCACCAATCCAGGTGGAAAAGGTGCCATAGATCCAGCTTCCGGCCACCAGATGCGGCAAATGCACCGGCGCGGCAACCGGCTGGCTGACCAGGTCGGCGTAGGTGGTCAGTTTCAGCTTCGGATGGTGCGCGAGCACTGTGTAGAGTTCATCCAGAAAGTGAAAACCGTTCTCCGGGTAGTATTCCCAGGCGTTCTCGCCATCCATGATCACGGAAATAACGGGCCGGGAGGCGCCCCTGGCCTGGCCGGCGATGTTCTCCATGTGATGGACCAGGTCCCCTACCGCGTCTTTGGCGTGCCAATCGGCGTAGGTGAACCCGATAAGATCGGACAGGCCATCGTCCCGGAAGAAAACGGATACCGGGGAATCACCAAAGGTGTAGGGCTGATGGTTGCCGGAATCCGGCAGTTCCGGATTGTCTTCCCGCGCCCGGTTCAGGCTGTTGTGAATCACCGAATCCCCGCTGGCCGTCCACTGGAACCCGTGTTCATTGAGTAAAGCCAGTGTGGCCTGGCTAAGGCCGCCCTCGGACGCCCAGCAACCGGCGGGTGCAATGCCAAAAAAACGCTGGAAAACCGCTTTTGCCTCCTGCAGTTGCCAGCTCGCCTGCTCGCTGCCACCGGGGTACACACGGTGGGCGGGCAGGATTATCTCCGGCATGGCCTCACGGGCGGATTCGAGTTCCAGAAGCAAGGGCAGCATGGCGTGGGTATAGGGGCTCACGGAGAGCTCAACCTGGCCTATCTGGGCCAGATGCCGGTATCTCGGCCCGATTCCGGAGAGCACATCGAAAATCACGTTCAGCAGGGCCCGCCGGTCGTCCGTGGAAAAGTTATACGCTTTCTCCTGAAGGCTCTGGATGCAGTTGTTTTCACGGCGTATGGATTCGCCCATCCAGCCCAGGTGATACCACACCAGAAGGTCCGACAGGAATCGGCTGGAGATATACCGCTGCAGCTCGGGCTTCTTGCGGTAGACATCGGCAAGCTCGGCCAGCCGGGCATAGGCCGGGTAGCGTTTGATAATGCGATCGGGGTTGGCCCTCAGGGATTTCTCCATCAGGCCAAGAAATGCCGGCGTGCCGGTCTCCGGCAATTCTTCTGCCACCAGCGCTGCGAGCAGCGGGTCGCCAATGTCCCCGGCGCCGTGGCGCCAGCGCTCAATCTGCACCAGATAGGTTTCAATCTGCTCAAGCAGAATAGGGGCAAAGTTGACCACTGCCCTCGCCTGCGGCTCATGTTCCAGATGCGCCGCCATGTCGCTGTAATCCTTGATGGTGTGCAGATACACCCAGGGAAACAGGAACTGCCCGGTGCGCATGTCCTCGTAGGAGGGCTGGTGCATGTGCCAGCAAATCACCACAGGGGTTTTGATGTCAGAGGCCATGGGGATAATCCTGACCGAGCATCTCGGGCGTGATCAGTACAATCCCTTTGGGGGAAACATGGAACTGTTTGCGGTCTTCCACGGCGTCAAAACCGATGCGTGTCCCTTCCGGAATTCGACATCCACGGTCAATCAGGGCATTACGGATGTGACAGTGGCGGCCAATATCGACATCCGGGTAGATAACCGAATCCGAGATTTCACTGAAAGAATGCACCCTGACCTGCGAAAACAGAAGGGAATGTTTAACCATTGCGCCAGAGACAATACAGCCCCCGGCGACCATGGAATCAACGGCCGCCCCCCGGCGATTGTCATCATCGAAGATGAACTTGGCCGGTGGTAACTGCTCCTGGTAAGTCCAGATAGGCCAGTGCGAATCGTAAAGATTCAGTTCAGGACTGATGCCAATCAACTCAAGATTGGCCTGCCAGAGGGCATCAACCGTACCGACATCCCGCCAGTAGGCAGGTTTGTTGTTGACCGGGTCCCGGAACGGGAAAGCCACAACCCGCAAACGCTGGATCACGGACGGGATAATGTCCTTGCCGAAGTCATGGGAAGAACCACCCTCCATGGTTTGGTCGCGCATGAGCTCATCAAACAGAACCCGGGTGCTGAACACGTAAATGCCCATGGATGCCAGCGCCTTGCCGGGCTGGCCGGGCATGGGCTTGGGCTGCTCCGGCTTCTCCACGAATTCGGTGACGTTCAGCTCGTCATCGACCGACATGACGCCGAACGCCGACGCCTCCTCAATCGGCACCTCAATGCAACCCACCGTGATATCGGCGTCGGCTTCTACATGGGCCGCCAGCATGGTGCCATAGTCCATCTTGTAGATGTGGTCGCCGGCCAGGATCAGCACGTATTCCGGCTTGTGGCTGCGGATGATGTCGAGATTCTGCAGAACGGCATCCGCCGTACCCTCGTACCAGGACGTCTCTATGCGCTGCTGGGCCGGCAACAGCTCGACAAATTCATCCAGTTCACCACGAAGAAACCCCCAGCCCCGCTGAATGTGCCGGATCAGGGAATGGGACTTGTACTGGGTGATAACACCCACCTGCCCGATGCCGGAATTGATGCAGTTTGACAGCGGGAAGTCGATGATCCGGAACTTTCCACCAAAGGGAACTGCCGGTTTGGCCCGCCAGTTGGTAAGACCATGGAGGCGGGAGCCTCTTCCTCCGGCAAGTACCAACGCAAGAGTCTGACGGGTAAGACGACTGACGAATCGCTTGGCCGTTTGCATATCTGCTTCCCTGAAGAGAACCTGTCCCTGTGGCCGGCTGATCAACCGAACGGGTTTGCCACGTTTTTGACGTCTACGACTATATTAGAACACTAGCACGGAATTATGACGTAAACTTGTTTCGGGTCATTTTTTACCCAGGCCTCTTGGCGTCCAATGCAGTGACGCCCAATGGAAGCTACACCTGGTCAGGAATTGCACGGTCTATGGACAGTCCAACGCTCAGCGAGTTCGACCTCCACCTCTTTGCCGAAGGCAGGCATTGGCACATTTATAATGTATTGGGCGCTCACGTCTGCCGAAACCGGAGAGTCGAGGGTGTTCGGTTTGCGGTCTGGGCGCCCCACGCGAAAGCAGTGAGCGTGGTCGGTGAATTCAATCAGTGGAACGCCGGCAGCCACAGCATGGCGCTGCACGAAGGCATGGGCGTGTGGTCGTGCTTCGTGCCGGGCATCGGCACCGGCACCCTCTACAAGTTTTCCATCACCACGGACAAGGGCCGCCAGCTTCTGAAAACCGACCCCTATGGCCAGGCCTTTGAGTTAAGGCCCGCCACCGCCGCCATAGTCACGGAGCGCGGCCACTATGGCTGGAGCGATGGCGACTGGATCGCCCGACGCGGACGCTGGAACTGGCAGAACGCCCCCATTTCCATCTACGAGGTGCACGCCGCGTCCTGGCGCCACCATGGCTCAGGGCGTTGGCTCACCTATCGGGAACTTGCCGAGCAGTTGATTCCCTATGTGCTTGAGCTGGGCTTCACCCATATCGAGTTATTGCCGGTCACCGAGCACCCGCTGGATGAGTCCTGGGGCTACCAGACCACCGGCTACTATGCGCCAACCAGCCGCTTCGGCTCACCGGACGATCTGCGCTTTCTGGTAGACCAGTGTCACCAGCACAACATTGGTGTGATTCTGGACTGGGTTCCGGGGCACTTTCCAACCGATGAACATGCCCTCGCCCGTTTTGATGGCAGTGCCCTGTACGAACATGAAGACCCCCGCAAGGGACAACACCAGGACTGGGGCACCCTGATCTACAACTATGGCCGGCACGAAGTCCGCAATTTCCTGATCGGCAGCGCCCTGTTCTGGCTCGATGCCTTCCACATTGACGGTTTGCGCGTGGATGCCGTCGCCTCGATGCTGTATCTGAATTATTCCCGCAAGGCAGGCGAGTGGTTGCCCAATGTTCATGGCGGCCATGAGAACCTGGAAGCCATCGATTTTCTCAGGGAACTGAACCGCGTGTGCCAGAGCCGTTTCCCGGGAACGCTGGTGTGCGCCGAGGAATCAACCTCCTGGCCCCGGGTTACCCGCCCGCCGGAAATTGGTGGCCTCGGCTTCAACCTCAAGTGGAACATGGGCTGGATGCACGACACCCTGGACTATCTCCGGCAAGACCCCGTGTACCGGCCCTATCACCATGAAAAGCTGACCTTCGGCCTGATCTACGCGTTTACCGAGAATTTTCTGTTACCCCTGTCTCACGATGAAGTGGTGCACGGCAAGGGCAGCCTGATCAACAAGATGGCCGGAGACGAATGGCAGCAGCGGGCCTCGCTCAGATTGCTGCTCACCTACATGTACGGCTATCCCGGTGCCAAGCTGCTGTTCATGGGTGGCGAGTTCGGCCAGCGCCGGGAGTGGAGTGAATCACGGGAACTGGACTGGTCGCTGCTGGCCCTTCCTGAGCATCAGGGTCTCAAGCGCCTGGTACAGGACCTCAACGGCCTCTACCGCCGGGAAGTCTCCCTGCATGGTGCGAGTTTCCGGCCCGAGGGGTTTGAATGGATTGACTGTCACGACTCGTCCCAGTCGGTGATCAGTTTCGTGCGCACCGCCGGGGGCGAAACCTCGGTAATTGTGGTCAATTTCACCCCGGTACCCCGGCACCACTACCGCATCGGCCTGCCTGAAGGCGGCACCTGGCGGGAAATTTTCAACTCGGACTCGGACTATTATGGCGGCAGTAATCTCGGCAATCCCTACCCCATAGCCGCAGACGGGCAGGCCTGGATGAACCGCAACTGGTCGCTGGAACTGACGCTGCCGCCGCTGGGCGCAATCATCCTGAGGCCGGCGCTATGATCCGGGTTCTGTTCGCCACCAGCGAAGTGTATCCGCTGGTGAAAACCGGCGGCCTTGCCGATGTATCCGCCAGCCTTCCGGAAGCCCTTTGCCGGCTGGAATACGATGTCCAGATTCTGCTGCCGGGTTACCCGGATGCGCTGAAGGCCGCCAGAAAAGCCGGCTCCCGGAGAAAGTCCCGGTTCCAGGTCGGGCAATACAGCGTCAGCCTCTGGCAGACACGACTCCCGGGTACGGCGGTGACGCTCTGGCTAGTGGACTGCCCCCCGCTGTTCGACCGGCCCGGAAACCCCTACAAGAACGAGGAAGGTCAGGACTGGTGGGATAACGCCCATCGGTTCGAACTGTTTGCCAGGGTCGGCGCGATGATGGCCACCGGCGAAGCCGGGATCACCTGGCAGCCGGACCTGGTTCACTGCAATGACTGGCAGACCGGCCTTCTTCCGGTCTTCCTGGAACCTTATCAGGATCGGCCGGGCACCGTTTTCACCATCCACAATCTTGCCTATCAGGGCGTTTTCTCCCACGAAACCTTCCGGGCCCTGGGCTTGCCGGATTCGCTCTGGCGACTGGAACAGTTGGAATTCTACGGCCAGCTATCCTTCATCAAGGGCGGGCTGGTGTTCAGTGATCGCATCACGACCGTCAGCCCCGGTTACGCCCGGGAGATCCAGAGCCCGGAATTCGGCTGTGGTCTCGATGGCCTGCTGCGCTACCGCCAGTCGGTGCTCACCGGAATCCTCAACGGCATTGATTCCCGGGTCTGGAACCCCGAAACGGACCCGGAGCTGGCGTTCCATTACGGGCGCGATCACCTGAAGAACAAGGCCCAATGCAAAGCCCGGTTGCAGCAGGAGCTTGGCCTTGAGGTCAACGGCGACCCGTTGCTTGGCTTTATCGGCCGGCTGGTGGAACAGAAAGGCGTGGACTGGCTTATTACCGTGATGCCGGAACTGCTCCAGCGGGGTTGCCAGTTCGTGATCCTGGGCTCTGGCGAGGCCCGCTTTGAGGAGCCGCTGAAATTGCTGGCGCGACAATGGCCCGGGAAAATGTCATTGACTCTTGGTTATAACGAGGGGCTGTCCCACCGCATCACCGCCGGTTGCGACCTGTTCCTGATGCCTTCCCGTTTCGAGCCTTGCGGCCTTAACCAGATGTATAGCCTGCGTTATGGCACCCTGCCGGTGGTGCACGGGGTTGGCGGCCTGTCAGACACGGTGAATGATCCGCTGGAGGTCGGAGTTGACAGGGCCAACGGCTTCCGCTTCGGCGAACCGAATGCACCAGCGCTGCTGGCGGCGATAGACCGGGCGCTCAAGGGGCTCGGCAAGCGCAAACAGTGGCGCCGGTTACAGAGCAACGGCATGGCGATCGACTATTCCTGGAATCAGCGAGCCCGTGACTATGGCGATCTGTACCAGAGCATTCTCAAAGAACGTCACTATCAACTGCAGGATTAGGGCGAGCGCGTACCCGCCTGGGGGCAACCGACATGCATAACGCAACCGAATTCCGACTTGAGGCCCACCCCTTTATTCCCGAGGCTCTGGAGCGTCTTGACGAGCTGGCCCATGATTTGTTTTACAGCTGGGATCACGGGGTTCGCAGCCTGTTTGCCCGGATAGACCTGCGCCTATGGCAGAAAGTCGAGCATAATCCCAAGCTGTTTCTCCGGCGCGTTGCCCAGGATCGGCTCGACGAAGCGGCCGAGGACCGGGCCTTCCTGGCCGAATACCGCCGGGTATTGAGCAGCTACGACACCTATCTGGAAGTAGGCCCGGGCCCGGAGGTCACCGAGCTTCTGGACCCGGAAAACACTCTGGTGGCCTATTTCTGTGCCGAGTTCGGCTTCCACGAGAGCTTTCCGATTTACTCGGGAGGGCTGGGCATTCTGGCGGGAGATCACTGCAAGGCAGCCAGCGACCTGGCCCTGCCTTTCGTCGCGGTTGGCCTGCTTTACCAGCAGGGGTACTTCATCCAGAGTATCGATGCCCTGGGCCAGCAGATCGCCCGGTACAAGTCCCACTCCAGCGATGAGCTACCGATAACCCCGGTGGAGAAAGACGGCGAATTGCTCAAGGTGTCGGTGCCCTTCCCAGGCCGGGCGGTGGTGGCAAGGGTCTGGGAAGCACGGGTCGGGCATATCCGTTTGTATCTGCTGGACAGCCACACCGAGGAAAACAGCCCGGAAGACCAGAACCTCACCCTGCAACTATACGGCGGCGACGAGTCCACCCGTATCAGCCAGGAGATGCTTTTGGGCATTGGCGGCACCCGGGTTCTGGAGGCCTTGGGCCTGACACCAACGGCGTGGCACATCAACGAGGGCCATGCCGCGTTCCAGATTCTGGAGCGCTGCCGGCGCACCATGGCCGCCGGGCTGAGCTTCGAGGCCTCGCTTGAAGCGGTGGCCGGGGCCACCCTGTTTACCACCCACACGCCCGTTGCGGCGGGCCACGACATCTTCCCCCGGGATCTTGTCCAGCATGCCCTTGGCAATTACCTGGAAGAGTCCGGGCTGGACTTCGAAGCGGTGTTTGCCCTCGGTGCCAAAGATGGCGGTGACACCTTCAACATGACCAGCCTCGGTCTGCGGGGCTCGCGCTTTCATAATGGGGTCAGCCGCATTCACGGCGGTGTGGCCTCCCACATGGAAGGCGATATCTGGCCGCAGGTTCCGGCGGAGGAGAATCCGGTCGGTTACATCACCAATGGTGTCCATGTTCCCACCTTCCTTGCGCCGGAATGGTCGAGCCTGTTCGATATTCAGGCCCCTACCTGGAAAAGTGAGCTGAGAAATCCGGATTTCTGGGAATTCATCGACCGGATTCCGGATTATCATTACTGGAGTGTGCACAAGGCGCTCAAGGAGCAGATGGGCGAATACATTGTTCGCCGACTCAGGCGCCAGCACAAACGCAACGGTACCGGGCACTCGGTGACCGACAGGATGACCCGGCAGTTGGTCTCCCCGGAAAAAGACACCCTGGTGATCGGCTTTGCCCGCCGCTTTGCCACCTACAAACGGGCCACGCTGATTTTTTCCGATCTGGAGCGGCTGGAAGGTATTCTTACCAACTCTGACCGGCCGGTGGTGTTGGTTTTTGCCGGCAAAGCCCACCCGAAGGACAGACCCGGCCAGCAGTTGATCAAGGTGATCCATGATCTTTCCATGCATCCAGCCCTGATGGGGCACCTGATTCTGCTTGAGGATTACGACCAGGCCATGGCCCGTCGCCTGCTGAGCGGTGTTGATGTCTGGCTGAATACCCCGGAATACCCCAAGGAAGCCAGCGGAACGTCCGGCGAAAAGGCGGCACTCAACGGCGCATTGAACCTCAGTGTGCTTGATGGCTGGTGGGGAGAGGGCTACGACGGCACCAATGGCTGGGCAATTCCGCCCCGGGATACCGGGCTGGACCCCGAATTCCGCAATGAGGAGGAAGCCCGCGATCTGCTGGACCTGCTGGAGTTCGAGGTGGTTCCGCTGTATTACGAACGGGCCTCCCAGGGCTTCTCGCAAGGCTGGGTGGAGCGCTCCAAGGCCTCCATGAAAACCATAACGCCGCGGTTCAACAGCCAGCGTATGGTGATGGATTACGTCACCCACTATTACCAGCCAGCATCAAGCCAGGGCGCCCGGCTGATGGCGGATGGCGGCGAAATGGCGTCTGTATTGGCAGACTGGAAAGCCCGGGTTCGGGCAGCCTGGCCAGGTGTTCAATTGCAGGTGGTCGGCTGTGTGGAATGCCGCTGCCCCCATGACGGCACCGTAGAGCTTCGGGTCGAGGCGCTGCTCAATGGTCTGAGCGCCGACGATGTGCGGGTGGAGTGCCTGGTTACCCCGGAGTGTACCGGAACCCACAAGAGCCCCGGGCCAGGCAGTTTCTTTCTGGAAAAAGAAAGTGAAACGGATGGCAGAACGGTATTTGCCACCCGGGTCCAACCGCCCTACCCCGGGCTGCAGACCCTCAGGCTACGGATGTATCCGTACCATGAGGCATTAACCCACCCGCTCGAAATGGGTGCCATGCTGTGGGTCTGAGCGCCGGCAGGGCGACCTTCAAAGCACGTGGCGGCGGATAAAGCGGCCAATATCCAGCACCTCTTCAAGGCACACGCTGTGCTCCATGGGGAAGGTCTGGTACGAGGGGTCATAACCCATACTCTTGAGGGTTTCTACGCTGCGCACACCCAGAGATTCCGGCACTACCGGATCAAACGTGCCGTGGTAAACACTGATCGGAATGCCAGCACTGGCTTCCGAGCGCTGAATGGACTCCGCCGTGGCGAAATAGGTCGATAACGCGAGAAGGCCACCCAGGCGTTCCGGGTAGCTGAGGCCCAGCTCATAGGCAACCGCCCCACCCTGGGAGAAGCCGGCGATGATAATCCGGCTGGCGGGAATGCCCTTTTCGATTTCCCGGTCCACCAGTTTGCCGACAGCCCTGGCCGAGGCCATCAACTGCTCGGTATCCACCACCCGGTCGATGTCCATCGCCCTGATGTCGTACCAGGCCGGCATGGTCATCCCGCCATTGATGGTGACCGGCAGATTGGGCGCATGGGGAAAGATAAACCGAACCGCGGCATCGTCCGGCAGGCCAAGTTCCGGCACAACCGGTTCGAAATCATGGCCACTGGCCCCCAGGCCGTGGAGCCAGATAACGGCCGCCCTCGGGTTTTCTCCGGTTTCGAGTTCAATATACTGAAGATCCTGCACTGGGCTACCTCTTGTCATCAAAAAATAGAAGGCCGGTTTACCTGGAACCCTCGGTCTTTTCCGCGTTCGCTTCAAGGGCTGTCACTACCGGATTGGCATACATGTCCAGCAGATAGGGCCGGATAGCCGGGTCACAGGCATCGAGCCGACGCTCCATTTCCGCTTCTGCGGCAGCCATCTCCGCCGGCGACCAGGTTTCGGCGGTTACCACGGCATCGCTGACAGTCTCCTGGGAGGCGTGGGCGTCGGGATGGATGCCCCGCTGCTGGTACGCCACCAGGTTTGACGCATGCAGGTGATAGTTGGCATGCATCTCCCGATCGATCTGCGCCGCCAGATCCTTCGCGTTGCCCGGTGAATCCTGGATAGGAGCGCCAAAGTGCACATGTACGTGGCCCTTGAAGCCGGTCAGGCCCTTCATGATCTGGTCGGTATCCTCGCCTTCCCGCTTGATGTACTCGCCAGTGCGGGCCCGGGTTTCAAGTTCCCGGGCCTTGTCGGCGTCACAGGGGTCATACTCGTAGGCGATTGAAACAGGCACGATGTGCAGCCGGTTCATGGCCTCGGCAAAATTGAGCCCACTTTTTTTGCAGCTCATGTAGAACATCTTGATGATCGCCGGATCGGTGAAATCAAGACCGTCCTTGGCGCGCCCCTCGCGCTGGGCGATCCAGATGCTGTGGTTGGTATCAATGCTGTGATTGATAAAGCCGGACAGCGTTATGTAGGCGTCCCGCATTTCCCGGGGGCTGGTCATGTTCCGCCGAACCACGAAGCTCTTGTTCAGACGCATCATTTCGGCAAATACGCGGTTGGCGAGCAGATTGTCGCCAATGGCGATCCGGGTGGTATGGAACCCGTTCTGGAATAGCAGGTAGTTCACCACCATCGGATCAAACACGATATCGCGGTGGTTGGAGATAAACAGATGGGCGCTCTGCTTGCTGAGGTTTTCCAGACCACTGGTGGTGACCCGGGTAGTGGTATTGTCGACAAGATCGCCGACGTACCCGGAAAGCCCTGCCTGCAGGTCATCAATCCGACTGAAGTTGCCGAAATGACCGAGCAGCCAGCGCCGGACAAAAACCCGCAACATGGCCGGTACCCAGCGGGCCAGTGTCGGCGACTTGAAGCGACCGACCATATCCAGAAATTCCTGATCGTTGACCAGGCGGTGAATAGCAGCGCCGGTTTCTTCGTCCGAATAGGGACGGATGGCATCAAATTCCTGCATGGAAGCCCTGTTATTATCAGTGTCTGTCACGGTCTGGCGTGAGCCGGTGGTTCAAAAACGCGGTATTGTAGCGTTTCTTCCACTCGTTTGCCTCCATCCGGCATCGGCCGGGTTTGCTGGCCAATCGCCAGGGTTAATCTGGTATCATTTGCCACCGCTCCGGACAGGGCATTTCATCCGCATCAAAACGCCGGCTTCTGGCCAATCAAACGGTTAACCTATGCATCTTGATCAGGACTTCGAACAGCTTTCCACCGAACGCCCCACCACGTCCGGCACAAGTCCGGAGCAGGTTCTGCACGAAGTCTTTGGCTACGAAACCTTCCGGCCGTTGCAGGGTGACATTATCCGGGAAGTTTCGGAGGGCCGTGACGCCCTCGTCCTGATGCCCACCGGGGGCGGTAAATCCCTGTGTTACCAGGTGCCGGCCCTTGTAAGGCCGGGAACCGCAATCGTCATTTCTCCGCTGATTGCCCTGATGCAGGATCAGGTGGCTGCGCTCAAAGAACTGGGGGTAAAAGCCGCGTTCCTGAATTCCACCATGGACTTCGAGCAGGCCCGCGCCACCGAGTATGCGCTGATGACCGGCGAGCTGGATCTGCTGTATTGCGCCCCGGAGCGGCTCATCCAGCCACGGACGATCGAGTTGCTGCACAACGCCTCCATCTCTCTGTTTGCCATAGACGAAGCCCATTGCGTTTCCCAGTGGGGCCACGACTTCCGGTCGGATTATTTGCAACTGAGCATGCTGGCCGAGGCATTCCCGGGCATACCGCGAATTGCCCTGACCGCCACCGCCGATGAGCGTACCCGGAAGGAAATCGCAGAGCGGTTGTCACTGACCACCGCCAGACACTTCGTCAGCGGGTTTGATCGCCCGAACATTCAATATCGTATTGCGCCAAAGACTAATGCAAACAGCCAGTTGCTGAGCTTTATTAAAGCGGAACACGAAGGTGACTGCGGTATCGTCTACTGCCTTTCGCGCAACAAGGTGGATGCCACCGCCCGGACTCTGGCCCAGAAGGGGTATACCGCGCTGCCCTACCACGCCGGGCTGTCCTCGGAACAACGGGCGCATCACCAGGAGCGTTTCCTGCGCGAAGACGGAGTGATTATCGTCGCCACGATTGCCTTTGGCATGGGCATCGACAAACCCGACGTGCGCTTTGTTGCCCATCTGGATCTGCCCAAAAGCCTTGAGGCCTATTACCAGGAAACCGGGCGCGCCGGGCGGGACGGCAAACCGTCCACCGCCTGGATGGTGTATGGCCTGGAGGACGTGATCAAGCTGCGCCAGATGCTTGAAGGCTCCCAGGGCAACGACCACTTCAAACGGGTTGAACGGCAGAAGCTGGATGCCATGCTGGGGCTTTGCGAGGTCACCAGTTGCCGGCGCCAGGTGCTGCTGCGGTACTTCGGTGACGAGCTGGATGAACCTTGCGGCAACTGCGATACCTGCCTGACACCCCCGGAAACCTGGGATGGCACCGTCGCCGTCCAGAAGGCCCTTTCCTGCGTGTTCCGCACCGGCCAGCGCTTTGGCGTGACCTACCTGATTGATGTGCTGAGAGGCTCGGAAAACGAACGTATTCTGCAGTCCGGGCACCATCAGGTTTCAACCTATGGCATCGGAACCGAACTCAGCGCCAACGAATGGAAATCGGTGTTCCGGCAACTGGTCGCCAACGGTTACCTCCGCGCGGATCCGGACGGGTACGGCGCCCTGCAACTGACCGAACAGTGCCGGCCATTACTGAAAGGCGAGCAGACGATTGAGCTGCGCAAGGATCCGGTGGTGAAAAAGCAGGCCACCCGCTCCTCGGGCGGCCGCTCAGGCACCCCCGTGAAAGACCAGATTACCGACCAGGCCGGCTGGGAGGCCCTGCGCGCCTGCCGCAAGGCTTTGGCCGACAAGCAGGGTGTGCCTCCCTACGTGATCTTCCACGACACCACCCTGTTCGACATGCTCGAGCGCAAGCCGAGGACCCTGGAGGAACTGGGCGACGTCAGCGGCGTGGGTGCCGCCAAACTGGAGAAGTACGGCGAGATTTTCCTGGCAACCCTTGCAGGACTGGACCAGGCCTGAGGCTCAGTCGTCTGCCTTGAAGCCTTTCTTTCTCACCCGGTAATGTGCGATGGAGGTGGCAACGTGATTACCGTCCTGGTCCGTCAGTTTGCCTTCCAGAGTGAATTTCGCCCGGCCGGTTTCATCGGCATCGGCAAGAATGGCCGCAACTGTCTCGGGCGACAGTGAAAACTCCACCGTCACATCGGAATTGGCCGGCTGCAGGAACTGCAGGGTCATTTCCTTGAGAATCGGCGTATAGGCCGGCCCCAGATCGAACAATGTGAGCACACCACCGGGAATCTCGGCAACCAGAAAATAGGCGCCCGCATAGAGACTGCCAAAGTGATTCTTGTTGCCCTTCAGGCGAATTCTGGCCCGCACATACCCTGGCCGCACTTCCTCCACGCTGAAACCATTCCGGGGCGCAAAGGGTATGGAAAGCCCGATGATCCGGTTAACCGCCGCGTACCCACCGGTTTTCCTGAGCCAGGCCATTGGGCTGCCCAGGGTCGCTTTCGGGTCGGTACTGGCCACCCATTTGCCGGTGGCGCCGATAAGGTTGTCGATAAGCGTCATAAGTGTTTTTCCCTGTTCAAACGACACGGATAATTGCAACGCCTCTCGCTGATCGCAAGAATCTTTTACAATTTTTTTGACGATAGTCCGGTCTATTCCCGGGTTTCTGTCCTACATTGAGGTGTGTCCGTGAGCGTCATCACATCGCCCCGGGCCGGCTTTCCCAGGACTACGAAAGGATTTCCAGTTTGGAACGTCATCTGCCCGCCTTTAACGCCTGCCAGGGATTGCGGCGACAAATCCTCCATGTGGCCACCCTGCTCCTGTGCCTGCTGATAATGCCGGCCTCGGCGGAGCCGGCTCCCGGCGCTGGCCGCAGTTACATTCTCTGGTACCGGAACTACGACAGCCCTGCGATTCATGCGCTGGTCGAGCTGGCCCTGACCAAAACGCCGGAGTACGGCGGGTTTAAACTGGTGCGAAGCGAAGAGCTGAGCCAGGGCCGGGTGCTCCGGGAACTGGCGAAGGGGCAGTCGCGCCTGGTCGATATTGCCAATGTCGCCACGTCGGCAGAACGTGAGGCGTTTCTCAACGCAATTCCTGTTCCGGTTGATGGCGGGCTGTTGGGTTTTCGGGTCTGCGTGGTTCTGCCGGAATCACTTCCGTTGTTCGAAGGTATTCGTAGCCTGGAAGATCTCCAGGATAGCGGCATCCGTATCGGCCAGGGTTCCCACTGGCCGGATACCCCGGTGCTGGAGGCCAATGGTATTCCGGTGGTAACGCATTCCCGTTACGAAATCCTCTATGGAATGCTGCGCAACAAGAGGTTCGAGTGCTTTGCACGCGGTGTCAGTGAGGTGCTTTACGATCTGAAAGTCGTACACGACCCGAACCTGGTGATTGAACCCAACCTGCTGATCGCCTACTCCATGCCGTCGTATCTGTTTGTCGGGCCCAAGGATCAACAAACCGCCCACCGCCTGCAACTGGGGCTTGAACGGTCCATTTCCGATGGCAGCTTCGGCCGGTTTCTCATTGAGTACTATGGCCAGGCGGCTGAAGTCCTGAATCTTGACAGACGTGTTGTCATCGCACTTGATAACCCCTATCTCAGCGAAGATTCACGCTCGGTTGGCCGCCAGGCTCTGAGCAACCTGCGCCGGCGCCTCGACCTCCTGGGGCGCTGAGGCGCTTTCCGCTCCCCCGCTCAGACCCGGAACCGCGATACGTTCCGGTTCAGGGCGTTGCCAATGCTTTCAATCTGGCCACTGTAGACATCATTCTCGCTGGCCGCGGCAGCCGCCTCCTGGCCCTGGTCGGCGATACGGGTGATTGACGAATTCAGCTCCTCGGTCACCGAGGTCTGCTCTTCCGACGCTGTGGCAATCTGCGAGGTCATCTGGCTGATCGAGGTAATCGCCTCGGCAATCCGGTTCAGGGCTTCCATGGCGTCCTGAGCCTTTTCCATGCTGACATTGGAGACCGCCGTAGACGCCTTCATCACCTCCACGGCATCGTTCGCCCCCTTCTGAAGCCGCTCGATCATGTTGTTGATCTCTTCGGTGCTGGACTGGGTGCGCTGGGCCAGATTCCGGACTTCATCCGCCACCACCGCAAACCCACGCCCTGCTTCACCGGCGCGGGCTGCCTCGATGGCGGCATTCAGGGCCAGCAGGTTGGTCTGCGCGGCAATCCCCTGGATCACCTCCAGAACGGTGGTAATGGAGGTTACATCCTTGCCCAGGGTGTCGATGACCTCTGCTGCGGCAGTCACTTCTTTCGACAGCTTCTGAACCGCATCCCGGGAGGCGGCAACAGTCTCCAGTGAGGCACGGCTGTCACTGTCAGCGGTATTGGCGGCATCTGCCGTCTGCTGGGCATTCTGGGCAATTTCGCCGGCAGCCGCCGACATCTCGTTTATCGCCGTTGCCACCATATCGATCTCGGCCTGCTGGTTCTCGACACTGGCACGGCTGGCACTGGCGGTATCCCGCAGGGAGCCGACATTGTCGCCAAGATCGGCGCTGCCCTTCTGGACATCCCGCACCACGGTCTGGATATTCTCGGCAAAACGATTGAAACTGCTCGCCAACTGGCCGAATTCATCTCTGGAGCTGGCGTCCAGCCGCTGGGTCAGGTCAGCATCCCCAGTGCCGATATCCGCCATGGCCGTATTCAACCGGCGAACCGGCGCCAACAAAACCCGGATGCCCAGACGCAGAACCACCAACGAAACAATCAGGGCGATTGCCGCGATCACCAGGCCTGTCATCCGGGCACTCTGTACCGGAGCACTGATTTTGTCGTCATTCACAAAGGTTCCCAGGTACCAGTTTACCCCCCTTGCCTCACTGATCGGGTGAAAGCTGGCATTCCAGGTGACTTCGCCACTCTCATAAACCTGGGCATTGCCGGTCAGGTCCGGCTGGCCGCCAATCAGGTCACTGATGTTTTTGCCGACCAGTTCCTGGCGCGGGTGGAACAGGATCGTCCCCCGCTCGTTGATCAGTGCGGCATAACCGGTATCGGCCAGGGTAACCGTTGACAGCGTTTTGGCAATCGCGCCCAGGCCGATATCAGCGCCGGCCACACCCTGGTATTCACCGCGTTTAACCGGGGCCAGCGTGGAGATGATCATGTCGCCGGTGCTGGCATCCTGATAAGGCTCGGTGAATGAGGCGCTGCCCAGGTTCATGGCTTTTTTATACCAGGGGCGCTGGCGGGGATCGTAGCCTGCCGGCAGAGTGGCGTCCGCCTCGGGTGACTGCATCAGCATGGAGCCGTCTGCCTGCCCCACGTAGACATTCTGGAATCCACCTCCGGTGGCAATGGCCTGCAACACCATCCGGGCCTGTTCATTATTCTCGGCACCCTGCAGCGCCGTTGCCGTGGCTTCAGTCATCAACAGGCGGGTATTGAGCCAGCCGGCAATACTCGACGTACTCTGTTGCACTGCGTCTTCGATGAGAGCGTCCACATAGGTTTCCGTGGTGTTCTCGAGCCGCAGATCACTGGTGAACGTAAATACCCCCATCACCAGAACGAGCAAAATAGCGAACGCCGTCAGGAGCTTCTGTCCGAAAGTCAGTTGCACAGCCGAATCCTCTGCAATTTAGGGTAAGTTGGTGTACCGGAGAGCGCACAAGGTACACCGTGCGGAATTTGATATCCGTTAAGTCTTGTTTCGGCCTGTTATGCGAAGTCTTTAGCAGCTTCTGATAAACTTTCTGATTATTGGCGGGTTCCAGCCCTCCTTCCTCTTTCATCAACGGGAGCCGCACTGCATGGCCCATGAAGAACTGCACCTTAACCTCCGGAATCTGACGCTCGAGGATTACGAGCAGCTCCAGAAACTGATGGACCGGGTCTACGATGACATCGGCGGCGCCTGGCCCAGGGATACCATCAAGGCCCTGGTAGAGCAGTTCCCGGACGGACAGATCTGTATCGAGGAAAGCGGGGAGCTGGTCGCCGTGGCACTGACCGTGCTTGTAAAGTACGAACGGTTCAGTAACCCCCACACCTACGATGACCTGATCCTCCGCAATGAAAAGATCTGGCATAACGCCACCGGGGACTCGTTGTACGGGCTTGATGTGTTCATTCACCCCGATTACCGTGGCTATCGCCTGGGTCGGAGGCTTTACGAGGCCCGCAAAGAGCTTTGCCGCTCCATGAACCTGCGGGCGATTCTTGCCGGTGGCCGTATCCCGAATTATTTCAAATACGCCGAACAGTATTCGCCGGAGGAATACATCCAGCGGGTGGATCGCAAGGAAATCTACGACCCTATCCTGAGCTTCCAGTTGTCCAACGATTTCCAGGTTACCCGGCTGATGCACAAGTATCTGCCGGAAGATGAGAAGTCACTGGGCTACGCCACGTTGCTGGAGTGGCGGAATATTCTTTACACCCCGCCGTCATCCATTCTGAATTTCAAGAAGACGCAGGTGCGCCTCGGTGCCGTTCAGTGGCAGATGCGGGAATTCACCTCCGTGGAGGAAGTGCTGAAGCAGGTTGAGTACTTCGTTGATGCGCTCTCTGACTACAAGAGCGATTTCGCCCTGTTTCCGGAGTTTTTCAATGCCCCGCTGATGGGCCTGACGGACCAGATGGACCAGACCCGGGCTATCCGTTTCCTGGCCGGATTTACTCAGCAGTTCCGGGAAGAAATGTCTGAAATGGCAGTCAGTTACAACATAAACATCATAACGGGCTCCATGCCGCTGCTGGAAAATGACCGGGTGTACAACGTCTCGTACCTGTGCCACCGCGATGGCCGGGTAGACGAGCAGCGCAAGATCCACATCACTCCTCACGAGCGCCGTGACTGGGTCATTGAGGGTGGCAGCGAGTTCAAGGTGTTTGATACCGACGCCGGCCGGGTTGCCATCATGATCTGCTACGACATCGAGTTTCCCGAGCTTGGCCGCATGGCCGCCGCCCAGGACGTGGACATTATTCTGGTGCCGTTCTGGACAGACACCAAGAACGGTTACCTTCGGGTGCGCCACTGTGCCCAGGCCCGGGCCATCGAAAACGAGTGTTATGTTGTCATCACCGGCAGCGTGGGCAACCTGCCGAAAGTCGAGAACCTGGACGTCCAGTACGCCCAGTCCTCGGTCTTCTCACCTTCGGACTTTGCCTTCCCTCACGATGCAGTGATGGCAGAGACTACGCCGAATACCGAGATGATCATGTTCTCCGACATGGATCTTGAAAAGCTGACCCTGGTGCGTAACGAGGGCTCCGTCACCAACCTGAAAGACCGCCGCGTTGATATGTACGAACTGAAAAACAAGTAGCGCGACCCTGACCGCCAGGGCAGTTTGTTGAAAAGCTGCCTTAGCGGTCTGGCGTATGGCACTGATGGCGTTGCAAAAGCAAAACCGAGTGTCTATTGTTTAATCAATATCCAGCCTGCCTCCCCTTGAGGCGGGTTGCTGTGGATACGGAAATCACCAGAGAACCAGAATTCATGAACGAAGCATTGCCGGATCTTGTCGCCCGTTTCCGAGTCAGACACGGCCTTTTCCGAAAGGAGCTTGTGGAAGCGACCCTTTACGAACTGGATGGCTACGGGTGCGTGATGAAAACCGACAAGGTGTTCAACCCGGGCGATACCGTCGTTCTGGAACTGATCATGGACATGCCCTTTGACAAGATTCGCGCCGAAGGTCTGTCGGGGCTCGTGACCGAGCGCCGAAAACATTGCAGTAATTTCTTTTACTCCATCGATTTTGTGGAGCTCAACGCAAACGGAAGCTCTTCTTCCGCGGAGAAACTTCGTAGAATCCGGGAAGTACTTTCCAAAAAGCAGTCGCTTAAATCACGTCGCTCTTCAGGCTCCTCCCCCGGTTTCCGGCAAATGGCCTGATCCTGATTGTTTGTTGAAACCTGTCCGTAAGGAGACATTCCATGGCGAAGAAAGCCAAACAGAACGTTGATAAGATCGTAAAAAAGGTCAACAAGGAGTTTGAGAAAACATCCGCCCAGATCGAAGGCCTTGTGAACGACGCACTGAAGCAGTTCGACAGCCTGCAGAATCAGGTTCAGGAACCGGTGCGCAAGCTCCTTAAAGAAATAGACGAGCTGCGCGATCGCGAGATGAAGCGCTTCCATGAGGAATTTGAGCGCCGGCTGAACGAGTTCCATGAGCTGCAGAGCAGCATTCTTGAACGCCTCGGCGTCGCCTCGAAAGAAGCGGGCGACGAAGTGAAGAAGCTGACGGATGAAGTCAGCAAGGAAGCAAAAACCGCAGCCCGGGATGCCGCGCCCAAAAAGACCACGAAGGCGCCCTCCGGAACAAAAACGGCTGCCAGCAAGCCGTCCGCCAAAACGCCGGCAGCGAAAAAGCCGGCGGCCAGGAAAACGCCCGCCACCAGGAAAGCACCTGCAACCAAGGCAGCCAAGCCCGTGGACAGGAGCGACCTGACCCTGATCAAGGGCATTGGCCCGGCAACCGCCAAGAAGATGAAGGAGGCGGGGATCACCTCCATCGACCAGATCGCCAACCCTTCGGCGGCCGACCAGGAAAAACTCAAGGCTTTCTCCAATATCAAGGGGTACAGCCAACTGGGCGCTGAAGCCAAGAAAGTGAACTGATGCAAACGCCTGACCAGCCTGTTTTACGGGACATAGTCCTGATTGGCGGCGGGCACAGCCACGTCGGGGTACTGAAACGATTTGCCATGAATCCGGTCCCCGGCGTGCGCCTCACGCTCATCTGCCGTGACACCCACACCCCGTATTCCGGCATGTTGCCCGGCTATGTCGCCGGACATTACAGCTACGACGATGTCCATATCGATCTGAGCCGACTGGCCGAATACGCCGGGGCACGTTTCTACCGTGCCGAGGCAACAGGCATCGACCGTGACCGGAAACGGGTGCTCTGTTCCGGCCGCCCCGATGTGCCCTACGACATTCTGTCGATCAATATTGGATCGTCACCGCGCGTCAACGAAGTGCAAGGCGCGTCCGATCATGCGGTTCCCGTAAAGCCGATTACCGGTTTCAACAACCGCTGGCTGGCGCTCCTCTCCCGCATTGAAAACCACCAGGGGCCGCTTACTGTGGCCGTGGTGGGTGCCGGTGCTGGTGGCGTCGAGCTGACCCTGGCCATGCAGTTCCGTCTCAGGAACGAACTGACACAACGGGGCAAGGACCCCGGGCAACTGCAGTTTCACCTGTTCGATGCCGCAGACGACATTCTTCCTACCCATAACCCGAAGGTTCGCAAGGTATTCCTGAAGAAGCTCTCTGAGCGCGGCGTAAAACTCCATCTTGGCGCACCCGTCACGAGAGTTGAGCAAGGGCTTCTTGAAACCGGGGCCGGTGAGATTCTGCACACCGACGAAGTACTATGGGTAACCCGGGCCAGTGGTCCGGAATGGCTGAAGGAAACCGGCCTGGCCCTCGATGATGGCCTGTTTCTGCGGGTACTTGACACCCTGCAGGTCGAGAACGACGACAGCATCTTCGCCGCCGGGGATATTGCCAACGTCATCGATCATCCCCGTGAAAAAGCGGGGGTTTTCGCGGTACGTCAGGGCCCGCCCCTGGCGGGCAATCTCAAGCGCCTGGCAACTGGCAAAGCGCCGCGAAGTTTCTACCCCCAGAAAAAGTGGCTGGCGCTGATCAGCACCGGCGACAAGTACGCGGTGGCGTCCCGTGGCGAAATACAGTTTGACGGTGCCTGGGTGTGGCACTGGAAGGACTGGATCGACCGCCGGTTCATGAAAAAATTCAACGACCTGCCACCGATGCAGGAAACCTCGAAACTGCCGGACACCGCCGCCGCCCTGAATGCGGAGGAAGCATCCCAGGCCATTTCTGCGGTTGCCATGCGCTGTGGCGGATGTGGCGCCAAGGTCGGCAGCACCGTACTTTCCCGGGCCCTGGGCGAACTCAGGCCCATCGAACGGGATGACATCCTCATCGGCCTGCATGCGCCGGACGATGCAGCCGTGCTCCGGGTGCCGCCGGGCAAGGCCGTGGTGCACACCGTGGATTTTTTCCGCGCGTTTATTGACGACCCCTACGTGTTTGGCAAGGTCGCCGCCAATCACAGCCTTGGCGATATCTTTGCCATGGGCGCGGAAGCCCAGAGTGCCACGGCGGTTGCCACTGTGCCCTATGGCATTGAATCGAAGGTTGAAGACGTTGTGTTTCAGATGATGTCTGGCGCTGTGGAAGTTCTGAATGAGGCGGGCTGCGCGCTGGTGGGTGGCCACACCGGGGAAGGCAGGGAGCTGGCACTGGGCTTTGCCGTCAACGGCCTGATCGACCCGGAACAGGTCATGAGCAAGGGAGGACTCAAAGCGGGTGACGTACTGATTCTCACCAAGCCGATTGGTACCGGAACACTGTTCGCGGCCCATGCAAAACTGGCCGCCAGGGGCCGCTGGATTGATTCCGCCCTGGCGTCGATGATCCAGTCCAACAAGGCTGCGGCGGAGTGCCTGAGGAAATTCGGCGCCAGAGCCTGCACGGATGTGACCGGTTTTGGACTGCTTGGCCACCTTGTGGAGATGACCAAGCCGTCCGGGGTGGATGCCGAGCTGAACCTGTCCGCCATTCCGGTATTGCCGGGCGCCGAGGAAACCGCCGCCGCAGGGATTCTGAGTTCGCTGCAGCCGGCGAATATCCGGTTGCGGCGGGGCATTCGCGATCAGGAGCAATGGGTGGATCACCCCCGCTATCCACTGATCTTCGATCCGCAGACAGCTGGTGGCTTGCTGGCCAGCCTAACGGCCGACAAGGCAGAGGCGTGCGTGCAGGCGCTCAAGGCGCTTGGCTATGTTCATACCTCGGTTATTGGCCGGGTGACAGCCCAGGGCGACACTGGCCCCATCGAGCCGATCTCGCTTCGGGATTAGACCCCCATTGCGCAACGCTGCCGGGCAAGCTCCAGCGCCTGCTCAAGGGAGGCCCGCTCTTTTTCCGGTTCAAAACGCCCGGCCAATTGGCTTACCTCGGCCTTCAACCTTGCCAGAAAGTCAGCGCTCTGTTCTGCCCGATAAAGCAGGTCGGCCAGAGCGCGCTCATCCCGCACCGGGAAATAGCCGGGATAACCAGCGCCAAGCAAACCGATATTCCCGGGGATGTCTGAGGCAATGACCGGCAGGCCCGCCCTGCAGGCTTCAGACACGACATTGGCTCCACCCTCCATTATCGAACTGATGACCATCAGTTGGCTCTGGGCCATCAGGTGCCGGGTTTCATGCTTATCGAGTTCGCCCAGCCACCGGAAACGGGGATTCTGCTGCATTTCCTGCTCAGCCATCCTCTGCCATGTTCCGTTGTGGGGTTTGCCGGCGCACAGAATCTGTATCCGGGAGTCATCTGGCAGCAGTCGCGCCGCATACGCCGCTCGTAACGAATCTTTCTCTTCCCGGAGATGGCCGATCACACATACCTGGAAACCTGTGGGCGCACGGGCAGGATCCGGTAAGGAACCGGCCTCAGGTTGGTCAGCGGATTGGAAGAGCGTAACCAGCTTTGCGGCAAACCGCCCGGGTATATCCCTGGCAACCTGCTCATGCAGCCCGATCAGTACGTCCGCCTCGGCCATGGAATACAGCGTCTCATCCGGAAACTCATGCTGGTGGCGGTAGATGTCCGTGCCGGTAAGCGCAACAATCAGAGGCTTGCCCGGCCAGCACTGACGGAACCGGCGAACCGCCCCAACGCTGCGCCAGGCGTGGAGCGCAATAAAGGCATCACAAGGTGCACCGTGGTATTCGGTAACCACAGAGACAGTATGGCCGGCACTTTCCAGCAACAGGGCCCAACGCTCTGCCGTTGCCCGGTTACCCGCTTTGGAGCCCGCTGCCGCAGGCGTGATCATTATTATTTCCATGGCAATCGTTCAAGCCTGCTTAGCTGAGCAACAAGGCCATTGGCCGTGAGCTAATCGGTCGCGCGAATCGTATAGCTGTTCAGAGTTAACGTAAATCAAGGTATCCTGAGAGCCTCCGGGAAACGTCTGTTCTCCCAGTCTCGGTCAGTCTCGGTATCAAATCCAAACACTCCGGTAAAACAAGGAACTCCAATGGCTCTTAATCTTATACGGAAATTGATGATTTCCAGTCTTTTCTGTTTCGCCGCCGGCTCGGCTTCTGCAGAAACCTTTGTGTTTACTGCCATACCCGATCAGGATGAAACCAAGCTGGTGGAGCGCTTCCAGGGTGTCGCCGATTACCTTTCCAACGAGCTGGGTGTTGACGTGCGGTATGTTCCGGTCAAATCCTATGCCGCCGCTGTTTCTGCGTTCCGCAACAATCAGGTTCAGTTGGCGTGGTTTGGCGGTCTTTCCGGCGTCCAGGCACGGCGCCTGGTGCCAGGCTCGGAAGCCATCGCCCAGGGTGTGGAAGACGAAGCGTTCCGGACCTATTTTATCGCCAACACCAGCACCGGCGTTGAGCCTGCGGAGCAACTTTCTGCGCTCGAAGACGAGCTGCGCGGCAAGACCTTCACCTTCGGCTCCAAGGGTTCGACCTCTGGTCGACTGATGCCGGAGTTCTACATTCGCGAGGCCTTTGAAGCAGCACCCGAAGAGTTTTTCTCCCGTGTGGGCTTCAGCGGAAACCACACCCGTACCCTGCGACTTGTTGAAGCCGGCACCTATCAGGTGGGCGCATTGAACTTTCAGGTCTGGGAGACTGAACTGGCCAACGGCAACGTGGATACAGACGCCGTTCAGGTGATCTGGAAAACGCCTACCTACCCTGACTACCAGTGGACCATTCGCGGCGACGTCAACGAGCGTTTCGGTGATGGCTTCAAGCAGCGGGTTACCGAGGCTCTGGTGAACATGGACGATCCTGAGCTGCTGAAAAGCTTCCCACGCTCCGGTTTCATCCCGGCGTCGAACGATGACTACGAGCCTATTCGCCAGACAGCAGAAGAGATCGGAATCCTCGATTGATGTCAGGCTTCGACCTAACGGGCCTGACGGCCTCTTTTGGTGGAGAGCGGGTTATCGGCCCGCTCTCCCTGAGGGTTAAGCAGGGCGAAAAGGTCGCCCTTGTGGGCAAGAGCGGTGCTGGCAAATCCACCCTCATACGCCTGATTCACGAGCGCGTTAATCGCGAGTCCTCCCTGGTGCCTCAGGATCTGGGCCTGGTCAATGCCCTGCCGGTGTTCCATAACGTGTTTATGGGACAGCTTGACAGGCATTCCACCTGGTACAGCACCGTTACGCTAATGCGACCGTTCGCCCGCGACCGTGCCGAGGTACGGGAATTACTGGTGGAGTTGGGCATGTCAGAGAAACTCTGGATGCCAACGGCGTCGCTTTCCGGCGGCCAGCGCCAGCGGGTTGCCATTGCCCGGGCACTGTATCGCAAGGCGCCCCTGCTGCTTGCAGACGAGCCGATCTCTGCCCTGGATGGCCCCACAGCCCAGGTGGTCATGGCGCTACTTAAAGAGCGATTTACCACCAGCGTGATCGCACTGCATGATGTCGAAATGGCCCTGAAATTCTGCAACCGGATTGTCGGAATCCAGGACGGACAGGTTGCCCTGGACGAGACCAGTGACCGCCTGCAGGCATCAGACATCATGTCGCTCTATTAGGGAACCGGCCAGTTCATGCTTTTTTCCCCGACGGTTCGCACCAGCCTGATTTTTATCGCCGTAGCGCTGATTTCGCTGCTGTTTGCCGATATTGCGATAACAACCTCAAACCCCTGGCAGGACCTTGGCAACTTTTTCCTGGGCGTCATCACGCCGGATTTCTTTACCAACGCAGGATTGACCACGGCTCTTCTGAGAACCCTCGCCTTTGCCTTTGTGGGGGTCGCGCTCGGCAGTGTGTGCGGATTCCTGCTCTCGCTGGTTTACCGATTCCTGCCGGTGCGGATTTTCTGTGCCTTTATCCGGGCCATTCATGAGCTTTTCTGGGCGCTGATTTTCCTTCAGTTCTTTGGCTTCCACCCGCTGACAGGCGTTCTGGCGATTGCCATACCCTATTCCGGAATTTTCGCCAAGGTCTATTCCGAGATCCTGGATGAGGTGGACCCGGAACCGGGTCGCCTTCTGCCACCGGGCACGGGCACCATCGCCAGGTTTCTCTACAGCCGGATTCCCGATTGCTGGGCTCAGCTGCGCACATATACCGCCTATCGCCTGGAATGCGGCCTTCGTTCCAGCGCCATACTTGGATTTGTCGGCCTGCCCACGCTTGGCTTTTACCTCGAATCGTCGTTTTCCCAGGGGCTCTATTCCGAGGCCGGGGCGATGCTGATTCTCTTCTATCTGCTCATCGCGACCATGCCACTCTGGGTCAGGCCAAAGCTGCTGCCGCTGTACGTTCTTGGTGCACCTTTCTTCCTGGGTGAAGGACTCCCTATCGTCTGGGGTAACGTCGCACGTTTCTTCACCAAGGATATCGTGCCCGATCCGCTGCGGGACGGCGAAGGGCTGGCGGGATTGCTGCCCTGGCTGAGCGACCTGATGATCAACGAGGCCCTGCCGGGCATCTGGAATACGGTGATACTGACCCAGATTGCCCTTGTCGCAACCGGGATTCTGACACTTCTGGCGTTCCCGCTGATCTCGACTCATTTTGGCGGGCCGGTGCGGCGCACCTCAGGCCATGTGCTTCTGGTGATTGCACGTTCAACACCGGAATACGTCCTGGCCTACATTCTCCTGCAGCTCTGGGGGCCGTCCATGCTGCCGGCGGTGGTCGCTCTGGCGCTCCACAACGGCGGGATTATCGGCCACCTGATTGGCCGTCAGACCAACACCATCCGCCTTCGGCCGGACGCGCCGACCGGCGTTAACCGCTACACCTGGGAGCTGGTTCCAAGGGTTTACCGCTCGTTCCTCGCGTTTCTTTTCTACCGGTGGGAAATCATCATGCGGGAGACGGCCATTCTCGGCATCCTGGGCATCTACACGCTGGGTTTCTACGTCGACAGCGCCATACAGAACATTCGTTTTGATCGTGCCATGATCCTGATCCTCATCACGGCTCTGTTGAACATAGGCATTGATGCCCTTGGCCGCTACATTCGCCGTAAACTCGCGTTGCAGACCATGCCAACCTGCTGAGCCGCAGATTATCGGAACTGCCACTGCGATCCTCGTCACAGTTCCGTCACCTGAGCCAATTCCAAGCGCAGTTATGGCGACGGGTTGGCGGTATTGTCCGGATACATACCGTTACACTTCGATCACTTTTTGCAACATTCAGAGTTCTGGTGATCATGGTTAACGGACTGATTCTTCTCTCTCAGGTGGGGCTTCTGGCGCTGCTGCTTTTCCTGGCTTTCCGGATGTCAGCGCTGGTACGCACAGAGCCCGTTAGTTTCACGTCCCCGCGCTATACCCGCGAGCCCCTCTCCTTTAACCGGGACACTATCGAGGAGCCGTCCCCCAGACCTCTTTCGGATCGCGCCCGGCTCATCAGCCAGTTGCATATCCTTGCCAGCCTGCAGGAGCGGGACTGCAGGGTGAACGCGCTGGCGCTGCCTTCATTGCCGGAGGAGGTCAGGAGCTATGCCGCAGCCTGGCTGTATGGCGCCGGGTGCGCACTGAGTGAAAAACCAACCCGTCACTCCGATGCGCTGGCCTCGGTAGTCGCACAGATTGCCAGCCGCAAGGCCGGCATCCGGCAGCCCCAGGCGCTTCAGACCATCAGCACATTAACGGCAAGCCCGGTTTTGCTGGCGTGCTTCCGGGCGGGGTTGGAAGGTGCGGAATTCTGGCGGCATAGTCACTACGTGCCACCGACGTCGAGCCTCTACGAGGCCATTACCGCCAACGCGTTTATCTAGCGGCCGGCCTGGCTGGAGAATCGAGCACCCAATCCGTGCCCAGGGCAACCGGTTCCGCGTGATCCTGCTCATCGGCCCGGGTACCGGTAATTTCGGGGGGTGTGAAACTACCATCATCGGTATTGGCCATGCTGTCCACATCCACAGACCGCACCACATAGGTGACGCCGCCGGCTAGCACTTTCGCACGGTGGGTCAGCCCAAAGACAAAACGGCAGTAATCGAGTTTCAGCTGGATCAGATCCTGCTCGGCCTTGCGGATTTTTCTCAGCAGCACTTTCTGAACACTATCTCCGTAATCCATCACGTGTTCCCTGACATTGGCGAGTTCACCATTTTACACAATCCCGACCTCTTGTCAGCCGACTGGTCACCGGTTTTCGGGGCTCAGTGACGCTCGGTGTCAAAGACCAGTTTCAGCGGAATATCCGCGATCGGCTCCTGCCCCTGCCGCAGATCGACACGCCAGGTCATGGTGGAGTCCACTGTGCACAAAGGCGCGGTAAAGCGGGCGGAATAGTCATTCCCGGCACGGTTGCCCAGGGGAACCGGGTACTCGCCCATATACATGGACTCGCCCCTCAGAACCGCGAGAAAACGCTCAGGTCGCTCGGGCGTGGTAACGTTCAAACGATATTCAGTGCCTTGTTCACCTTCCCCGGACACTTCCAGAGTTACCTGCCAGTCGCCGGCGCCAGTCGTCCACTGGCAGGGGCCTGCGAGCAGATTGCACTCTTTCACGGCCTGGCCGTTGCCGCTCTGGTTAACCTTATTCCCGGAGCCGTCAGACAGCCTCTGGCCGATGATCACCACAGCAATCAGGCCTGCAATCAATCCCGCAACCGCTATTCCGCGTACCATACCCACACCCCTTGTGAACCAGCCGTGCATTATCGTGGCCTCTGCTACCGAGGCAAAGGTTCCTAAACTGGCGCCAGTCATGAGAAAATACGGCGCCTTAAATTCAATCCATTCTGACCACAGGACACGCCCGTGCAGCCGGATATTTCCGTTAAGCACCTGAGCAAGGTTTATGACGATGGTTTCGAGGCTCTGAAGGACATCAACCTGGACATCATCCGGGGCGAGATCTTCGCCCTGCTCGGCCCCAATGGCGCCGGTAAAACCACGCTGATCAGCATTATCTGCGGCATCGTGAATCTGTCTTCCGGCGAGGTAAAAGCAGCCGGTTACGACATTGTAAAAGACTACCGCAAGGCCCGGGAGACCATCGGCCTGGTGCCCCAGGAGCTCAATACCGATTCTTTCGAAACTGTCTGGAACGCGGTGTCCTTCAGCCGTGGCCTGTTCGGCAAGCCGCCGAAACCGGCGCATATCGAGAAAGTGCTGAAAGACCTGTCCCTCTGGGACAAACGCAACAACCGGATCATGTCCCTCTCGGGTGGCATGAAGCGCCGGGTGATGATCGCCAAAGCGCTCTCCCATGAGCCGCAAATCCTGTTCCTGGACGAACCCACGGCGGGCGTTGACGTGGAATTGCGCCGGGACATGTGGGAAATGGTCCGTAAGCTGCGGGAAAATGGCGTCACCATCATCCTGACTACCCACTACATCGAAGAAGCCGAAGAAATGGCGGACCGCATCGGCGTTATCCGGAATGGCGAAATCATTCTGGTGGAGGATAAAGCCCAACTGATGACCAAACTGGGCAAAAAGGAACTCCGGCTGCAGTTACAGCAGAAGCTGGAACAGATTCCCGGCGAACTCACCCTGGAACCACTCGAATTGTCCGGTGACGGTTACGAACTGATCTACACCTTCGACTCGCAGCAGGAGCAGGCCGGCGTCGCCCGGTTACTTCGCACTCTCGGCGACCTTGGTATCGAGTACCGGGACCTGCAGACCCGGGAAAGTTCCCTCGAAGAGATTTTTGTCGGCCTGGTGCACGAATAAGCCCGCCGGCCCATTGGAGAAAGGCATGAACCTTTACGGTATCCGCGCAATCTACAACTTTGAAATGGCCCGCATGAAGCGCACGGTGATGCAGAGCGTGCTCTCACCGGTGATCTCCACCTGCCTGTATTTCGTCGTGTTCGGCTCGGCCATCGGCTCCCGCATGGGCGACATCGACAACATCGCCTACGGGGCCTACATCATTCCCGGCCTGGTGATGCTCTCCCTGCTGATGCAGAGCATTTCCAACGCCTCCTTCGGCATTTACATGCCGAAGTTCTCCGGCACCATCTACGAAGTGCTGTCCGCGCCGGTGTCCTATGTGGAAGTGGTGCTTGGCTATGTGGGGGCGGCGGCCACCAAGTCCGTCATCCTGGGGCTGATCATCCTCGCGACCGCACGGTTTTTTGTGGACTACCACGTGCTGCACCCCTTCTGGATGTTCTCCTTCCTGGTACTCACGTCCATTACCTTCAGCCTGTTCGGCTTCATTATCGGCATCTGGGCGGACGGATTCGAGAAACTGCAGATTGTCCCAATGATGATTGTGACGCCTCTGGTGTTCCTGGGCGGCACTTTCTATTCCATCGATATGCTGCCGGAGATATGGCAAACCATCAGCCTGTTCAACCCGGTGGTTTACCTGATCAGCGGCTTCCGCTGGGCGTTTTACGGCGTGTCCGACGTCCATATCGCTATCAGCGTGGGTATGACCCTGGTATTCCTGACCGCCTGCATGGTGGGCATCTGGTGGATTTTCAAAACCGGCTACCGGCTACGCTCCTGAGATCGGGGAGCGCCATGCATAAGGCACTGAAGCTCTGGGCAATCCTGGCAGCCGGCTCGGCAATCTATGGCTGCTCCTCCGGCCTGGCCGCGCCCCAGCACGGCCTGCCGGTGGTCAAGGCCTGCTTTGTTTCCGGATCAGGCTCTGTTCCCGTGGAACTGGAAGTGGCCAGCACGCCGGAGCAACGGCGAACAGGATTGATGGGCCGAACCGCGATGGCACCCGATGCCGGTATGCTGTTCGAATACCAGCAGCCCAGAGGCCCAGATTACGGTTTCTGGATGTTCCAGACCCTGATCCCGCTGGATATTGCCTACCTGGATGAAGAAGGGGTGATTGGCAGCACCCGCCGGATGGCACCCTGTACCTCCGCCAGCGGCTCCGGCTGCCCCAGCTATCCCGCCGGGGTTACATTCAGCAAGGCCGTGGAAATGAATGCCGGATTCTTCCGGGAACACAACCTCGGGAAAGGTGATCGGCTCGTTCAGGGCCCGGAGCCTTGCCCGGCCGGTTGAACCGGCAGGCCCTCAGCTGTCTTTCCACTCCGGCTTCCGCTTCTCCAGAAACGCGCAGATGCCTTCCTGAGCATCGTTTGCCATCATGTTGTCGGCCATCACCTCTGAGGTGTATTCATAGGCATCCGCCAGGGGCATTTCCAGCTGCCGATAGAAGGCTTCCTTGCCAATTTTCAGGGTGTGACCGGATTTGTCGGCAATGGTACGGGCCAGCTTGTAGACCATCTCATCCAGGTGCTGTTCGTCTACGATCTGATTGACCAACCCGATGCGCTCGGCTTTCACCGCCCCGATCATCTCACCGGTCAGCAACATTTCCATGGCATGCTTGCGGGACACATTGCGCGAGAGCGCCACCATGGGCGTGGAACAGAACAGCCCGATATTCACCCCGGGGGTGGCGAACCGGGCTGTATCCGCCGCGACTGCAAGATCACAGCTGGCCACCAGCTGGCAGCCTGCCGCCGTGGCGACTCCAGCCACCCGGGCGATCACCGGCCGTGGCAGGTTCACAATCTGCTGCATCACCTTGCTGCACTGGTTAAACAGCTTCAGCTGAAAATCATGGCTATCAAACTGCTCCCGGACTTCCCGCAGATCATGGCCGGCACAGAACACGTTGCCCTTGGCCCCCAGAACCACGACCCGCGTTTCAGAATCCGCGGCGATGCTCTCCAGCTCTTCAGACAGCGCTTCCAGCATGGCCATGGAAAGGCTGTTTTTTTTGTCTGGCTGGTTCAGGGTGAGCGTGGTAATGCCGTTTTCGCTGTACTTCTGAACCAGTGGTTCCGATTGTTCTGTCATGACGACACTCCGGTTTTAATCGAATTGAGTGCAACGGGCGATCCGGAGGGCCTTCCCAAAATACGCTGTCAATACGTCCCTGTACGCTCGGCTCTGCCATCCATGGCTCCGCACGATTTTGGGAAGATCCTCCGGATCGACCTTTCCGTTAACTTAGTCAAAGTATTGCTGACAGTAGCTATACTGTCGAAGCGATTTTTGTAGGATGCTCAGTTTTCTGGCCTGAAGGTTGTTATAGGCACCCGCTGCCCATAGGCTCTTACCAGAAGCCAGAAAATGCAAAGAGGAGCCATTCATGTCCAAACTAACCGTCCTCAAAGCCATCGTTGCTGTCGCTATCATCGGGGGTGGCATCCTGGTGATCATGAAAGACGACCCTACGATCTCCAGCGAGATCGACAATATCGATCCGTTGCCCACGCAGGACCAACCATAAACCAGCCCCCTGAACAGGCGATCCGCATTTGCAGACAACCCGTATCAAAGGACTGACCATCGCAGCACTGGGCGTGCTTTTTATTGTTCCGGATGCCCTGCTGGTGAAAATAACCTCGGTCGACCCGGTGGTCTTCCTGTTCTGGCGCGGCCTGCTGCTTGCCCTCAGTTTCTTTGTGATCAGTTGGGCCAGATACCGCGCGCGGCTAATGCCGGAAATCCGCAAATGCGGCCTTAAAGGCCTGTTCTGTGCCGGTGCCTTTGCCATCAGCACCCTCGGTTTTGTGGTGGGCATGAAAAACACCGCCGCTGGCAATGTGCTGGTGATCCTCAATACCGCCCCGGTAATTGCAGCGCTTATTGCCTGGGTGGTGTGGAAGGAAACCCTGCCCCTGCGAACCTGGATTATCATCCTGGTGTGCGTATCGGGCGCCACCCTCATGGCCGTCAGTGAATTTGGCAAAGGCGACCCGCTAGGCCTGGTCATGGCCGTCGTGGCCGCCACCGCGTTGGCCTCAAACCTGAACATGGCCCGCTCCAGACCGGAAAGCGATATGAGCGTGATGCTCATGTTCGGCGCTCTGGCACTGGCCGTCGTGGCCGCCCTGCTGGGTGGCGCCCAGATACCATCAGGCCGCGATTTCTTCTTCATTGCCCTGTTGTGCCTGGTGTTCCTGCCAACCGCGTGCATATTGATCCAGATAGGCCCACGCTATATTCCGGCGGCAGAGGTCAGCCTGATGCTGCTGCTTGAGACCGTGCTCGGCTCCTTTCTGGTGTGGCTGTTTCTCGGCGAGGTGCCGCCAAAGCTCAGTCTGGTGGGCGGTGTGATCGTCTTCTCGGCGCTTGCGGCGCATGGCTGGACGGAAGTCAGCCGGTACCGAAAGGCGCGTCTGGCAGTTGATTAATCCGGTTCCTGCGCGCGAAGATACGCGCTGACCAAAAACAAGGAACCGAATCATGGCCGCCGTACCGACGCTCACTGACGCCCTGCTCACCCTGGAAAACCGGGTAGCCACCCTCACCCTGAACCGCCACGATCTGCGCAATGCCCTCACAGGCTCAAACCTGATTGAAGACATCGTGACCACGGCAGAATGGGTAAACCAGTGTACAGACGTTTCCGTATTGTTGATCACCGGTGCCGGCTCCGCGTTCAGCGCCGGCGGCAACATCCGTGATATGGCCAACCGCAGCGGTGATTTCGCAGGTGACGTGGCCGAGTGCGCCGACCGCTACCGCAAAGGCATACAACGCATTCCCCTGGCGCTGCAAAACGTGGAAGTTCCCATCATCGCGGCGGTCAACGGGCCCGCCATCGGCGCCGGATTCGACCTGGCCAACATGGCCGATATCCGCATTGCCTCAGAGAACGCGAAGTTTGGCGAAACCTTCCTGAACCTCGGCATCATCCCCGGCGACGGCGGCGCCTGGTTCATGCAGCGGCTGATCGGCTACCAGCGTGCTTTTGAGCTGACACTCACCGGCCGGGTGATTGATGCAGCCGAAGCTAAAGTGTTGGGTATCGTTCTGGAAGTGGTGCCCGCAGGCGAACTGCTCGACGCCGCGAGTGCCATGGCAAGCCGTATCGCCAGCCAGCCACCAAAGGCCACCCGCCTGACCAAACGCCTGATGAAAATGGCTCCGCGAATGGAATTGGAGGATTTTCTGGATGTATGCGCAAACTTCCAGGGCATGTGCCACAACGAGCCGGAGCATCTGGAGGCGGTTAATAAGATGTTGGAGACTATGGCAAAGAAGAAGTGATGGTGCCCGGAGCCGGAATCGAACCGGCACAGCCTTGCGGCCGAGAGATTTTAAGTCTCTTGTGTCTACCAATTTCACCATCCGGGCATTCGGAGGGAGGTTTTGACGGGCAGAATTGTATAAGGCCGCGTAGGGTAACGCAATTCGGATTCTGCTCTCGCCCACAAGCCACTGGGCTGACTCAGGAAGGCTTGATCGCCCTGCCCTTGAAGATGTACCCGGCAATTTTCGGAGCTTTGGGGATATAGAGGTTTTCCAGCTCCTGGATCTCGAAGCCGGCGTTGCGGATAAGATCCGTTATGTTGCGGTTCAGATGGCAGCCGCCAGCGACTTTTTTCCAGCCCGGGGTGATACGATTTTGCCATTTTCGGATGCTGTCGTGCGGGGATTCGCCGTGTTCGATGAACAGGAGGTCGCCGCCGGGTTTCAGTACCCGCTTCATTTGCTCCAGGGCGGTGTGCCAGTCCGGGATGGTGCACAGGGTGAACGTGAGCAGCACCGTGTCGACGGATTCGTTTTCAAGAGGAATTTTCTCGCCCGGCAGGTCCAGCCATTCAACCTTGACAGGTGACCGGGCGAGATTGGGCTGAGCTTTACGGCGCATGCCCTCGGAGGGCTCCAGGCCGTAGACCAGCTCAACATTATCGGCGTTATAGAACGGCAGGTTGATGGCGGAACCCATGCCAACTTCCAGCACCCTGCCTCTTGCCCGGGGCACTACCTGGCTGCGCAATTTCATAACCTGGCCCATGGAGCAGGCACGGTCTATGATATGGGGGAGTATCCGGTTCTCGTAAAAACTCATTGGCTTCACCATACTTGTTCCTGGCCCCCTTAATTGTTTTAAATCAAGGGGTGCGACAATCTGCCCTATCGGCTTTGTGGCCATGTTTAGTAGCATGGTAAATATCTGCCGGTAATAACAACACAACAAATTGAGCTAAGGCAGCGGCTGAACGGGTTCGCTGGGCCCGTTTGTTCTGACGTGTACATTACCGGAGGGTTCCCATGGAACTAGATCCTCTCATCCTGTCGCGAATCCAGTTCGCGTTCGTGGTGTCATTTCACGCCATATTCCCGGTGTTTACCATCGGCCTTGCTTCCTACATCGCGGTCCTCGAAGGCCTGGCCTTCAAAACCGAAAACCCGGTCTGGGTGAAGCTCTCTGCTTTCTGGACCAAGGTTTTTGCCGTGGTCTTCGGGATGGGCGTGGTTTCCGGGATTGTGATGTCGTTCCAGTTCGGCACCAACTGGAGCAACTTCGCCCAGGCGTCCGCCAATTTCCTGGGGCCGATGCTGAGTTATGAGGTGGTCACCGCCTTTTTCCTTGAGGCTGCCTTCCTGGGCGTGCTGTTGTTCGGGCGCGACAAGGTGCCCGCAGGCGTTCACCTGTTCGCGGCAATCATGGTGGCAACCGGCACGTTTATCTCTTCATTCTGGATTCTGGCCGCCAACAGCTGGATGCATACCCCGGCCGGCATTGAGTTTATAGACGGCGTGTTCCATGTAACCTCATGGAGCGAGGCAATCTTCAACCCGTCGTTCCCCTATCGCTTTACCCACATGGTGCTGGCGTCCTTTCTCACCGGCAGCTTTGTGGTCGCAGGTGTAAGCGCCTGGTACCTTCTGAAAGGCCGGGAAGTTGAAGCCAACCGGAAGGCGTTGTCCATGTGCCTTTGGCTGCTGCTGTTTCTGGCACCGACCCAGGCAGTGGTTGGTGACTTCCATGGCCTGAACACCCTGGAGCACCAGCCCATGAAAGTGGCTGCCATGGAAGGTAACTGGGAGACATCCCGCAACGTACCGCTGCTGCTGTTCGCCATTCCCGATCAGGAGAGCCAGACCAACCTCTTCGAGATCGGCATTCCAAGCCTTGCCAGCATGATTCTCACCCATGAATGGGACGGAAAGGTGCCGGGCCTGAAGGAAATACCGGTTGCACAGCAGCCCCCGGTTGGCATTGTGTTCTGGTCGTTCCGGGTGATGGTGGGCCTCGGGCTGTTGATGATCGCCTTCGCCGTAACTGGCCTTATCCTGCGGGCCGGCGGTCGTTACTGGCGCACCCGGTGGTTCCTGCAGGGCATGCGGTTCATGAGTATTGCACCCTTCCTTGCAGTCCTGGCCGGCTGGTTCGTTACGGAGATCGGCCGGGCACCCTGGCTGGTGTACGGCATGATGACCCAGGCCGAAGCGGTGACACCCTCGCTGACGGGGGGCATGGCACTGTTCACCCTGATCGGTTATATCGTGGTGTACGCCCTGGTGTTCTCTGCCGGTGTGTATTACCTGATGCGGGTGCTATATGTCGGCATGGAGGACGAGCACGACGACGATGAGCACGAGGCGGAAAGACCCAAGCGTCCCTTCTCTGCCGCCCATGTGCCTTTTGAGATTGACGAAGACGAGCATCACGGCAAACCGGCCAGCCAGGGAGGTCACTGATTATGGAACTGTTTGATCTGCCCCTTATCTGGGCATTCATTATCGGCTTCGGCATCATCATGTATGTGCTGATGGATGGATTTGATCTGGGCGTTGGCATTCTCTTTCCGTTCGCGCCCAACGAGGAAAGCCGGGATACCATGATGAACTCCGTGGCCCCGGTCTGGGATGGCAACGAGACCTGGCTGGTGCTGGGGGGTGCCGGGCTTCTGGCCGCATTCCCGCTGGTGTACTCCATCCTGCTGCCAGCGCTTTATATCGGCGTATTCCTGTTGCTGGCCGGCCTGATCTTCCGGGGCGTGGCATTCGAGTTCCGGTTCAAGGCCCGGACCTCCCGCTACCTCTGGAACTGGGCGTTCGCCGGGGGCTCGACTGTGGCCTCCTTTGCCCAGGGTGCCGTGGTTGGCGCCTACATCCAGGGTTTTGAGACCGCCAACGGGGTATATGTCGGGGGCGCTCTGGACTGGCTGACGCCGTTCACGGTACTCACGGGCCTGGGCATGCTTTGCGGCTATGCGCTGCTTGGTTCCACCTGGTTGATCCTGAAAACCGAAGGCCGGTTGCAGGACTGGGCTTACCGAATCAGCCTGCCGCTGCTGGCCGCAGTGCTGGTGGTATTCGGCATTATCAGCGTGTGGACCCCGTTTGTAGACGACATGGTGCGGCAGCGCTGGTTCTCCAACCTCTCGGTGATCTGGGTCCTGCCGGTGCTGACCTTGCTCTGCGCCCTCCAGATCTACCGTTCGGTTCGCGACCGAAAGGAAGGCATGCCATTCGTATCCACCATGGGGTTGTTCATTACCACCTATCTCGGCCTGGTGGTCAGCCGCTGGCCCTACGTGGTTCCGCCGGAATACACGCTCTGGGAAGCCGCCTCCGCCTATGAGTCGCAGTTGTTCCTGCTGTTGGGGCTGCTGTTCGTGATTCCCATCGTGCTGGTCTACACCGCCTGGACCTACTGGGTGTTCCGTGGCAAGGTTCGTGCCGGCGAGGGCTACCACTAAAGTGGCTGAGCCCCCGGCAGAGGGTGGCGGAGATTCACGCTCCGCCACCCGTCAGAAGGCTGTCAGGCAGTGGCTTTCGGAACTGGCCCGTGGTAACCGCCTCTGGATTCAGGGCACGGTGGCCGCCGGCATCGTTGCCGGAATTGCCACCATTATCCAGATGGTTTTTCTCGCCCGGATCATCCATCTGGGAATCATTGACGAGGTTCCCATTGCGGAGCTGACGTCCCTGTTTCTCGGACTGATCCTGGCTATCGTTTTCCGTGCTATTGGCCAGGGTTTCCAGACCCGGCTTGCGGCCCGTTGCAGTGAACAGGTTCGCCGGCATGCCCGGCGCCAACTCAATAAACACTGGCGGGCCACCGGGCCCGTGGCGTTGGGCCAGTCCTCAGCCGGCACCCTCGCCCGGGAATGGATTGACCACGTGGAAGCGCTGCACGGTTACTTCGCCCGTTTCCTGCCGCAAATGGCCCTGTCGGTGATCGTGCCGCTGCTGATACTGGTACTGGTCTTCTGGCTGGATTGGTTGGCAGGGATTTTTCTGTTGCTCTCTGCGCCTCTTATTCCGCTGTTCATGGCCCTGGTGGGGATGGGCGCGGAAAAGCTCAACCAGCAGCACTTTGAAATCATCAGCCGGCTCTCCGGGCAATTCCTCGACAAGGTTCGCGGGCTAACAACCCTGCAGTTGTTCGGCCAGACTGCCGGGGCCACCGAGCTTATCCGCCTGCGGTCGGACTCTTACCGGCGCATCACCATGAAAACCCTTCGGGTGGCGTTCCTGTCGTCGGCGGTTCTGGAATTTTTTGCCTCGGTCGCCATTGCGGTGCTGGCCATCTATATCGGGTTCGGCCTGCTGGGTTACATCAGCTACGGCCCCGCCGATCAGTTGACCCTGTTTTCCGGGTTACTGATCCTGCTGCTGGCGCCAGAGTTCTTTCAGCCCCTGCGGACTCTGTCCCAGCATTACCACGACCGCGCCGCAGCAATGGGGGCCGGTGCGGAGATTCTTGCACGCCTGAGTTCACCCGTGCAAAGCCATCGCACTTCCACCTCGGCTCCTGGGGCGATCGGGAGCGACGTGATCGAGCTGAGTTCGGTATCAAAGGCGTTCCGTTCCGATCAGCAGGTTCTGCGGGATCTTTCGCTGGTCATTGGCAAGGGCGAGGTCATCGCGCTCACCGGCCCTTCCGGGGGTGGAAAATCCACCCTGCTGCATCTGCTGGCCGGGTTCCTCGCCCCGGATAACGGAACCATTCAGGTGTTCGGCCAGGTGCCCGGCAGTTTCCGGTTCGGCTGGCTGGGACAGAAAGGCTTTCTGGTACAGGGCACCTGGGCCGATAATCTTCGCCTGACCACGCCGGATGCTTCGGATATTGCCATTGAAACGGCTCTGCGAAATGTCGGCCTCGGGCCACTTCTGGACAGCCGGAAAGAAGGCATCCACAGCGCGGTGTCCGAAGAGGGCCAGGGGCTTTCGGGCGGGCAGGCGCGGCGGCTGAGCCTGGCCCGCACTTTCCTGGCGGATTACGATCTGATTCTGCTGGACGAGCCCACAGCCGGGCTGGATATCGACAGTGAGGTGTTTGTTCTCGAAGCCCTGCACAAACTGGCGGTGGCCGGGAAAACCCTGATCTTCTCCACCCATCACCACGCCCTGCTGACCCTGGCGAACCGGGTTCTTCTGGTGTCCGGCGGGGAGGTGCGCGATGCGTGAACTGAAACCCTGGCTGGCCCTGGTCTTCAGGCGCCCCGGCAGACTGGCTGTCGGTGGCCTTCTGATTCTGGCAACGCTGCTGGCCGGTATCGCCCTGCTCGCGGTGTCGGGCTGGTTTATTACCAAAACGGCGCTGGTGGGGCTGCTGCTTGCCGCCAGCGTGGCCGCCACTATCAACCTGTACGTTCCCGGAGGTGCTATCCGTTTCTTTGCGGTATCCCGGACTCTGTTCCGGTATCTGGAGCGGGTTTACAACCACGACACGGTGCTGCGTTTACTCACTGACATCCGCGTGGCGCTGTTCCAGAGGCTGGCCCTGGCAAGCCGAAGCCGCCGGAGCGAGCTGACGGGAGCCCAGTGGCTTTCAAGACTGACCAACGATGTCGATGCGCTGGACACCCTCTACCTTCGACTGATTGCGCCCACAGCCCTTGCCGCCCTGGTTACCGTGCTGGTCGTGGTGCTGGCCGCCATACTGTTTGATGGGCCGACCGCTCTGTTGACCGGCCTGGTTCTTCTGTTGGCGCTGGTTATTGCCACGCTCGGCACCTATCTGAGAACCCGCCAACTGGCTGCCCGGCAGAGCGATCGCCAGGAAGCCTTACGAACGGCTGTCATCGAACACATTGAAGGCTTTTCGGAACTGACCGCCGCGGGCCGGACCGGTAAACACGCCGCCTGGTTAATGCGCCAGGCCCATCAGGTGACCTCGGAACAGGCCCGGACGGATACCCGCACAGGCTGGCACCTTGCCGGATCCAATCTGCTGGTTAATCTGGCAGCGGTGTTCACGCTCTGGGCGGGGTTTGATCTGTTCCAGGCAGGCGCTGTGTCCGGGCCGGTGCTGGTGCTACTGCCTATTGCCCTGCTCGGGCTTGCGGAGGCCTATGCGATGCTGCCGGATGCCTTCGGCAAACTGGGCGCTACCGCTGCTTCGGCGGCGCGCCTGAACCGGGACTGCCGGGCCGATGAACCGGCCGCTGTTGCAGGCGCTCTGGACCTGCCTGCCGATACCGCCCTCCTGGCGGAGAATCTCACGGTAAAACATCCCGGTTATGCACCATTATTCACGCACTTCGAACTTACCGTTCAGGCCGGCGAACGAGTCGGTATCCTTGGCCATTCTGGCAGCGGCAAGTCATCCCTGGCGGATACCTTTGCCGGGCTGCTCTTGCCCACGCAAGGCCATCTGAGATGCCAGGACCAGGTGTACCTGACCCAGAAAACCGTACTGTTCGAGGATACCCTGCGGGCAAATCTGTTACTCGGCTCCCCGAATGCCAGTGATACCGACCTGTGGCGGGTGCTTGAGATGGTTGAGCTGGCAGAGCGTTTCGCCCCGGAACCGGATCAGCTTGATACCTGGCTGGGAAGCGCAGGCAGCCGGCTTTCTGGTGGCGAGGCCCGGCGGGTGGTGCTGGCGAGGGTGCTGTTGAACCCTGCGCCGCTGGTGATTCTGGACGAGCCGTTTACCGGCCTGGATGCCGAAACCCGGGCCCGGATTTCAAAACGGATGGATCAACTTCTGGCAGGGAAAGCGGTGATCAGCCTGGCCCACGGGGCCGATGCCCTTCCGGGCACCGACCGCGTGATTCACCTGAGCCACTAGCGGGTTTCAACCACCTCAAAGGACAGACCGGCCTTGCCAGTCAAGCGCTCCATCAGCTTGCCATCGAGCAGCGACGCCGGTGTCCAGAAGCCTCCGGGCTGGTCCGCCGGAACATCAAGGGCCAGACACATGCCCGCCTCGCCCAACATCTTGCCGGTGGAACCGTACCCCGGATCCCGGTCACCGGTCACCTTGGTGATGATGGTCTTGCCATCTTCCGTGCGGCCGACAAACCGCAGGTCGTAGAACCCGGATTTCTGGGCGTCGGGGCCGGGGCCTTCGCCCGGTTGAGGCACGAACTTTTCCACCAGCCAGCGGGTCGGCTTGATCGCGGAGGCAGTAAAGAACGCTGCCAGGCCGCCTGTGATCGCGTAAGCCGCGAGGCGGCCCTTGGTGCCGCGCCCCGTCATCATCGCTTCGTCGTAGGTAAACTCCTTGCCGTACCGGGCATTTTGCAGGGCATTAGACCGATGAACCACCCGGGTGTTGATCGCCCCCATGACAAACGGTGCCAGCCAGGTCTTGAAGGTTTTGTCATACTCTGCACCCTTGAGGCTTGGCTGACGGGTGTTGGAGCGGTGCTCCGGCGGGCAGATGGAGAAGGGGTTTGCCAGCTCCTTGCGAAGCTTCGGGTCCGCCGCTGCTTCCTTCGCCACGTTCATCATTGAGGCAACCGTACCGCCGGAAAACTCCCCTTTGGCAACTTTCACCCGCATCCGAACATCCCGGCATGGCGCGCCGAAGATCTTTTCGGCCTCGTTCTGCAGGAACCAGACGCCCATATCCGACGGGATGGAATCAAAACCGCAACAATGCACAATGCGGGCGCCGGATGACCGGGCGTCATCTTCGTAGCGTTCCACCATTTTCCGGATCCACTGCACTTCGCCAGTGAGGTCACAGTAGTCTGTTCCGGTTCGCACACAGGCTGCCACCAACGGCTCGCCGTATAGCGCGTAGGGGCCGACGGTGGAAATAATCACACGGGTCTGTTCGCACATGGCCTGAAGGGCCTTCGCATCCGCGGCATCCGCCAGAATCAGTGGCAGATCTTTCGCGGTATCGCCCAGGCTGGACTTCAGAGTGTTCAGTTTGCTCTCCGAGCGCCCGGCAATCGCCCATTTCACCGACTGCCCCACCCCGTAGGTGTCGAACAGGTAACGGGTGAGAATCTGGCCGACAAAGCTGGTGGCACCAAACACCACAAGATCGAAGGTTGTTTCTGTTGCTTTGCTCATTGCTCTTCCTTAAACAGAGAAAATAGGGAATTCCTGTCAGTGAGTCGTTATCGCCCGGGCGCCCAGCAGGCGCATGAAAACCGCCACACCAAGGCCCCAGAAACCATTCAGAATCAGCCCGCCAACCCAGGTCTGGGCGGATGCATCAAGTCCCTTAAGGGGGAAGACCACCAGCATGGCGACGATGGTCGGGCCCACAGCCCCCACAATGACATCACCAAGCCAGAACTTCATCCCGGCCAGACGTCCGAGAATCAGCCACAGCACCATGCCCCACAAGCCACCGAAAAAGGCCAGGGAAACCACGGCCGGAACACCCAGTGGCGGCACCGGCGAAAGATTGAACGGCGCCATGGGCACCACGCCCCCGAGCCAGAAGAGCGCGAACAGCCCCTGATGAAAAACCAGAGTTGCAAGAAACCCGCTTGCGAAGGCTTTGAACCAGATCATGAATAATCCTCTTCTGACATGAGAAACCGGTTTTAACTCATTGATTCTTAGTCGTACAGTCCGCAAACACAACCAATACTAGCAGGTTTGCGGGCCCGTTCTACTTTCCCGAAAACGCTGGCAAATCTGTCGTCACGGCCAATCGTTTGTCACACTTTATCGGGCACACTGCACGATGTTGCGCGGAACGAATCCCGGAGGTTCGAATTGATCACCTTTCTCACGGTACTGAGCGTTTTGCTTGTCCTGTTCAGCGGTTTTGTTTCCTGGCAGGTTCTGGAACAGCGTAAAGTGATCGCACAAATGATGGAGAACGACGATATCGGCGATTCCCGGCAGGATCCCGAGCTGGTTATTACGCTGCGGGTGCTGGATCCGATTGCCCTGGCAAAACGCGAATCCCGCTCTGCCCGTGTGCTGGCGGACAAGCTCCCGGTGATGGTTCGCAAAATGGTTTACCAGGAAGTGATGAAGGAGCTCGAACAGGAACTCACCGAGCGCGAGATTGATGTGGAAATGCAGATTGAGTACCGATAGGAGCGCATTGCCGTGATCACCCTGTTTTTCGTGTCAGGCCTCCTTTTGCTGGCCTTCTGCACACTCGGTTACAGTTATTGGCAGTTGTTGCTCTGCCGGCGGGAAACCCGAATCCTCAATTCGCACCGCATTGTCGCCAGCAGTGCTATTCAGAAAAGCAGAATGGACCTGCTTGAAGTCCGGAATCGCGCCAGACTGCTTGAGGATTCCGTCTCAAACGGTGCCAGCGCGGTTGAGAAACTGCACAAGGCGATCTCCAACACCACCTTCGGCCTGATCGATCTGTTCTCGAAGGACGACGAGTTCCGGCGATCCGCACGCAAGGCACGGGAAACCCATGATGAGGCCAGCCAGCAGATTTATCGAACGGTGCGCACCACCAACAAGGCGCTGCATATCCTCGCGGACACCCTGATTATCGGCAAAGCGGAGAAGCGCCTCGCTTCCCGAAAACGAGGCGCCAGGCCAGGCAGCAACGATCGTCAGTGAGCTTATGCTGTTACACCTTCTCGAAACGTTGCAGTGTTGCGTTCACGGTCACAGCCAGGGATTCAAGGGCTGCAGCCTTTTCGAGACCTTCCGCGCTGGCCCGGTAAAAATGCGGTGTCATCGCCAGCAGGTCAGCAATCCGGTTGCCATCAGGCAGGAACAGGTCGAAACGAATCTCCTGTGAGCCGACCGACCGAAAGCCATCAGGAACCGCCGCGGCGGCCTCATTCGCCGGCTTCAGTTCAGGATAGATAATTTCGCGAAGTTCCCGAAGGTGGTCCGCACCGGCGTCCACCTGCAGCACCTGCCCTCCGGGCCTCAACACCCGGAGAAATTCGCCGTACACCGGAAAGCCGAACAGGCAAAGCACCAGATCCAGCGACTCCGGCAATACCGGCAGGTTTGCGTTGCTGCCAACCACCCACCGGCTGTGTCTGTTCTGCCTGGACGCCGCGAGAATGGCCCATTTGGAGATATCCACACCAATCATGGCGAGGCTCCTGTCGCCAGCCATGCCTGCCAGGTGCCGGAGGTAATAGCCCTCACCGCAACCGGCGTCCAGTACCGAGGCAGTCCGGCCCCCGGGCAGCGCCTGCATCGACAGATTGCTCACGGCGTCGGCAATTTTCCCGTAGAACCCGGCATTGAGAAACCGCTGGCGGGCCGCCACCATCTCTTTGCTGTCACCGGGGTCCCGGGATCGCTTCTTCTGAACCGGCAGCAGATGCACATAGCCTTGCCGGGCGACATCAAAACTGTGCCCATTTTCGCAACGCCAGGCGTTATCGATGGGGGCCAGAGGGCCACCGTCCAGCGGACAGGCCAGGGCATCAAACGGCATGGTGGTCATGGTTGGTTTATCCGGTTCTGCGGTCAGGGCTTTGTAGCATGGCAGGTAATTCAGTCCGGCCCAACGAAAAAGGCACCCGTGGGTGCCTTTTTTCAAGCCAGACAGAAAGTTACAGAACTTTCTTTAGCTCTTCTTCCAATTGCGGAACCGCTTCAAACAGGTCCGCAACCAGGCCGTAGTCGGCCACCTGGAAGATCGGCGCCTCTTCGTCCTTGTTGATCGCCACGATCACCTTGGAGTCAGACATACCCGCCAGGTGCTGGATAGCACCAGAGATACCGACCGCCACGTACAGCTGCGGGGCAACGATCTTACCGGTCTGACCAACCTGCATGTCGTTCGGCACGAAGCCGGCGTCGACAGCGGCACGGGATGCACCAACGGCAGCACCCAGCAGATCAGCAATCTGCTCCAGCATCTTGAAGTTGTCGCCGTTCTGCATGCCACGTCCACCGGAGATAACAATTCCGGCGGAGGCCAGATCCGGACGATCGGACTGTGCGAGTTCTTCCTTCACGAACGAAGACAGGCCGGCGTCCTTGACCACATCCAGCTGCTCAACAGAGGCAGAACCACCTTCTGCGGCCACGGGATCAAACGCGGTCGGACGAACGGTGATCACCTTGATGCTGTCGCTGGACTTCACAGTCGCGATGGCATTACCCGCATAGATCGGACGAACAAAGGTGTCTTCGGACTCGACGCGCATGATGTCAGACACCTGGGCAACGTCCAGCAGCGCAGCAACGCGCGGCATGAAGTCTTTGCCGGTGGTGCCGGCAGCAGCCAGGATGTGGCTGTAGCCCTTGCCCACTTCGGCAACCAGCTCACCCAGGTTCTCACCCAGGAAGTGACCATAAGCAGCGTTGTCGGCAACCAGTACCTTGTTAACGCCCTCGGCCTTGGCAGCCGCTTCAGCAACGGCCCCGCAGTTTTCACCGGCAACCAGTACGTCGATGTCACCGCCGATGGCCTTGGCAGCCGCTACAACATTCAGGGTAGCCTGTTTCAGGCTGCTGTTGTCATGTTCAGCAATTACAAGGATGCTCATTTAGATCACCTTCGCTTCATTCTTCAGTTTATCGACCAGCTCGGCAACGTCGGCCACTTTCACACCCGCCTGACGGGAAGCTGGTGCTTCAACCTTCAGAGTGGCAAGGCGCGGAGCGATGTCGACACCCAGATCGGCCGGGCTCATGGAGTCCAGCGGCTTCTTCTTGGCCTTCATGATGTTCGGCAGAGACGCGTAACGCGGCTCGTTAAGGCGCAGGTCGGTGGTAACAACCGCCGGCAGGCTCAGTGACAGGGTCATCAGACCACCGTCTACTTCGCGGGTTACATTGACCTTGTCGCCTTCAACAACCACTTCGGAAGCGAAGGTGCCCTGACCCATGCCGGTCAGTGCGGCCAGCATCTGGCCAGTCTGGTTGTTATCGGAATCGATGGACTGTTTGCCAAGGATGACCAGCTTGGGCTCTTCCTTCTCGACAACAGCCTTCAGCAGCTTGGCCGCTTCGAGAGACTGAACCTCCTCGTCGGTTTCGACGTGGATACCACGGTCCGCACCCAGCGCCAGCGCAGTACGGATCTGCTCCTGGCAGGCTTTCGGGCCAATGGATACCACCACGATTTCACTGGCAACACCCTTCTCCTTCAGGCGAACGGCTTCTTCAACCGCGATTTCGCAGAACGGGTTCATTGCCATCTTGACGTTGGCGAGATCAACACCGGTGTTGTCCGGCTTGACGCGCACCTTTACGTTGTAGTCGATTACTCGTTTTACAGCGACCAGAACCTTCATAGATTCCTCGTTCTTCTACGATGGGTTTATGACTTGCAGTCCTCACGCGGAGCCTGCCGAAACTCAGTGCGCACTAATGATGGAGGCAACAGTCAGCAGAATCAATAGCCTCAAACGCCGCGTCAGGACTGACCTTTCAGCCAATTCCCCGGTATTGACCGGGAATGACAATGAGACGATACTAGATTTCGACTCAAAACACACGATGTTTCAGTGTGCCTCTACAATGCCAAAGGAAAGACCAAATTTCAAACAAACGTTTGTTTGATTCTTCAAATACGGTATCCTTTTCGCAAGGTGAGTCGGTTTGATCGGCGGGCGACAGTCGTCTATACGCAGTTTTACCGGTATGATGGCGGCCCGGAAAACCTTCGCCTGCGGGCAACATAATATCCATTAAAGAAGTTTGAGGAGACCAACGTGGAACGCGAATCGATGGAATTTGATGTTCTGATCGTCGGCGGCGGCCCGGCGGGCCTGTCGGCAGCGTGCCGTGTCATGCAGTTGGCACAGGAAGCTGGCGAAGAACTCACCGTATGCGTGGTAGAAAAGGGATCCGAGATCGGTGCTCACATCCTGGCCGGCACGGTATTCGAGCCCACTGCCCTCAACGAGCTCTTCCCGGACTGGAAAGAGAAAGGCGCTCCGCTCAACACGCCCGTTACCCGTGACGACATTTTTCTGCTGAAGAACCAGGAAAACGCCACCAGGATTCCCAATGCGTTTGTGCCCAAGAACATGCACAATCATGGCAACTACATTATCAGCCTGGGCAACCTGTGCCGCTGGCTGGCCGAACAGGCCGAAGAGCTGGGCGTTGAAGTCTATCCCGGATTCGCAGCCGCCGAGACCATTGTTGAAGACGGTCAGGTAAAAGGCATTATTACCGGCGATATGGGCGTTGCCCGTGACGGTTCCGAAAAAGACGGCTACATGCCGGGCATGGAGCTGCGAGCCAAGTACACTCTATTTACCGAGGGCTGCCGTGGACACCTGGGCAAACGCCTGATTAACGACTTCAAACTTGATGAAGGCAAGGATCCCCAGCACTACGGTATCGGTATCAAGGAGCTGTGGGACATCGATCCGGCCAAACACGAGCCAGGACTGGTGGTTCATACCACTGGCTGGCCGCTGACCGAGAGCAGCTCTACCGGTGGTTCCTTCCTCTACCATCTGGAAAACGGCCAGGTGTACGTGGGCCTGATTGCGGATCTGTCCTACAGCAACCCGCACCTGAGCCCGTTTGACGAATTCCAGCGCCTTAAGCTGCATCCGGAAATCAAAAAACACCTGGAAGGCGGCAAGCGAGTGTCCTACGGTGCCCGCGCCATTGCCAAAGGCGGCTATAACGCTCTGCCGAAGATGAGCTTCCCGGGCGGCCTGCTGCTGGGCTGTGATGCCGGCACCCTGAACAGCTCCAAGATCAAGGGCTCCCACACCGCCATGAAGTCCGGCCTGTTGGGAGCCGAAGCGGTCTTCGAAGCATTGAAAGAAGGTAAGAACGGAGAGGAAATCACCAGCTTCCAGAAGAAGTTCGAAGACAGCTGGCTGTTCAAGGAGCTCTACGCCGAGCGCAACTTCGGCCCGGCCATGCACAAGTTCGGCAACGTGGTTGGCGGTGCCATCGCCTTCTTCGAGCAGAACATCCTGCGTGGCAGCCTGCCGTTCACCTTCCACGACACCACTCCGGATTACGCCACCCTGAAGCCGGCCTCCGAGTGCAAGAAGATCGATTACCCGAAGCCGGATAACCAGCTGACGTTCGACAAGCTTTCCTCGGTGTTTATTTCCAATACCAACCACGAGGAAGACCAGCCGGTTCATCTGAAGCTGACCGATCCGGAGATTCCCATCAAGGAGAACCTGCCGAAGTACAACGAGCCTGCGCAGCGCTATTGCCCTGCCGGCGTTTACGAGGTGGTGGATGCCGACGATGGTAGCGGTAAACGCTTCCAGATCAATGCCCAGAACTGTGTTCACTGCAAGACCTGCGACATCAAGGATCCGGCCCAGAACATTACCTGGGTAACGCCGGAAGGCGGCGGTGGCCCGAACTATCCGAACATGTAAGTTCGAATTCCGGTGACAGAAACGGCCCAACGCGGGCCGTTTTTTTGGGTTACCGAATTGCGGATTTTGTTGGGGCTGTCGGATTACGGCTTCGCCTAATCCGACCTACTGGGTTGGCGTGGGCGTTTGAGGTGCACCTTTGTAGGTCGGATTAGGCGCAGCCGTAATCCGACAATTTTTCGAAGGCCCCAAAAAAAACGGCTCCCTCGGGAGCCGTTTTTGATCGCGCTTCAGAACAGCTTAGTGAGCGTGACCGTGCTCCTGCTCTTCGTCAGTCGCCTCGCGGGCCTCTACCACTTCTACGTCGAAGTGCAGAGTCTGTCCGGCGAGCGGGTGGTTGGCATCGATGGTAACGGTCTCGTCGCCAACTTCAACCACGCGAACAACCTGAGGGCCGCCCGGAGTCTGCGCCTGGAACTGCATGCCCGGCTCGATGGTATCGACACCTTCAAATGCAGAGAGCGGGACCGGCTGAACCAGCTCTTCGTTAACTTCGCCGTAGCCTTCAGCGGGCTCTACAGATACTTTGACCTGGTCGCCTGCATTCTTTTCGTTCAGTGCGCTTTCCAGTCCACCGATAATGTTCTGTGCACCTTCCAGATAAGACAGAGGCTCACGACCTTCTACACGGGAGGAGTCAAGCTGCTCTCCCTGATCGTTGGTGAGCGTGTAATGGATGGTGACAACACGAGGTTGGGCCATGTGATCTCCTTGCGTGTCGCAATGACTGTTTAATTGATTTAGGCAATCGAAAGTGATCGTGAACAGCCAGACTGCACAGAGGGACTAACGACCACCGGGCCTCGTTAGAGAGCCAGGCTCATAACAAGTATGAAAACACAGTTTAACAAGTGACATAGTGCGTTTTCTACCGTCAATTCTGGGGGCATGGCATGGGTTTTCAACCGCTCCGGCCGATTTTGTAGAAAATTCCGTGACTAAACACCCCCAGCACGGGATGGCCGCCTTGGTTCCGCTCCACCACATGTTCCGCCAGGTCGTAATAGGCGGCGGTCACCAGCCGGGCTTCAACGCCGTGCCGTACCTTCACAATCGGACGAGGCTCATCTGAGCCCGGGTAGGTTCCCACTTCCAACGGGTGGTCCTGGCCAATCTCCAGAGATTCACCGACGTTGGTGGTCACCGACACCACCTGGCGGTCGCCCTCCCCCGTTACCCGCAGGGAATGGGCCAGCAGGGGGGCATCTTCCACCTGGATGCGCCACTTTTCCACCGGTGTTAACAGGTAGTACTCGCCGTCTTCCTCACGGCGTAGGATGGTCGAAAATAATCGCACGATGGCTTCACGGGCCAGGGGGTCGCCCTTGAAGATCCAGTGCCCGTCACGGCTGATCCGAAGATCCATGTCACCGGACAGTTCAGGGTGCCACTGATCCAGGGGTGGAGGACCGGGGTTCTTCACAGTTTTCTCGACCTGTTTTGCAAGATTTTCCGGATTCATGCTCATTACGGTGGCTCCCGGTCCGGTGAATTACAACCCGCGCATCCATTCCGCTCGCAGCGGGGCCGCGCCAGGGTTGGTGATCGCCAGATTTACCTGGTCCAGCATTTTCTGTTTGTCGCGCCCCAAGGTGCCCTTGAGTACCAGGTAGTTGGAGGCGTGGTCGCTGCGGAAGACGGTTTTGTCCAGTTCCAGATGCTCCAGGAACAGGCGGATTTCCTCGAAGAGCCCCTGCTGGGAAAGCGGGACAAAGTCATCACCAAACCCTTCCCGGAAACGTTCCTCACCCTGAGGAAAGCTTACGACCAGTGTCGACAGAAAATCCGGCTGGGTTTCGTTGCACAACGTGGCGGTATTAATGGCATGTTGGCGGGACAGAGCCTCGCCACCCAGCCCGTTGAGAACCATCACCGAACTGGTCAGCCCCGCTTCCCGGATTGTAAGCAGCGCCGAGCGAGTAGATTCCCAGGTCTCGCCTTTGTTAACCCGGCGCAGGACTTCGTCATCGCCGGATTCCATGCCGATATAGAGAATCTCCAGACCCGCTTCTTTCAGCTCCGCCAACTCGCCCACGCTTTTTTTCGCCAGGTTGCGGGGCAGGCAGTAACTGGAGACTCGCTGTAAGTCCGGGAAGGCCTCGCGCAACTGGCCCAGAATCTCCAGAAGGCGGCGCG